>PSKS01000072.1:0-9872 GCA_040289115.1 Chloroflexota bacterium
CGAGGCGGCCCGGGCGCTGGGGGCTGCCGGGCACGCCATCTTCGCCTACGGGCCGGTGAGCCTCCGGGGCTACTGGGAAGCCTTCGCCGCCCGCGTCTACCCGACGCGGGCCCCGGTCCCACCCCTCCCATAGCGGGCGCGGAGGACGTCGAGGACGAAACGGGGCAGCACCCGCATCCGGCGCCAGCGCCACGGCTGGCGCAGGAGGCGATACAGCCACTCCAGGCCGGCCTCTCGCATCCAGCGAGGGGCCCGCGGGACCACCCCGGCCAGGAAGTCGAAGGCCCCGCCGACCCCCACCCCGATTTTGGCCCCAACCCGGCCCAGGTTGCGCCGGAGCCAGAACTCCTGTTTCGGTGCCCCGTAAGCCACCAGGAGAATATCGATGGGCCGGGCTGCCTCGAGCACCCTTAGGACCTCCGCGTCGGCCTCGGGGTGGGGGGAGCCGGGGTAAGCCCCGGCCACCTGGAGGCCCGGGTACTTGGCCTTGAGCCGGCTGGCGGCCGCCGCCGCCACCCCCGGTCCCGCCCCCAGGAAGAAGACCCGGTAGCGGTTCCCGGCCAGCCGAACCAGCCCCTCGGCGAAGTCGGTGCCGGGAACTTGCTCCCGAATTGGGTTACCCAGGACCCGGGAAGCCCAGACCAGGCCGAACCCGTCGGGGATGGCCAGGTCGGCGCCGTTTAAAACCTTGCGGAAGGCCAGGTCCCACCGGGCCCGCATCACGAACTCGGCGTTGGGGGTAACCACCAGCCGGGGACCGTCCGCCCTAAGCCAGCCGGCGGCCAGCTCCAGGGCCTCGGCCAAGGTGACGTCGTCGACCCGGACCCCAAGGATCTCCACGGACTTAAGTCGCCTGGCCACGGCCGTCCAAGCGGGTATAAAGGGCTAGGGGTAAGAAGAGCCCGAGGCCGAAGAGGGCAACGGCCAGGAAGGGCGCGGTGGGGCCGGCGCCGGTATAAATCGGGGTGAGCACCAGGGGGGCCGCCGCGCTACCCAAAAACTTAAAGCCGTTGTAGAGGGAGGCGGCGGCCCCACGTTCCTTGGGGAAGGCCTCCAGGGCCAGGGTATTAAGGCCGGCCCAAAAGAGGGCGTAAACCCCGCCCAAAGCCGCCCCGAACACCCCAAAGGTAAGCGGGTCGGGGGCAACCCCGAGGGCCAGGTGGCCCAGAACGGCCAGGGCGATCCCCAGCGCGACCATAATCGGCCGGCCAAACCGGTCGATACCCAGGCCGGCGACGGGTCCCACTAAAACCCCGGCCAGGCCGTAGAGGGAAAGGAGAAGGCCGCTCCGGTCTACCGGCACCTGCCAACGGTCGGCCAGGTAAACGGCCCAGAGGTAGTAGGTGCCAGAGACGGCCACGTAGCCGCCTGCCGAAAGGGCGGCGATGGGCCAGAAGCGGGGGCTGACCAGAAGCCTTAAGGGCACCCACCACACGTCCCGGCCGGGCCTCCGGGAACGGCGGTCGGCCTGGGCGCTGGCCCGGAACCAGCGCCAGTAGTATGCGGCCAGGCTCAGGGAGGCCAGGGCGACGACCAGGTACGCCAGCCGCCAGTTGATAATGGCCAGGCCCCCGGCCACCACCGGGGCGGCCAGGTTTCCGCCGGTATTGATGGCCCCGAAGATGCCCATCGACCGCCCGAGCCGGGCCGGGGGTATCACGTCGGCCAGAACGGCCAGTAGGATGGGCGTCGTGAAGGCGTTGGTTATCCCCTGGAAAACCCGGCCCAAAATAAGCACCTCGACGTTGGGGGCCAGACCGCAGATGAGGGCTGCGAGGCCGAAGCCGGCAAATCCCCAGAAGGCTGCCCAGCGCCGGGAGAAGGTATCGGCCAGGGCCCCGGAAAAGACCTGAAAAAGGGCAAAGGGGACCATGTAGGCGGTGACGGCCAGGGAGAGGCGGCCCAGGTCGGTCTGAAGATCCCGCTGGAGCAGGGGCATCAGGACGACCATGACATTCCCCCCCATTGGGCCCAGGGCCGCCCCGGTGTAGAAGATCAGGGGGACCCGGACCGCCAAAGCCCGGGAATGAGCACCCATCGGGATTTATTATAAAGGGCGGCTGGTCAACGGGCCTCGACGGCGCCGCCCAGACCGGGTAAGATTACAGGGCATGAAAGTACTCGTTATCGGCGGAGCAGGCTACGTTGGGAGCGTGGCGGCCGAGGCCCTCCTTTCGGCCGGCCACCAGGTAGTAATCTACGACAACCTGAGCCGGGGTCACGCCGCGGCCGCTCCCCCTGGGGCCGAACTCATCGTCGCCGACCTGGCCGATACCGCCCGGCTGGCCCGGGTACTGGCCCGGGGCCGGTTCGACGCGGTAATGCACTTTGCGGCCCTGAGCCTGGTAGCCGAGTCGGTCCGGGAACCCGCCCGCTATTTTCACCAGAATGTGGGCCTCACCCTCCAGCTGCTGCAGCTGATGCTGGGGGCCGGGGTGCGCCGGTTCGTCTTTTCGTCCAGCGCCGCCGTCTACGGTGAGCCCCGCACCGTCCCCATCGCCGAAGACCATCCCACCGTTCCCACCAGCCCCTACGGGCAGACTAAGCTGATGGTGGAGGAGGCGTTGGGATGGTTGGGACGGCTTGCAGGCCTGAGATTTGCCTCCCTGCGCTATTTTAATGCCGCCGGGGCAACGGACCGGCTGGGGGAAGACCACCGGCCAGAAACCCACCTGATCCCCTCGCTGCTGGAGGTGGCCGCCGGGAAGCGACCCTTCGTCGAGGTCTACGGCCGGGACTACCCCACGCCCGACGGTACCTGCATCCGAGATTTCGTCCACGTGGCCGACATCGCCGATGCCCACCTGAAGGCCCTGGAGCGGCTGGACTGGGAAGAGCAGATCATATGCAACCTTGGGAGCGGATCAGGGTATTCGGTGCTGGAGGTGACCGAAGCGGCCCGCCGGGTGACGGGGCGGCCGGTGGCGGTGAAGTTCGGGCCCCGAAGGCCGGGCGATCCGGCCGTCCTGGTGGCCAGCCGGAGTCGGGCAGAGCAGGCGATCGGGTGGCGTCCTAAATACGATAACTTAGAGCTGATTATCGGCAGCGCTTGGGAGTGGCGGTGCCGCCACCCAGACGGCTATGGTCGGACCGACTAGCCGCCGGAGCCGGTGGGCTCGACGGCCGCTTCGGCCGGCAGCATCTCACCCAAAATGCGCTGTAGGGCCATGGTGTGACTGCAGATGTTCCAGGTCTCGAAAAAATGGCAGCTGCAGTGCCACTTGCCGTCCTGAAAGCTTACGGTGTGGTAGTCGTTATCCCCCCGGAACCGCACAGTAAACTGGACGAAGGTGACCCGGTCCCGCTCCTCGGCGTAGCGCTTGGCCTTCTCAATCTTGGAAATCAGGGCGGAATTCATCTAACCCCTCCTGTGAAATGAAAGTCGCCGACGAATCCTGTAGCTGCGGGGGGTGCCGGGGCTGACAGCCCGGACCCGACCTGGCCTTTACACCCGACGGGTTGCAGCCTTTATTCACCGCAAATCCCGATGGAATTATACCAGCGCGCGGCAGGGATTTGCGGCGGGCCTGTCAGTAGAAGGGATAGCGGGGTAAGAAGCCGCCCAGCATTACCAGGTCCACCAGGGCGCCCACCGGCCCGGCCAAGAACATCAAAATGTAGGCCCACCAGGGCCATGGGTTCTGGGCGGTGATGATGATGCTCCAGAAGACGCTAATGAAACCAACGGTCAGCCAGCCGAAGATGAACTGAAGCAAACAGCCGCCACCGCGGGAGTCCGGCCGTGCGGTCTGCAAGCTTCGCCTCCTTTGTGAAAACTATCGCAAGATTATACCGGATGGGCCCGGGGCCTGCCAGCAACCTTACCCCAGCCCAGGGCTTGCCAGTTTGGTGGGAAGCCTGATATCGAAATGTCTAGAAGGCCCCGACTTCGGCCTGCTGGCGGGTAGCGGCCGCGGCAGTTGCAAAGTGGTGATATAATCAATCGCGTTTTGCGGATTTGTAGATCGGGACGGATGGATGACTTGAAAGGGGTGGCCTGCCGCAACGGTTGCGGTTACGTGCCCTGGATGGGGCGGCCGCCCCCCGCATGTCCAAAGGGCTTTTCCTGGCTCCCTAGGCCCTAGCCGAACGAAAGGAGGCTTTCGGTATGCGTGAGTTTAATCGGCGAGAGTTCCTGGTCGGGATGACCGGTACCGGCCTGGCAGTGGTCCTGGCAGCCTGCACCCCCACCCAGCAGCCCACCCAGCCCTCCCAGCCGGCCGGCGGCCTGGCCAAGGAGCAGGTCATCCGCATCCCCCTTACCGAACCACCAACTCTGGACCCCGGGCTGGCAACGGATACGGTCTCCCTCGACGTGATCGTCCAGCTCTTTGACGGGCTGGTCGGGTTTGACGACGCCGGGAACATCTTCGGTATTCACGCCGAAAAGTGGGACGTCTCTTCCGACGGCATCACCTACACCTTCTACCTTCGGCCCGGCATCAAATGGTCCAACGGTCGGCCCATTACCGCCCAGGATTACGAGTGGGCCTGGAAGCGCAACATCGACCCGAAGACAGCCTCCGATTACGCCACCACCCTTTTCCCCATCAAGAACGCCCAGGCCATCCACGAGGGCAAGGCCAACCCCCAAACCCTTGGGGTTCGGGCTCGGGACGACCGCACCCTGGAGGTGACCCTTGAGGCGCCGGCGGCCTACTTTTTGCGGTTGGCCTCCACCTGGACGATGTTCCCCCTGCCCCGGGAGGCTATCGAAAAGTATGGGGACAAGTGGACCGAGGCGGGCAACATCGTCACCAACGGTGCCTTCAAGATGAGCTCCTGGCGACACCAGCAGGAGATCGTCCTGGAGCGCAACGAGGACTACTGGGGCAAGAAGCCGACCCTCCAGCGGGCGGTTTACCGGATCTTCCCCGAGGGGGCTGAAGAGCAGGTCTTGGCCGCCTATGAGAACGACGAGCTCGACGTGGCTCGGGGCATCCCGCCGGCCCAGGTGGACCGAATCTTAAACGACCCCAAATTTAAGGACCAGATCAAAATCTTTGACCAATCGGGGACGATGTTTATCGCGGTCAACAACCGGCGGCCGCACCTGCGGGACCCGCGGGTTCGCAAGGCCCTAGGGATGACCCTGGAGCGGCAGGTGCTTATCGACCGGGTGCTTAAGGTGGTTGCTAAGCCGGCCTACTCCCTCCAGCCGCCGGGAATTATGGGCCGCAACCCGGATATCTGGCCCAAGGAGGACGTCGAGGCGGCCCGGCGGCTCATGGCCGACGCCGGCTATCCGAATGGCCAGGGCTTCCCGGAGATCACCTTTACCTACAACACATCGGCGGCCTGGAAGGCGCTGGGCGAATACCTCCAGCAGCGGTGGCAGCAGACCCTGGGCATCAAGGTCAAACTCCAGGAGATGGAGTGGCGGGTGTTCCTCCAGTGGCGCCGGACCCCCGAGGCCAGCCAGACTTACGACGTTTACCGGGGCGGTTGGCTCTCGGACTATGAGGACCCGAACAACTGGTACAACGTCCTTTGGGACTCAGCTGAGGACCCGGGGATGTTCAACCTGGGCTGGAAGAACCCCGACTACGACCGGATCGTCCGGCAGGCCCGGGCCGAGTTGGACCAGCAGAAGCGGGCCCAGCTTTACGCCCAGGCCGAAAAGATCCTGGCCGATGAGTACCCGGCCATCCCGGTCTACCATTACGGGGCCCGGCACCTGGTAAAACCGTGGGTTAAGAATTGGACCATCTCCCGGATCCTGGGCTTTGCGCCCCTGCGGGACGTCCAGATCCTGGCCCGCTAACCGACCCGGGGCGGATGGGCTAAAAAGCCCATCCGCCCCCCAATCCTTTTGTGGGGCGTAGGTCAGAAGTGTGGAAGTATGCGCTTAAAAGGGTTTTGCTCTTAATCCCGACCCTGCTTGCCGTCTACACCCTGGTTTTCATCCTTTTTCACCTCACCCCGGGCGGACCCTGGGATAAGGAGCGACCGGTTCCCGAGTCGGTCCAGGAGTATCTAAACGCCAAGTATGGGCTGGATAAGCCCCTCTGGCAGCAGTACGTGGACTACCTAATCGGGGTTGTCACCCGGCTCGACCTAGGGCCATCCTATAAATACACCCATCTGACCGTCCGGGATATCATCGGCCAGTTTTTCCCCAACTCCATCCAGGTCGGCCTCATCGCCATGGCCATCGCCGTAACCCTGGGAATAACCCTGGGGATCCTCTCGGCCATCAAGCAGAACACGTTCCTTGACTACGTGCTTATGTTTTTCGCCATCTTCGGGGCCACCGTTCCCACCTTTGTCGTCGGCCCCCTCCTGGTTTGGCTGTTGATTTTGACGCTGGGGGTTGGGCTGCCCACCGGCGGCTGGGGTACCCCCAGGCACCTGGTGCTGCCAGTCATCACCCTTGCCCTCGGGCCCATGGCCGTCCTCGCCCGGTACACCCGGGCGTCGATGCTGGAAGTTATCCGAGCCGACTACATCCGGACGGCCCGGGCCAAGGGCTTACCGGAGGGGGTTGTCATCGTCCGCCACGCCCTCAAAAATGCGCTGATCCCGGTGATAACCGTGGCCGGGGTGATCCTGGCCGTGGTGATTACGGGCTCCTTTTACGTGGAGTTTATCTTTTCCATTCCGGGGATCGGCCAGTACTTTGTGACCAGCGTGAGCAACCGGGATTACCCGGTCCTTATGGGCGTCTCTTTGCTCTTTGCCACCGTCATCGCCCTGATGAACCTGATTGTTGACCTGGCCTATGGGTTCCTCGACCCGAGGATTCGCTACCAGTAACCGGCCGGAACGGAGGTTGAGACGACCGTGACTGCCGAAACCCCATCCCGCCCCGGGGCGACCGCCCCAGAAGCGGTCCTACCGGCCCGGGGTTCGACCAGCCTTTGGGCCGACGCCTGGCGTCGGCTCCTCCGCAACCGGGCGGCCGTGGTCGGCATGGCCTTCATCGGGTTCATGCTGTTGGTGGCCATCTTTGCCGATTTTATTGCCCCCTACCCCTACTGGCAGCAGGACATCACCAACCAGTTCCAGCCGCCCAGCTGGGAGCACCCCTTTGGAACCGACCACCTTGGCCGGGACGTTTTAAGCCGCCTGGTCTACGGGGCCCGGGTTTCTATGGCCGTCGGGTTTATCGTCCAGGCCATCATCATCCTAATCGGGATGTCGGTGGGAGCCATTGCTGGCTATTTTGGGGGCAAAATCGACCAGCTCCTGATGCGCTTTGTAGATGTCATGTATTCTTTCCCCGACCTGCTTTTGATCATCATCGTGATGACGACCCTGCGGGCGGTTACGGGCCGCGAGAACCCCAGCGGCCTGCTCTGGCTAATGGTCCGGGCCGACGACCTCTTCGGCGGCCTCCTGGGGGTCTTCATTGCCCTGGGGCTCACCAGCTGGCTTACGGTGGCCCGGCTTGTCCGGGGTCAGATTCTCTCGCTGAAGGAGCGGGAGTTTGTCGAAGCTGCCCGGGCCATCGGCGTCGGCCACTTCCGGATCATCCGGGTCCACCTGGTGCCCAACATCCTGGCTCCCATCATCGTGGCCGTAACCTTCGGGATTCCCAACGCCATCCTGGTTGAGGCGGCCTTAAGCTTCATCGGCCTGGGGGTCAAGCCCCCGATGCCCTCGTGGGGGCTTATGATCCTGGACGGGTACCGGGCCATGCGGGCCTATCCCCACCTGCTGCTCTTCCCGGCCGCCGCCCTTTCCCTCACGGTCCTAAGCTACAACTTCTTCGGCGACGGCCTGCGGGACGCCCTCGACCCCTGGATGAAGCAGTAGGCTTGTTAATGCCGTCCCGCCTGTGCCAAAATGGTGGCAGGGGGACCTCCCATGCGAATTCTGGCTGTCGACATTGGGACCGGCACCCAGGACATTGTGCTACTCGATTCCGAACAGCCCGTCGAAAACGCCGTTCAGCTGATCTTGCCGTCGCCGACGGTAATCGTCGCCGAACGGATCCGGGAGGCGACCCGGGCCGGGCAGCCGGTTTTCCTTACGGGCCGGATGATGGGTGGTGGCCCCTGCCACTGGGCGGCGCTGGACCATATTCGGGCCGGCTTCCCCGTTTACGCCACCCCGGTGGCGGCCCAGACCTTCGACGACGACCTGGCCGCGGTGGAGCGGATGGGCGTCCGGCTGGTGGCCGGTGAGGCCGAAGTTCCCGAAGGGGCGGTGCGCATCGAGCTTCGGGATTTTTACTATCCGGAGATCCTGGCTGCCCTGCGCCTCTTTGGGGTCAAGGCCGAGCCCGATGTGGTGGCGGTGGCCGTTTTCGACCACGGGGCTGCCCCGCCCGGCTACAGCGACCGCCGCTTCCGGTTTGAGTACCTGGCCCGCCGGCTTCGGGAGGCCGGAGGCCTGAGCGGCTTCGCCTACCTCAAGCCCCACATCCCCGAGTTTCTCACCCGGCTCTGGGCCGTGGCCGACTCCTTTGACGGCCCCCAGCCCCTCCTGGTGATGGATACCGGTCCGGCCGCCATCTTGGGCACCCTGGAGGATGAGCGGGTAAGGGCTTCTTCTGAGCGGCTGGTGGTGAACGTGGGGAATTTTCACACCCTGGCCTTTTACCTGCGGAACGGGGAGATTCTGGGGCTATTCGAGCACCACACCGGTGAGCTGGACCGGGCAAAGCTTGAGGCGTACCTGGAAAAGCTGGCGGCCGGGACGGTGACGAACGATGAGGTCTTTGCCGACATGGGCCACGGGGCCCTGGTTTTCGAGCCTCCCCGGCGCCGGGCTGGGGAGGTGCTTCTGGCCGTTACCGGACCCCGACGGGGACTGCTCAGGGGTTCCCGCCTGCGGCCCTATTTTGCGGTCCCACACGGGGATATGATGCTGGCCGGCTGCTTCGGCCTGGTCCGGGCCTTCGCCGACCATTACCCTCCGGTTCGGGAGGCCTGGGAGCGGGTGCTTAAACTGAGCACCGTGGGCTGAAGGCCGTGAGGTCGGCCCTAAACCGCTATTCCTTCCTCTGGGCGGCCGGGCTTATCGCCGGGATCGGGCTTTTTGCCAACCTGGTAGCCGGCCCGAGCCCGGCCCGGGTGCTGGTCCCGGCCGGGCTGCTCCTTCTGCTGGCCGCCTATCACCGGGTGATGCGGACCGGTCCCGGCCGGCTCAAGGCCGCCGAGGTCGAGGGCCGGCTCCGGTCCGGCCGGCCAACCCTGGTCGAGGTTTACTCGGATTACTGACTGATGTGCCTCACGGTGAAGCCCGTCGTCGACGGGCTCGAACGGGAGCTGGCCGGCCGGGCCCAGGTCTTCCGGGTGAACGTGGCCGAACCGGCCGGGCAGGAGCTCCTTTCCCGCTGGAACCTGGAAGTGGTGCCCACGTTTTTGGTCTTTGACGGCACCGGCCGGGAGGTTTACCGGGCCACCGGATTTCCCGACCGGGGGGCGATCTTAAGGGCCCTTAATGTCCGGTCCACGTAGGGAGGACAACCGGATGCCGAAACCCTTTCCCCATGAGACTCCCCAGCCGGATACCTTCGTCGGCCGCCTGGGAATCCGGGTTACCGGCAGGGGTGAGGGCTTTGCCCGCTGCGAGCTGGAGGTAGTGCCCTGGTTTCTCAATATCCGGAACGGGGTTGTCCACGGCGGGGTTATCTTCAGCCTGGTGGACACGGGTACGGCCGCGGCCGTTCACACCGTTATGGACCCCGGTGAGGTCTGCTCGACCATCGAGCTTACGGTCACCTACCTGCGGGCTGTCCGGAGCGGGCAGCTGGTGTGCGAGTCCCGGGTTCTGCGCCGGGGCAACCGGGTCGTCTTCCTCGAGGCGGAGGTCTTTAACGACGGGGAGCTGGTGGCGAAGGGTCTTGGGACCTACTATGTAACCCGGGAAAAAGGTCGAGGAGCTGCCGAAGTTCCTTGACCTCCCGGTCCCAGTACCGGCTC
>PSKS01000073.1:0-9666 GCA_040289115.1 Chloroflexota bacterium
AGGGAACGGCTTCTGATACCCCAGCCGAAGGACGTGGCCCCTGCTTTATCCACGTTTTGGAACCTGCAGCCTCCCCCACAGCGTGCCAGCACTAGTTAGCACCGGGCAGTGAAGGATTTTCCGCCAGGTTGGACTGGCGGATTCGCGCGTAGCCGGCAGCAAGAGCGAGCACGCCACTGGCGACGAGCATTTCGACGCGCCATCCCGCGATTTGGACGAGTACGCCTCCGAGAGCATTTCCGGCCGCGGCGCCAGCGTAGGTCGCAGTAATCGCCCACGCGTAACACTCGGTAAGGCTACCCTCCGGTGCGCAGTCACGCATGAGATTCATTTCGCAGATCGTTACTGGGCCAAGACAAGAGCCAGCGAGAACAACAAGCACTGCCATGACCGGCAGTGTGGAAGCAACGGAAAGAGGAAGAGTCACAAGGGCAAAACCGGCGAGCAACAGTACGTATCTCACGCGCATGGCCAGCCTCCACGTTATAGCACCAAAGCCCAGGCTACCGGCAAGACTGCCGACACCAAGAGCTGTGAACAGGAGTCCGCTCACATTGATGGTGCTCCTCTCCTCCGCGAACGCGACGAGTCCTACCCGTATCAGGCCGAGAGCCAGAAACGTCAGAGCGGTCACAACGATCAGCGTCCGTATTCCCGGCGCGGCAAGCGGCCCGAGCCCAACAAGCAACTTTCGCACGCTGTTTCCCCGGGATGCTCGTGAAAGAGGCGATGCCGCGAACCCGAGCGTTCCCACCGCGATCATCGCCGCGGAAACTCCGAGAGCGACCTCGGGTGTGGCGAGGGTAACCAGCACGGTCACAATAGCCGGACCAACGATTAAAAACGCATCGAGGAGCATCACTTCCACTGCGAACGCTACATTCAGCAGTTCCGCCGAGCGAATGACGACGGGCCATAACGCTCTCTGGCAACTGGCCACAGGCGGCAATGAACCTCCAGCGGCAAAAGCAAGCGCGACGAGGATGACCGGAGAGGTATCGGAAATAACGGCGATGAGCAGAGCCGCGAATATCGCGAAGTTGGCCACTACAGTGCCAACGAGCACTCTAAACTGTCCGTAGCGGTCGACCAATCGGCCAAGCAACGGGCCAAACAGCGCGTAACCGAGGGCCGCCGAACCCGCAACTATCCCCGCAACGGCCAGCGAACCCGTGTTGCGTTGGACGACGAGTATCATGGCCAGCGGGTACATACTGTACGGCAAACGAGCGAGCGCACCGAAAACCAGTAACCAGGAAACCTGCGGGACCCTAAGAAATTCCATATATGGTACAAGAAACCTGATCATATAAATTTTGTCCTTCTCCCTCCTATGCACCTTGACGCACCTCCACGGACGTTACATCTAAACTGTTACCACCCAACCACATACCACAATATCCCTGGCGCTTAAGTCGTTTAAATTCGTCACGCCATAGATGTGCCGATGGGCCGCGGCAGCCGGAATATCCCAGCCCCCAGGTCCAATGACGACGGCGACCCCCAGCTCGTAGTCTATAACCTCGGAGTAGGCCGACCAGCAGACGTCGGCCTCCGGCCCGACCACCATCAGGGAATTACCCTTATCGTAGACGGGAAGCTCGTACCAGGCCGGGGACACCGGCAGGTTGAGCCAAGCGTAGGCATTCTTGGTGGGCTCATCAAAGCCCAGGCAATCCCACAGGACCTGGGGAACAACCGGGGCCAGCAAACGGACCGCCGATAAGGAATACGTGACGGGGGAAGCCGCAAGCCCCAAGGCGAACTCCACCACCCGTCGGGCCTGGTCTAGGCCCCAGGGCCCAAGGACAAGGAACTCCCGCATCTTCTCGGGGAAAAGCACCACGGCCACCTGCTCGGAGCGGACCGCATCTACACCCAGAGGAGGAACGCGTACGCGGCCGCCAGGTCCACGACCTGCCTGCCGGAGGGGCCAAGGACGCCCAGCCGTGTTAAAAAGATGGAGCTTGGGTCGGGGATGGACGCGGCCGGGCCTTAAAGTACGGCCTCTAACAGGCCAAGACGCTCGCACTGGCTAAACCGGGCCCGGGCTTTGATAAGTTCTAAGAGGCGTTTTCGGCCCCGCATTTCGCCGATTAAGACGGCCCCAACCAGCCGACCGCCTTTGAAAAAGAGCCTTTTGTAGCTTAGGTTTTCAAAGTCGGCCCACTTGATGGCCTCCAAGTCGGGGTGCTCCCTGGGCAAAACCCCACTGCAAGCAATGTTGGAGTCAAAAAGGCCGCTGGTATAATCCGGAACCTCCAAAAAGGCTTCCTCGGCACCCAACATGTTCTTGGCCGCCACCTTCCCCTGCTGGGCCGCATTGGGCCACGTCCCCAAGGCATGCCGCTCACCCGTTATCAGGTCGTAAAATTCGGCCACATCCCCGGCAGCATATACCCCGGCCACCGACGCCCTTAAATACTCATCAGTCAACACCCCACGGCGGCATTCAATCGGCGTGCCCCGAAGAAAATCGATGTTCAGACTAAGCCCGATACCCACACCGATAACGTCGGCCTCAAGGTGGCGGCCCCGCTTCGTCTTTACACCCTTCACCCGGCCACAGTTTACCAAGACCTCGGCCGCCTCATCCTCGTAAATAACCTCAACCCCGTTCCTGCGGGCAATCAAATCCACAATCCGACCCCCATCCTCATCTAAATAGCCGTGGTAGCCTAGGAAACAGGACTCCCGTATAAGCCAGGTGACTTCCAAGCCCCTGGCCCGGAAGGCCTCGGTGAGCTCATAACCGATAAAAGAGCCGCCAATGGTTACGGCCCTTCGGGCGTCCTTTAACGCCGCCAAGATGGCCTTGGCGTCATCTAAGGTCTGGAAGTTGAAAACCCCGTGGGCCTCAGCCCCGGGAACATTAAGCCGGTTGGGCCTGCCCCCACTGGCAATAAGCAGCCGGTCAAAGGCAAGCTCTTTGCCCGCCTCGGTGATGACCGTCCGGTCCTCAAGGTTGAGCCCAACGACCCTGGTCTCAAGCAGCAGCTTTATGCCCTGCTTGGTGTGGGCCTCAACGGTGCGCATTAGGACCTTTTCTTCCCTTACCTGGCCCTTTAAAAACCTGGGCAAAGCCACCCGGTTGTAAAGGGGATAGGGCTCCTCGCTTATCAAAACCACGCAGCCTCCGGGGTCGGCCCGGCGGATGACCTCGGCCGCCGTCGTCCCGGCTATCCCATTGCCGATGATGACGTAGTCTGTGCCGTCCCGGCACGCCATCGGGCGAACCTCCGCCTTGCAGGCCGGCTACGCTGCCGCCCGCGGCTTTTGCCTTTGGGGTTTCGGGTCCGGGACCTAGTCGGCGACGCCAGCTGGCTGCCTGTCGGCCACCTTCAAAAAGCCCCGGACCGGTACCACCCCAGGTATGTCCCACTCCTCCCACATCTCGTCCACCATCTTCTGGATGTAGTCGATATCCTCTTCGGTAAGGTGGGCGAACCGGCCCTGGCGGATAAGATATTCTCGGACCGGGATCCGCTCCTTACGGGCGTCGTAGGTATAAAAGACCTGGCCGTCAATAATCTCATAGAGGGGGAAGATGCCCGACTTTATCCCCAGCTCGCCCAGCTCGTGGGAGTAACGGGGGTGATAGTCCCAGCCCTTGGGGCAGGGGTCGAAGGTGTGGATGAAGGTGGGCCCTCCGATGGTGAGGGCCTTGCGGACCTTGTTTAAATAATCGAGGGGCGGGAACGTGGCGCAGGCGGTGGCGACGTACCGGCAGGTGGGGTGGCCCACAGCCAGCATCCCGGCTACGTTTTTCTTCCACCGCCGCTGCATGATCCGGTGTTTCTTGCCTGGTGGGGTAAAGGTGGTCTGGGCGCCGTAAGGGGTCATGCCGGTGGCCTGAATGTCGGTGTTGGCCGCCGACTCGTTGTCGTAAAGGATAATGAGCAGGTCGTAGTCGGTCTGCAGGGCGGCGGAGATAGCCGAGAGGCCCATGTCGGCCCCGCCCAGGTCGCCGCAGAAGGAGATGACGTTTATCTTCTCGGCCGGGATCTTCCCCTTGCGCATCAGGGCCCGCAGGCCGGCGGCCGTGCCCACTGCCGCCGAGCCGCCCGACCCGAGCTGGGTGTGCATCCACGGGATGACCCAGGGGGTGGTCATGTAGCTGGTGTTGGCCACGTACATGCAGCCCGTCGAACCCATGGCGATGGTTCGGGGGCCAGCCGCCTTGGCGAAGCCCCGCATTACCATGGCCGACTCACAACCCTGGCAGGTGCGGTGACCCGACGTGTAGAACTCTTCCAGGGGAGTCTGCCGGACGTTCTTGATCTTGTCGTAGAGGACCACTTCTTCCCGAGGCATTGGGTAAACCTCCTTTCTTACTCCCGCAGACCGACCCAGGTCACGAAGCCGTCCAGGGAATCCTTCTGGGCCGCCTCCTGGGTTATCTCAAACATTTTCATGCAGTCGGCAATGGAGATATCCCGGCCGCCGAGGCCGCTTATAAAGTTGACAACCACCGGCCGCTCCCGGACCGGGTAAAGGCATGACCGAATTTCGTGGAGCAGGACCCCGCCGTCATCGGGGGAGCCGTGGGCAAAGTCCCGGTCGATGACCCCGACGGCCCGGAATCGGCGCAGGCTCTCCCGCAACTCCACCGTGGGGAAGGGCCGGAACCAGCGCAGGTTTATATACCCGACCTTGTGGCCCTTCTCCCGGAGCCGCCGGACGGCCGTGCGACCCGGCCGGGCAACGGTGCCCAGGCCCACCAGCACCACCTCGGCATCCTCCGTCATGAACTCCTCGAAGTAGTAGGGGGGCGAGTAGACGTCGCCGAAGACGGCGTTGAATTCCCGGTAGGCCTCCACGATCACCTGCCGGGCCCGGCGGGCAGCCTCCCAGTTCTGCCGCCGGATCTCCATCACCCAGTCCTCGTTCACCTGGGGGGCGATGGAGATGGGGTTATCCGGGTGGAGACGGCGCTCCCCCAGGTCATAGGGCGGCAGAAAGCGGCGCACCGCCTCCCTGGTGGGAATCCGGACCAGATGCTGGGAGTGGGTTAGGAAGGCGCCATCCATGGCCAGGGCCATGGGCATCATCACCCGCTTATCTTCGGCAACCCGGTAGCCGATCAGAACATGCTCGAGGGCCTCCTGCGGGGTCGTTACCCAGCACAGCAGCCAGCCCATATCCCGCACGGCCAGGGCGTCGTTGTGTTCCACCCCGAAGGCCCCAGGGTCGTCCAGGGCCCGGTTGCCCACCAGGAAAAGAACCGGCAGGCGGTCGGTGGCGGTAACCACCAGGGCCTCAAAGCCGTACATCCAGCCGGTGCCGCTGCTGCCGGCAAAGGCCCGGGCGCCCACCGAGCTGGCGTGCTTAACGATCTCAAACTGGTCGTGCTCGCTGGCCGCAATGATATACTCGGCGTCCAGCTCCCCGTCGGCGATGATCTTCGAAATGGCGTCCATGACCTCGGTGTAGGGCCGAATGGGGTAGGCGGCAATAACGTCGACGTCGGCGAGGCGGACGCCGTGGGCGACAGCTTGGCAGCCAGTCAGTAATTCCTCCCGTTCCCAAACCGCGGCCTCAGTCCTGGTGGTCATGACGTGAGCGCCTCCTTCTTTTTGAGCATAATCTTCTTGCCCTCAGGCACCCGCTCCCCTTCCAGGACGTGGACTCCGGTACCCGTAATGAAGGGGTAAGTTATCCGCTCGGTACCCTTCTTCTCCTCGGCCCAGCGGAGGTACCCTTCGGGGTCCCGCTTCCAGAACTCGTAGGGGCTGCTGTTGTCCTCGAAACGGAGTTCATCCACCATAACGATACACTCTTTGACCGGGCAGACCTGGGCGCAACGGCCGCAACCGACGCAGTACTCGTAGTTGACGTCGTAATAGCCATCCTCGGTCGGGTCAAAGCACTCGTCGGGACAGTCGTACCAGCAGAGGGTGCACTTGATGCACAGGTCAAACCGGATAACCGGACGCTGGGTCCGGCTGGTGAACCGCTTAAGCTGGGTGTTGCGGGCCTGGCCCCCGGGACCCACCTTAAAGTCCCGCTTCACGGCCGGCACCACGATGCCCTCGGTGAATTCGTGCCACTTGGGCAAGGTGGGGACTTGGTAGGGCCACTCGATGCCCTGGTCCGGGGTCACCGTCCTGATGCTCTGCCGGACCTGTTCGTAAGCCTGCCTGGCGGCCAGGACCCGGTGCTCCTGCTGGGTTGTGTCCCAGAGGTACTGTTCCACGGCCTCGATGCTGATGAGCTCCGGGTCGACTGCGGCGATGGCGCCGAGCACCCGCTCCCGGGTCAGGTCGTCCTTATAGACCCAGAGGCCGGCAAAGCTGGCATCCCCCTCCAGGATGGCTAGGTTGTAGTTATAAGGTTTCTTGGCGATGAACTTGAGCAGCTCCTGGTGGCTTCGCCGGGAGACGACCAGCAGACAGCCCCCTTCGATGACCTTTTCATTGATGGGACGGATCCCGTGCCAGGCCCAGGGCTCGACCCCCTTGACCATGGTGTCATCCAGGACGACGGAGATATCGGCCTCGTCGATGTCGAGCTTGGCCCCGCACTCGGCCTCCAGCTCCTCCTCGGAAAGGTCGGGTGAAATGAAGGCAAAGTATTTACAAGGGATGCCGTTGCGCTCCGGGGAGTCGCTGTACCGGCCGTTGGAGAAGCCGACCTGGCCCATTCGGGTGGCGATGAGGACGATATCGCCGCCGATCTTCTTGGCCAGATTCTTCTGGAAGATGCCCCGGTAGTTTATCTCAACCCGCTTAATCATCGCTTTTCCCCTCCAGGTTTTCAGCTGAGACCGGCGTAACCCCTGCTTCGGCCACCCCGAAGAGGGCCAGGTCCACCCGGCGAATGTGGTCCTCCATGGCCTGCCGGGCGGCCGCGGGCAAACCGTCCCTGATGGCCCCCAGGATCTGCCGGTGGGACTGCAGGGAGAGGCGGGAGCGCTGGGGACTCTGAACGCAGGGGTCCCGGCTTACGGCCAGGATCTCGGCCAGGGCTTCGGCCAGGCGGACCAACGCCCGGTTGTGAGTGGCCTGGGCAATGGCCAGGTGGAAGGCACCATCTGCCGCCGCCCCGGTTTCACCCCGGCGGATCTGGGCCTCCTGTTCGGCCAGGATCGCCTCGAGGCGACCAATGTCCGCGGGGGTTGCCCGCTCAGCCGCAAGGGCGGCGACGGCGGGTTCGACGATAAGCCGCAGCTCCATGACGTCCTGGAGAGCCAGCTGGGTAAGGGACCGGATGAGGCCCTGGGGGGTTCCCCCGGCGATGACAGTGCCCGTGCCCGGCCTGCGGGCAACCAGGCCATGGAGCTCCAAAATGCGGAGGGCTTCCCGGACGGAGCTTCGGCTGACGCCGAGGCGGTCGGCCAGCTCCCGCTCCGGAGGTAGGCGGTCCCCCGGCTGAAGCTGGCCCTTGCGGATAAGCTCGGCCAGCTGAATAACGATCTCTTCGTGGAGCCGCACCCGTTTGACCGTCCTGAGCACAAGGCCTCCTCCAACCAATGGTCTATTGGTCAGACCAACTCTCGCTGGATATATAGCAGATTACCCCGCCCTTGTCAAGGGCGCCAAAGCGGACCTGGGGCAGCCTCTTGCGCCGGCCGGCGGTCGGTCGGGGCGTCATGCCGTCACCGTACCCGACAGCCCGTTGGTTTATACTAAATCGACATAGCTATAAGGAGGACCCAGCGTGACCCAGGAGTGGCGGCCAGACTACATCTGGTGGGACGGACGGCTCGTACCGTGGGACCAGGCGACCGTTCACATCACCCAGGCCCACTGGTCGGCCATCGGGGCCGTTTTCGAGGGCATTAAGGCCTACCAGAACCTGCAAACCGGTGAGCTCTACGTCTTTCGCCTTAAAGAGCATCTGCGCCGGCTCGGCCAGTCCATGAAGATGGCCGGCCTTAAACCCCGCTGGGCGGAGGCGGAGCTGGCGCAGGCTGTGGTCGACCTGCTGCGGGCCAACAACTGCCGGGACGACACTTATATCCAGCCGGTGGCCTACCCAGCCGGCCCGGGCCGGGCATTCAGCCGGGCCGACGAGGTGAGGACCGGTCTTTACATCACCCTTCGGCCTTTCGAATCCCACCTCCTTACCGACTACCGGATAAACGTCCGGGTAAGCTCGTGGGTCCGCATTGCCGATAACGTGATGCCCCCGCGCATTAAGGCCCTTCCCAACTATTGGAATAGCCGGCTGGCCACCCGGGAAGCCCAGGCCGACGGTTACGACGGGGCCATTATCCTCAACGCCTCCGGCAAGGTGGCCGAAGGGCCGGGAGCCTGCCTGTTTATAATCCGTGACGGGGTGGCCATCACCCCGCCGGTAACCGCTTCTATTCTGGAGAGCATAACCCGGGCCACCTTGATAACCCTTTTGCGGGAGATCCTTGGGGTACCAGTGGTGGAGCGGGAGGTGGACCGAACGGAGCTTTACGTCTGCGACGAGGCGTTTTTCTGCGGGACGGCGGCCGAGGTTACGCCCATCGGGTCGGTGGACCGTTTCCCCGTCGGCGACGGCCAGATCGGGCCGGTCACCCGCCGACTCCAAAAGCTTTACCACGATATTGTCCGGGGCATCGACGGTCGCTTTGCCGAGTGGCGGACGCCGGTGGGCGTGGGCCGCACCGCCGTCGCCGGCGGCTAATGGGGGGTAAAGGCCGTGACCTTCGAACGGATCGGGTTTATCGGCCTGGGCCGGATGGGCCGCCCCATGGCCCGCCACCTCCTCCGGGCCGGCTACCCGCTGGTGGTTTACGACCGGCTGCCGGAGGCGATGGCCCCGCTGGTCGAGGCCGGGGCCGAGGCCGCCCCGGGCCCGGGTCCCCTGGCCCGCGCCTGCGACCTGGTGGTCACCATGCTTCCGGGGGACCCCGAAGTCCTCGAGGTTTGCACCGGCCCCGAGGGGGTCCTTCGGAACCTGCGGCCGGGGGCCGTTCTGGTCGATATGGGGACCAACCACCCGGAAACGGCCCGGACCCTGGCCCGTGAGGCCGCCGCGGTGGGAGCTCACTTCCTGGATGCGCCCGTCTCGGGCGGGGATGTCGGGGCGGAGCAGGCCACCCTGACCATCATGGTTGGGGGCGACCGGGCGGTCTTTGAGCGGGTCCGACCATTTTTCGAGGTCCTGGGCCGACACATCTTCCACGTGGGGCCAGCGGGTATGGGGCAGGTTTTCAAGCTCTGCAACAATCTCATCTCGGCCGTCCAGATGCTGGCGACAGCCGAAGCCTTTATTGTCGGCCGCAAGCTCGGGGCCGACCCCGGGCTGCTCCGACAGGTCATCATGGTAAGCAGCGGCCGCTGCCCGGCGGTGGAGTTGCGGCCGCCGGTGGCGGGGCTGCTGCCCGAGGCCCCAGCGGACCGGGATTTTGCCCCGGGCTTCACCACCGAGCTTATGGCCAAGGACGTGGGCAACTTCTTGCGGCTGGCGGAGGGAGCCAAGGTCCCGGCTCCCGTAGCCGCCCTCGCCCGCCAGCTCTATTTGGTGGCGGTGGCCTCGGGTTACGGACCGAAGGACTTTTCCGTAGTCGGGGAGCTCTTTCGGTCCTGGGCCGGCCTGTAGGACCCGCCAAAGACGGTTAAGAAAGTTGGGGTCTGGGAAGGTCGCCAGGCTCCAGAAACACCATCAGGAGGTAAAGGCATGTCTGGGCTTATGGCGGCGGAGTCCCGGCTCCTTTCGGAGGTCTCGGCC
>PSKS01000074.1:0-8982 GCA_040289115.1 Chloroflexota bacterium
GTGGCCAAGGAGGCCGGCATCATCCCCCAGGCCGCAACCCAGCCCGAGGACGGCGGCCTGGTGGGGTCGGAGTTGTGGGGCTACTACGTGGCATACGACCACACCCGCTCATACGAGAGCCTGAGCCGGGCCATCCCCCGGCTGGACCACGTCGTCGCCTATTTTTACCACCTTTCCCCCAACGGGGAGGTAACCGGCTCGGCCCGGCCGGAAGTTATCCGGCTGGCCGCCGCCTATGGCCGGCCCCTCCACGTCATGGTCAAAAATCAGGCGGACGTCGAGTTCGGCTGGGCCCTGGCCGACCCGGCCCGCCGCGGCCGGCTGGTGGAGGCGGTTCTGAGCCTGCTTTCGGACCCCGCCGTTCAGGGCCTCCACCTGGACATTGAGGGGATCCCGGCCGAAAGCCGGGACGACCTTACCCGCTTCGTGGCCGAGGTCGCCGCCGGCCTGCGGACCCGCTACCCCGGCCGGGTCCTCAGCCAAGCGGTCCCGGCCCGAACCCGGGACTTGGCTTCCGGCTGGGCGGCCCCCTACGATTACACCCGGCTGGCTGCCCAGGTGGACTACTTCGTGCTGATGGCCTACGGGTTCCGCACCGAGGCCAGCACGACCCCCGGGCCTACCACCCCTACCGACTGGCTGGCCCAAGTGCTCGCCTACACGGTGGCCCGGGTGCCCCGGGAAAAGCTGGTCGTTAGCCTACCCTGGTGGGCTACCGACTGGAACCTTGCCGCCGGCCCCCCGGCCGCAAGCCGCCGCTACACCGACCTTCTACCCCTGCTGACCATTGGGGAGACCGGTTACATCCCCGAGGTGGGGGCTAACCGGCTCCGCTACACCCAATCCGGCCAGGCCCACGAGGTCTGGTTCGAGGACCGGCGGTCCTTCCTGGCGAAGGTGGAGCTGGTCCGCCGTTACGGCCTGAACCGGGTGGCCGGCTGGCGGCTGGGCCACGAAGACCCGGCCATCTGGCAGCCCTAGGCCCCGTTCGGGATGGGGATGCCGTCCCCCTCCCGCTCGAAGATGGCGGCGATGCCTTCGCCCCCGCCAATACACATGGTTACCAGGGCGTACTGGCCCCTGATCCGGTGTAGCTCATAAATGGCCTTAACCGTCAAGATCGCCCCGGTTGCCCCTACCGGGTGGCCCAGGGCGACGGCCCCGCCGTTAGGGTTCGTCTTTTCGGGGTCGAGGCCCACCTCGTCCATAACGGCCAGGCACTGGGCGGCGAAGGCTTCGTTCAGCTCGATGACGTCGATATCGTCCAGGTTGAGCCCGGCCTTTTTTAGCACCCGGCGGATGGCCGGGGCCGGGCCGATCCCCATAACCTGGGGCTCCACGCCGGCCGTGGCATAGGCTACCAGCCGGGCGATGGGCTGGATACCCAGCTCCTGGGCCTTGGCCCGGTGCGTCAGCACCACCGCCGCCGCCCCGTCGTTTATACCCGACGCGTTCCCGGCCGTCACCGTCCCGCCCGGCTTAAAGACCGGCTTTAAGCTCGAAAGCTTATCCAGGTTGGTATCCCGGCGGGGATGCTCGTCCACCTCGAACCGGACCGTCTCGCCCTTCCGGCCCGGAACCTCGACCGGCACGATCTGGGTCTTAAACCGGCCCTCGTCGATGGCCCGGATGGCCCGCCGGTGGCTCTCCAGGGCGAAAACATCCTGGCGCTCCCGGCTGATGCAGTAACGCTCGGCCAGGTTCTCGGCCGTCACCCCCATGTGGATGTGGTAAAACGGGTCGTTAAGGCCCCCGACCAGGGCATCCACCAGGGTGTCGTCCCCCAGCCGGATGCCCCACCGGGCCTTGGTCAGCCAGTATGGGACCCGGCTCATCGACTCAACGCCCCCGGCCACCGCCACGTCCGCCTCCTCCAGGCGGATCATACGGGCCGCCGTGCAGATGGCCTCCAGGCCCGAACCGCACCGCCGGTTAAGGGTGAGCCCCGGAACCTCGACGGGCAACCCGGCCTTAATGCCCACAACCCGGGCGATGTACGGGTCCTCGGGAGCCGTGTGCAGCACCTGCCCGAAAACCACGTGCTCCACCTGCTCGGGCCGGACCCCCGCCCGCCGAAGGGCCTCCCTAACCACCGTCGCCCCCAGTTCCGAGGCCGGCACGTCCTTCAGGGAGCCCCCGAAGGTTCCGATGGCGGTACGGACCCCACTCACGATAACCACATCGTCGCGGGACATCGTACTCCCTCCCATCCGATGGTCTTCGCTAAACCCATTGTAACACCCGCCCGGGCGCCGCTAACGGCTGGTCACCCTATCGGCGAACATCTGTCGCAGGTCCTTCTTTAGGACCTTCCCCATCGGGTTGCGGGGCAGGCTCTCCAGGAAGAAGACGAATTCGGGCTTTTTAAAGCTGGCCAGCCGCTGGCGGCAGTACTCCATCAGCTCCGCCGCGGTCGCCTGCATTCCGGGCTTGAGTACCACCGCCGCCGCCACCCGCTCGCCCCACTCCTCGTCGGGGATACCGAACACCGCCGCCTCGTCCACCGCCGGGTGGGTGTGCAGCACCGCCTCCACCTCCTCCGGGGCGATGTTCTCCCCGCCCCGGATGATCATGTCGCTTTTGCGGCCCGCCAGGTAGACGTAGCCGTCCTCGTCTACCCAGCCCATATCCCGCGTCCGTACCCAGCCCCCCGCCAGGGTCTGGGCGGTTTCGGCCTCCCGCTTCCAGTAGCCCTTCATCACCCGGGCCGACCGGATGGCGATCTCCCCGATCTGACCGGGCGGAAGCTCGTTGCCCTCTTCATCCAAGATCTTAAGCTCAACGTCCGGTAGGGGCCGACCGATGGAGGAGAGCCGCTTAAGCTTCTTCTCCACCTCCTCGGGCGTGCCTTCAAGCCGGTGGTCCTCGGGCCCCAGCACCGTTACCGTCGAGGTGGTCTCCGTCTGGCCGAAGGCATTGATAAAGCCCACCGTCTTGGGAAACCGCTCGATGGCCCGCCGGATCACCGGCAGGGGCATCGGGGCCGCCCCGTAAGAGAGGACCTGCAGGCTGGAAAGGTCGGTCCGGTCGAAGTCAGGGTGCTCCAAGATCCGCTTAAGCATCGTCGGCACCACGAAGGCGTGGGTTATCCGCTCCCCTTCGACGGTTTTAAGCCAGAGGCCGGGCTCGAACTGGGCCAGCATCACCAGCCGCCGGCCGGTATAAATGTTGGTCATAATCGAGGTGAGGCCGGCAATGTGGTATAGGGGCACCGCCAGCAGAAAGGCCCCCCGGTCGGTCCCATCGGCCGGCTCCACGGAGTTGAGCACGTACTCGCTGAAGTCGCCGTAGGTGAGCATCACCCCCTTGGGCAGGGCAGTGGTGCCACTGGTATACATCAGGACGTTAAGGTCCTCGTCGGCCACGTCGGCCTCCGCCTCCACAGGCTCGGCCCCTGCAAGCAACTCCCCGTACGGGACCATCCCCGGTCGGGAACTTTCAATACTTATGTAAACTTTCACCCCGGTAAGTTCTGGCCTCAGCCGGTCGATGAGCTCGACGTAGCGGTCCCCCACCATCAGCGCCGTGGCCTCGGAGTCTTGGAGCATATAGCGCAGTTCCTCCAGCTTGGCCCGGTAGTTGAGGGGGATAAAGACGATGCCCAGCTTGGAGGCGGCATAATAGGCCTCGACGTACTCGTTGCAGTTGGTCTGGAGCACGGCTAGCCGGTCCTCCCGGCCGAGGCCCAGCCCCCGCAGCCCCCCGGCCAGCCGGTTCACCCGGTCCTGGAGGGTCTGGTAATCGAACCGGCGGCCTTCGAACTTAAGGATCTGCTGCTCGGGAAACATGGACGCGGGGATGGAAAGGAACATCGCTGTGTTCATGGCCCTTCACCTCAAACCGGAGGGTTAATCCCGCCAGACTTCAACCCAGGTAACCACCGTCACCTGCCGCAGCCGTACCCGCCGGGCGGCGCGGTTCGACCGTCCCAACAGCCACCGCATGAGCCAGAGGGCTGCCCAGGCCAGTCCGCCCATCGTCGCCGCCCGCACCGCCCTTACCCGGAGGTCAGGCAATGGCCGGGCCGCCAGGGCCGGCAGTGGCCGCTCGGTCGCCTTGAGCGCTGGGAGCGGCGGGTTTTCCATCTCCTGCCGCTGAATTATAAACTAATTAGCAGTGGACACGCGGCTGGGAAGATTCGCCGATGGGTTTATCGAGGCCGGCTGGCTGGCCGCTGCCATCCTGGTCCCCCTCTTTTTTAACGTCTACTCGGCCCGCATATTCGAGCCCGATAAGCTAACCGTCCTGCGGACCGTCGTTCTGCTCACCCTGCTAGCCCTGGTGGTTCGTCTGGCCGAATCGGGTTTCCCCCCCATCGTTAATATAAAAAAAGCCATGGCTTCGTTACGGGCGCGGCCCCTCCTGCCGGCTGCCGGCCTCTTCGGCCTCGTTTACCTTCTGGGCACCCTCACCTCCCTGAACCCCGAGGTAAGCTTTTGGGGTTCGTACCAGCGGCTCCAAGGAACTTTCGTTAACCTCTGCTACCTGGCCCTCTTCTTTCTGACGGCGACGTTCCTTCGGCGTCCGGAGCAGGTGGACCGGCTAGTCACGGTCATGCTCCTTACCAGCCTGCCCATCGGCCTTTACGGCCTGGTCCAGTATATTGGGGGCCTGCCCGGCTCCCCCATTCGTGACCCCCTCCCTTGGGGAAGCGACGTGACCCAGCGGGTCACCTCCACCATGGGTAACCCCATCTTTCTGGGGGCTTGGCTCATCATGGTCGTGCCCCTCACCCTGGCCCGGCTGATCCCGGCCCTGGCCGAATTCCTCCGGCAGGCCAATGCTCCGGGCCCCTTTCCGTGGCGCAGTTGGGGCCGGGTCGCCGGCTACAGCCTGCTCCTGACCGTCCAGTTGCTGGCCATCCTCTTTACCCAGAGCCGGGGACCGTGGCTGGGACTGCTCGCCGGCCTTTTTATCTTCGGGATTCTGACGCCCCTCTGCCTCGGCCGCCGCCGGCTGGCCCTGGGGGTGGCCGTCCTGGGTCTGGGGGCGGGAACCTTCATCGCCCTGCTCAACGTCCCCGGCTCGCCCCTTGAGCCCCTCAAGGCCGCCAATCGCTACCTCGAGCGCCTGGGAAGCATCACCGGGGCCGAATCGGGCACCGTCCGGGTCCGCCTCCTGATCTGGCTGGGGGACGGGGTCGGGCGGGGGGCAGTGGGGCTCATCACCGAAAACCCCTGGCGGCTTCTGGTCGGCCACGGGCCGGAGACCATGTACTTCGCCTACGGCCCTTATTACCCCCCGGACCTGGCCCACTACGAGGCCCGAAATGCCAGCCCCGACCGGGCCCACAATGACCTGCTCGATTACCTCGTGACCTTGGGCGTTTTGGGCCTCGGGTCTTACCTGCTGGTGGTGACCGCCTTTTACTGGCAGGCGTCCCTGGTGCTTTTTAAGGCCAAGGAACTTTCGGCCCAGCTCCTGGTTATCGGCCTCGTCGCCGGGGTCACCGCCCACCTGGTGGAGACCCTCACGGGAATCGCCATCGCCGCAACCCGAACCTACTTCTGGCTCTTCCTAGGCATTGTGGCTGCCCTGGCCGCCCCCAAGCCTGCCCTCGGGCCCGCCGGGCCGGCCCCAACCCGGTGGGAGCGCGGCCCAGCTCCGAGGTCCCGGCGGCCCACCCCAACCCCGGTGGACCGGTCGCCCCACTGGGGCCATATCCTGGTGCTCTATTTGGTAACCAGTGGTGTGCTCGGCCTTCAGGTGGTCCTGGCCAGTATTGCCCCGGAAAGCTTTATCCGCCGGCTCGACCCAACAACCTTCACCCTGCTGGGCCTGGGCTGGCTCGGCCTCGGCCTGGTACTGGCCGGGTTGGCCCTAGCCGACCGGTCAAATTTCAACCAGCTGCGCCCTTGGCGGGGGCCCCTTCTGCCCCTTTACGGCGTGCTGGCGGGGGGCGTCCTGGTTTTCCTGGTGGGTTCGGTGCTGAGCGTGGTCGTAGCCGACATGTATTTTAAACAGGGGCAAGTTCTGGACGAGCGCCAGCGCTTCGACCAGAGCATTCCCGCCTACCTGCAGGCCCTGCACTGGCAGCCTCGGCAGGACTTTTACTACATCTTTCTTGCCCGGGCCTACATGGAGCTGGCCCGCCGGACCCCGGAGACTTCCCCCAAGGGGAGCGTCCCTGAGCCCCGCCGCCTGGAGGAGTTGCCGGTCTCCGGCGCAGGCCTGGGCCGGGAACAGCTTTTCACGGCCGCCCTTTTCGCCCTCGAAGAGGCCTACCGGATAAATCCCCGTAACACCGACAACTCGGCCAACCTGGGTCGCCTCTACCGGGTGTGGGCGGAGCTCACCCCTGACCCCGCCCTCAAGGCCGATCGCTTCAGGCAGGCCGAAACCTACTACCGACAGGCCACCACCCTAAGCCCCAACACTGCCCACCTATACACCGAATGGGCCGCCGTCCGCCAGCTTCAGGGCAACCTGGATGGGGCCGAGGAGCTCCTCCGCAAGGCCCTGAACTTGGACCCCAAGTACGCCCCCACTTACGCCCTCCTGGGGGATATCAACCTGGTCCGCTCGGAGCTGGACCGGGCCGTCGAAATGTACCTCCGGGCTGTGGAGCTGGACGGGGGCCTGGTGGGGGCATATAATGCCTTAGGCCACCTCTACTCCCGACAGGGGAAACGGGACGCGGCCCTGGCCGCCTTCAAACGGGCGGCCGAGCTGGCCCCCCGTGATCCCACAATCCGGCGCAACCTGGCCCTGGCCTACCGGGATGCCGGCCTTAACCAGCAGGCGATCCAGGAGCTGCAGGCGGCCATCAACCTCGCTCCCGCCGACCAGCAGGCGTCCCTGCGCCAGCTCCTCCAGGAGTGGCTGAGGTCTTAGGCCGGTGGCAGTTTACTTTCTGATTTTCCTCGTCGCCCTGCTCCTCTCCCTCACCATCACCCCCGCGGCCGGCCGCCTGGCCCTCCGGACGGGCATGGTTGACCGGCCTTCGGCCCGGAAGCTCCACCGGCACCCTGTCCCCCTCCTTGGGGGGGTGGCCATTTACCTGGCCTTGGTTGGGGCGGTGGTAATTTTCAGCGACCGGGCCTACCTGGCCCAGTTGACCGGTATCCTGGTCGGGGCGACCGTGGTAAGCTTCTTCGGCCTCTGGGACGACCGGAGTGGTCTGCCCCCCCTGGTAAAGCTGACCGGTCAGCTGGCGGCCGCCAGTATCCTCCTGGTTTTTGGGGTCCAGGTTCAGCTCTTCGAGTGGGCCCCTATAAACTACGCCCTTACCCTCCTCTGGGTGGTGGGCATAACCAATGCCCTTAACCTGCTGGACAACATGGACGGCCTGTCGGCGGGGGTGGCCACGGTGGCCGCTGGGTTCTTCTTGGTACTGGCGGCCATAAACGGTCAATACCTGGTGGGGGCGCTGGCGGCGGCCCTCACCGGCGCCTGCCTCGGATTTCTCGTTTACAACTTCAACCCGGCCCGGATCTTCATGGGCGACAGTGGAAGCCTCTTTATCGGCTTTCTGCTGGCAGTGGTGGGCCTCAAGCTGCGGTTTGAAAACGTGACTACGGTGACCTGGATGATTCCGGTCATCGTCCTCGGGATACCTATTTTCGACACCGCCCTGGTCACCCTTTCCCGGCTGCGGCGGGGCTTGAACCCCTTCACCACCCCCGGTAAGGATCATCTTTCCCACCGGCTGGTCAGGCTCGGCCTCACCCACCGGGAGGCGGTGCTCAGCATCTACGTGGCGGGGGTAGCCCTCGGGCTCATCGCCACCCTCTTAAGCCGAGCCAATCCCGCCGAGGCTTACGGGGTGTTCGGCGTGCTCCTGGTGGCCGGGTTCCTGGCCCTGATAAAGCTGGAGGCCGTTTACCGTCACCAGACCGGTCTATGGTCTGGTGACGGATCTGAACCAGGGTCCGGCTAAAGCGGCTTCAGGACCGGCTTTCCCGCGGCACCGACCACTCCCGCAGGGCTACCCCCTGCCAGAGGCGGGTTCCCCCGTGGGTCCGCCGGGGCTGAAAACCCCGGCGGCGGAGCTGGAGCCCGAACAGGTTCTGGGGCAAGGGAACGCGGCCGGTCCGGGCGCACCAGGCCCGGTAGGCTTGATAAAGGGTCCCGGCGGGGACGCGACCCGGCGGGTCGAGAACACAGCAGTCCTCTAGGAAGGCCGTAAGCGCGTCCATCCGGCTGCGGTAGGCGGCGGTGGCCTCCTCCACCCGACGGGCACTGCCGAGGCCGCTGCGGAGCCATAGGCCCGCCCCGGTGAGGGCCCAGTTTAAAATGCCGGAAAGCTCGAAGGCCAGCTTCTCGGGCAGGTGCGGGTCCTGCTCCTCCGGCCGCAGGGGCCGGCCGAAGGGTATAACCCGGGCCGCCTGCCAGACCTCTGGACCAGCTGCCTCCAGGGCCGGGGACTTTTCCCCCACCACCACCAGCTTGACGGCCGTCCGACCCCGGCGCCGGTCCCCACCCCCCCGAAGGATATCCCCGGCCAGTTGCCGGATGAGCCGTTCGGCCAGCCGGATATCGGCCGCGGGCTGGTCGACCGCCACCAGCCGAATGCCGGCCAATACCCCGGGCCGGCTCAGCCCCCGAAGGAGGGCCCCGTGGTCTGCCGACCAGGCGTAATCGCCCAGCAGCCGCCTGACAGTGCGGATAAAGGTGGTCTTGCCACTTCCGGGCGGTCCCAGCACGATGAAAAAGACCCGCTCCGACGCCTCCCCGGTCAACAGGTAACCGACCAGCCTCTGAATGTACGCCTCAAATTCGCGGTCACCCTCGGTGACGCGCCGCAAAAACTCCAGCCAACGGTGTGCCCTGGCCTCAGGATCATATGTCACCCCGGCCAACCGGGTGATGAGGCGCCCTGGCTCGTGGGGGAGAAGCTGACCTGTCCGGATGTCCAGCGTCCCGTTGCGGACGTTAAAAAACAGGGGATCGGCGTCCAGGTCACCAAGGCGGCAGTGGAGGAGCCGTTCCGCGTGGGCCACCATGGCCAGCAGGCGGCCCCGGGCCTCGGACCGGCGGGGG
>PSKS01000075.1:0-8842 GCA_040289115.1 Chloroflexota bacterium
CCAAGCCCGAAAGGCACTTGGTAAACGAAGGCATAATCCCCAACCTAAGAAGGATGATCCAGATTGGCGGCTGAAATGTTCCCTCACCTTGACCCTTACGGCCGGGCTCGGATGGTGGACATCGGGGCCAAGCCCGAGACGGAGCGGGAGGCCGTGGCGCGGGGCCGGGTGGTGATGCGGCCGGAGACCCTGGACCTGGTGCGCCGGGGCCAGGTGGCCAAGGGGGACGTGCTGGCCGTGGCCCAGGTTGCCGGGGTGATGGCCGCCAAACGGACGCCCGACCTCATTCCCCTCTGCCACCCCCTGCTCATTAACGCTGTCGAAGTCCGGTTTAATTTTAACGATGAGCTCAGCGCCCTGGAGGTCGAGGCGACCGTGCGGGTGAACGGCCGAACTGGGGCTGAGATGGAGGCCTTGACCGCGGTGGCGGTGGCCGCCCTCACCGTCTACGACATGTGCAAGGGCCTGGACCCGGCCATCCGGGTCGAGGCGATCCGGCTAGCCCGGAAGCGGGGCGGCAAAAGCGGCGAGGTGGTCCTGGAGCCTTGAGCCCGGAAGAGCAGGCCCTGGCCCTGATTGAGGCGGCCCGGGCTGGCGACGGCCGGGCCGTGGCCCGGCTCCTGCGGCACGTGGAAGACGAGACCGAGGTGGGCCTGGCCGCCTGGCGCCGACTCTTTAAGGCGGTCGGCCAGGCGTGGGTTGTGGGTATTACGGGTCCGCCGGGGGTTGGCAAGAGCACCCTCATCTGTCGCCTCGCCCAGGCCTACCGGGAGCGGGGTTTGGAGGTTGGGGTGCTGGCGGTGGACCCGACGAGCCCCCTCACCGGCGGGGCCCTTTTGGGGGACCGGATCCGGATGCAGGAGCTGGCCTCCGACCCGGGGGTTTACATTCGGAGCCTGGCGACCCGGGGGGCGGTTGGCGGGGTGGCCCGGGCAACCGGCCGGCTGGTATCGGTCCTCGATGCCCTCGGCTACGGGGTCATCCTGCTGGAGACCGTGGGGGCCGGACAGGACGAGGTGGAGGTGGCGGCCATCGCCGGCACCACGGTCCTGGTGCTGATGCCGGGCCAGGGGGACGAAATCCAAGCTCTTAAGGCCGGCCTGGTGGAAATCGCCGATATCATCGTCATCAATAAGGCCGACCGGGAAGGGGCCGACCAGCTGGCAGCACAGCTCCGGTCGGTCCTCCGGCTGGGAACTACCCGCTCGGAAGGCGGCGACTGGACGCCCCCAATAATCAAAACCGTCGCCGCCGACGGTGTCGGCATTGGGGAACTGCTTTCGGCTATCGAAAGCCACCGGGCCTTCCTGGTCCGGAGCGGCCGGGAGGCGGAGCGCCGGCGGGCCGCCCTGCGCAAGGTCATCTGGCGGGAGGTCGAAAGCCTACTTCTTCGGCGGCTCAGTCGGGACCCGGCGGCCGGGGCCGAATTTGAAGGGCTGGTCCAGCGGGTTGAGGCCGGGGAGTTCGACCCCATCGCGGCGGCGGCCGTCCTGCTGGAGCGGCTGGCCGCCCCGGTTTCAGCCCGGTCGAACCCCGACCCTTAAGCTCTACTGGGACTCGGCCACGCCCAGGGGCAGGGGCTGCTGGTCCCCCTCCCGCAAGACGTCCTTGGCGGCCCCGATGAATGCATTGAAGAGGGGGTGGGGCCGATTGGGCCGGGATTTAAACTCCGGGTGAAACTGGGTACCCAGCATCCAGGGATGGTCCCTGAGCTCGGCGATCTCCACCAGCCGACCGTCCAGGGAGAAGCCGCTCAGCACCATCCCCCCGGAGGTCAAAAGCTCCCGGTAGTCGTTGTTGAACTCGTATCGGTGGCGGTGCCGCTCGTAGACGATGGGCTCCCCGTAGGCCTCCCAGGCCCGGGTGCCCGGCACCAGGTGGCAGGGGTAGACCCCGAGCCGCATCGTCCCGCCCTTGCGGTCGACCTCCCGCTGCTCCGGCAGGAGGTCGATGACCGGGTAGCGGGTCTCCGGGTCGAATTCGGTGGAGTTGGGCTCGTCGGTCTTCAGAAGATACCGGGCAAATTCGATGACCATGGCCTGCATTCCCAGGCAGAGGCCCAGGTAGGGCACCTGGTGCTCCCGGGCGTACCGGGCGGCCGCAATTTTGCCCTCAATCCCCCGGTAGCCAAAGCCCCCGGGCACGACAATGCCCTGGGCCCGGCTGAGGGCGGGGATGCCGTTACCCAGGGCCACTTCCTCGGCGTCGAGCCAGAGGACCTCCACGTGGCGGTCGTGGGCCAGGGCGGCGTGGGTAAGGGCTTCCCGCACGCTTATATACGCGTCCTGAAGATCAATGTATTTGCCCACCAAGGCGACGGTAACCGCAGGCTTGGGTGCCTTGATCTTCTCCACCAGCCGCCGCCAGTCGTCCAGGTCGTTGCGGAGGGGTTTTAAGCCCAGGCGTTCGACGATGAACTCCCCCAAGCCCCACCCTTCCAGGATGAGGGGCACCTCGTAGGGGGTCTCCACCGTCAACAGGGGAACCACCGCCTGTAGTTCCACGTCGCAGAAGAGGGCGATCTTTTCCCGGACGCTTTCCGAGACCGGGTAGTCGCTGCGGCAGACAATGACATCGGGCTGAATGCCGATGGAGCGCAGCTCCTTAACGCTGTGCTGGGTGGGTTTGGTCTTGAGCTCTTTTGTCGAGGCGATATAGGGGAGCAAGGTGACATGGATGTAAAGGACATTATCCCGGCCCACGTCTTTGCGCATCTGGCGGATCGCCTCAAGGAACGGCAGGCCCTCGATATCGCCCACCGTTCCCCCCACCTCGACGATGACCACCTCGGCCCCGGTCTGACGGGGCACCCGCATGATCCGCTCTTTTATTTCGTTGGTGATGTGGGGAATCACCTGGATTGTGCCCCCCAGGAAGTCCCCCCGCCGCTCCTTGGCTATAACCGCCGAGTAGACCTGCCCGGTAGTCACGTTGGAGCCCCGGTTGAGGTTTACATCCAGGAAGCGCTCATAATGGCCGAGGTCTAGGTCGGTTTCGGCCCCGTCGTCGGTCACGAAGACCTCCCCGTGTTGGTAGGGGGACATGGTGCCGGGGTCGACGTTGATATACGGGTCGAGCTTCTGGGCTGAAACGGCAATTCCCCGGCTCTTTAAGAGGCGGCCGATGGACGCGGCCGTAACCCCTTTCCCCACCGAGCTCGCAACACCACCGGTTACGAAAATGAACTTCGGCATAGATCCAGACCCCCTTCGAACCGGTACGGCAATCATCGCCTAAATTTATCGTACATAAGTTCTAAACTGTTTGCGAGTAAACCACTGTTTTATCCACCGTAGGTGGGCTAAAAAATGGTGGCCAGGAGCTGGCCCTCCCCGGTGAGCCGCCGCAGGGTGGTGGCCACCTCCCCGACCACCGCTTCAAGGGCCCCCTCTAACCCGGGCCACCGGCCCACTTCCCGCCAGCCCCCGGTCGGCCCCACCAAGTCCCAGGCCCAGAGTCCCCACACCTCCCCAGTTGGACCGGCCAGTTGCCAGCGCCTGCGCAGGTAAAACTCGTCGAGAATCAGTTCCGCCTGGCGGGTAAAGCCGCCGGCGAAGCGGACCTCCGGCCGGGCCTGAAAGGTCTGACGCCGGAGCCAGCCGTCGATAACCTGGTAGGCCTCGGCCAGCTCCAGCGGGTGGATACTGCCCGACGGGATCGGGAGGGGGAAGCGGGCCTCGATGGTGATCTGCTGGCCTGTCGGGCCCACTTCCAGGTCCACCTCGGCCCAAAAGTCCGCGGCGTCCCCGGCCCCGGCGGTGGTGAAGATGGCCGCAAAGAAGTCGTCCGTCTGCTCCTGATCCCGAACCTCCAGGCCGGCGGCCGCGGTCAGGGCCAGAAAGTTTATGACTATGCCATTAAAATCGGGGGACACGGGGGCCGGTACCAGGGGCGCTGCTGAGCGGGTCAGTTTCTGAGTCGGACCACACAAAACCAAAAGTATTATAACCCTTAACGGGAATTTCGCCACCCCGGACCGTTTAGCCGTGCCGACATCAACCCGGCCTAACCGCCCCTGGCTGATCGTAAACGCTGATGACTTCGGGGAGTCGGCCGCCGTCAACGCCGCGGTTGTGGCCGCCCATCGGGACGGCATTGTAACCGGCGCCAGCCTGATGGTAACCGGTGCCGCCTTTGAAGAAGCTGTGGAATTGGCCCGAAGCCACCCGGGGCTAAGGGTGGGGCTGCACATTGTGCTCATTGGGGGCCGCCCCTGCCTTCCGCCCGAGCGGATTCCGGCGCTGGTGGAGCCCTCCGGCCGCTTTCCCACGGACCCGGTTAAAGCCGGGCTCCGCTGGTGGCTGTGGTCGCCGGCCCGGGAGCAGCTCCGGGCTGAAATCTATGCTCAGGCCGAGCGCTTTATCAAGACCGGCCTGCCCCTTGACCACTTGAACAGCCACCTGCACTTCCACGTTCACCCGACAGTATTTTCCGCCGTACTGGAGGTGGCCGAAGCCCTGGGCGTCCGGCGGGTTCGGCTGGAAGCCGAACCATGGTTTTCCCTGCGGGTTAACCGGTCCCGGCCGGGGCAAAAGCTCGCCTATGCCCTAATATTCGGGGTGTTTAGTCGCCTTTATCGGCCCCGGCTCCAGGCCCGGGGTTTTGTGGTCCTTGACGGGGTGTTTGGCCTCTTTCAGACAGGGCGGATAAATGAAAAATACTTGCTTAACCTGCTCCGGGTACTGCCGCCCGGTCGGTTCGAGCTCTACGTCCACCCCCGTTTTGATACTCCCCAGGGGCAGGCCGAATTTGCAGCCCTGGTAAGCCCAAAGGTCCGAAAGCTTATGGCCGCGCGGGGAATTATCCTGACAACCTACGGTCAGCTGGCGGCCGGGCGCATCCGGCCGTCGGCGGACACCAGGTAGTCCCGGCCGGCCCAGTGGACCCGCCGGCCGGTAAAGCTTAAAGCCCAGATGCCGAAGCTGAAAAGGTCTTTAAAGGGGATACGCCAGGCATATTTCCAGAAGGGCCTCAGCCCAGCCAGCTCCCGGTTGATGAGATAGGCCTCGGCCAGCCTGAAGGCTAAAACCCCGGCCATCACCTTCCAACTTGCGCCGTCAAAGCTGCGGCTAAATCCCCAGCCCAGGGTCCAGACCAGGAGGTGGGTTACGACGCTGAAAAACCAACCTACCGGCTGACACACCCGGTTGGTCCGGCCCCAGCGCACCTGGTGACGGAAGAGAAGGGCCAGGTCCATGGCCGGCAAGGTGTTTTCGACCACGTAGGGCGCCAGGGCGAGCCGGAAACCCCGGGCCAGAACCCGCCGGCCAAGCTGGTAGTCGTCGGCCAGGTATTCGCCCAGGCTTCGGAAGCCGCCCAGTTTGGCCAGGAGGCTTCGGCGGAGGGCGAGGCTTGCCCCGAGGGCGTATTTAACCCCGAAGAGGCGGCGGGCTACCAGGACGGCCGGGACAAAGTCGACGTTTACGGCGAGGGCCTCGACGGCAGCAGCCCAGGTGGGCGCCTGGCGGCAGACGTAAAGGCAGGTGACGGCCCCGATGTTGGGTTCTCGAAAGGGCCAGACCGCTCGCACCAGATAGTCAGGCCCCACCCGAATATCGTCGTCGCTTACGACCACCAGGTCTCCCGCAAGCTCCCCCTCCACCTGGATTAGCTGGTTGACCTTGGGGTTTACAGCCAGCCCCTCGCTGCAGGGCACGAGTTTCACTTCGGCCCCGGGGACGCACGGGCTGAAGTTTGGGGGCGGGTTAAGGTTTGAAGCTGGCCCCTTAACGCCGATAACCATCCGAAAGTTGGGGTAGTCCTGTTGGCAAAAGCTCAATAGGTTGGCGTAGATGCGCCCGTCCCAGCGGGCGACTGGTTTAAGGACCGTGACCGGCGGGGTAAATCCGGCCGGTTGGATTTTCCGGGAATGCCTGATAAAGTTTCTAACCTCATAGAGGGCCAGCAGGTGGTAAGCCAGGCCGAGCAAAACGGCCCCGAAAAGGCCAGTTTTAAGGCCGGCGATGGGCGGGGGTCTCATTGGCGCAGGTGGCGCCGGAGGAGTTCGGCCTTTGAGACCCAGAGCCGGCCCCGTTCGGCCGCAAACAGGTTCTTCCGGCGCAGACTCGGCGGATTGAAGGTCCAGATGAGGGCCCAGGCGTACAGGTGCTGAAAAAACCGGCCGACCCGTCCTAGAATCCCTTCTGGTGGCGGGAGGGGTTTAAATTCGAACCCAAAGGCTTCCAGAAGGCGGGTATAGCGGCCGAGTCCCGGCTCGGCCGGAAAGGAAACTTCGGCCCAGAGGGCAACCGCGTCGTTTAAATCGTTATTGTTTTTAAGATACCCGGCCAAGACCTGGAGGGACTTGCGGAGCCGGCGGTAGAACTTAAGGCCCCAGGCCAGGTCGGGACCGGCGGGGTCGATGGGCGGGATGTGCTCGTTCCAGAAGTGGAGGCCGATGCCGGGTGCCCCCTTGACCACCAGAGTGCCGTCGGCCAGGCGCACCGTCTCGGGACTGCGCTCGCGGGCGATTCGCAGGATGCATTCGGGGTCGGTCCAGAACTCCCGGATGCCGTAGATGCGCCGCAGAAGCCGGTCAAGGCCGAGGATAACCAGGCGGGTCCCGGGCGCCAGCCAGGTCCTAAACCGAGCCAAAAGCCCGGGCGGCTTCCGGGGACCTATTTCGACCGGACCCCCAAGCTGTGGGCAACCCTTTCGTGCCGGTTTTTAACCGCGGGCATCGCTCCGCCCAACACCCAATCTAAACAGGCGTAGGCAAAACGCGCCAGCTCAGGCGGGCTTTTTACTTGACAGCCACCGGGTTTACCGGGCCGCCGACGGCATTTTCCAGGGGCAGGGGCACGGCCACCAGGAAGAACTCGTAGACGCCGTCGGCGGCGCAGTCTTCGGCCAGCTCTTCCAAGTCGAAGATCTCCCCGACGGCCAGCCCGATCTGGGGTATAGCCACCCGGTGCCAGGGCTGGTTGACGGATTTAATCTCGTTTGGGCGGACCTCGACCCCCCAGGTATCGCTGGCCACCGCTGCCACCTGCCTTTCGTAGAGCCAGCCCAGGGTATCAAAGGTAAGCCCGGGCGCATCCCCACCCGCGTAGTCGCCCCAATCGCCCCGTTCCCGGCAAAGGGCGATGTGGCCGGTCCGGATCAGTAGAATATCGCCTCGACCCACCGCCACCCCCTCGGACCGGACGGTCTCAGCCAGGTCGGCGGGGGTTATCCCGTAGCCCGGTGCCAGGTATTTAAGGCCCTTGGCCCTGGCCACATCGAGCAGAACCCCCCGGCCGACGAGCCGGTTGCGATAGCTCATGATGCTGTTTTTGGCGGCCCCAAGGCTGCTTACGAGGGCGGCATCGTAGCCATTCCACATTTTGTTGTTAAGGATGATGTGGGCCAGGGCGTCCCAGTGGGTTGCGCCGTGGGTGGCCAGCAGCACCACGTCGTCGGTCCCACCGATGCCTGGGGGCATGCCTGGAATGGCCCCGACCACCACGTCGGAGCCGTCCCGGAGCATGAAGTGCATCGGGTTGAAGCGGCGCAGGCCGCCCCGCTGGGGGCCGCTGGGGCCGAAGGGGATGGCCAGGGAAAAGACCCGGCCCTTGCGAATGAGGCGGGCGGCGGCTACGATATCCTCGGGGGTTATGTAGTTAAGGGTTCCGGCCTCGTCATCGGGTCCCCACTTTCCCCAGTTGCAGTACTTCTGGGCAGCCTCAAAAAGGCGTTCAAGTTCGGGCGTGCGGTCGGACATAGGTGCCTCCTCGGTGCGGTCGTCTGGGCAATTTTAGCCGATTTGCCCGGGACGACGCCGACCCTCAACGGCCATGCCACCAGTCCTTGCGGGACCGGGGGTCCATAAAGGTGCCCATATCCCGGATGGCAACCTTTATCTCAGTACCGTTGGCCCGGCCGAAAGGCTGCTGCCATTTAAGGGCGGGTAGCAAGTTGCGTCCGGCCGCATTCTGCTGCCGGTAAAGGTTAAGGAGACCAGGCTCGACGCAGATCCCCTCAACGTGAATGGTGTAGCCATCGGCCACCGTATCGCGGCGGGTATAGACGAAGGTTATCCGCTCGGTGGAGGCGTAAAGCACCAGGGCCCAATAGCTGCCCTGGTATATATCCGGACCGTTCCGGGAGGGAAGACGCAGGGGCTCGCCCCGGGCGGTGCCCATGCCCAGGAGGGTTACCGGCCAGGTGGTGATGAGACCGCCCCGGCTGTTGGTCTGCCAGTTCCAGTCGTAAACTTGGTAAGCGTTGGGAAACGCGGGCACCCGGTTATCCCCAAAGAGCGTGTAAAGCTGGGGGGCGGCCGGATCGGTGCCCCCGCCGTAGTCCACCAGGGTCTTCGGGGCGTCGGTCAGCAGATAACCCCGGACGGCTAGGGCGTTGATGTCCGGGTGCTGTTCGGCGGGCGGGTTGGTGGTGGGGGGACCATCGATGGGTATCGCTTCGTACTGCTGGCCAGAGATGGGGTCGCAGGCTGGCTGGACGTAAAAAACAGCCGGAAGATACACCCGAAACCCGACCTGGGTCTGGAGCCCTTGGGTTGGGGCCAAGGGCTTTGGGGGCTGGGGTCGGATTTCGGCCTGACCGGTGCGGCTACTCAGCACCAGAATGCCGACGGCTAAGAAAAGCAGATAAACCTTAGTCCTCATCTCCGCTCAGCAACCCTTCGTAAAGTAATCTGGACTATACCACTATCAGTTATCGGCAGACCGAGCCCAGTGGTCACCGGCTCTGTCCCAGAGGTGGTGGGAGAAATTTAATGCCTTGGGTCCCCCGCTCAAAGGACCGGAATTTGCAAGACTAAAGTCTTGCAAATGCCAATCGCCCGCGCGGTCGGTTAAGATGACCTGGGCCCCATAAGCCCTAATGGGGGGTTCGAGCCAGG
>PSKS01000076.1:0-8780 GCA_040289115.1 Chloroflexota bacterium
TACATGGAGCCCAGGGGATAACCCACCGAATTCCCACCAGGGCCGGGTTCCCGGCCGGAACCAAGGCCCCCTCTCGCAACGGCGCCATAAACCCATTAGTATGGTAGTCAGACGGAGAAATTCTTGCGAGCTGGGGCCCGTTAACCGCCCGGGTGCTGGCGCCGCCAGGCCGCCGTCCGGCAGACCCCGTTGTTGCAATCGACCTTCCAGCTCCGGCGCCTCGGTGTCCGCTCAGAAAGCGGCCGGCTGCAGCCCAGACAATGCCGGGTCAGAGTCTGAAGTGTCACCTTGGCCGGCTCCCCAAAGAAGGCGGTCTCCCAATCCGGCCAGACGGTCAAGATTATAAAGTCGTCGACCGGCTCCGCCTGCCAGACCGGGGCAGGCAACCCCACTAACACACCTAACCGGCCGGGGCTGGTGAGGTCATCCAAGCGTTTTATCCGCACCGGGACCTGGGGTATCGGCAACGGGCCCGCCGGCACCGGCCAGGGGAAGGCCAAGTCAACCGGCCCGGGCCACCGGAGGACCTGCGACCTGCCGCATTCGGGGATATCACCCATGTCCACGACGATGGGCGGCGGGGGCAGGCCGTGGGCCGGGTCGACGGACCAGGCCCGAGGTTCCAGCCGGGCATTGAGCCAGTCAAAAACCGCCCGGGCCGCCACCAGCCGGCCGTTGGGCCGGGAGGTCTCCGTCCAGACGGTAGTCCGGAAGGCGCAGGTAAACCCGGTCTCGGCGGGCTGTCGTTGCCAGACCCATTTCCCGCACCCAGCAGTATTGCGCTGGGCGGTACAAGGTTGCCTTTGGGTCCGGTTTTTTCGGCCCCTTTAGGAACGGCCCCGGGTCCGCACGGCCGACCACAAAATCTTCCCAGATCGCGGCCAGGGCAGCCGCCTCCCAAAAGACGTCCAGACGAATACCGCTAGAGATGGGTCGGACCCTAAGGTCGGTCCGGTTCAGGTGTTTTTAAAGGATTTTTCGACCCACTCGGGGTCTGGTCGGACCCGGGCCAGGTCCTGTGTAAAGCTGGTTTTAGGAGAACAACGAACGCCGGGCTTCCCGGCACAAAAACGGAGGTCTTATAATGAACGAACTTCAAGGCATCCGACCTCGGGAACTGGCACGGCGACTCGGGTTGCCGGTGTCCACGGTTTACGCGCAAATACGCCGCGGCGACCTGCCCGCCGTCCGGTTCGGACGGGCCCTCGTTGTGCTGACGGATGACCTTGAGGCCTACCTCAAGGCTGATCGTCAAGGAGGTCACCATGACGAATAAAGCCCCCCGACCGGGTGGCCAGGGGGCGGAACTTGCTCTGCCGTTTTTGCCTTGCGCCCCTGGGCAAAAAATCCCACCGGCGCACCTGGTCCCGCATGGTTTTGCCGACGCCACCACCGACCTCGAGACCCTGGCCCGTTGGTTCGCGACGGCCCCTGACGCAAACTGGGCGGTGAGGACCGGCCCGTTGACCGATGGGCCCTGGGCGGGGCAGTATCTTGCGGTCATCAACATCGATACCGCCGACGTCGCGGCAGCGCTCCTGCCCGAAGCAGCGGTGACCACTGCTGTAAGATTTTGGCCGGCCAGCCGCCGCTGCAAACGGTCCGGGATGGGCTGGCTGAGGCCGGGTCTCACCCCGCCAGTGATGACGAACTTCGGGCCATCGCTGAGTGGGCTGCGGCCCGGCTAGGACCGTCACCGCGGGCCGAGACCCACTTCACACGCGACCGGAGGGTCGAAGAGCAACTTCCTATTAGATAGGGCCGTTGGAAGTAGGAGGTGTAACGATACAACGATGGCATCCCACGACGCCTGCCCCGAGGGTGGGAACACCGACCCCCCGGTCCCCGCCGGGGAGGGGCGGGCCTGCCCCCGCTGCCGGGCCACCTTCGAACACCCGGCCGTCCTGGCCGATTCGTCTGCTAGACAAGTATATATTCCGGACGAACGGACGAACACGGCCTTCCAGCTTGGGGGAGAAGATGGAGCTGTGACTGGCCCAGCCCATGACCGCTATCGTTACAACTATATACGGCTGTAACGTTGTAGCAAAGGGCCCACCAACGTCTAGCCTGCCACGAACATCCCTCGAACATGGGTTGCAAAAATCAAGGGATTTCGAAGGCCGGCTTCGAATACTCTCGAACAATCCCAGAACACCTTCGAACGTCAAATGGGTTATGGTAAAATCAAACTGAAAACCTACGCAAACATTGGTGGCGCAGATAATATCAAAACTGGTTAAAATCCTATCCCGTCGGCAGGAGGGGATTAGGCCACCCCTTGACCCCGTTGTGGCGGCCCGGATCCGGGAGCTTAGGGCCCAGGGTCTTACGGTCCGGCAAGTGGCGGCCGCCCTGGGGGTTTCGACCTCCACCGTCCACCGTTACGAAAGGTTGGCCCCGGCCGGGCCGACAAAACCGCCGGAACCCGCCCCCGCCCAAGGGGCCCCGGACCTGGAGGCCTTGGTGACTCAGCTGGAGAAGGTCCGGGAGATTTACAGCCGGCTGGCGGCCCTGGCCGTCGAGGACCGCCGCCCAGTCTGGGAGCGGGCCCTCGATAAACTAGCGCCGGTGGTGTTGATGGCCTTAGTGGCCCAGCTTTCGGCCTAAAACCCCCACCTTGCCCCCCTCCTCCAGGAGGCCCAACCGGCCCTACCTAAAGCGCCCGCTGGCGCACCGGCCGGTGGATACCCCACTCCTCCGAGGGGAGACCTTTTGGGTGAGCTCCTGGCCACCTTCAAGGCCAAACCGGCCCCCGAGGCGGCCCGGGTCCTGCTGGAGCTGGCCGGCCGGGATGAGGCCGTCGCCCGGGGTGTGGGCCTGCTTAAGCAACTGGAGCCTGCGCAGCTTCCGGCCTGGCTTGAGACCCTGGCGGCCCAGGGAGGTTCCGGTTCGGAGCTGGCCGACTGGCTAAAGGCACACCCGGAGTACACCCAGAGCCTGCTTTTAGCCCTTAAGCTGAGCTGATGCGCCGTAAAAGCTCCGGTTACCTGGTCTATAAAACTTGTGGCCGGCTGAACTGCCGGTGTCGGCGGGGAAGGCCCCACGGGCCTTATCTTTACCGGGCCTAACGGGTAAGACTTGCCGACGGCCAAAGGATCGTCCGGACCGAATACTTGGGGAGGCCACAGCGCTAGTGAAGTGGGACGCTGAGCCGGGCATGGTGGAACCGGGGGAACTGGCTATGCCGGCCGGGTCCACCGGGTCGGTTGAGGCTTGGCTTAAGGTGGCCCTGGTCCTGGAGCGGACCGTCGATAAGCTTTATCAGCCACCCTATCCGGAAGCGCCATCAAGGGCAGCTACGTCGGTCTGGCTTCAACCGTCTAACAACCCGAGTGGCGCCGGCCGTTCAGCGCCCAACGGTCCTGACGAAGGCCTGCCGGGTCCAGGCCGGCCCCCGGCAGGCCAAGGGAACAATCCAATGGGCCGGGCGGCCGGCTGCTACCCCGAACTCACCGATGGTGTCAATCGCCCGGGGCCGGCCCACCGAGCAAATATAACCGGGCTGGTCACGCCCGCAACTTCGGGTCCAGCAGGTCCCGGAAACCGTCCCCCAGTAGATTAAAGGCTAGGATCACCGCCCAGACGGTGAGGGCCGGCCATAGTACCGGCCAAGGTGAAAGGTGCATGTATCCCCGGCCGGCGCCGACCATGCCGCCCCAGGAGGGGGTGGGGGGCGGCGCCCCAAGCCCCAGAAAGCTAAGGCCCGACTCCAGCAGGATAGCAAAGCCGAGGCTTACGCTGGCTTGGACTATGATGGGCGCCAGGATGTTGGGCAGGATGGCTACCAGTAGAATCCGCCGGTCCCGGGCCCCCAAAACCCTGGCAGCCTCCACGAACTCCCGCTGTTTGACCGCCAGGGTGGAGCCATGGACTACCCGGGCAAAGCGGGGCACGTAAAGGATGCCGATGACCATAATGAGGTTGGTTAGGTTCGACCCCAAAAAAGCCACGACAGCGATGGCCAGTAAGATGGGCGGAATGCTCAGCAGCAGGTCCACCGTCCGCATCGTGAGGGCTTCCCAGACGCCCCCGTAATAGCCGCCCACCAGGCCCAGGGTCACGCCGACCACCCCGGCCAGAAGAATGGAGCCCACCGCCACCGCGAGGGAAACCCGGCCCCCGTAAAGGAGTCGGCTCAGAATGTCCCGTCCGTATTCGTCCGTTCCCAGAAGAAACTCCCGACCTGGCGCTTCCAGGGCCCGGGGCGGTCGCATCTCCAGCGGGTCATGGGAAGCCAAAAGTGGCGCCAGCAGGGACAGGACCGTCACCATGGCCAGAAAGGTTGCCGGACCGGCGACCCGCGGGCTCCGGACCAGCCGCCTGAGTAGCCCTGGCCGCCGGATGATAGCTGCAGTCATGGTCGGCCGGCTGAAGATGCTATCCATACCGGATTCTCGGGTCCAGCAGCCCGTAGGAAAGGTCCGTCAGCAGATTGAGCAGGATGAAGAGGGCTGACACCACCAGCACCACCGCCTGGACCACCGGGTAATCCCGCTGGGCGATCCCCTGCAGCAGATATGTGCTCAACCCGGGCCAGTTGAAAATATATTCGACGATGACGCTACCCCCCAAAAGGGACCCCATTTGCACTCCAACTACGGCCACCACGGGTATAAGGGCATTAGGCAGGGCATGCCCGAAGACAACGGCCCGTTCGGTAAGGCCCTTGGCCCGGGCCGTCCGCAGGTAGTCCTCGGCCAGCACCTCCAACATGGCGGAGCGGGCCATCCGGGCAATGACCCCGGCCATGGCCGCGGCCAGGGTCGCCGCCGGCAAAAGCAGCCGGCTTACGTGCCCCCAGGGGTCCTGCGTCAGGTCCACAAAACCCGTGGCCGGGAATACCCGTAGATAAAGGCCGAAGACCAGCACCAGCAGTGTCCCCAGGACGAAAACCGGCGCCGAAAGCCCCAGCAGGGCCAGCACCGACACGGCCAGGTCCACCGGCCCGTTGCGGTTGACGGCCGCCAGAATCCCAGCGGGCAGCCCGACGGCAAGGGCCAGGAGGGTGGCCGCCACGGTAAGCTCCAGGGTCCGGGGCAACCGCTGGAGCAGGTCGGGTCCGATGGCCCGGCGACTTATGAGGGACACCCCCAGATCGCCCCGGACCAGGCGGCCCAGCCACTCCAGATACTGGACGTGAACAGGCTTCTCCAGGCCCAACTGCTCCCGAAGTAGTCGGACCCTTTCGGGAGTAGCCTGCCCCTCGCCCAAAAGCACCTGGACCGGGTCGCCGGGTATCAGGCGGACCAGCACGGCCACCAGGGTGGCTACGGCGAAGATGAGGACCGCTGACTGGGCCAGCCGCCGCAGGACGTAGCCGCCCATCGTGGGCTAGGCCTCCAGCCAGACCTCCTCCAGGGTTATGGCCGAAACAAAGGCGAGCCCGCCGGGCAGGTGCTCGTAGCCCCTGACCTTCTTGAGGGCGGCCTCGCTCTGCTCCCGCCAGGTGAGGTAGACCCAGGGGGCCAGCTCCAGTAGCCGGCGCTCCAGCTCCCCGTAAAGGGCCTTGCGCCGCCCCTGATCCAAGGTCGAACGGGCCTCATCTAGAAGCCGGTCCACCTCGGGATCACTGAAGCCGTTGGAACGGGTGTAGGGTGAGTCGGTCCGGAAAAACTGGGTAAGAAAGTCCGGGTCGTTGACCTCGGGGGCCAGGCCGTGGACCCGGAACTGGTATTCGCCCTTGTTGTGCTTGTCAACGGTGGTGGGCCAGTCGTAAAGCTCCAAGTCGACCTGAACCCCGACCTTTTTTAGGTCGTTCTGGACCACCTCGGCCGTGCTCTGGTGCATGCCGTATTGGGAGGTGGAAAGGAGTCGGACCCGGAGCTCATCGCCGTAACCGGCTTCCTTAAGCAGGGCCCGAGCCCGGTTCGGGTCGTAGGTGTATGTGCCCTCCAGGTTGGGGTTATACGCCCAGTGCTCCCGGGGAACCAGGCCCCCGGTGATGGGCGCGCCCCGGCCGAAAAAAACCACGTCGATGATGCTCTGGCGGTTTACGGCGTAGCCGAAGGCCCGCCGGACTCGGGGGTCATCGAAGGGCTTTTGCCGGACGTTGAAGATCAGGCACATAAACGGCCCGTATCCGGAGAAGACCTGGATGTGGGGCTCCCGCTGGAGGGCGGCCGTATCCTTCCAGGGAACATACTCGATGAAGTCGACGTCCCCGGCCCGGATGGCCGTCACCCGGGTGTTCTCGTCGGGGTAGGCCATAAAGACGACCCGGTCCAGGTAGGGTCGCCCCTGGCGGAAATAGTCGGGGTTCTTTTCCAAAACGATGCGCACCCCCGGCTCCCGGCTTACTAACCGGAAGGGTCCTGTCCCCACTGCCCGGACGTTGGGGTCGCCCCCAGCTTCCAGGAACCTGGCCGAAAGGATCGCACACTCAGGCCTGGCCAGGTAGGCCAGGAGCGCGGCGTTGGGCCTGGAAAGGTTAAGCCGGACGGTGTAATCATCGACAACAACTATCTCTTTGATGTCCCGGATGTCGGCCCGGCGGGTGGCCCCGACCTTCGGGTCCAGGATTCTTTCCAAAGAAGCCTTCACATCCCTGGCCGTGAAGTCGGAGCCATCGTGAAACTTTACTCCCCGCCGCAGCCGGAAGATGTAGGTGGTGGGGTCGGGCGTTTCCCACGATTCAGCCAGGTCGGGCACGACCTCACCCTTGCGCCAGTAGCGGACCAGGCCGTTGTAGACCTGCATCTTCACATTCATGGCGGCCGTCCCCGTGGCCACATGGGGGTCCAGATTGGGCGGGTCCGAGGAGAGGCCAAAGGTGAGGGTCCCCCCGTACCTGGGCTGGTCCCCTCCCCCCAGCCGCTCCCCGGGCAGCGGGGTGGACGCCGGGGCGCAGCCGGCCGCCAGGCCGGCCAGGCCAGCCACCGCCCCGAGAAACTGCCGCCTGCTCAGCTGATGCCCCTTCATTTCGCCCTCCTTTCCTCGGTAAGTCGACCGCCTACCCTTTCTTGGAAAAGGGTCACGTGCTCCAGCATCCGTTGCCGGGCTAGTTCTGGGTCCCGCGTCCGAATGGCATTGACCAGCAGGTCGTGGTGGTCGGGCAGACCCGGAAGACCCACCCAGCGGAAGGAGACGTACCAGAACCTCAGGCCTAGGGCAAGGGTCTGCTCCACCGCCTGGGCCAGAAGCCGGTTGCCCGATGCCCGGGCCACGGCCAGGTGGAGCTCGTAATCGCAACGCAGGTAGCCCTCCCAGTCGCCGGCGGCCCTGGCCCGGCGCATCCCGGCCAGAATCTCGTCCAGCTGCGCCAGCTCCTCCCCGGAAACCTGCCGGGCTGCCAGCATAGCCACCGCCGGTTCGAGAACCTGCCGGGCCTCGGCCACCTGCTTCAAGTCGGCCGGGTCCAGGGGAGCTACCACCGTCACCCGGCGGGGATAGACTCGGACCAGGTCTTCGTGGGCCAGTCGCTGGATGGCCTCCCGCAGGGGCGTCCGGCCGACCTGGAGTCGCTGGCAGAGCTCCGCTTCCCTGAGGACCGATCCCGGCGGAAGCTCCAGCCGCACGATAAGCTCCCGAAGCTGCCGGGCGGCCTCCGCGGCCATAGTCTTCCGGGGTCCCCTGCCCAGGGTAATGGTTGGCGGGCCGGCCATCATGTCCACTTTCAGGTCAGGGTCCCGACGGCCGTAAGGCGCCGGTGGACCAGGGCAGGCAGCTCCCGCCGGACCCGGCTTATGAGTTCCAGATCCAGCCGGGCCAGCAGCACGCCCTCCACATCCGACGACCGGGCGATCACCAGGCCCCATGGATCCACCACTAGGCTGCGGCCGTAGGACCAGCCGTTGGGCTCAAAGCGGCCGACCTGGGCCGGGGCCACCACGAAGCACTGGTTTTCGATGGCCCGGGCCCGCAGCAGCACCTCCCAGTGGTCCTTGCCTGTGAACATGGTAAAGGCCGCCGGGACGAAGATAAGCTCGGCCCCGGCGTCGGCTAGGGCCCGGTAAAGCTCGGGGAAGCGCAGGTCGTAGCAGATGGAGAGGCCGACGGTACGGCCAAAGACGGCGGCTGTGACCACCTCCGAACCAGGCCGGATGAACTCCGACTCCCGGAAAGCCACCTCCCCGGTGAGGGCAACGTCGAAAAGGTGGATCTTACGGTAGCGGGCGATAAGCCTGCCTTCCGGGTCGAAAAGGGTCGAGGTGTTGTAATAACGGCCAGGCTCCTCAGAAAGCTCCAGGATAGAGCCGCCCAGCAAATAGATGCCGTAACAACGGGCCAGCACCGCAAACCGTTCGGTGGTGGGACCGGGTATGGGCTCGGCCACCTCGGGATAGGCCTCCTTGGGGCCCAGGTAAGTGACGTACTCGGGCAGGGCCACTAACTGCGCCCCGAGGCGGGCGGCCTCGGCCACGAACCTTTCCACCTTGGCCAAGTTTTGGGCCTTGTCGGCCCGGCTGTTGACCTGAACGAGCCCGACGGTGAGAACCTCCATGGTCACAGGCCTCCGATGTTGCACCCTAGTATACTTCGTGATATATTACTGTGTCAAGGCCGGAGTCATGGGACCGGTTCGCATTGGCATCGACGTGGGCGGGACCTTCACCGACGTGGTCCTCTTTGACGGGCGGTCCGGCCGGACGGTCTTCGTTAAGGTCCCCTCTACTCCTGCCGACCCCGCCGAAGGGATCCTGTGGGGGGTCCTGCGCGCCCTGGCGGAGGCCGGGGCCCGGCCGGACGAGGTAGGATATTTTGCCCACGGTTCCACGGTGGCCACCAATGCCCTGTTGGAAGGTCGGGGTGCCCGAGTGGGCCTGGTCACTACGGCGGGG
>PSKS01000008.1:0-52533 GCA_040289115.1 Chloroflexota bacterium
GGCGGCGGCTGGTGGCCGGCCGCCGCCAACGCGCCGTCAGGGCCCTCCAGGTGCTGGCCCAGCTTTACTGGCTGGGATCCCAGCACGGGGACCCCTTCTACCCCCATCCCGCCGGGGCCCTGCGGGCCCTGGCGGGCTCCGGAGTCCAGGCGAGCCTGCGGGAGTTGGCGGCCCGCAACTGGGTTCGCCGGCTCCCCGACGGCCGGGTGGCTTTGACCCCGGAGGGCCTGGCGGCCGTCTCGGATTTCCTGCAGCAGGCTGCGCCTGACACCCCCGTGCCGCCAAGTTCCGAATCCAAACCCGAGGCGGGGCCATGACCGGCCTTCAGCTTGAGATTCAGCTGATTGCGGTTCTGGCGGCAGCCGCCTGCGCCCTGTCGGGGACTTTTTTGGTCCTGCGACGGGTGGCGATGATAAGCGACGCCATCAGCCACACCGTCCTGCTGGGTATCGTCGTTATGTTTCTGCTTACCCAAGACCTCCATTCGCCCCTCCTGGTGATCGGGGCCGCCCTTACCGGGCTGCTGACCGTAGGGCTGGTTTCCCTGCTCCTTCGCACCGGCCTGGTGCGGGAGGATGCGGCCATCGGCCTGGTCTTCCCCCTCCTATTCAGCATCGGGGTAATCCTCATCTCCTGGTACGCCGAATACGTCCACCTGGACGTGGATGCGGTCCTGCTGGGGGAGCTGGCGTTTGCCCCCTTCGACCGGCTGGAGGTTGACGGCCTTGACCTCGGGCCCCGCCGGGCCTGGCTCATGGGGGCCATCCTGGTCATTAACCTGATATTCCTGCTGGCCCTTTACAAGGAGCTTAAGCTCACCGCCTTCGACCCGGGACTGGCGGCCGTCCTAGGCTTTTCGCCGGCCCTCGTCCATACCCTCCACCTGGGAGTAGTTTCGGTGACGGCGGTGGGGGCCTTCGACGCGGTGGGGGTGGTTCTGGCAGTTGCCCTCTTTATCGTGCCCCCGGCAACGGCCCTGCTGCTGAGCGACCACCTACCGGTGGTAATCGCCCTGGCCGTGGCCGTTGGGGCAGCGTCAGCCGTCGGGGGTTACTGGGTGGCCCACACCTTTGATACCTCCATCGCCGGGTCCATGGCCACCCTGGGGGGCGTTTTCTTCGGGCTCGCCTTCCTCGGTTCCCCCAGTCAAGGCCTGGTCGCCAGGGCTTGGCGGCACCGACGGCAGCGGTGGGAGTTTGCCCTCCGCCTCCTGGTGATGCACCTGCTCACCCATGAAGGCACCGCCACCGAGGCCGGCGAGGCGGCCGCCGCGGAGCTGCCGGCCCATCTCCGCTGGGAGCCCCGGTTTGCGGCGACAGTGGTCCGGCTGGCCGAGGAGGCCGGGCTGGTGGAGCGCCAAAACGGGCTGCTGGTGCTAACCCCCCGGGGACGGGAGTTGGCTTGGGAAGTGATGCTCTACGGCACCGGCTAGGCCAGATGCCTAGGTCGGGAGGGGATAAGCCCCTCGGCCTTGAGCAGGGCCCAGGCGAGCCCCCAACGCAGGTAGATACCGGCCGTGACGACCCAGCGGAGCAGGGGTGGGTTGGCGGGGGCGTAATGTTTTTTATAAAAAATTAACATCGCACGATAAAACTCTTGAACAGCCCGGGACCGGGCCCGCCGGGTGCTTTCCCCCTTGTGGTGCAGAACCACCACCTTCGGGTAGTAAAGCACCTTCCAGCCCTGGGCCTTAATCCGGAAAGCCAGGTCTAAATCCTCGCCGTAAAGGAAAAACTCTTCGTCCATCAGGCCCGCCCCTTCCAGGGCCTCTCGGCGGACCAGCATAAAGGCCCCCACCACCGAGTCCACCTCGGCCTCGACGTCGGGGTCCAGGTAGGTGAGGTTATACCGCCCGAACCGTCGGCTCCGGGGGAAAAGGCGGCTTAAGCCGACCATCCGGTAAAAGGCAACCTCTGGGGTGGGGAAGCTTCGGCGGCAGGCCAGGTCGAGGCTGCCGTCGGGACGGACCAGTTTTGGGCCGGCGATTCCCGCCTCCGGGTGGCGGTCCAGGTAGGCCACCATCTCCGCAATGGCGTCCGGGGGGACCTCGGTGTCGGGATTGAGGAGGAGGATATACCGCGGTGGGGGCGACTGGGCCAGGAAATATTTTATCCCCAGGTTGTTGGCCGCCGAGTAGCCCCGGTTTTCTGGGCTTAAAATCAAGTGAACTTGGGGGAACTCGGTTCGAACCAGCTCGGCCGAGTCGTCGACGGAGCCGTTGTCGACGACGCAGACGGCCAGCCGTACCCCCCGGCTGGCCAGCACCGACCGGAGGCACTTTCGCAGCAGGCCGGCCACGTTGTAGCTGACAATGATAACCCCGACGTCCGGCATGGCCTGAACGGTCCCGTATTGTACTATAAGTTGTACTATAAACTTAGGGCTGATATACCGCCGGGAAGGAGTTTTAAAATGGCCGACGGCTTGGATATTGGACCCGCCGAAGTTCGGGACCTTCTGGCCCGGGGCGAGCCCGTGTTTATCCTGGACGTCCGCACCCCGGAAGAGTTTGCCGGCTGGCACATCCCCGGGGCAGTGAACGTCCCGGTGGATGTCGTCGAGGCTGACCCAATGGCGGTACCCCTGCCGGCCGACCGGCCGGTCATCGCGGTGTGCGCCCACGGGAACCGGTCGGTCCGGGCCGCGGCGGCCCTTCGGGCGCGGGGTGTGGAGGCCTGGAGCCTGGCCGGGGGAATGGTCGGCTGGAACGCCGTTTACGAGGCGGTCAGCGTGCCGGTGGGGCTTGCCGAGGCAGAAGTTATTCAAATCAGGCGACCCGGAAAGGGTTGCTTAGGCTACGTCATCCGGGTCGGGTCGGCCGCCGTGGTGGTCTGCCCCACCGCCCATGTCGAGGAGTTTCTCCGGCCGGTAGAAGAACGGGGGGCCCGGGTGGTTGCGGTGGCCGACACCCACCTGCATGCCGACCACGTTTCGGGGGCGCGGGAGCTGGCTGCCCGCACCGGGGCGGTCTTGCTCTTAAGCGGGGCGGAGCCGTACGAGTTTGACGGTTTTGTGCCCATCGACGACGGTCTTGAACTGCCCCTGGCCGACGGCCTTTCCCTGGTGGCCCTTAGTACGCCGGGGCACACCCCTGGCTCGGTAACCTTCCGGCTTGGGGATGCCGTCCTCTTTACCGGCGATACCCTCTTCATCGAGAGCATCGGTCGGCCGGACCTGCGGGAGGATGCCGAGGGCCAGGCCCGGCAGCTCTACCGGACGTACACCCAGCGGCTGGCCGGACTCCCGGCGGAGATGTTAGTTCTGCCGGCCCATTTCAGCGAGGCCGTCCCCTACCGCTGGGGCGAGCCCATCGCCGCGCCCCTCGGGGCCGTCCGTGAAGCCTTGCCTCTTCTGAGGGTGCCCGAAGGAGAGTTTGTCCGGCAGGTGCTAACCAACCTCCCGGAACAGCCGCCCAATTTCCGGACGATTCAACAGATTAACCGGAGGGGGCTTCTGCCCGCGCTGTCCGAGCTGGCCGAGCTGGAGGCGGGCCCGAATCGGTGTGGGGTGCGCCTGAGTCTTTAAATGGCCGAAATTCGGGTTGCCATCCTAACGGTGAGCGACGGGGTCGCCGCCGGCCGGCGGGAGGACCTGAGTGGCCAGGCCATTCGGGAAGTCGCAACGGAGGCCGGCTGGGTGGTGGTCGATTACCGGGTCGTGCCCGACGAAGCCCCTCTGATCATGCGGGCCCTCCGGGACTGGGCCGATTCCAGGGCGGTCGACGTCATCTTAACCACCGGCGGGACCGGGGTTGCGCCTCGGGACGTAACCCCGGAAGCCACGGCCGCGGTGGTCGAGCGGCCGGTTCCCGGCCTGGCTGAGGCGATCCGGCTTAAGAGCCTGGAATTTACCCCCTTCGCCATGCTGAGCCGGGGGATCGCCGGGATCCGGGGTCGGACCCTGATCGTTAACCTTCCCGGCAATCCCCAGGGGGTGCGCCAGGCCCTGGCAATCATTCGCCCCGCCCTTCCCCACGCGGTGGGGCTCCTACGGGAGGAACCCACCGACCACCGGCCCCATGCGCATTGACATCCTCACCCTTTTTCCGGGGATGTTCCGGGGCCCCTTCGAGGAGAGCATTATCAAGCGGGCCGTTGAGCGTCGCCTGGTGGAGATAAACATTTACAATTTTCGGGAGTGGGCCACCGACCGCCACAAGACGGTAGACGACTACCCATACGGGGGCGGGGCCGGGATGGTCTTAAAGCCCGAACCCCTATTCCGGGCGGTGGAGGCCATCACCGGCCTGAGCTTCTGGCCGACCTCCCAGGTGCCTGAACCGAAGCGGCTGGTTCCCCGGGATATGTCCATCATCCTAATGAGCCCCCAGGGCCGGGTATTCAACCAGGAAATTGCCCGTGAGCTTGCCCGCCTTCGCTGGCTAATTTTAATCTGCGGCCACTATGAGGGTTTTGACGAACGGGTGCGACACTTGGTCACTGATGAGCTTTCCATCGGGGATTACGTGCTTACGGGTGGGGAGCTTCCGGCGATGGTCATTGTCGACGCGGTAGTCCGGCTGGTGCCGGGGGTGCTTGGGGCCGAGGAGGCGCCCCTCGAGGAGTCCTTCAGCGACGGGCTCCTCGAGTACCCGCAGTACACCCGGCCGGCCGATTTCCGGGGCTGGAAGGTGCCGGAGGTTCTGCTTTCCGGTCACCATGGGCGAATCCGGCAGTGGCGGCGGGAGCAGGCCCTGCTCCGCACCTTCTTCCGCCGACCGGATCTGCTGGAAAAGGCGAAGCTGAGCCCAGAAGAGCGCCGGCTTATCGAATTCTGGCGGGCTAACCCGCCGGAATCCCCCTTTGACCCTTAAGCTTCCGGCCCTGGTGGGGCTGCGGCCTCGGCTGCCCCCAGCTGAAAGGCCATGGCCCGGCCCGTCTGGGCGGTCCGCTCCTTCACCTTGGCGGCTCGGCCCACCCGCTCCCGGAGGTAGTAAAGCCTGGCCCGGCGCACCCGACCCCGACGCAGGACTTCCACCTTCTCGATCCGGGGCGAGTAAAGGGGAAAGGTGCGCTCGACGCCCACCCCATGGCTTATGCGGCGGACGGTGAAGGTGGCGCTGGGCCCGCCCCGGCGAATTCGAAGGACCGTGCCCTCGAAGACCTGGGTTCGCTCCCGGCCTCCCTCAGTTATCCGAAAGTGAACCCGGATGGTGTCGCCGGGGCCAAATTCGGGGATGTTAGGATTGGCCTGAACCGGAACTAAGGATTCGATGTTCATCGTCGGTTTCCTCGTCTGAAATTATAACAGGGGCTGAGCCGGGACCGCCAGACGCCGAAGGCTTACCCAACCGGTATCTCCAGCCGGTCGTCCACCCGGCGGGCCGCCGTGCCGAACTTGAAGCAGAGGGTGGACATTCGGCTTAAGATGGCTTCCCGGTAAAGGCTTGGGGCCAGCCGGGCCTGGAAGTCCGCGATAATCGTCGGCGTGAGGATGATCCTTTTGATTTTGGGGCCGCTAAGCTCCACCTCAAAGATAAAGGACCAATCGTTTCGCTCCACCTCGTCGACGGCATAATCGTCGACGAAGTCGCCGCAGCTGTAAAAAACCGGCCGACCCTCCATCAGCTCAATACCCCGGAAGATGTGGGCGCTATGGCCGTGGATGATGTCGGCCCCGGCCTCGATGAGCTTGCGGGCCGCCGGCCGGTGCTCGGCGGGCGGGTCGTAGCCCCAGTTGGGGCCCCAATGCAGGGAGACGATTACCAGGTCGGAGCGGGCCTTGGCCGCCGCCACCAGCTCTAAAAGGGCCGTAAACCTCGGGTCGTCCAACCGGATCGGCACGTGGAAGACCCCAGGGTGGGCTTCGTTGGCCTCCCAGTCGGGCTGGTTATCGGTGGCGGCGATGAGGGCCACCTTAAGTCCCCCAACCTCGAGCTGGGCCGGCCTGCGGGCCTCGGCCAGGTTCCGGCCCGCGCCGGCGCGGGCGATTCCAGCCCGGTCGAGGTTGGTCAGGGTTTCGAGCAGGCCCACGTCCCCGTAGTCCATTATATGGTTGTTGGCCAGGCACACGGCCCGCACCCCCGCCACCCGCAGAACCCCAACGTTTTTGGCGTCGGTCCGGAAGCAGAATCGCTTGCCGGGGACCGGCTCGCCCCAATCGGTAATGGCACACTCCAAGTTAATGAAAACGGCGGCCGCCCGCCGGAGAACCCGCAGGGTATCGCCCCAGACATACTCGGGCGGCCGCCCCTTGAGCTCTTGATTTACAAGGCGGCCGAGCATCACATCCCCGAGGAAGATAAGGCTTACCACCTCGGCCACAGCCCACCCACCGGCCTGCCGACCGGAGGACCGGGTTACCTGCCGGCCCAGACAGCCTTTACCGTCTCCGCCCGAAGGTCTACCACGGCATAGCTGCCCTCGGCCAGCGAGCCGGGGGTGACCACCAGGGTCCGCCCAAGGCGCCGGTCCTCAATCCGGCCGTCGGGGCTGTTTACAAAGGCAAAGTCTGGCTGGTATTCCTTGATGAGGTGGTCGATAACCCGGTGCATCGCTTCATGGGGCAGGCCGGCCTCGTGAAAGAGGAGGATCCGACGCCGGTCGAAGCGCCGGAGGAAGTTCAGTCCGAATTCGGCCTCCCAGGCCGGGTGCTCGATGACAAAGTAATCCTCGTGGTGTTCCCGTTCGACGATCCGTCCGCCGAAGCCGGCCACTACCCAATCACTGGCAAAGAAGGCCGGGGCCAGGTGCACCCCCTGGATCTGCCCGGCCACCACCTCGTGGTTCACGGCCGACTGCCAGTAGAGGCGGGCCGGGGCGTCGTACCAGCCTGGAATGTGAAAACATGGGATGCGCAGCTCGGTCAGGGTGTCGAAAAAGAGCTCCAAGAATCTAAGGTCGTGTTTTTCCTGGTCCTGGACAGTCGGGTCGGGATAGGTGGGCGGAGCGCCCCCTTCCTGAATCTCACGCCAGCGGTTTATCCTGGCGCCCCCGCTTAGGATGCTCCTAAGGCAGAAGATGGCTTCGACCCCCTCACTGGATACGATTTCCCGTAAGGACTTAACCGCGTCTTCGCTGCTGCGAATTTCGGCAATGACCAACGTTTTCACCATTCCCCTCCTGCTTAGGCGTTCCCGGTCATTTTAGGGTATCCGCTGCTGCCGGGCAACCTACCCGGCGCTAGAGAATGCTTCAGCCGATTTCCCCCTCAAAACCTACCTCCACCCGACCGTCGGGGTGCACGAATACGGGGACAGTGTCCTGACCAGAGAGGCGGAAGACGTCATCCCACCACTCGGGGTTATCGTCGACGGTCCGTTCTTCGAAATCGACTCTCCGTTCCCGCAGGGCGTTGCGGGCCCGCTCGCAGGTGGGGCAGGTGGCCAGCGAGTACATGATTAGTTTTCCCATGGTAGCCCCCGTGCAACTGGGCAGGATGCTAGGCTAATGTGCAGGCCCAAAGTGGCCGGCCCGGTCACAATTTTAAACCAAGGGGCGTCGCCGGGACAAAACCGGGAACCCGGCCGCCGGAGGCGGCCGGCTATAATCTTTAGCGTGACCGGGCCCCTGTTAGAGGTTCGCAGCCTGAGCAAAGGGTTCGAGTTGGCCGCCGGTTACCTGCCGGTGCTGCGGGAGTTAAGCTTTCAGGTCGGGGCCGGGGAGTTTGTGGCTGTGGTTGGGCCGAGCGGCTGCGGCAAGACCACCCTCCTGCGGGTGATCGGTGGCCTTCTTTCGCCGTCGGCCGGTAAGGTGGCCATTGCCGGCCAGGAACCCGACTTGGCTCGCCGGCGAAAGGAGGTCGGCTTCGTTTTCCAGACGCCGGCCCTTCTGCCCTGGCGGACGGTCCTGGGGAACATCCGGGTGGCCCTTGAGGTCAACCGGGTTCCCCGTCCGGCCCTCGACCCGGAGGAGTTGCTGCGGCTTACGGGTCTGGCTGATTTTGCCCACTACTATCCCCACCAGCTCTCCGGGGGCATGGCCCAGCGGGTGGCCCTGGCCCGGGCCCTGGTCTTTAACCCGAAACTTCTGCTGATGGACGAGCCCTTCAGCGCCCTGGATGAGCTTACCCGTTCGGCCATGAGGTATGAGCTGCTTCGGGTCTGGGAGCAGACCCGAAAGACGGTGGTTTTTGTCACCCACTCCATCCCGGAAGCCGTGATTCTGGCCGACCGGGTTCTGGTGCTCTCCCACCGGCCGGCCCGGCTGGCCGGGGAGCTCAAGGTGGACCTTCCCCGGCCCCGCCATGAGGAGATGGAGGATTCGGCCTCATTCCGGGAGGCGGTTCGATGGCTCAAGTCGAGGCTGCGGGCGGCGGCCTAGCCCCTAAAGGCCTAACCAAGGTTGGCAGGGTACTGGCCGAGGTCGGGCCTTCCGCCGCCGCCTTCGTTTTCCTGGCCGCGCTCTGGGAGGGATGGGTCCGGTTCCGGGGAATTCCCCCCTACTTGCTGCCGGCCCCGTCGGCGGTGGCCGCCCGGCTGCTGGCCGAGGGCCCCACCCTCCTGGCCGAAGGGGTCTACACGCTGTTGGAGGCCCTCCTCGGGTTCGGACTGGGCGGGGTGGCGGCCATCGGGGCCGGGGTCGCCATGGCCCAGTGGCGACTGCTGGAGCGGAGCCTTTACCCCCTGGCAATCCTTGTAAAAGTGACCCCCATCGTCACGGTGGCTCCCCTCTTCATCATCTGGTTCGGCTTCGGGCTTCTGCCCAAGGTGCTCATCGCCGCCCTGATAACCTTCTTCCCGGTCCTCGTAAATGCCGTCACCGGCTTCCGGGCCGTCGACCCGGCCGCCCTGGAGTTCTTCCAGTCCATCGGCGCATCTAAATGGGAAATCTTCGTAAAGTTGCGGTTTCCCAGCAGTCTGCCCTACCTGTTTGCAGCCTTTAGGGTCTCCGTGGTGCTGGGCCTGATCGGGGCGGTGGTGGCCGAGTGGCTCGGCGCCGACCGGGGCCTGGGCCGGGCCATCCTCCTGGCCAACCAAAACCTGGACATGGCCGGCCTCTTCGCTGGGGTCTTTCTGCTGGCCCTCAGTGGAATGGGCCTTACTGGCCTGATTCGCCTCTGGGAAAAACAGGTCCTCTTCTGGCATGAAACCTGGCTCACCACCGATGAACTTACCGAAAGGGGGACCGCCGATGGCTAAGCGGCTTTTGGCTTTTCTGCTTACCTTGGCTCTGGCCCTGGGAGGATGCGCACCCGGGACCGGGGGAATGGGACCGGCTCCGGCCCCGCCGGAAAAGCCGCCCAAAAAGGCGGTTTTTATGGCAGGTTACAAGCCCCAGGCCAACCTGCCCTTTGTGGGGGTCTACGTGGCCCAGGAGAAGGGCTTTTTTAAGGAGCAGAACCTTTCGGTGGAAATCCTGCATTCGGCGGGGCAGGGGGAGCACTTAAAGCTGCTTTTAGCCGGCCACATCCAGTTTACGACGGCCAACGCCGAATCGGTCTTAAAGCAGATTGCCGACGCCGATGCGCCCATAACGGCTGTGGCCCTAATCGGCCAGAAGAGCGAGCAGGCTTACGCGGTGCTGGCCGATTCGGGGATAAATAGTCCCAAGGATTGGGAGGGTCGGACGGTCGGTTACAAGGTTTACCCGTCGCCCGAATACCTGGCGATTTTGAAGGCGGCCGGGGTTGACCGTTCGAAAATCCGGGAGGTTGCGGTGGGGTTTGATCCCCGGGTTTTGTTGGAGCGTAAGGTGGACATTTACCCGCTCTTTATCTCCAACGAGCCCTACCTGCTACGCAAGCTTGGGGCGGAGATTAGGCTCTTTGATGCCACGCAGTACGGGGTACCGACCCTGGGTCTTACTTACATCGTGAAAAGGGACCTTATCGACGAAGACCCCGACCTTATCGAGCGGTTTTTGAAGGCGGCCTTGCGGGGCCTTTACTACGCCTTTGACCACGAATCCGAGGCGGTAGACATCATCATGAAGTATGCGCCCCGGGAAGACCGGGACCACATGGCGTATATGCTTCAGACGGAGAAGCAGCGGGCCCTTACGGAGCTTACCCGGAACCGGGGCCTTGGGTTCATGACGGCCGAGCAGTGGCGGGCCCTCCACGACATGCTGGTGGAATTTAAGGGCATCTCCAGGCCTATCGACGTCGAGCGGGCTTTTACCGACCGGTTTTTGAAGAAAATTTACGATGCCCAGGGCAGATTACTATGGCCGTAAGGATTGCCGTTCTGGCTGGGGGTGTTGGGGCGGCTAGGTTTCTGGCCGGCCTAGTCCGGGTCGTCGACCCAGCGGAGGTGGCCGTGGTGGGAAATGTGGGCGACGATGTGGAGTTTTACGGCCTACACATCTGTCCGGACCTGGATACGGTCCTATACACCCTGGCCGGGGTAGTCCACCCACAGCAGGGCTGGGGCCGGGCCGGGGACACCTTTCGGGTTCAGGCCGAGCTTGCCCGCTTCGGCCTGCCGGTCTGGTTCCGCCTCGGGGACCTCGACCTGGCCGTCCACATCTTCCGGACCTACCGGCTGCGGCAGGGGGCGACCTTGGCCGAGGTGACGGCCGAAATCGCCCGGGCCTTCGGGGTGGGGGTTCAGCTCATGCCGGTGAGCAACGACCCGGTCCGGACCCGGGTTCGAACTGCAGAAGGCTGGCTCGATTTTCAAGACTATTTTGTCCGGCTGGGTACGGCCCCGGCGGTGCTGGAGGTTTGCTTTGATGGGGCAGAGACGGCCCGGCCGGCCCCGGGGGTACTGGAGGCCATCGCAGATTCCGAGGTGGTCGTCCTAGCTCCCAGCAACCCAATCATAAGCCTCGGGCCCATCCTGGCGGTGGCGGGGGTCCGGGAAGCCCTGCGGTCGACCCGGGCGGTGGTGGCCGGGATAAGCCCCATTGTCGGCGGCCGGGCCATTAAGGGTCCGGCCGACCGGATGCTACAAAGCCTCGGGCTTGAGCCTTCGGCTGCCGGGGTTGCCCGCCTCTTTGCCGACTTCCTGGATGTTTGGGTTATCGACCGGGCCGATGGCCACCTGGCGGCCGAAATCCAAGGCCTTGGGATTCGGCCGGTGGTGACCGACACTGTCATGGCTGACCCGGAACGGGCCGCCGGGCTGGCCCGAATTCTGCTGAGGGAGGTCTGCCGCTGGCCAGCATAATCGTGCCGGTCAAGGACTTCGGGCGGGCTAAGCAGCGGCTTGCCGAGTCCCTTCCTCCCGGGGCCCGGCGGGGGCTGGTGGAGGCGATGTTCCGGGACGTCATGGGGGCCCTCAGCGGGGCGGATCTCATCGGCCAGACGGTGGTGGTCACGGGCGAGCCGGCCATCGGGGAACTGGCCCGGCAATCGGGAGCCCGGGTTCTGCCGGAACCGGAAGGGTCGGGGGTAAACGAAATCTTGGACCGGGCCGTGGCCGACCTGGGCCTGCCCGAGGACGAGGCAGTGCTCATCCTGGCCGCCGACTTGCCCCTGCTCACCCCTGAGGAGGTGACGGCCCTGCTGGCGGCCATGCCCGGGGAGGCCGGGGTCGTCATCGGCCGCAACCTCGAGGGTGAAGGAACAAACGCCCTCCTGCGTCGACCGCCCCTGGCGATCCCGGCGGCCTTCGGCCCGGGCAGTTTCGGCCGATACCTGGCGGCGGCCATGGCCCGGAACCTGCCCGTCAGGGTCCTTGACCTGCCGGGGGTTGCCCTGGACATCGACACGCCCCAGGACCTGGAACGGCTTAAGGCGGCCGGTCGGGAATGTCACGCCCTGCGGTATATTCAGGAGCAGGGCCTTTAAAGCCGGTCCCATAACTTGACCCGGAGGTGACCAAGTTGCTCGGTTTCATCGGCGGTACTGGTCCCGAGGGGATGGGCCTTGCCGCCCGATTCGCCCTGGCTGGCGAGGCGGTCCTCATCGGTTCCCGGAGTCCTGACCGGGCGGCCGAGGCGGTGGGCAGACTTCGGGCGATGCTGCCTGAGGCCCGGGTTGACGGGGGACTGAACGAGGAGGTGGCCGCTCGGGCCCAGGTCATCTTTCTTACCATCCCCTACGACGGCCAACAGGAACTTCTGCCCAGGCTGGCCCAAGCCGTGGCCGGCAAAATCGTGGTGAGCACCGTCTCCGCCTTGCGGGTGGAGAAGGGCCAGGTCCTTGCGCGCCCAGTACCGGCCGGTTCGGCGGCCGAGGAGGCAGCCGCGCTTCTGCCCGAGGCCCGGGTGGTTGGGGCCTTCCATCACGTGGGCGCCCACCAACTTTTGGACCTGAACCTTCGGCTGGACTGTGACGTGCTGGTGGCTGGGGATGACCGGGAGGCCAAGGCAGCCGTACTAGCTCTGGGGCGGAAGATTCCGGGAATCCGGACCCTGGATGCTGGGGGCCTGTACGTTTCCCGGTACCTGGAGGCCTTTACGGCGGTCCTCTTGAGCCTTAACCGGCGCTACCGAACGACCACAACCCTCAAGATTGTGGGCATTGATGGGTGAAGTCAGGGTTATCGGCGTCGAAGGTATACCGGAGGTCCGGCCAGGGGACGACCTGGCTGCCCTGATCCTGGACGCCTTAGGCCGGCAGGGGCTGCGGCTGGAAGATGGGGATGTGGTGGTGGTCACCCAGAAGGTCGTCTCCAAGGCCGAGGGCCGCATTGTCGACCTAACGACGGTCGAACCGTCGGCCTTCGCCCTGAACATTGCCCATCAGACCGGTAAAGACCCCCGCCACGTGGAGGTGGTTCTCCGGGAGTCGGTGCGGGTGGTCCGGATGGACCGGGGCATAATCATCGCCGAAACCCGCCACGGCTTCGTCTGTGCCAATGCGGGGGTGGACGCCTCCAACGTGGGGCCTGGGCCCCTGGTTACCATTCTCCCCGAAGACCCGGATGCATCGGCCGCCAGGATCCGGGCCAGGCTTATGGCGGCCACCGGCGCCGACGTGGCCGTCATCATATCCGACACATTCGGCCGGCCCTGGCGGGAGGGTATAACCAACGTGGCCATCGGCGTGGCCGGCATGCTCCCCATTCGCAGTTATGTGGGCCTGCAGGACCCCTACGGGTATCCCCTCCGGGTAAGCAACGTGGCCGTGGCCGACGAGTTGGCCTCGGCAGCCGAGCTGGTCACCGGGAAGCTTCTGGGGGTGCCGGTGGCTGTAATCAAAGGTTACGAATACCCCCGGGGCGAGGGCAAGGCAAGAATGCTGGTGCGTCCCGCCGATCGGGACCTCTTCCGCTAAGGCCGATGCGGGTTGCCATCGTCGGCCCCTTCGCCTTCTGGCCCAAGGCCACCGTCTCCCGACGGGCTTTCCCCTTGGCCAAAAGCCTAGCCCAACGGGGCCATGAGGTCGCCCTCTTCTTGGCCCCCTTCGACGACCCGGCCCAGTCGGGCAAGACCGTCTGGATTCAAGGTCTTCCGGTCGTGAATGTTCCCACCGGGCCGGACTCGGCCCTGAGCCGGCTGGTGGTCCCGGCCCGGCTGGCCCTGACGGTGGCCTGCTGGCGGCCGGATGTGGTCCACACCTTCAAGGCGGCCGGCTACGCCGCTGCGGCTGGCCTCTACCTGCGGCTTATCGGCCGTTTCCCCTGGGTCTTGGATGCCGACGACCTGGAGGGCTCGGGTGGCTGGGCCGACGTAAACGGCTATGGCCCCCTGACGACACGCTTGGTCGACCTCCAGGAGCGGCGCCTCTCCCGCCTGGCCGGGGCCGCCACCGCCGCCAGCCGCTTCTTGGGGGCCCAGCTGGTCCGGTGGGGGGTGAAGGCCGACCGGGTATTTTACCTACCCAACGGTCCCCTGACCGTTGAGGCCGAGCAGGCCGCCCCGGACCCGGCCGGGGCCCGGCGCCGGCTTGGGCTCGGGCCGGGTCCGGTATTGATCTTTGTGGGCTATATCGGCCGCCGCGGCGAGCTGGAGCTGGCCCTTAAGGCCCTGGCCCGAATTCCCCCAGGCAAGGCGCCCCCGCTCCTGCTGGTGGTCGGGGATGGGCCAGGGCTGGGTCCGGCCCGACAGCTGGCCGATACCCTGAGCCTTTCGGGTCGCGTCCGCTGGGTGGGCCGGGTTCCCCCTGAGGACCTGCGTTTTTACCTGGCAGCTGCCGACGTGGCCCTCTACCCCTGCCGGGACGACCCCATCGGTCGGGCAAAATGCGCGATGAAGCTCGTTGAGTACATGGCTGCCGGGAAGGCGGTGGTAGCCGGACGGGTGGGCCAGAATCTGGAGTACATTGTCGACGGGGAGTCGGGCCGGTTAGTCGACTGTGAAGACCCGGAAGATTTCGCCCGGGCTATCGCCGAGCTTATCGCCGACCCCGGTCTCCGGGCCCGGCTTGGGGCGGCGGCCCGCCGGCGGATTTTTGAAGAATTTGGCTGGGACAAGCTTGTGGGGATAGCGGAAGAGGCCTACCGGACGGTGGTAGGCGGATGGGCCGGCTGAAAGTCTTTCTGAACGCCTGGGGCCCGGCCCTCCTCTGGATGGCCCTTATCTTCTACCTCTCCGCCCAAAGCCAGCTCCCGACCGTCCCCGAAAGCTGGCTGGATACGCTCCTGAAAAAGTCGGCCCACTTCCTGGTCTACGCCGTTCTTGCCCGCCTCTACCTGCGGGCCCTCGGCTTCTACCGGCCATTACCCCTTCCCGCCGCCGGGCTGGCCCTCCTTCTGGCCGCCCTGTATGCCGTCACCGATGAGTTCCACCAGGCCTTTACCCCCGGCCGCACCCCCCGGCTGACGGACTGGATTATCGACTGCGCCGGGGCAGCCGCGGGTCTTTTCCGGGTCGGCCTTCCCCGGCGCCGGGGTGGGGAGGCCGTCAGCCGGGCACGGCCGCCCGGAAATTTGCCATAAAATATTTGGGAACGTCTGTGCGTCCGCCCATGACTGCGAAGGCCGACCGGGTTTTCCTGGTGACGATGCTTTTGCTGGACCTGGCGATGGTCGGCCTGGCCTTGGCCCTAGCCTACTGGGTCCGCTTCCATTCGGGCTGGATACCCTACAACCAGTACCACGCCTGGACGAATTACCTGCTGGTGGGTCTGGTTCAGACTGCCCTGCTGCCTCCGGTCTTCGGCCTGCAGGGTCTTTACCGACTTCGCCGCGGCCCCTCCCGCTTCGACGAAATTTACCGTCTGGTCATTGGTCTCTCCATCGTAAACAGCCTGAACCTGGCCTTTATAAGCTTGGTCACCCGAGAGAACGACGTCTCCCGCCTGGTCCAGGCCATGACCTGGGGCTTCAGCATCGTCTTGATTTGGGTGGGTCGGATGCTCCATTACGCGGCCCAGGGGGAGCTACGGAAGCGGGGCTTCGGCCGGCAGCGGGTGCTGGTGGTGGGGACGGGTCAGGAGGCCCGAATCATCGGGGAGAAGATCTTGGGGGCGCCCGAGCTGGGCTATGAGCTGGTGGGGTATGTGACCACCAACGGCACCCAGGTTTCGGGCGTGGCCGGTAAGCCGGTGGTGGGTCGGGTCGACGAGCTTAATGAGCTCATCCGCAAGTACCAAGTGGGCGAGGTGATCGTCGCCGAGCCGGGCCTCTCCCACCGGGACATCCTGGAAGTCGTTGCCCGCTGCGAGCCCCTACCCGTCAACATCAAGGTCTACCCGGACGTCTTTCAGATAATGGCCTCGGAAGTCTCCATTGGCGACTTCAACGGCCTGCCCATGGTCAATATCCGGGATGTGGGCCTGCGGGGTTGGCGGCGTACGGTCAAGCGGGCCTTTGACGTGGTCTTTTCGGCGACGGTGCTGATCCTCTTTTCTCCCCTAATGCTCCTCATCGCGGCTCTTATAAAGCTTACGTCCCCCGACGGCCCGGTATTTTACGTCCAGGAGCGGGTGGGCCTTGACGGTAAGCCGTTCCCCATCATCAAGTTCCGGACGATGCGGCCCGACGCTGAGGCCGAAACCGGGCCGGTCTGGACCAAACCCGGTGATCCCCGCCGAACCCGGCTGGGCGCCATCTTGCGGCGATTCTCCCTGGACGAGCTGCCCCAGTTTATCAATGTCCTGCTGGGGCACATGAGCGTGGTGGGTCCCCGGCCCGAGCGGCCCTACTTCGTCCAGCAGTTTGCCCAGGTGGTGCCCCGTTACCTGGACCGCCACCGGGAGAAGGCCGGGATTACCGGCTGGGCCCAGGTCAACGGCCTACGGGGTGACACCCCCATCGAGGAGCGGACCGCCTACGACCTCTGGTACGTGGAGAACTGGACCCTCTGGCTGGACATCAAAATTATCCTGCGGACCATCCTTCAAATCTTCCGGGACAAGAACGCCTATTGACCCCGCTGCCTGACCGATGCACTTAATCGTAGGTTTGGGCAACCCTGGGCCCGAGTTTGCCGGGACCCGCCACAACGTGGGCTGGATGTGCCTCGAGCGCCTGGCCTGCCGGGTAGGTGCAACTTTTGACCGCTACCAGTTCCGGGCCCAGCTGGCCTTCTGGGAAGACGACGGCCGGAAGGTCGCCCTGGTCAGACCCCTCACCTTCATGAACCGGAGCGGCGAGGCGGTAGGCCCCTTGGTGAAGTTTTACAAGGTGAGCCTGGACCGGCTAATGGTTATTTACGACGACCTGGACCTTCCCCCCGGCCGGATCCGGATCCGGCCCAAGGGGAGCGCCGGCGGCCACCACGGTCTGGAGTCCATCATCGAAAAACTGGGAACCTCCGAGTTTCCCCGCCTCCGGGTCGGCATCGGCCGGCCGACCGGGCCGAGGGCGTACGACCCGGAGGCGGTCGCCGCCTACGTTTTGAGCCCATTTTCGGCCGCGGAGTGGCCCCTCATCGATGCGGCCCTGGACTGGGCGGTGGAGGCCCTCATCGTCTGGGTTCGGGCGGGAATTGAGGCCGCGATGAATCGGTTTAATCGGTAAAATAGGGACAGGATGCAGGTTCCGCTGGCCTGTCCTGGCTGTCGCACCCGGCTTGAGCAGACCCCGCTGGAGTACCGATGTCCAGCCTGTGGCGCCGCGTACCCCGTCGTGGACGGCATCCCCAGGTTCGTGCCGACCAACCCCTTCTACGAGGGAAGATGGGCCAGGCCGGATTTTTCCCGGGGCAGTTTGCGCAACTGGCTGGTGAAAAAGGAGCGGTTTTTCCTGCGCCGCCTTCGGGACCAGCGAGGCATCCTCCTGGACCTGGGTTGTGGGGGTGGGTGGGCGGTGTTTGCGGCCGTGGGCCACGCCGTCGGCCTCGACCTCTCGGCGGCATCCCTCGCGGCCGCCCGCCAGATTTACCCCCAAGTGGTCTGCGCTAGCCTGGAGGCCCTGCCTTTTCCCGACGAAACCTTCGACTTTGTCGTGAGCTCCGATGTCCTGGGCCACGTTCCCCTAAGGGCGAAGGACCGGGTGCTGGCCGAAATCTGGCGGGTGCTTAAGCCCGGGGGGCGAACCCTCCACTACATTGAGGCTGACGGGGCCGACCCGGCCATCCGGTTTGCCCGCCGCTATCCGGAACTTTTTGAAAAATATATTATCGAACCTGAGGGCCACATTGGCCTCGAACCGGCCGACCGGATTTTTGCCCGGTTCCGGTCGGCCGGCTTTACGCCCCTGGCGGAGCTGGCGGTGTACCGGGGTCTGCTTTACTGGGGTCGGGTCCGGCAGTATTTTGACAACGAGTACCGGGGGAAGAACTTCTGGGTCGACCGCTGGGTGGACCTGGCCCGGCTTTTCACCGCCCACCGGCTGCTGGAGCTGGGGGGAAACGCCTTGGTGGCCCTGGCCCTGGAGGTGGGCGACCGGGTCTTTCCGCCGGCCTGGGCCGGTGGGGTTCTAGTGGACTACCGAAAAGGAGGCTGAGCCGTGCCAGTGCAGTCTTACCTGGACGCGCTAGGCCGCAGGTGGCGGTTACTGGTCGGGTGTATGCTGGTGGTGGGGCTTTTTGGGGCGGCCAGCTTGCCCCTCACCTACAACAACTACACCGCCACCGTCGGCTTTGTGGTAAGCGTTCCCGAGGAGCCCCGGGTGGGAACGGATTACTACATGTATAACAACCTTTACGCCTGGCAGACCTCGGAATACCTGATCGACGACCTGGGTGAGGTTATGAAAAGCCGGGCCTTTCTGGAGGACGTCAAGCGGGAGCTGGGCGACCCTAATCTGGACGTGGTAGCCCTTTCCCGGGACGTGGGGACCCGGCGGACCCACCGAGTCCTCCGGTTCACGGTGGTCGCCCGGACTGCCGAGGACGCCTATCGGTTTGCGGAGGGGGCGGCCCGGGTCATCGAGAAAAGGGGTGGCGAATACTTCGCCCAGCTGGGGGCCGACCGGGCCCGGGCCCGGGTGATCGACCCGCCGGCAGTCAGCTGGAATCTTCTGAGTTTGCGGGCGGGGCTGGACCTGGCCACCCGGTTCGTTCTGGGCGGGATTCTCGGCCTGATCGTTGCGGCCCTGGCCGAGATGCTGGATACCACTGTGCGGACTGCCCGCCAGGTCGAAGAGCTGCTGGGCCTTCCCGTGCTGGCCGAGGTGCCGACCCTGGGCTCGGGTGGGGACGGGCGGAAATAGAGTCCGGCTAGAGGTGGGCCCCGTTGTCCTGGATGCCCGGATGGCCTACTACAGCCCGGGGGGCATCGGCCGCTACGTTAAGGGTCTCCTCTGGGGCTTTGAGGTCGCCGGGCTTAAGGTAGTCCCAGCTTGGGCACGCAGGGACCGGACCATGCCGGGTCCGCGCCTTTTCACGCCGCCCCATCACCCCCTCGATTCGTGGCTAGTGGGTTTAGAGCTTATGCGCCTGCGGCCGGCCCTCGTCCATAGCCCCGATTTCATCCCCCCTTTCACCGGCCGCTTTCGCCGGGTAATTACCGTCCACGACCTGGCTTACCTGCGTTGGCCCGAGATTTTAACCCCAGAGGCTGCCCGGTATTACCGGCAGGTCTTCCGGGCCGTCCGGGTTGCCGACCGGATAATCGCTGTCTCGAGGCGCACGGCCGCCGACCTGGTGGAGCTAGCCGGCGCCGACCGGACCAAGGTCGAGGTGGTCTACGAGGCCCCAATGCCCGACTTCCGACCCCTGAATGCCGGGGTCGTCCGGGGCTGGCTCCAGCAGGTCGGACTGGAGCCGGGCTACCTGCTTTACGTGGGCACCATTGAGCCCCGCAAGGACCTACCTACCCTCGCCCGGGCCTACCGGCTCTTGCTCGGGCGTTACTCGGGAAGGGTTCCGCCTTTGGTGATCGCCGGGGGCCGGGGCTGGCTTTGGGCCGAAAGCGTCGAGGCCCTGGAGTCCGTCCGGCCGCCGTCTCAGGTGCGGTGGTTGGGACCGGTTGCCCCCGGGGAGCTCGTTTATCTTTACAACGGGGCGGTGGCCCTGGTGCTGCCCAGCCTTTACGAGGGCTTCGGGCTGGTGGCCGTCGAGGCGATGGCCTGTGGTCTGCCCGTGGTTTGCTCCGACGGCGGCGCCCTGCCCGAGGTCACTGGGGAGGCCGCCCGCCGCTTTCCGGTGGGGGATGCGGAGGCCCTGGCGGAGGCTTTGGCCGAGGTGGTTTTTGACCCCGACCTGCGCCGGCGGCTCGCCGAACGGGGTCTGGCCCGGGCGGCCGAGTTCTCCTGGGTGGAGGCCGCCCGGCAGACCTTTAAAATCTACACGGATGTCCTGGCCTAATGAAGGTCGTCTTTCTGGCTCCGGGTTTCCAGTTCCCGCCCCGGCAGGGGGCCGCCATCCGCAACTTTTACTGGCTCCAGGCCCTCGCCGAAAGGGTCCAGGTCTGGCTGGTGGCCCCGGACCTTAGCTTTGACGAGCTGAGGGCCTCCGGCCTGCCGGTAAAGGCCGCGACGGGACCGGCCCCTCGCCGCTCGGCGGTGGACCGGTTGGTGGACCTGCTGACGCGTCGGGCCGACCTGGCCGGTCGGCTCTGGTCGCCGGTGCTTGCGGCCGAGCTCTACCGGGTTCTACACACCGACCCGCCCGACCTGGTCCATATCGGCGGCCTGGAGATGGCCCCCTATCTGCCGGTTATAACCCGGGGCGCCCCCGGGGTTCGGGTCGCCCTGGACGAGTACAATGCCGAGTACCGGCTGCAGTGGTCGGCCTTCCAGGCCGAGCGAAACCCCCTGGGGGCCCTCTACAGCCAGGTTCAGTTCCGGCGGCTGCGGGCCTTCGAGGCCGAAACCCTGCGCCGGGTGGATTTGACCTGGGCAGTGTCTGAGGCCGACCGGGCCGCCTTAAAAGAGCTCGTCCCCGACGCCCGGGTTGAGCTTCTGCCTAACTCCGTGGACCCGGAATATTACGCCTTCGAGCCCCTGGACCGACGGGAAGCCGCTTTCGTCTTCGTCGGTACCCTGGCCTACCGGCCGAATCGGGACGCCGTGGGGTGGCTGGTCCGGCGGGTGCTCCCGGAGGTGCGGCGGGCCGCGCCCGAAGCCGAGCTCTGGCTGGTGGGGCGGGGGACCGAGGCCCTGGCCGGGACGCCGGGGGTGCGGGCCTGGGGGGAGGTGGCCGATGAGCGGCCGATCCTCCGGCAGGCCGCTGCGATGGTGGTCCCCATGCGGATGGGGGGTGGAACCCGCTTTAAGGTTCTGGTGGCCCTGGCCCTCGGCCTGCCGGTGGTGGCCACGCCCCTGGGGATCGAAGGCCTTAAGCTCGATCCCGGGAGGGAAGTCCTGGTAGCCCATGATGAGGAGGGCCTGGCGGCGGAACTTATCCGCCTTCTGAAGGACCGGGAGCTGGCCGCTCGCCTCGCCGTGGCCGGCCGGCGGCTGGTGGAAACCTGCTACGACCGGCGGCGGGTGATGATCCGGGCCGTGGACCTGTACCTGGAGCTGGCGGGGAGGGAATGAAGGCCACGGCCCTGGACCGGTTCCTGACCGGGATCCTGCTGGTCGGGTTCTTCGGCCTCTACCTGGCTACCCTCTCAGCCCAACCTGACCCGGATGCCCTGGCCTTCGGCCGGCTGGCCCGGGCCGGACCAGGCACTCCGGGTTTCTTTCAGGCCGAGCACCTCCTTTACCCCTTCTGGGGTTGGCTTGCCTACCAGGGGCTGGTGCTCCTGGGCTACGCCGGCCCCCCCGACAGGCCCATGGCCGGTCTTAATGGCTTTGCCGGGGCGGTGGCCGTAGTTGCCGTCTACCGGCTGGGTCGGCTGATCCGACCGGACCGGTTCGGGGTGGGGCTCGGGGCGGCCCTACTTACCGGCTTGAGCTACGCCCACTGGCTCCACAGCACCCAGGCCGAGGATCAAATGGTCGCCAATGCCCTGGTCCTGGCGGCCATCGCCGCTGGGTTGGGTGGCGCCCCGGGTCCGGCGGTGGGTGGGGTGGCCGGGCTGGCGGTCTTAAGCCACGGGACTGCCATCTTGCCGGCCGCGGTGTTCGGCCTCTGGCTGCTGATGAGCCGGCGGGGTCGGGGAGCGGCCGCTTCATACTGGCTGGGGCTATTGGGTCTGACCGGTGCTGGTCTGCTCCTCGGGGCCCTCCTGGTCGGGACCGCACGATCCCCGGCCGGCGTCCTGGCCTGGCTGATGGACCGGCCAGCGGCCGGCGTCTGGGGTCGGCTGGCCTTAGCGGATGTTCCCCTAGGCCTCAAGACGGCGGCCGGCGCCGTTTTCTGGCCGGCCGGACAGGCCAGCTTCAAGGGGCTCCTTTCCGAGCCCCTCAACCCAGGTCGCTGGCTTGAGTTTTTCACCCTGCTCGGTTTGCTGGGACTGGTCGCGGTGGGGCTGGGGGCCGGGTGGGTAGGCCTCAAGTATCGTCACCCGGCGGGTCCCCTAGTCGTGGGTTGGGCCGCGGCGGTGGGCCTCTTCGCCCTGGGCTGGGCCCCTGAGGACCCCCAGTTCTGGACGTTGGCGCTGCCGCCGGTTACTTTAAGCGCTGCCCACTTGCTCCTTCCCAAGTCCCGCTCCTGGGCCGGTGGATGGGCCCGGGGGGCGACCTTGGTCGGGCTGGTGCTGGCCGTCGGGATTGCCAACTATCTCCTCGTTTTCAGGCCGGCCACAGACCCGGCCAATAACCCCGACCTGGCCAAGGCCCAGTGTCTGGCCGGACTACTGGGTCCCAACGACCTGGTCATAACCTTAGGCTGGGACTGGGCCGATGGCTACCTGCCCGGTCTGGGCCACGAAAGGGTGGTCAGTATCCTGGACTTATATCTGCGCACGGCTAATCGTGACCCGGGTCGACTCCGGGCTCTCCTGGCCCGGGAGGTGCAGTCCACCTGGGACCGGGGCGGCCGGGCCTACCTGGTCCACTGGCCGGAGCTTGCCGTCCAGGAGCGGGAGTGGCTTGTCCGCACCGGCGGTCCCATTCCCGAAAGCCTGCGGTTTCAAACCCGCCCCCGGACTCGGTGCGGGGATGAAACCGTCTTCGAGGTGGTCGGTCTGTGAAGGGGGTGGGGATTACCGGGCTGGTCCTGGCCGCCACTGCCTTGGCCGTGACCGCAACTTCGGGTCCGCCCATTCTGGAGGCATTGACCGGGGAGACGGAGCTGAAGCCCCAGGTGGCGGCCGTCCTCTCTTACGTTAATCAGCCGGCGGTGGAGACCGCCGACCTGGTGGCTGTCCCCTACACGGGCGTAAATCCCTTCGGGGTGAACACCTTCCTGGAGCAGGAGGTGGAGGAGTGGAAAGTCCGCCGGACCCTTGAGCTCATCCGGGCGGCAGGGATCAGGTGGGTGCGGCAGCAGATTCCCTGGGCCGATATCGAGCACTTTCGAAAGGGGGAGTTCCGGTGGGAAAAGTACGACCGAATCGTCGACCTGGTAAACGCCTACGGCCTAGAGTTGGTGGCTCGGTTGGACTATCCGCCCGACTGGAGCCGCCGGGACAACACCGTGGCCTTCGGCCCCCCCGATGACTTTAAAGACTATGGGGATTTCGTCGAAGCCTTCGTCCGCCGCTATCGGGGGAAGGTTCGGTTTATTCAGGTCTGGAACGAGCCCAACGCCTTCCCCGAGTGGGGTAATCGGCCGGTCAACGCCGAAGAATACGTCGCCCTTCTGCGGGAGGCTTACCTTCGGGCCAAGGCGGCGAACCCCGACGTGGTGGTTCTAAGCGCGGCCTTAGCCCCCACCCTCGGAACCGGCGACGGCCGCGCCGAAAGCGACCTAGTCTTTCTTGACAAAATGTACCGGGCCGGAGCCCGCCCCTACTTTGACATCCTGGCGGCCCAGGCTTATGGCCTCTGGACGGGGCCGGGCGACCGACGGGTCTCCCCGGACCGGACTAATTTCTCCCGGGTCCGGCTGCTCCGGGAGGTGATGGTCCGTCATGGGGATGCCGCCAAGCCGATCTGGATAACGGAGCTCGGGTGGAATGCCCTGCCGCCCGATTTTTCGGGCCCGGCCACCCACGGCCGGGTCACACGCACCCAGCAGGCCCGGTTTACAACCGACGCCTACCGCCGGATCATGGCCGAGTGGCCCTGGGTCGGCGTCGCCTTTTACTGGCACTTTCGGATGGTGACCGACGAGAAGCGGGACCAGCCGGTATTTTATTTTGGGATGGCCGACCCGGACTTCACCCTCCACCCGGTCTACCACGCCGTCCGGGAGCTGGCCCTCGGCGAGCCGACCCTTACCTACGGTTTCCGCCAGGAAGACGACCGGGCCATAGTTTATTCCGGCGACTGGTGGGAGGGCACAGACCCCGGGGCCAGCCTAGGCCGATACCGGGTGCTCCGGGGCGGGGCAACTCACCTTTCTTTCCGGGTCTGGGCCTCAGAGCTTAGGGTGCGGGCCCGATTCGGGCCCGGTGCGGGCCCGATGCTGGTCTCAGTCTGGGCCGACGGCGAAGGGGTGCCCCTGCTGCGGCGGCAGGTCGACCTTTCCGCCCCGGCCGATGGCTTCGGAGAGGTGACCATCTTCCGGGGTTGGGGTCCGGGCCCCTACCGCGTCGAGATCCGGCCGGCTGGGACGGGACCAGTGGGGGTGGACGGCTTCGTCGTGGGCCCGGCCCAAACCCTCCACCCCGGCCTCGGGGTCGGGGGGGTCATGCTTTTGGGGGCGGTGGCTGCGGCCCTTCTCGGTTTCCGGCAGGTGTACCGGGCAAAATGACGGCGACTAACTTTGGGATCCTGTTTGCCCTGGCCTTGGCCTTCGGCTTGCGGGTCTACGGCCTCGATCACCAGAGTCTCTGGTCCGACGAGGGGGCCAGCGCGGCAATGACCTGGCGGACGCCGGCCGAGATCCTGGCAGCCTCAGCCGCCGACATCCACCCGCCCCTTTACTACCTCCTCCTTCGGGCCTGGGTCGAGGGGGTGGGGCGGGGGGAGTTCGGCCTAAGGTTTCTTTCGGTTATGGCCGGGGTGCTTACCGTGGCCCTTACCGCCCGGCTGGGGGGCCGCCTCTTCGGGGCCCCGGGCCGGCTAGTGGCCGGGGTCTTTTTCGCTGTGTCGCCCCTGGCGGTCTATTACGCCCAGGAGGCCCGGATGTACGCCCTGCTGGGGATGCTGGGGGCCCTGGGCATGAACGGCCTCTGGGACCTCGCCGCCGGAAAGGCGAACCGGAGGTGGCCGGCGGCCATTACCTACTTGGTGGGAATGGCTGGGGCCCTTTACACCCAGTATTTCGGGGCGCTTCTGCTGGCGGCGGCCAACCTCTGGTTCGGTCTTCGGCTCCTCTGGGGACGAAAGGCATACCCGGCCGCCGGCGCAACCTTGGCGCGGTGGGTTGGGCTCCAGCTCGGGATTGGGGTCCTGATTGCCCCCTGGTATCTGGTAGTGCTGCCGCAACTGGGGCGCTGGGCCACGGGGGTTCCGCCTCGGCCTTTGGGGGAGAACCTCCGGGACGCGGCCGGGCAGGTGTTGGCCGGACCTGCCTGGGCCTCGCTCGGACCCTGGTCGGCTGCGGCCGCCGGGGCCCTAGCCATCCTCTGGCTAGGGGCCGTGCGGTTTAACCCGGCCGGGGTAACCTTTGCCGGCGCCTACGGTGCCTTGGCTTTGGGGATGCCCCTGCTGGACCTTTTCCGGCCCTTCTACCAGCCGAAGTTCCTGCTCTTAGGTCTACCCGGTCTGGCCCTCGGGGTGGCAGCCGGCCTCGCCCCGGCCTTTGGGGCCGGGCCACGGGGCCGGCGGCCCTGGCTCGGCCTCCTCGGGGGGGGCGTACTGGCCGGAATGATTCTGCTTAGCCTGACCGGCACTCTGGCTTATCTGTTTAACCCGGCCCACTGGCGGGACGACTACCGGGGCTTGGTCCGGGTTATCACCGCCCTGGGCCGGCCGGGCGACGGTATCATCCTGGATGCGCCGGGCCAGCAGGAGATCTTCGGCTATTACTATCGGGGAAGCATGCCCGTTTACCCCTTGCCCCGCACCCGACCCCCCGACCCCAAGGCGACAGTTCAGGAGGTTTCGGACCTTCTGGGTAAGCACGGGCGCCTCTGGGCCGTCTTTTGGGGCGACCGGGAGGCCGACCCCCAGGGCATCGTGGAAGGGACCCTCAACACCGGGGCTTACCGGGCCTGGGACCGCTGGTTTGGGGCGGTTCGGCTGGTGCTGTACCTGGCAGCCCGCCCGGTCACCACCCTTACCCCGGCCCAGGTTCGCTTCGGCGATGGTATCCGGCTGGCCGGTTTTTTCCTCGGGGACCGGGTCGAGTACGGGCCGGGGGATGTGATTCCGCTCCGCCTGGTCTGGGTGGCCGAGAACCCCATTGGCCGGCCGTATAAGGTGTTTGCCCACCTGGTAGACCAGGAGGAGTTCATCTGGGGCCAGCGGGATAGCGAGCCGGTGGGAGGGTCCCGGCCCTTCACAAGCTTCAGCCCCGGCCAGGCGGTCGCCGACATGCTGGGCATACCGGTGCTCCCCGGCACCCCGCCGGGGGATTACCGGGTTCAGGTGGGCCTCTATGACCCGGAGACCGGCCGGCGCTTGCCGGTGGACGGCGGGCCGGCCGACCGCCTGGTACTGGGCACCCTCCGCGTCGGCGTTGGACCGCTCCTGGACCGGGCCGCCTACGACCTGGGCAAGCACGTCGACCTGCCCCTCGGGGGCCTGATGGTCGTAGGCTACGACCTTCGGCGCCAGGGCGACCCTAACCCCGGCGAGCGATTTGGGCCGAGGGATTTCCTGCACCTGACCCTCTTCTGGGAACGGGCGGAAGGGGCAGGTGATAAACCGGCCGCCGCATTTCGGCTGGAACTAGTGGACCCAGGGGGATGGGTGGTGCAGGCAGTCGAAATCCGGCCCGGCGGGGACGACTACCCGCCCGCCCTCTGGCGCCCGGAAGAAATCGTCCGCAGTCAGCACCGCTTCTTTCTGGACCTCCCCCCGGGGTCCTACGGCCTCCGGTTGGGCGTCCCCGGGGAGGCCCCAAAGCCTTTTGCTAGCTTTAAAATCGAGGGATGAGCACCGCCCTAGTCGCCACGGTCCTGAACGAGGTGGAAACCATCGGCCGTCTGCTGGATTCGATTTTGGCCCAGACCCTCCTCCCCGACGAGGTGGTCATATGCGACGGGGGCAGCACCGACGGGACCCTCGAAGTCCTGGAGGCCTACGCCCGCCGGCTGCCCCTACGGGTTATTCGGGCCCCGGGCAGCAGCATTGCGGCCGGCCGGAACCGGGCCATTGAGTCGGCCCGAGCCGAACGGATTGCCGTTACAGACGCCGGGGTCCGCCTCGACCCTGGCTGGTTTGCCGCTTTGATGGGGGCCCTGGACGAGCCCCAAACGGTGGCGGCCGGGGCCTTCGTGCCGGAGCCGGTGGGATGGTTCGAGCGAGCCCTCGCCGCGGTGACCCTCCCCTCGCCGGAGGAGGTCGCCCCCGGGCGCTTTCTGCCGTCGAGCCGGTCGGTGGCCTACCACCGGTCGGCCTGGGCGGCGGTGGGGGGATATCCCGAGTGGCTAGATTACTGCGAGGACGTGGTCTTTGACCTTAAGCTTCTGGCCGCCGGGTACCGTTTCCGGTGGGTCCCCCAGGCCGTCGTCTACTTCAGGCCCCGGCCAAGCATCCCGGCCTTCTTCCGGCAGTATTTTAACTACGCCCGGGGTGACGGGAAGGCCGGCCTCTGGGCCGAAAGGCACGCCGTGCGCTACGGGGCCTACGCCTGGCTCGGATACTGGCTGGCCCGGGGGCGTCGGAATCCGGGAATGACCGCCGCCCTGGGACTGGCCGCGGCCTTTTATCTTCGCCGACCCCTGACCCGATATCTCAAGGTCGGCCGGGAAGGCTCACCGGCCGAATTTATTGCCGGACTAGGTCTCATCCCCGTCCTGCGGTTCGTCGGTGACTTGGCCAAGATGGTGGGTTACCCCGCCGGGCTTTACTGGCGCTGGCGGTATCGACCCCCCAGGTGGAGGTAGCCTTCGCCCAAGTCCAGGCGAAAAATTTCCAGTCGTTCTTTTAGCCTGGCCGCAAGCGCTTCGGCCAGCCGGCCCAGCTGCTGGCGGACCGGGGGCGGCGCCTCCGCCGCGTTGAGAAAAACCTCCCCGACCTCGGCCTGAAGCTCACCGCCGGTGAGGGTGAGGCGGCCGGCCAGTCGAACCTCGACGGGAAGGCCAAGGAGGTAGTATACCGCCTGGAGGCTGAGGCCTTCCGGGCCGATTTTAAGCCCTTGGATGGCGATGCCGGTGGGTCCTGCGGCTTCAGCCAGGAGGGCCAGCAGCTCCGACTCACTGAAGGAGCGGTCAAAACGGCCTTCAGCGTCGGGCCGAAGGGCCCGGTGAAGGAGGTCGGAAAGTTCAGCCAGCTTTGGGGCCCTCCACCTGCCTTACGGTGACCAGCGTGCCCGGGCCGGCGGCGAGGGCGGCAGCCGCGTTGCCGCCGGGGACGGCCACCTCCAGGAGGCCGAAGCTGTTGATGAGGGCCGCTAGCCCCTTCGCCTCGGCGTAGGTGCGGCTGAGGCCGCGGATGGTCTGCCCGGCGACCTCGACCCAGGCCGATGGGGAAACCAGCTTTGCCGGGATATTGGTTACCAGGTTGCCGAACCGGTCCACGTAAACGACCTCGCCCCGGAGGGCCGGGCCCTGGGTCGGTACCGGCCGGGGCCAGGCCAGGGCGGTAACCTCATCCACTGGGGTTCCCAGCTCCTCAGGCCGGACCCCAGCGGCCAGGTGGGCGGCGGCCGGGCCGAAGATGTCCCGGCCGTGGAAGGTCCGGCTGATGTCGGGTCGCCAGAACCGGGGCTGATTGAGGACAAAGGCCCGCCAGCCCTCCGGCAGCCGCCGGGGGCCGGCCTCGGGGTAGTCCTCCCAGGGCGGGCCGAAGACCCAGCCGAAGAGGCCGTTGTCGGGGCCGACAAAGAAGGCCTCGGGCCCGGCCAGCAAAATGGGGCGCCGTTCGGTCCCGACCCCGGGGTCGACCACGGCCAGGTGGACGGTGCCGGGGGGAAAATATCGCCAGCTGGTGGCGACGATAAAGGCCCCTTCCCGGACGTTTTGGGGGCCGACCTCGTGGGTGATGTCCACAAACCTCAGCCAGGGTGCCACCGAGAGCATGACGCCCTTCATCACGCCCACGTAGGGGTCGCCGGTTCCGAAGTCGGTGATGAGGGTCACCAGGTCCCGGGGCGGATGGCCGGAGTTTAAAGCCGGCTTCAGAACCATCGGTAAGTAATTATAGTACCAGACCGGTGCGGCGATGGACCGGCAACCCCGTTGCGGTGTACAATTCCCCTTGGCAATGGACCTTAAGGACTTCCTGGACCGGCTGGCGTCGGCCGAACCTTCCCCGGGTGGCGGGGCGGCGGCGGCCTTGGCCGGGGCGTTGGCCGCCGCCCTGTTTGCCAAGGCTTGTAACCTAACCCTGGGGCGAGAAAAGTTCAGGGAGGTCGAGGCCGACGTTCGGCGCCTGCTTGACCAGACGGAAGCCCTCCGCCAACGCCTGGTCGACCTGATGGGCGCCGACGCCGAGGCCTACGGCCAGGTGGCAGCCGCCTACCGCCTTCCCCGGACGACCGACGCGGAGAAGGCGGCCCGGTCCGACGCCATTCAGGCTGCCCTCAAGCGGGCGACAGAGGTCCCCCTGGACATCGCCCGGGCCTGCCGGGACCTGCTCAGGCTGGGGCCGGAGATGGCTGTAAAGACGAATCCGGCCCTGAGAAGCGACGTTGCCCTGGGTGGGACGCTCGCCCGCGCCGCCGCCCATGGGGTCCGGTTCAACATCCAGGATAACCTGGCCAATATTAAAGACCAGGAGTTCAAAACCCAGGTCTGGAACGAGCTGGCCTACATTCTGGCCGAGTGTGACTTCCGGCTGGATGAGCTGGGACGGGCCATGCCCGAATACGAGATGAAAGTTCCCCCGGCCCCGAGGGCCTAGGGATGCCGGCGCTCGTTCTGGACGGCCGTCCGGTGGCCAACCGCATCCTCGAAGAGGTGGCGGCCGGCTCCGCCGAGCTTGCCCGGCTGAGGGGGCGACCCCCAACCCTGGTGGCCGTTGGGGTGGGTGAAGACCCGGCAACACGCTCATATTTCAGGTCCATCGGCCGCCTTGCCGAGAAGGCCGGCGTTCGGTTTGAGGCTCGATACCTTCCGGCCGATGTCTCCACCGCCGGTCTGGTGGAAGAGGTTGGCCGCCTTAACGCCGACCCTGAAGCAGACGGGGTTCTCATCCAGATGCCCCTGCCCCCCCACCTGGACGCCGGCCGGGTGGCCGAGGTCCTGGACCCGGCCAAAGACGTCGACGGCATCACCCCGGAGAACGCCGGCCGGCTCTTTCTCGGCCGCCCCCACCTTACCCCAAGCACCCCGGTAGGGGGTCTGGAGGTCCTTAAGGCTTACAACATCCCCATCGAGGGCCGGCGGGCCGTGGTCGTGGGCCGCAGTAATATCCTGGGCAAGCCCCTGGCCCTGCTGCTCCTGGCCGAAAATGCTACGGTCACCGTCTGCCACCGGCAGACCCGGAACCTGGCGCAGATAACCTGGGAGGCGGAACTGCTCTGTGTGGGGGCCGGCCGACCCGGCCTCATCACCGCCGACATGGTGCGACCTGGGGCTGTTGTGCTCGACTTCGGAACTAACTGGACCGAAGGGGGCTTGGTGGGGGATGTCGACTTCGAGGCCGTAAAGCAAGTCGCCGCCGCCATTACGCCTGTGCCGGGCGGCATCGGCCCGGTTACCACGGCCGTCCTGCTGCGAAATACCCTCCGGGCCGCTCGACGCAGCTAAGTCGACGTCGGTGTAAACTGAGGCGGCCGAGCAACCAACACCGGGCAGGGGGCGTGGCCCAGAATTTTCACCGCCACGCTCCCAAGGGGCACATCTTTGCGGGCCGAGGTTCCCCGGGCCCCAACAACCACTAAGTCGGCCGGCCATTCCCGGGCAAATTTGAGGGCCTCATTAGCCGGGTCGCCCAGTCTCAGTTCGGCGGCGGCCTTGGGGTACCGAGCCTGGAGCCTTTCGGCGAGCCGTTCGGCCAAAGCCTGGGCGCTGCGCTCCTCGGCCTCGGCCATCGCTTCCCAGACCTGCCGAACCTCGGCCTGTTCCGGCTTCGGACGCCCAAGCTGCTGGACCACCACGAGCACCCGCACCTCAGTATCGGGACTGAAAGGCAAACGGTTCACCAGGTCCGTAGCAAATGCCGAGTAAGGGGTTGGGTCGGCGGCCAGGAGGATGCGCCAGGGGTGTCCGCTCGGTATCGGCGCCTTCCCCTCCCGGAGCTTGACCACCAGCACCGAGCAGGGGGCGTAGCGTACCACGTGGTGGGAGACGCTTCCCAGAAGCCAGGAGAGAATGGGGTTCAGACCCCGGGCTCCCATTACCACCAAGTCGGCCCGCCGTTCGGTGGCCACCTTTACCACCTCGTCGGCCGGGTGGCCGGTGAGGACAAGGGTTTCGGTTCGGGCGCCGAATTCCCGAAGCCGGGCGGCAAGCTGGGAAAGGTACTCGGCTGCCTCGGCCTCCTGCGCGGCCAGGTACTCCTCCATTAAACGGTAAACCTCGGGACCGAGGAGGGGGTCGCCGGCGGCGTAGATGGTCCGCACCGGCTCCACCACGGTGAGCAGGGTGATTTCGGTTTCCTCCCCGAATTTCAGGGCGTAAAGGAACTCCACGGCTGCCTCGGCATGTTTTGAGCCGTCAACGGCCGCCAGGACCCGCAGTTTTGTGACCACGCTCACCTCCGGTCTTTAAGGCTTGATCTGCGGTAAGATTTAACGGACGTAGCATTTTACAGTATGCCCGAAGCTGCCTTCCGAAGGCTACCGAGCGTCGACCGGCTGGCGGCCGACCCTAGAATTGCCGCCCAGCTCGGGGAACTCCCCAGGGGGCTGATAGTTGACCTGGTGCGTCAGGAGCTGGCGGCGGCCCGGTCCGCGGTGGCCGCCGGTGCGCCCGTGCCCGATCCCAACTCGTTAGTTGAGCGGGTTATCCGGCGGGGCCTTGGCCTTTTGGTGCTTTCCCTTCAGCCGGTAATCAACGCTACGGGGGTGGTAATCCACACCAATCTGGGTCGGGCGCCCCTCAGCCGGGCGGCCCGGGCGGCCATCGACCGGGTGGCCCGGGGCTACTCTAACCTAGAGTTCGACCTGGAAACGGGCGAGCGGGGCCACCGGCACGCCCACCTGGAGGGGCTGCTTTGCCAGGTCACTGGGGCCGAAGCCGGCTTTGCGGTGAACAACAACGCCGCAGCCGTGCTCCTTGGGCTGATGGCCCTGGCCCAGGGCCGGGAGGTGGTGGTTTCCCGGGGCCAGGCGGTGGAAATCGGGGGTGGCTTTCGCATCCCGGATGTGCTGCGCCAGTCGGGGGCCCGGCTGGTGGAAGTGGGCACCACCAACCGGACCTACTTGCGGGATTACGAGGCGGCCATCGGGCCGGAGACGGCGGCCGTCCTGCGGGTACACCGCAGCAACTTCCGGATCATCGGCTTCACGGCCGAGCCGGAGCTTAGGGAGCTGGCCGGCCTGGCCCACAGCCGTGGCGTCTGGCTCCTGGACGACCTTGGGAGCGGCTGTCTCATCGACACGACGCAGTTCGGCCTCCTCAAAGAGCCCCTCGTCCAGGAAAGTGTGGCGGCCGGGGCCGACCTTGTTTTCTTTTCCGCCGACAAGCTCCTGGGCGGACCCCAAGCCGGGGTAATTGTGGGTCGGCGGGAGCTGGTGGAAAGGCTGCGCCGGCATCCTCTGGCCCGGGCGGTGCGGATCGATAAGCTTTGCCTGGCCGGGCTGGCCGCAACCCTCACCCATTACCTCAAGGGGGAAGCCCTTACGGAGGTCCCCGTCTGGTGGATGATTGCCCGCCCGGCAGAGGAGGTCCGGTTCAGGGCCGAAGCCTGGGCCGGAAAGGTCACCGGTCTTGGGATGGTGGAGGTGGTTCCCACCGAGTCGGCGGTGGGGGGCGGGAGTCTGCCGGGGGAAACTTTACCCTCCTTTGCGCTGGCTGTCCGGCCCCGGGATGGGGATGTGGTGGGGCTTGCCCGCCGGCTGCGCCTGGCCCACCCGGCGGTGGTGGGCCGGGTGGAGGCCAACCGACTCCTGTTAGATCCCCGCACGGTGCTGCCGGAGGATGACGAGGCCCTACTCGGGGTTTTGAGGGCTGCTCTCCCAGGCTGAGGGCTGGGTCGGATATCCGACCCAGCCCAGCAGGTTCAACTTGTGGGGCTTGGATCGTCAGGCGGTGAGAACCCGCTCGATCTCCTGTTTGAGCTGGGGCTTCGGGCGGGCACCGACGATGCGGCCCGCCTCCTGGCCGTTCTTGAAGATGAGGAGGGTGGGTATGCCCCGGATGCCGAACCGCATCGCCGTCTGCATGTTATCGTCGGTGTTAAGCTTGGCAAAGACTACCCTGCCGTCGTACTCGTTGGCCAGCTCCTCGATGATGGGGGCAATGAGTCGGCAGGGCTGACACCACGGTGCCCAAAAGTCGACGACGACCGGCTTTTCGCTCTTGAGGACAACCTCCTCGAAGTTCGAGTCGTTGACCTCGTTAATCAGGGTGGTTGCCATTAAGGACCTCCGACCGAATGTTGCTTGCTATCCAATATTGTAGCATTTTGGGAAAAGGGCCGTCTATTAAAGCTTGCCAGTTCGCAAAACCGCAAGAATGAGCATCAGCATTAGGAAGCCAGCGAAAACCGCGGCCAGCAGACCCAGGACGGAGACCTCGAAGAGGCGGGGTCCAGGCCCGTTCTGGAGTAAAGCTACCGCCCCCAGGGTTGCCGCCGCCGTCACCAGGGCGAGGGCCAGCCGGTTGGCAACCGGCTCCAGCGACCCGGTGGTAAGCTCCGCTTCAGCCCGTTCCACCCGAACCGAAAGGTCCCCGGTGCTAAGTTGGCCAAGAACCCTATTTAAGCGGCCCGGCAGGGCGGCGGTGTTGAGGGCAATGTCGGTCAAGGTGGCGCTAAGCTGCCGGAGGATGCGGTCCGGGGCCAGCCTTTCTTCCAGCATTTGGCGGGCAAAGGGCTCGGCCACATCAGCCACGCTGATGGACGGGTCGAGGGTGATGAGGATACCTTCGGTGGTCATTAGGGTTTTGGCCAGCAGGCTGAGGTCCGGCGGAAGTCGGAGCCGATATCTGTAGGCTAAGTTAAGGCTCTCTTCCACGGCGTGGCCGAATCGGACCTCCCTTATGGGGACCCCGTAGTATCGCCGGATCAGCCGGGAAAGCTCGTACCGGAGGCGGTTGAGGTCCACCCGGCCCCGGAAAAAGCTAAGCTCCACCAGCCGCCGAACCAGTTCGTCTGGGTCCTGACGAGCCACCGCCAGGGCGATTTCGACCAGTTGCTCCCGGAGGCGCGGGTCTAAGTAGCCGACGACCCCGAAGTCCATAAAGGTCACCCGGCCCTCCGGGCTTATAAAAATGTTGCCGGGGTGGGGGTCGGCGTGGAAGAAGCCGTGTCTGAGGACCTGGGTGAGCATCACCTCGGCGAAACGGCGGGCAACCTTGGGCGGGTCGTGGCCGGCGGCCCGCAGGCCCCCAATGTCGGTGATTTTTACCCCCTGGACCCGTTCCAAGGTCAGGACCCGGCGGGTGGTGTGGGACCAGACCACTTCGGGGATGTGAACCCGGGGGTCGTCGGCAAAGTTGGCCCGGATCCGGTCAGCGTGGTGGCCTTCCAGCCGGAAGTCGAGCTCCGCCCGGATGGTGTGGGCGAACTCTTCGGCTACCTCGCTTAGGGCGTAGATTTTACCCAGCTCGGTGCGCCGCTCCAAAAGCACGGCCAGGTCGTGGAGAATGGCCAGGTCGGCCTCGATCCGGGCCTCGATTCCGGGCCGCTGGACCTTGACAACCACCGGCCGGCCGTCGGGCAATACCGCCGGGTGAACCTGGGCCAGGGAGGCTGCGGCGATGGGTTCGGGGTCGAACTGGGCAAAAAGGTCGGCCAGGGGCGCCCCAAGCTCGGTCTCAACCACTGGCCGCACCTGCTCGAAGTCCACCGGGGGCACGGCATCCTGGAGCTTTTCCAGCTCCCGGGCCAGGGCCGGGGGGATCAGGTCCCGGCGAGCGCTCAAAAACTGGCCCAGTTTGATGGCGGTAGGCCCCAGCTCTTCCAGGACCAGTCGGACCCGCTCGGCGGCGGTTAAATGGACCATCCCGTCCGGGGAGCGGCGGAAGAGGCGGCGCCGCCACGAAATAAGGTAGTCCAGGCCGACTTGGTCGACCAGGTAACCGAAGCCGTGGCGAAAGAGGACATTAGCCACCTCCCGATACCGGCCGGCCTGCCGATAGGCAGTGGTGATGGGTCTCAAGAACATCTCGGCTCTCAATCGGCCTTATATGCCGATTCGGCCGCCGCTGTCAACTGCACGGCTTGGAAATCCCAACTGGGGATAGGACTGGGCAATCGGGCCGGGCTTCGATATTTTTAAGAGGGTTCAAAATGATGGCGAAAGCCGCATAATGTCGCTTACTGTTAGCTACTTTGAAAACTACTTCGACCAGGTGATGGGGACCGCCGCCAAGGTCCGAATGCGGCCGGCCATCCGGGAGTGGCTTGAGGGTCAGGGATTCCGACCTATCGACCCACTGGTGGCCTGGTCCATTAGCGAAGTTGCGGAGTCTGACGGCGCTGCCCGGGCTGATGGACCTACCAAGCAGGTCTGGGTGGTCATGTCGGCCAAGGCCTAGGCCAAGCCGGCGGGTATCGGCTTTGAGGCGGTGTGGTATAATTGCGGACGGTGACTTAGGATGGCACAGTGCGATTTCTGCGGCAAGCATCGGTCTTTCGGCCGGAACGTAAGCCACTCGAAGCATCGGACGCCCCGGGACTGGGAGCCTAACGTTCAGTACCGGCGCCTGGTAATTGGCGGTGTGGCCCAGCGGGTTCACATCTGCACCCGCTGCCTCCGGACCCTCTCCCGCAAGGGCCAGATTTAGGTCCCGGCCCGCACCGCCGCCCTTAACTGCTCGGCTGCGGCTTTTGGTGAAACCCGCGGGTTGAAGATGGCCGAAGCTGCCACCAGGATATCGGCGCCAGCTTCGCAGACGGACCGGGCATTGGTGGGGTTTATCCCACCGTCCACCTCAATCTCCACCGGCAGCCCCGCATTTTCGATGAGGCGGCGCAGCCGGCGGACCCGCCCCAGGCTCCGGGGCAGGAAGGCCTGGCCGGCATAGCCCGGGTCCACCGACATCACCAGCACCACGTCCACCTCTTCGAGGAGGTCGGTCAAAATCTCCACGGGCGTGCCCGGGTTTATGGCGATGCCGGCCCGCCGCCCGGACTCCCGAATCAGTCGGGCCAGCCGGTGGGGGTGGGCCGTGGCCTCCCAGTGGAAGGTCACCAAGTCGGCCCCGGCCTCGATGAACTTCTCCGCCTGAGATTCGGGCCGCTTTACCATCAGGTGGACGTCGAAGGGCTGGTCGAACCGGGGCCTTAAGCTGGCGACGATGGGTACCCCAAAGCTTATCTGGGGCACAAAAAGCCCGTCCATGACGTCGAAGTGGACCCAGTCGCAGCCGCCGGCGATGGCCTCCCGGACCTGCTCCTCAAGCCGGCCGAAATCCGCCGAAAGGATGGATGCCGCCAGCTTCATGGCTTTTCCGGGTAATTTTTAGCCCGTTTTATCCAGGGGAGCCACCAGTTCCAGTGCCCCAGTAAGGCCATCGTCGCCGGCACCAGTAGGGCCCGGACAATACTGGCATCCAGGGCAATAGCAATGGCCAGGCCGACCCCCATCTGTTTGATGGTAAGGAGTCCCCCGAGGCTGAAGGAGAGGGCCACAATAATCAAAATAAACGCCGCGCTGGTGACGATCCGGCCCGTCTTCTCCAGCCCGGCCGCCACCGCCCCGTTGTTGTCGCCGGTCTGCAGGTACTCTTCCCGAACCCGGCTCAGCAGAAACACCTCGTAGTCCATACTGAGGCCGAAAAGGACGCAGAACATGAGCACCGGCACGATAGCATCCACCCAACCGGTGGAGGTGTAGTTAAGCAGGCTAGTAAGTCGCCCGTCCTGAAAGATTAAAACCAGCGCCCCGTAGGCGCCCAGAATGGACAAGGTATTCATTATGACGGCCTTAAGGGGAAGGACGGCCGACCGGAAGGTTACCAGCAGCACCACGTACATAAGGGCCAGGACAAAGCCCACCGCCTTGGGGAAATCCTCATAGAGCCGGGCAATAAAGTCCCGCTCGCCGGCACTCTGCCCCCCCACCAGGAGCTCCCAGCCGTTGGGCACCGGCAGAGCCTGAAGGCGCTCCGCCAGCTCCCGGGCCGCTTGCGAGCTCGGCGGGTCCTTCGGCACCACCCGGAAAACGAAGACGTCATCCCGGTAAAAACGGCTTATTGCCGCCGAAAGCTGAGGGTCCGGCCGGACCGTCTGAAGGGCTAAAATTTGCCCCAGGCGGGCCGGGTCAGCCCCAGGAACTAAGGTTGTAAGCCCCTGGACCTGGTCCACGCCGGGATCCGCGGCAAGCTTTTGGGTTAGCTCGAAGAGACGGTTTAACTTCTCCTGAGTCAACCAAGGCGAGCCGGTCCTGACCACGACCAGCAGGGGCGACGCCTCCTGTTCCGGAACCTCGGCGCGGAAAAGCTCCCAACCGATGCGGGATGGGTTGTGAGCCGGAAGGTTCTCGACCCCGGGCACCCCCACCTCCATTCGCCGGACCGGCGAGGCCAGCCCCAGGAGCAGGACGGTCACCAGGATGAATACCAGCACCGCCCACCTGACCACCCGCCGGGCGAGAGTCCCCCACAGGCGCTCCGTCGCCTGGGGCCGGGCCAGCGTCAGCAGGTTGATCCTCGCACCGAGAATCCCCAGCAGTGCAGGAAGGAGGGTGAGGGCAGCCCCGATGGAGACGGCCACCACGATGGCCCCGGCCAGGCCGATGGACTGGATAAACCTGAATCCCACCCAAAGCAGGCCGCTCAGGCCGATCATTACCGCAAGGCCCGAAAAGAGGATGGCCTCGCCGGCCGTCTCGATCGTCCGGGCCAGGGCTTCCGGCAAGGGGTGGACGGCCAGCTCCTCCCGGAAGCGGCTCACGATGAGCAGCGAATAGTCGATGGCCACGCCCAGGCCGACCATCGAGGCGGTGTTAAGGGCGAAGACGGAGATGTCGGTGAGGTGGCCAAGACCGTAGAGGGCGGCCAGGGTGATGGTGACGGCTACCAGCCCGACCGCCAGGGGCATCAGGGAGGCCACCACCGAACCGAAGACAAAGAGCAGGATGACCATCGCGATGGGAAAAGTGTAAAACTCGGCCCGGCGCAGGTCCTCCTCCGTCACGTCGGTGAAGGCCCGGTAAACCGCCGGTCCCCCGGTCAGGTAGCCCTGAATCCGGCCGTCCGGAGGCAGACTCGCTGCAAGGACGGCCCGGACTTCGGGGACAAGGTTCATCGCCTGGTCCAGGGAGGCGTCCAGATTCACCATCAGATACAGGGACCGCCCGGCCCGGCCGGTCTGGGGCTCCGAAACCGACTTGACAGTGGGTAGGGTGCGAAGCCGGTTGGATAGCTGGTCAGCCGTCTCCTTAAGTTGGGGGTCGGATGCGCCACCCGGTCCCGTCAATACAACGATAACCACCTCTCGGGGGGCATCGAATTTTTCGACCAGGATATCCCGGGCCCGGAGGGCCGGGCTGCTCGCCACCTCAATGCCCCCAGGCTTCAGGATCGCGGGGGCCTGGGGGGCAAAGAGGGCCCCGACGGCCAGCAAAAGGACCCAGCCGACCAGCACCGGGTAGCGGAACCGATAAACTAGGTAGGCCAGGATGCGGAGCATCTTTAGGTTGGGTCAGGCTCAGCCGCCGGCTGGCCGCCGGTCGGCGGCCAGCCGAGCCCGGGCCTCGGCCAGGGCCGCCCGGACCCGGCCGGGAGCTGTTCCACCGGGCACATTCCGGGCCGCCACGGCCCTCTCTACGGTTATATCAAACACATCCGCGGCGAACTTCTCGGAAAATCTTCGGTATTCTTCCAACGTAAGCTCACCAAACGCCTTGCGCTGGGCGGCCGCGTACTTTACCAGCCGACCGACGACCTGGTGGGCCTCCCGAAAGGGCACCCCCTTCGCCACAAGATAGTCGGCCAGGTCGGTGGCCAGCGCGTAGCTTTCTTCGGCCGCTCGGGCCAGCCTGGCCCGGTTAACCTTAAGGGTGGCCAGCATCCCGGCCATCAGGGGCAGGCAGGCCAGGACCGTATCCACCGTGTCGAAGAGGGGCTCTTTATCTTCCTGGAGGTCCCGGTTATAGGCCAGAGGAAGGCCCTTAAGGACCACTAGCAGCCCCTGCAGGTGGCCGTAGACCCGGCCGGTTTTGGCCCGGATAAGCTCGGCCACGTCGGGGTTCTTTTTCTGGGGCATGATGCTGCTGCCGGTGGCGTAGGCGTCGTCGATTTCGATAAACCCGAACTCGGCACTGCTCCATAAGACCAGCTCCTCGGCCAGGCGGGAAAGATGCATCATCAAGATGGCCGAGGCGCTCAGATAATCTAGGATAAAATCCCGGTCCGAGACGGCGTCAATGCTGTTACGGCTTATCCGGCTGAATCCCAGTTCCCGGGCAAGGAACTCCCTGTCAATGGGGTAGGGAACCCCGGCCAGGGCCCCACTCCCCAGGGGCAGAACGTCCGTCCGCCGGTAGGCGTCGGTGTAGCGGTCTAGGTCCCGGTCCAGCATCTCGTAGTAGGCCAGGAAATGGTGGGCCAGCAAGATAGGCTGCGCCCGCTGGAGGTGGGTGTAGCCCGGGGCTACGGTCTCCAGGTGGGCCTCGGCCAGGTTGAGAAGGACCCCCTGGAGGGCCCGAACCTGGTCGGCCGTCTGGCAGATGATTTCTTTTAGATAAAGCCGCAGGTCCAGGGCGACCTGGTCGTTGCGGGAGCGGGCGGTGTGGAGCCGGCCGGCCGCTTCCCCGATCTTTTCCCGGAGGCGGGCCTCGATATTGAGATGGATGTCCTCCAGCTCGGGCCGAAAGGGGAATTCTCCCCGCTCGATCTCGGCCCGGATCTCTTCAAGGCCCTTGACGATGCGGTCGCAGTCTTCGGCCGAAATTATACCCTGCCGGGCCAGCATCCGGGCGTGGGCAATGCTCCCGGCAATATCGTGCCGGTACAGCCGCCGGTCGAAGTCGACGGAGGCCGTGAATTTTAAAACCTGCTCGGCCGGGGGCGTTTCGAACCGGCCGCCCCAAGCGGTGACCATGGCCTACTCTTCCGGCTCGGCCCGGGGCGGCAGAAGGCTCTGGGCGGCCTCGGGCTGGGCCAGAAACTGGGTCTGGGCCTGGACCTGGCTTTGCAGGCCCCAGAGCTTGATGAAGCCCGTCGCGGCCGAGTGGTCGAACTGGTCGGCCCGGTCGTAGGTGGCCAGGGCAAAGCTGTAAAGGGGGTTGGGCGACTTGCGGCCCACCACCCGGCAGGTTCCCTTGTGGAGTTTTACCCGGACGGTGCCGTTGACGAACCGCTGGGACGACTGAATGTAGGCGGCCAGGTCTTGGTGGAAAGCGCTGTACCAGAGGCCGTTGTAAACCATCTCGGCGTAGGCCTGGCTTACCAGGGCCTTAAAGCGGAGCTGTTCTTTGCTTAAGGTGATCTGCTCCAGGTCCTGGTGGGCGGTGATTAGCACCGTGGCCGCCGGGGCCTCGTAGACCTCCCGGGACTTGATCCCCACCACCCGGTCCTCGATGTGGTCGATGCGGCCGACGCCGTGCTCCCCGGCAAGGCGGTTGAGCCGCTCGATCAGGGTTACGCCGTCCAAAACCTCCCCATTCAGGGCGACCGGCAGGCCCCGCTCAAACTCGACCTCCACGTAAGCCGGCTCGTCGGGGGCCTCGGCCGGGTTGCGGGTCCAGGCGAAAACCTCCTCCGGGGGCTCAGCCCAGGGGTCCTCCAGGAGGCCGGCTTCGATGCTGCGGCCCCACAGGTTCTGGTCTACCGAGTATGGGCTCTCGATGGTGGCCGGGACCGGGATGCCGTGCCGGGCGGCATACTCGATCTCCTCGTCCCTGGTCATTCGCCACTCCCGGACTGGGGCGATGACCTTCAGGTCGGGGGCCAAGGTCATTATCCCCACGTCGAAGCGGACCTGGTCGTTGCCCTTGCCCGTGCAGCCGTGGGCCACCGCCACCGCCCCCTCCTCCCGGGCCACGTCCACCAAAAGCTTAACAATAAGCGGCCGGGCCAGGGCCGTGGCCAGGGGATACTTGCCCTGGTAAAGGGCATTGGCCTGAAGGGCCGGGAAAACAAAGTATTTCACGAACAGCTCTTTGGCGTCGATGACTAGGGCCTTGACTGCCCCGATGCGCAGGGCCTTTTCCTGGATGGCCTTAAGGTCCTTCTCGTTGCCGACGTCGACGGTTAAAGCAACGACATCTAGGCCGTATTTTTCCTGAATCCAGCGGATGGCCACCGAGGTGTCCAGCCCGCCGCTGTAAGCCAGCACGACCTTCTGTGCCATTTCGGCTCCCCCTCAACTTGAGTCTGTCCCATCCGCCCGCAGCCGGACCCGGACGGTGCCCTCAAACCACGGCACCGCCCTGGCCCAGTACTTTCCCGGAACCAGTCGGTAAACACGGGGTCGGCTGGCAGGTTAACCGCCCCATCCCCCGCGGCCCTCCGGTGAAGGCCGGTTTTACGGCCCCGGGCGGTAAGGTCGGTGGTGCCGGGTAGCACCGCCAACCATCGACCGCCTCCCGGCATTCAACCCCCCAGGTTGCTGCCGACCTTGGCTAGGACGGAGTCGAGGATGGCCACGGCCTCGTCGGCCTCCGCCTCGGTGATAATGAGGGGCGGCATGAGACGGATGGCCGCGGGGGTGACCCCGTTAACCAGCAGGCCGGCCTCTAGACAGCCCAATACCACCCGCTCCGAGATGTCCCGGTCGAACTGCACGGCCAGGAGCAGACCCCGGCCCCGCACTTCGGTGACCCACTCGTAGCGGGATCTAAGCTCGTTAAGCCGGGCCTTCAGGTAAGCGCCGACCCGGGCGGCATGTTCGGCGACATTATTTTCGATAACGAATTTTAACGTGGCAAAGCCGGCGGCGCAGGCCAGGGGATTGCCCCCGAAGGTAGAGCCGTGGTCCCCGGGCTCCAGAACGGCCGCCTCCTCCTTAACCAGAAAGGCACCGATGGGCACCCCGCTTCCCAGCCCCTTGGCCAGGGTCATCACGTCGGGTTCAACCCCGTACTGCTGGTAGGCGAAGAGGGTACCCGTCCGGCCGATGCCGGTCTGAACCTCATCGACGATGAAGAGCAGCCCGTTCTCCCGGCACCAGCGCCCCACCCCCCGGATATATTCCGGGTCGGCCTCGTAAACGCCCCCTTCACCCTGGATCAGCTCCAGCATCACGGCGCAGGTCCGCTCGTTGGTGGCGGCCTGGATGGCCTCCAGGGAGTTAAAGGGCACGTTCACAAAGCCTGGGGGAAGGGGCTTGAAAGGCTCCTGGTAATGGGGCTTGCCGGTGGCCGCGACCATGGCCAGGGTCCGGCCGTGGAAGGAGTTGAGGGTGGTGATGACCTCGTAGGCGCCGTTGCGCCGGAGCCGGCCGTACTTGCGGGCCAGCTTCACCGCCCCCTCGTTGGCCTCGGCCCCGCTGTTGCCGAAAAAGACCCGGTCAAAGGCCGAGTTTTCCACCAGAAGTTGGGCCAGTTTCACCTGCGGTATAGTGTAGAACTGGTTCGAGGTGTGGATGAGGGTTCGGGCCTGCTCGGTGATGGCCTCAACCACGGCCGGGTGGCAATGGCCCAGGTTATTGACGGCCCAACCCCCCACGAAATCCAGGTAGGCCTTCCCGTTTTCATCCCAGACCCGGGCCCCTTGGCCCCGAACCAAGGTCACCGGTACCCGGCGGGCTACCTGCAGGTAGTAACGGCGCTCAAGCTCTTGCCAGTGGCTCACCTTCGACTCCTCGGTGCGGCTCAACCTTTGTGGATTATACGGCATCCGCCGGGGCGGGTGCCGGATGAAGTATAATGCCTTGAGGTGGATGGGTTCCACACCGGCCAGATAAGGGAGGGAAAAGATGGGCCTTTTCGGACAGATGATGACCGTTATTAGGGCGAAGATAAGCGCTCTGCTTTCCGGGGCCGAGAACCCTGAGGAAACCCTTGAATACGCCTACCAGCGACAGTTGGAGCTGCTTCAGAAGGTCCGCATGAATATGGTGAATGTGGTGGCGGCCAAGCGCCGGCTCGAGGCTCAGCTAGCCGGCTTGGAAAACCAGCTCGGCCGCCTGGACGAGCAGGCCCGCCAGGCCCTTCAGGCCGGCCGGGAGGACCTTGCCCGGCTCGCCCTGGAGCGGAAGGTGTTTGCCCAGCAGCAGGTCGCCGCCCTGGAGGCCCAGGTTCAGGACCTTGCCGAGCAGCAGAACCGGCTGATGGAGGCGGAGCAGCGGCTGCGCCAGAAGGTGGAGGCCTTCCGGACCCGGAAAGAGATCATCAAGGCCCAGTACAGTGCCGCCGAGGCCCAGGCCCGCATCAACGAGGCGATAACGGGCCTTTCCGAGGAGATGGCGGACGTGGGCCTGGCCATTGAGCGGGCTGAGGAGAAGACGGCCCGCCTTAAGGCCCGGGCCGAGGCCATCGACGAGCTGCTCGCGGCGGGGGCCCTGCCCGACTACTTGACGGGCCGGGACACCCTGGAGCGGGAGCTGGGGCAGGCCCAGCTCCAGGCGGGGGTGGAGGCCGAGCTGGCGCGCTTAAAATCCGAACTTCAGTCCGGCCAACGGCCGGCCCTTAAGGAGGGTGAAGCGCCGTGATTATTCGAATTTCGGGGGAAGGTCAGTACCGGCTGGACGCTGACGCCGCCAGGCATCTGAATGAAATGGACAACGAACTGGTGCGGCTGGTGGAGGGTGGGGACGAAGCCGCCTTTTACAGCCGTTTTCGGGAGCTTATCGAGTGGGTCCGGCGCCGGGGAGAGCGGGTATCGGCCGACGAGGTCGTGGCGTCGGATGTCATCATTCCGCCGCCGGACATAACCTTTGAGGAGGCCCGCAAGGTTTTTCGGGGGGAGGGGCTCGTTCCCGGATGACCCTCTCGTCGACCCCTTTGGGTAAGCTTACCGAGGCGCTGCGGGACCGGGAACCAGCCCGGTTCGACGGCCCCGCCGACGGCTATGCCCGGGCGGCTGTCCTGGTGCTCATCGTCCGGCACCCGGACGGACCCAGGCTGGTTTATACCCGGCGCACGGACCGCGTCGTCCACCATAAGGGTGAGGTGTCGTTCCCGGGCGGGGCCTGCGAAGCTGGGGACTCCGACGAGATTTCCACCGCCCTGCGGGAAACCTGGGAAGAAATCGGGGTTAACCCGGCCGATGTAGAGGTGTTGGGGAAGCTGGACGAAATCATTACCCGGAGCAATTTCATCGTAACCCCGGTGGTGGGGGTGGTTAACGGCCCCTATCCCTTCCGTCCCAACCCGGCGGAGGTGGCGGAGATCATCGAAGTTCCTATTGAGGAGCTTCGTAAGCCCGAGAACGTCGTCGTCGAACCCCGCCGGGTTCGGGGGGAGTGGGTCATGGCCCCGACCTATTACTATCGGGGGCACCGGATTTTCGGGGCCACCGCGATGATCACCCGCCAGCTCCTCGAGCTTTTAGAAGGCTAGCAAAGTTACCAGTCCCCCAGGGCCTCCTTGAGTTTTGGGTCTCGGAGCTTGCGCAGGGCCCGACTTTCGATCTGACGGGCCCGCTCCCGGGTAGTGTTAAGCACCCGGCTCACCTCTTCCAGGGTCATTCCCCCGCCGCCGTCCAGGCCGTAGCGGAGGCTGAGCACCAGCTGTTCTCTGGGCCCAAGCCGAGTTAAAACGGCCTCCAGCTGCTGACGCAGGAAGGTGTTGGCCATGGCATCCGCCGGCTCCACGCTGTTTGGGTCCTGAATGACATCGGCCAGGGTGGCGCCCTCATCGTCGCCTACCTGGGCCTCCAGGGACATGGGCTGGGTCATCACCTGGACCAGCTCGTCGACCCGATCGGCGGGGAGGTCGAGGGCCGCGGCCATCTCCTTATTGCTGGGCTCCCGGCCCAGAAGCTGGGAAAGCTCCAGCCGCTTGCGCCGAAGCCGACTGACATCCTCAACCACGTGGATCGGGAGCCGAATGGTCCGCCCCTGGTCCGCCAGGGCCCGGCTTATCGCCTGCCGGATCCACCAGGTGGCGTAGGTGCTAAACTTGAAGCCCCGCCGGTAATCGAACTTCTCGACGGCCCGGGCGAGGCCAATGGTGCCCTCCTGAATGAGGTCGGGGAGGGGCAGGCCATGGCCCACGTAGCACTTGGCGATGCTTACTACCAGGCGCAGGTTAGCCTCCAGGAGTTGGCGGCGGGCCTCGGTCCCGCGGGCGACCGCCTGCTCGAGTTCGGCCCGCTCTTCCGGTTCGAACCGGCCCGAAGCCAGCCTCTGCGCCGCCTCTTGGGCCGCACTGATGAGGCGGCCCAAATGCTGCTCCTCTTCGGGGGTAAGCAGCTTGAGGCGGGAGATCTCCCGCAGGTAAGCCCCAAGGATATCTAGCGGCTCATCGCCACTGGCTTCTTCCACCGTTTGAATGCGGACCGGCCTGGCCTCCGATTTGGCCCGGTCCAAGGCTGACGATTCGTTGTTCCTCCTCCCCTTCACCAGGTACCACCTCCCTCTTGACTTTGTGGACACGGAGTACTTATCATCTTTTCTGGAGCGGGCGGCTAGCTCAGCTGGTTAGAGCGCAGCGTTGACATCGCTGAGGTCAGAGGTTCGAGTCCTCTGCCGCCCACCCTGCCCGCAGGCAGGTCTTTTAATTATACACGGCCGTCAAAGGCTGCGAAGAGGACGAGTAGCCGGCGGGATGGCTTCAGAGACGGGGTGCCCCGGGCTGTGAGTGCCCCGGCCTTACCCCGGTGAAAACCGCCTCGGAGCTGCCGACCGAAACCGTTCCGGGAGTAGGCTCGGCCGGATGGGCTCCGTTAGCGGCTCCGGTAAGGGCTTCCGGCCGTGGGCCGGAAGAACTTGGGTGGAACCGCGGGTATCGCCTCTCGCCCCAAGGGCAGAGGCGGATTTTTTTCGGGAGGTGTAACCCTATGGGCGAAATGACGGGAGAAATCAAGCTAAAATCGCCCCTGGACCCTCTGCGGCATTCGGCCGCCCACGTAATGGCCGATGCGGTCCTGGAGCTTTTCCCAGAGGCCAAGCTGGCCATCGGGCCGCCCATCGAAGACGGCTTTTATTACGACTTCGACCTGCCACGTCCCCTGACCCCGGAGGACCTGAGCCGGATTGAAGCCAGGATGCGGGAAATCATCGCCGGCGATTACCCCTTCGTCCGGGAGGAGATTTCGAAAGAGGAGGCCCGCCGCCTCTTTGCCGACCAGCCGTATAAGCTGGAGATTCTGGACGAGATTCCGGATGAGAAGGTGAGCATCTACCGCCACGGCAAGTTCGTGGACCTCTGCCGCGGCCCCCACGTGGAGTCCACCGGGAAGATCCGGGCCTTTAAGCTTCTTAGCGTGGCCGGGGCCTACTGGCGGGGCGACGAGCGCCGGCCGATGCTCCAGCGCATCTACGGGACGGCCTTCGAGACCGAAGGGGAGCTTCAGGCCTACCTTAAGCGGCTGGAGGAGGCCGCCCGCCGGGACCACCGGCGCCTTGGGCGGGAGCTGGACCTTTTCAGCATCCATCACGAGGAGGTTGGGAGCGGCCTGGTTCTCTGGCACCCCAAGGGAGGCCGGGTTCGGGAGCTGGTTGAGGACCTTTGGCGGCGGCTCCACCGGGAGGCCGGGTACGAGCTAGTCTACACGCCCCACATTGGCCGGGCTCGGCTTTGGGAGGTCAGCGGCCACCTGGAAACCTACCGGGAGAACATGTACGACCCCATCGAGGTGGAAGGCCAGAAATACTATTTAAAGCCGATGAACTGCCCCTTCCACATCTACATCTACAAAAGCCGGGTAAGGTCCTATCGGGAGCTTCCCATCCGGCTGGGGGAGCTGGGAACGGTGTATCGTTACGAGCGGTCCGGGGTGCTCCACGGCCTTTTGCGGGTCCGGGGGTTTACCCAGGACGACGCCCATATCTTTTGCCGGCCTGACCAGATTGAGTCGGAAGTAATCGGGGTGCTCGACCTTAACTTCCGCCTCTGGGAGGCCTTTGGCTTCAAGGAGTTCGAGGTTTACCTGGCGACCCGGCCCGAGAAGTTCGTGGGAAGGGTCGAAGACTGGGAGCGGGCCACCGAGGCCCTCCAACAGGCCCTCCGGGATCGGGGCCTCGACTTCAGGATTGACGAGGGGGGCGGAGCCTTCTACGGGCCGAAGGTGGACATTTGGTTCCGGGATGCCATCGGCCGAGCCTGGCAGTGCACCACGGTCCAGCTGGACTTTAACCTGCCGGAACGGTTCGACCTGAAATACACCGGCCCCGATGGCCGCGAACACCGGCCTATCATGGTCCACCGGGCCCTTCTGGGGTCGATGGAGCGCTTTTTGGGAATCCTCATCGAGCACTACGCCGGGGCATTTCCCGTCTGGCTGGCCCCGGTTCAGGCGGTGATAATCCCGATAACGGACCGCCACCTGGAGTATGCCTACCAGGTTGAGGGGCGGCTCCGGGCAGCCGGGATTCGAGTGGACACCGACGACCGGCCGGACCGAATGAACCAGAAGATCCGGGATGCTCAGCTCCAGAAGGTGCCCTACATGCTCATCATCGGCGACCGGGAGGTGGAGTCGGGAACGGTGGCCGTGCGCCTTCGGAGTGGGGAGGACCTGGGGCCGACCCCGGTCGACGAATTCATCAGCCGGGTTCGGGCCGAGGTCGCAGGCTACGCTTAGGGCCCGGGGCCGGAGCCGACCCCGGCGGAACGGGGCTACGGCCGGGGAACCTCAGTCAGCGACCGGAGGCTACGTGCGGCCGCGTTGAGTAACTAAAAGCCAGTCCGCCCCATGCCGGCCTGCAGGGCACGGCGGGAAGCGTTCACCCTCGTCCAGGGTGATGGTCTGCTCGGGGTGCTGCTTGCAGCGATATTCGCCGCTTTTAGGGGCGACCTGCCCGGTATGGCCGCCAATCTGGCTTTGGGTCTCGCGTTCTGACATCCTCTTCCCCTCCCACCAGGGTGTTACGGAAACGTGGCCGTAACCCCGCTCCCCGGGGTCAGCACCTTCAGGTTATCCGCCCTTGGCCGGGTATAGGTAAAAATTCGGTAAAGGGACGACCAGAATTTGGTAAATCTGGGGAATTTCCGGCCGTACGCCTCGGTTAAAAGGCTTAACTATTATCTATCGCCGGGCTGTTGGCCGGAGCCTTGACGAAGACCACGAAGTGGGAGAGGCCGAACCGGTGGGCTGGGGTTTGCTCCAAGGCGTAAAGGATCGGGCGAAGAAGGCCGGCCAGCACCCGGCTTCGCCGGGCCAGCTTGTCGAAACCGGGAAAAACGCCCCGGTGGGTGACGACCCGGCCGGGCAGGCCAGCCAACAGCTGCCGGAGCTGGCCCCGGGTGTAGGCCCGGACGTGGGGCGCCAGGCGGTTTCGGAGGGGGTCGGGCAGGTAATTAACAAAGGGGTAGTTACCGAAACGATATTTGCCCCGCCAGAAGATGCCGTGGGTCTCGAAGGGCCACAGCCGGTTCGGTGCGAAAATGACTAGCCGGCCCCCGGGCCGGAGCACCCGCCAGGCCTCGGCCAGGACTTGGCGGTCGTCGTCTACGTGCTCCAGCACCTCATGGAGGAGGACCAAGTCGAAGGTCTCGGCCTTAAAGGGGAGGTACTCCCCAACCCCCTGGACCACGGCCGGGGCCACCCGGCCGGCCATAAGTGCCCGCTCACGGTCCACTTCGACCCCGTAGACGTAGGGGGTAACCTTCCGAAAGCGGGCGAGGAATGCCCCGATGCCGCAGCCAATATCCAGGACCCGGGCTCCGGTCAGGGGTGCGGCTACGGCGATGAGCTTAAAACGCCGCTCCTGCCCGAAGCCCCAGATGTAAGACGGTTGGCCGAGTTTGATGGCCCGTTCGTTTTCGGTCGCCACGGCTGGCACCGGCTTTAATATTGGGCCAGCGGACCTGGCGCCGTCAACATTGGGGGCCTTTGCGACCGTGGGCTATCGTGCCATAGACTCTTGGGGGATGGCGGTTTACCCTTCGCTGCGGGGCCGGACTGCTCTGGTGACTGGGGCGGGGCGGGGGATTGGGCGGGCTATCGCCTTAGCCCTGGCCCAGCAGGGGGTTCGGGTTGGGGTTCATTATTACCGGTCGGAGGCCGGGGCCCGGGAGGTGGCCGCGGCCGTTCGGCAGCTGGGGGGCGAGGCGGAGCTCTTCCGGGCCGACTTGGCCGACCCTGCCCAGATCGAGGCCCTGTTCGCCGCCCTGGCCAGCCGCCTCGGGGGGCTGGACATTCTGGTGAATAACGCCGCCGTCTTTACCCGAACTCCAGCCCTGGAGCTTTCCGCCGAGGAGTGGGGGCGTGTCCTAGACATTAACCTTTCGGCCGTCTTTTACTGCTCTCAGGCGGCCGCCCGGCTGATGTTGGCCCGGCCGGAAGGCGGCGTCATTGTGAACCTGGCTTCGGGAGGCGGCCTTCACCCCCGACCAGGCTACGAGGCCTCGGCCGCCTACGGAGCGGCCAAGGCCGGGGTGATAATGCTTACCCGGCGGCTGGCTCTCGAATGGGCCCCGAAGGTGCGGGTAAATGCGGTAGCCCCGGGCATAATCGATTCCAAGCCTACCCCCATGTCGGCCCAAGTCCGGGAGCGGTTTGCCCGACTGATCCCCCTGGGGCGGGTGGGAACTCCGGAGGAGGTGGCGGCCGTGGTACTGTTCCTGGTCAGCGACGAGGCCCGGTATATCACCGGGCAGACCGTGGTAGTGGACGGCGGCATCCTTCCCCACTAATGCGGCGGCTGAGTCTTCTCCTGCTCCTCGTGGTGCTGGTCGGGGTCCTCGGGGCGGTCTGGTCTCCGGGGCGGGCCGCGGTGAAAACCGCCCTGCTCCTTCCACACCTCTTCCCCGGGAATCAGGTCCGGCCCTTGGACCTTCTAAGCCCGGCGCCGGGTCGAGAGGAACTTGCGTTTCGCTACCCTTCGGCCACCGGCCGCATTGACCTCTATCGCCCGCCTAATCCGGGCCGGTACCCGGCGGTCCTGTTTTTCCTGGGGGTTGCGCCCCTGGCCAGCCGGGACCCGCGTGTAGTGCAGGTTGCCGAGGGTCTGGCCCGAACCGGGCTGGTTCTGGCCGTCCTGGAGTCGCCCCACCTGGTCGCAGAGCAGATTCTGCCGGAGGAAGTGGAGGGGCTGGTAGATGCCTTCGAGGTGGTGAGCCGCCACCCGGCAGTGGACCCAGGGCGCGTCGGCTTTGCGGGCTTTTGTGTAGGTGCAGCCCTTGCCTTAGTGGCTGCATCGGATCCCCGCATCGCCGACCGGGTGTCCTTCGTTAACGCCTTGACCCCCTACTACGACGGGGAGGAGCTTTTGGCCGAGATTGCGTCCAGCCAGTTTGAAGCCGACGGCCAGGTTGTTCCCTGGAGTCCCAGCCCCCTTACCCGCAAGATTTTTAGCAACCTTTTGGAGCGGGCCCGGGCGGCCGGGGCCGGGTCAGTAGCCGACCAGCTTTCGGCCGCGCCGGACCTGTCCACCGCCCGCCGACTGGTCGCCCAACTCCCCGACGCCGCCCGGCGGGAGGTCGACCTGCTCTCCCCAAAGGGCAAGCTGAAGGGCATCCGGGCGCGGGTTTACATCATGCACGACCGGGACGATAACAACATCCCGGTGGCCCAGGCCCGCCGGCTGGCTCGGGAGTTTCCTGACCCGGAGCGGCTGGTTTACACTGAGTTTGAGTTCTTTGAACATGTTCAGCCGACCAAGTCTGTCGACGCCATCACCTTCGGGCGGGAGTTGGGGAAGTTTTACGTCCACGTTTACCGGGTTCTAGCCCCGGTCTGGTAAACTTACCGGGGTGAGACCCCGGGGCTCCCAGTTGCGGGCAAGGCTGCGGCAGACACCAGGTAGCCGGAGGAGCCCCAGGCTTTGATTTCGGGGAGCTAGGAATGTTTGTGGAAGTAAACGGCATACGCTGCTTTTATGAGCTCAATGGTGCGGGTGACCAGGTTGTCGTGCTCATTCACGCCTTGGGGACGAACCACCGGATGTGGGACCGGCAGTTGGAGGTGCTCAAGCCCCACTTTCGGGTCCTCCGTTACGACGTCCGGGGTCACGGCCAAACCGACAAGCCGCCGGGACCTTACTCCCTGGAGCTTTTCGCCCGGGACCTGGCGGGGTTGCTGGATGCTTTGGGGATTACGGCTGCCCATTTGGTGGGGCTGTCCATGGGCGGAATGATCGCCCAGACCTTTGCCTTGAGCTATCCGGAACGGGTGAAATCTCTGGTCCTGGCCGATACGTCCAGCCGGTATCCGCCCGAAAACCGTCAGCAGTTTGAGGAGCGGGCCAGGATTGCCGAGACCCAGGGAATGGGGCCTTTGGTAGAGCCCACCCTAGAGCGCTGGTTCAGTCCTGGGTTTCACCGGGCACACCCCGACGTGGTGGACAAGTACCGGCAGATGTTGCTGGCGAATGACCCGAAGGCTTGGGCGGCCGCAGCCCGGGCCATCGCCCAGCTCGACCTCACATCCCGCCTCGGTTCGATAAAGGTTCCCACCCTGGTAATCGTCGGCGAAGACGACCCCGGAACGCCCCCGGCGATGGCGATGGAGATTGCGGCGAACATTCCTGGCGCGCGGCTGGAGATTCTGCCGGGCCGGCACATGACCCAGGAGGAGTCGGCCGAGGCTTTCAACCGGCTGCTGGCGGAATTTTTAAAGGTTAAGTGATGGCCAAGAAGACGGGTATTGGCCGGGTTTTTGCCGTCAACCGGCGGGCCCATTACGACTACGACATCGAGGAAACCTTTGAGGCCGGCCTGGCCCTTTTGGGGAGCGAGGTCAAGTCGATCCGGGAGGGCCGAGTCAACCTGCGGGAGGCCTACGTCCGGCCCATGGCTGGAGAGCTTTACCTTTGGAATGCCCACATCTCCCCTTGGCAGCCGGCGGGCCCCTTCGGACACGAGCCGGAGCGGCCCCGGAAGCTGCTCCTTCACCGGGACGAGATCGCTTACATTGTCGGGAAGCTGGCCCAAAAGGGGTACACCTGCGTCCCCTTGCGGCTTTACGAGAAGGATAACAAAATAAAGGTCGAAATCGGGCTGGGACGGGGCAAAAAGGCCTACGACAAGCGGCGGGATGAGGCCGAACGGGAGGCTAAGCGGCGCATCCAGGAGGCCCTCAAGCGCCAGGTTTGAGGCTGTGCGAGTTACCGGTTCGGAGGTTCAGGCCATTCCAGGTTCAGGGAATTGACAAAGTCCCGGAAGATGGCCAGCGACTCGTCGTCGGCCGGCGGCGCCGGCCGAGCGGAGCCGATGCACGAAAGGACCCAGCCGGCCTTGGCCAGGACATCCTCGGCGACCATAATGGGACAGCCGGACCTAACGGCCAGGGCGATGCCGTCGCTGGGCCGGCACCCAACTTCCACCCACCGCCCTTTCCAATAGATGCGCAGGTAGGCCTGGCAAACCCCGCCGGCTAGGGTCCGGATTTCGACCTGGGTGATAACGGCGTCGAAGCTCTTAAGTAGGGCCAGAATCAGGTCGTGGGGCTGAGGCCAAGGGTCCCGGCGCAGGGCCGTCTTTATGGCCCTGGCTTCGGCAAACCCAATCGCGATGGGGAACCTGGCGTGGCCACCTTTTTCCTTTAGGGTAACGACGTAACCTGTACCCTCTAATGTGGTTCCGACTCCCTCCACCACCATTTCCACCATAAATCAAACACCTCCCCTTGCCCGCCCCGGGGGCGGGCGACCGGGCAGGCTTTAACTGCCCGGTGAAGTCCCCGTCGCCGGCTGGCCGACGGCCCCGCCGGCCGTCGGCTGCGCTTCCGGCCTGGGCACCCCAGGCGAAACGAAGCCCGGTTCAAAGAGCCTGGCCGGTACAAAGGTCCGAAGTTCGTCGATGGTCCAGCGGCTCGGCTTGTAAATGGTGCGCCCCGGCCTGGGCTGGGCCATTAGGGCGATGAGCCCCCCGCTTACGAAGAATATCTGGCCGTTGATCCAACCGGCTTCCTCACTGGCCAGGTAGACGACCATTGGGGCGATGTCTTCGGGCTCCCGTCGGGTAACGGCCGGGTGGTCGCTCTCACCCAAAAGGGCCGTAGCCCCGGTACCCATCTGCTGCCGGAGCTGTCGGGCCCGGTCGGGGATGGTGGCAGTCATCCGGGTGTTGGCTGCGGGGGCAATGCTATTTACGGTGACTCCATAGCGGCCCAGGTCCAGGGCCGCAACCCGGGTAAGGCCGGCGATTCCCGACTTGGCTGCCCCATAGTTGGCCTGGCCGGCATTGCCAATGAGGCCGCTGGTGGACGTGAAGGTAATAATTCGGCCGTAGCGCTGCTGGCGCATCAACACCGAGGCCGGCTTCATCACCGTAAAGTGGCCCT
>PSKS01000009.1:0-52323 GCA_040289115.1 Chloroflexota bacterium
CGCCCCAGCCCACCCCCGACCCCCGCCAGGAGGGCCGCCTGGCGGGCCGGCGCATCTGCATCGATCCCGGCCACGACGCCGTCTACAACCCGGGGGCCTCGGCCCGGGATGAGGCCGGCCGGGTGGTCTTCAACGAGCACGACCTCACCTTCGGGGTGGCCGTCCGGCTCCGGGCCCTGCTGGAGACCGAGGGGGCCCAGGTCTGCCTCACCCGCAACGACGAGGGCTCCCTCCAGACCGAGCCGTACGATATCAATGGCAACGGGACGGTGACTCGGCCCGAGGATATCGTGGAGCGGATTCAGCCCCGCATCGACTACATGAACGCCTTCGGAGCCGAGCTGATGGTTTCCATTCACTTCAATGGCTCGGCCGACCACCGCCTCAAGGGCACCGAGGTTTACTTTTCCGACGTCCCCGAGCAGGGCCCGGAGAACCTCCGGCTGGCCCAGGCCCTCCTGGATGCCCTGGTAGATGCCCTCACCCGGGCCGGCTACCCGCCGGTGAATCGGGGCTTACGAAGCGACAGGTACAAAACCGAATATTTGGCTTACACCCCGTACTACGGGTTTGACCGGAGCTGTGCCGATTGCACCCGCCTGCTCATCTTGGGCAACAACCCGATGCTGGCCCAGCCAGGCCGCTGGCGGGCCGGGGCCCTGGTGGAGGTGCTCTTTCTGAGCAACCCGGACGACGTGGCCTTTCTCCGGCGGCCGGCTGCCCTGGACGTCATCGCCGCCGGCCTCTTTCAGGGGATCCTCAACTACTACGGGGCGACGTCCAGCCCGACCCCCGAACCCACCCCGCAGCCCCAAGTTTACGCCGGGCCGGTGGAGGTGGGCCGGGGGGACCCGGCCCGGCCGGAGGTCGCCCTCACCTTCGACTGCGGGGCCGGCGCCGGCCCCACCCCCAGAATCCTTGAGGCCCTTCGGGCGGCCGGGGTCCGGGCAACCTTTTTCGTGACCGGCCAGTGGGCCTGGCACAATCCCGAACTGCTCCGGCAAATGGCCACCGAACACCAGATCGCCAACCACAGCTGGTCCCACCGGGACTTCACGAAGCTTTCGGAGGCCGAAATCGCCTGGGAGCTTCAGTCCACCGAGGAGGTTATCTACACCCTGACCGGCCGGACCACCAAACCCTTCTGGCGGGCACCCTTTGGAGCCCGGAACGACCGGGTTCTGGCCGCGGCCGCCCGGGCCGGTTGGCCGGTTCACGTCTTCTGGACGGTGGAGCGGACGCCGTCCGGGTGGGTGAGTGGGGATTCTGGCGACTGGCGGCCGATCTTGGCTCAGGAGGTGGTGGGCAACGTCCTGCGGGCGGCGGGGCTGGGCGGGGGCGTAATTACCGTAAGCCACTGCGGAAGCGACCTTACCGCCGCGACCCTGCCGGAGATCCTCGCCGGACTGGGACGGCTGGGCCTCAGGCCCGTAACCGTCGGGGAGCTGCTCCGCTAGCCGGGGCGGGCCTAAAGGTCAACTTCCCGTCCCAGGCCCCGGGCTTGGGCCAGCTCCCAGACCCGGACGGCCACCGCCACGTCCCAGAGGCCCAGGCCCCCGGTCCGGAAGACCGTGACCTCGGCCGCCGACCGCCGGCCTGGGTCATGGCCAGCCACAACCCGCCCCAGCTCGGCTACCGCCTCCCAGGCCACTGCCCCGGCCTCGGTGGCGGCCAGCAGGTCGCCGGAATCAAGACGACACTGGTCGACCGAATCGACGAAGATGCGGTCTGCCCGGGCCCAGGCCTCCAGGTCCAGCTCCCGCCGGAGCCGGCCGGTCGCCCCCACCACGTTGACGTGACAGCCTGGCCCCAGCCACTCGCCTCGGACCACCGGTCCCGGGCTGCTGGTGGCGGTAACGAGGATATCGGCCCCGAGGGCCGCCTCGGCCGCGTCGGCCGTTGGGACGACGGGAATTCCGAGGCCCTCCGACATGCGGGCGGCGAATTCGGCCCGGTGCCGGGGATTGGGGCTGAAGACCCTGACCTCGTTCAGCTTTCGGACCAGGGCAAGGGCCCGAAGTTGGGCCTCGGCCTGCCGGCCGCTGCCGAAAAGGCCCACCCGCCCGGCATCAGCCCGGGCCAAGTACTTGGCCGCCACCGCCCCGGCGGCCCCCGTGCGCAGCCGGCCCAGGTGGTCGGCCTCGACCACGGCCACCAGCCCGCCCGTAGCCCCGTCGAAGAGCAGGCAGTGAAACCTTTCGGTCTTGGGAAAAATCGAGTAGGCTTTGAAGCCCACCCACCCAAAGGCGGCCCCCGCCTTTAGGTGGAAAAGGCCGGAGCCGACCCGGAGCTGGAGGCGGGGCAGGCTCAGGGCTCGGCCCAGGCCATGGTCCCGGAGGGCGGCCTCCACCGCGTCGATGGCCTCTTTGACCGTCAGAACTTCTAGGACGTCGGCCTCGGTCAAAAGGAGGACCATCGGGGCGGGGTTTTAACCCAGCAGGTTGAGGGCCTTATCCAGCCGCCTGAGCACCCGGTCCCGGCCTAGGATGGCCATGGACTCGAAGAGTGGCGGGGTAACCGTTCGGCCGGTCACGGCCACCCGGACGACCATAAAGAGGGTGCCGGCCTTCACCCCGAGCTCCTCGGCCAGCTCCCGGAGGGCGGCCTCCAGGGTCGGGGCCTCAAAGTCGGGCAGGGCCGCAACCCGGCTCAGGACCGCCTTCAGCCCTCGGCGGGTGGTCTCCCGGTCCAGGCCCTTGGGGATGAGCAGGGCCGGGTCGTAGCTAAGCTCCTCGACGAAGAAGGGCTCGACCAGGGGAGCAGCCTCCGTCAGAAGCTTTATCCGCTCCTGAATGAGGGGCACCAGTCGCCGGACCAGGTCCCGGTCCACCGGCCGGGGAACTTCCGGGGAAAGGTCCCGCTCCAGGAAGGGCAGGAGCCGTTCGGCCAGCTCTTCAGGGGCCAGCCGCCGAATGTGTACCCCGTTGAGCCAGAGGAGCTTTTCAGGGTCGAAGATGGCCGGGTTGGTGCCGATCCGCATCAGGTCGAAGGCCCGGATGAGCTCATCCGGGCTGAAGACTTCGTTTTCGTCCTCGGCGGACCATCCCAGCAGGGCCAGGTAATTGACCACGGCCTCCGGCAGGTACCCCTGCTCCCGGTAGTCCAGCACCGGCAAAGCCCCGTGGCGCTTGCTCAGCCGGGAACGGTCCTTGCCCAAGACGGTGGGGGTGTGGACCCAGACGGGCATCTCCCAGTCGAGGGCGCGGTAGAGGAGCACGTGCCTAGGCGCCGACGGTATCCACTCGTCCCCCCGGATGACGTGGCTTATGCGCATATAGTGGTCGTCGACGACCACCGCCAGGTGGTAGGTGGGGTAGCCGTCGGACTTGAGGAGGACATGGTCGTCGAACTTGGCGTTCTCGAAGACGACCTCCCCCCGGAGCAGGTCGGGGACCACGGTGGTTCCATCTAGGGGCATCTTGAATCGGACCACCGAGGGCAGACCCTGGCGCTCCAGTTCGGCCCGCTCCGCCGGGCTAAGAAAGCGGCAGCGCCGGTCGTAGCCAGGGGGTTCACCCCGGGCCCGCTGCTCCGCCCGCAGGGCCTCTAGCCGCTCTGGGGTGCAGTAACAGCGGTAGGCCGCGCCCCGGGCGATGAGCTCCTCGGCCACCTTCCGGTAAAGGTCGAGGCGCTGGGACTGGAAGTAGGGGCCATAGGGTCCGCCCACCTCCGGCCCCTCGTCCCAGTGGAGGCCGAGCCAGCGCAGGCTTTCGAAAATAGATTCCAGCGCCCCAGGGACGATCCGATCCCGGTCGGTGTCCTCGATCCGGAGGATGAAGACGCCCCCGTTGTGGCGGGCCCAGAGCCAGCTGAAGAGGGCCGTCCGGATGTTGCCGACGTGGAGGAAACCCGTCGGGCTTGGGGCAAAGCGGGTGCGGACCTGCTGCGACATGCCCGCTCACATTCTAGCAGATCCGGCTGGTATAATCCCCTTAAAAACGGATGCCGCGCGGAGGGTGCCTATGGAGCTCAAGGTGGTAAATATCGAAAAGCCGGCCGACGTCAACGTGGTCATCGGCCAGAGCCATTTTATCAAAACCGTCGAGGACGTCTACGAGGCCCTGGTCTCCGCCGTCCCCGGCATCAAGTTCGGCTTCGCCTTCTGCGAGTCTTCGGGCAAACGACTCGTCCGCTGGGTGGGCACCGATGAGGCGATGACCGAGCTGGCCAAGAGGAACGCTCTGCTCATCGGCGCCGGTCACTCCTTCGTCCTCTGCCTGGCCCCGGGCTACTACCCGATAAACATCCTCAACAGTCTCAAGCTGGTGCCCGAAATCGTCCGGTTTTTCTGTGCCACCGCCAATCCGGTTCAGGTCATCATCGCCGAGACGGAGCAGGGCCGGGGCATCCTGGGGGTGGTGGACGGGGGCTCGCCCTTGGGGGTGGAGGGGGACGAGGACATCGCCTGGCGCAAGGAGTTCCTGCGCCGGGTCGGCTACAAGCTTTAGGACTACGGGAGGCCTGCCCGCCGGCCAAAGCCGAGCACAACCCTGACGTCGATGGCCTCCCGCCACAAGCCCACCAGGCCGAAAAGGGTCAGCCCGAGGACGTAGACCAGCAGGTGGGAGCCCAGGGCGAAGGCGAAGGCCCGGCTCCGGTCCACCCCGAAAAGCTCCAAAATGACCACCACGCTCAGGTGGTAAACCCCAATGTAGCCCGGGGAGGCCGGAACCAGCATGGCCAGCGAAACCAGGGCGATGAGCAGCAGGCTTGCCCCAAAGGAGAGCTCAACGCCAAAGGCGAGGCCAAGTAAAAGGGTCACCAGGCCGTTAAGAAGCCAGACCACCACCGACCAGAATACGGCCAGGCCTAGCGGGCCAGCGGCCGTCAGGACGGCGGCACCGGCGGCCGCCCCGGCCAGCAGCCCGGCCAAGGGTTGGGTCAGCCCCGGCAGCCGGAGGCGGCCGAAGGCTTCTGGGCGGAGGCGGCCGAAGAGACCCAGGCCCACCAGGGCAGCCGCCGTGCCGATGGCGGCCCAGCGGGCCAGTAGGGCCAGGCCCGGGGGGATGGGAAGGGTGCCGGCCAGCAGGCCCACGACGGCAACGGTGGCGGCCAGGTCGAGCAGCTTTTCGACGACCACCGTGGCGAAAATCAGCCCCAAAGGCAGCTTTTCCAAATAGGCCAGGGCCCCGACCCGGGCGAAGTCGCCGGCCCTTCCCGGAAAGAGGTTATTCACCAGGTAGCTCAGGGCGACCAGGTTGAAAAGCCGGCCTATTCCCGGCCGGACCTTGGGCGGGAAGAGGGCCTGCCACCGGTAGGCCCTGGCCCCCAGGGAACCTAAGACCAGCAAAAGGGCCAGTCCGGCCGGCTCCGGCCGGAGCCGGCCCAGGGTCCCGAGGGCAACCCCCAGGTCCACCTCCCGCAGGGCGAGGGCCAGGGCCGCCCCGCTTATGACCAGGCCGATGATAACCCTTAAATACTGCAATTTCGGCCCGATTATAGCCGAAATTCCCGACCAGCGGCCGGACGTGTTATCCTTTCACCGGTGACCCGGTCGATTATCGATTTCCACGTCCACATCTTCCCCCCGGAAATGGCGGGGCATCGGGAGACGTTCTTTCACCGCGAGCCCTACTTCGCCCAGCTTTACGGCCGCCGCTTCGCCCGAATGGCTACCGCCGAGGACCTGATTTCGGCCCTCGATGGGGCTGGGGTCCGGGCGGCGGTGGCCCTGAATTTCGGCTGGTCCGACCCGGAGCTATGCCGGCTCACCAACGACTACCTCTTGGAGACGGCCCGCCGTTTTCCCGGCCGCATTTACCCCTGCGTGATGGTGCCCTTTAACCGGCCCGATGCCGCCCTGGCCGAACTGGAACGGACGGCCCGGGGCGGGGCGGTGGGGCTGGGCGAGGTAATGCCCGACGGCCAGGGTCTGGATCTCGACCGGCCAGAGACCCTCGCCCCCATCCTGGAGACGGCCGCCCGCCTGGGCCTCTTGGTCGTCGTCCACGCCAGCGAGCCGGTGGGCCACCAGTACCCTGGGAAGGGCACGGTCTGGCCCCAGCGTCTGGAAAGGCTTTACACCGCCTTTCCGGCGGTCCGCTTCGTCTTCGCCCACCTGGGGGGCGGCCTCCCCTTTTACGCCCTGATGCCCGAGGTTAAGGCGGCCCTGGCCAACGTCTGGTTCGATACCGCCGCCCTGCCCCTCCTTTACGGGCCCGAGGCCGTCCGCCTGGCGGCCAAAGCCGCCGGCCCCGAAAGGCTGCTTTTCGGCACGGATTTTCCCCTTGTAAACTATGGGCGGATGTTCGATTACCTGGGGCGGGCGGGTCTTTCCCCGACGGCGGAGCTGGACGAACTTCAGGGCTTCTTCGGGGGGAACGCCCGCCGGCTTCTGGGGCTTAAGGAGGAACCTTGAGGCTCTTTGTGGCCATCGACCTAACGGCCGAGCTGAAGGCCGCTTTGGCCGAGCTCCAGAACTCCCTCCGGCGGCTCTGGCTCGGCGCCCCCATTCGCTGGGTGGACCCCGCCGGGATCCACCTGACCCTTAAGTTTTTGGGCGAGGTGGGGGCGGACCGCCTTGAGGCCATTTTCGCCGCCCTGGAGCGGGGCACGGCCGGGGTCGAACCCTTCGAGCTGAAAATTGGGGGGCTCGGGTTCTTCCCCAGTGGGCGCCGGACCCGGGTTATTTGGGTCGGGGTCAATGAAGCCACCGGCCGGCTGGCTAAGCTTCAGCGGCAGGTGGAGGCTGGCCTTGAGCCCCTGGGGTTTGCCCCCGAGAACCGGGAATTTGTGCCTCACTTGACCTTGGGCCGGCTTAAGACCCCTACCAGCCTGCTGCCCCCTGACGCCAGCTTGGCAGACCGGCCGCTGGGCCGAATGCCCGTCCGGGAGGTGGTCCTGATGGAGAGCCGGCTGAGCCCCACCGGGGCCACTTACCGGCCGGTCCGGGTTTTCCCCCTTGAACCGGTCGGCACCTGCCGGTCGCGGGTTGACGGATCCGGCGGCCGGATGCTATAGTCCAGCTAGCGGCTCGGTCCGCAACGGGCAAAATTTTTGTTCCCGAGGGGGTGAAGAACTAATCCCACAGTATCGGATAAACGAACGGATAACGGCCCGGGAAGTCAGGGTTATCGACGAGAACGGTCAACAGATCGGTATTCTACCCCTGCACCGGGCTTTACAACTGGCAAGGGAGCGGGGACTGGACCTGGTGGAGGTGGCCCCTCAGGCCACCCCGCCCGTCTGCCGGCTGATGGACTACGGCAAGTTCATTTACCAGCAGGCGAAGCGGGAGAAAGAAAGCAAGCGGCAGCACAAGGTTACGGAGCTTAAGGAGGTTCGGCTCAGGCCGAACATTGACGAACACGACCTGGCCTTCAAGACCAAGCAGGTTGAGGAGTTTCTCGAGGCAGGCAATAAAGTCAAGCTCACGGTCTTTTTCCGGGGGCGGACCATCCTCCACCCGGAGCTCGGCCAGCGGGTGCTCAACGCCGTGGCCGAGCAGCTCAGGGGAAAGGCCGTCATCGAAAAGCCGGCCGCATCGGAGGGGCGGACGCTGGTGATGATATTGAGCCCGGCCCCCAAGAAGGCCCCGCCCAAGCCCAAACCCGAGAAGGTCGAGGCTGCAGCCCAGGAGATTTAACCATGGCAACCGGACCCAAAACCCACAAGGCACTGGCCAAGCGCTACCGGATAAGCCCAACCGGTAAGGTACTGCGGATGAAGGGTGGCCGAAGCCACCTCCGCCGCAAGAAGGCCAAGCGGACCAAACGGCTCTTCGGCGAGCCCCAGCCGGTGGCTCCCGGTATGGCCCGCCGGATCCGGCGGGCCCTGCCCCACGCCTGAGGCGGCGTCGGGTATAATTTTAGACGGGCATGTAAGGTTTTAACAGGGGTTTTGAAAGGATGCGGGTAAAGCGCGGCGTCACCAAAAGGCGGCGCCACAAGAAAGTACTTAAGCAGACCAAAGGCCATTGGGGGGCCCGCCACCGGCTTTACCAGGTGGCCCGGGAATCCCTAATTCACGCCCTCGACTATGCCTACCGGGACCGGCGGGATCGCAAGGGCGACTTCCGGAGCCTCTGGATTATCCGCATCAACGCGGCCGCCCGCCAACTCGGCCTCTCCTACAGCCGGTTCATGGACGGCCTTAAGAAGGCCGGGGTGGCCCTCAACCGGAAGGTCCTGGCTGACATCGCCGTGCGGGACCCGGACCGGTTCCGGGAGCTGGCGGAAATCGCCAGGTCGGCCCTTTAAATAGGCCAAAAGGCGAAGACGAAGCGAGTAGGCCGGCAAAGCCGGTCAGGGAGGGGCGGTCGCAGACTGAAAGCCGCCCCCGGTGGACCCGGCCGAAGTTCCCTTCTGAGCCGGCAGCTGAACCCGGGAGGCCCATCCGGGCCTGGACGGTAAGTAGGTTGCCCCGGTCGGCCCCCGTTATCGGGCCCAAGGCGGTGACAACGAGTGGGGCCGGGCCCCGCCGAGCCCGGCCCAATCAGGGTGGTACCGCGGAGAAAAGACTCGCTGTGACTCCGTCCCTGAGGAGCACAGCGTTTTTGTTTAAGAAGGAGGTGGCCCATGATTACCACGGACCTGGAAAGGCTCAGGGCCGAGGCCCTCGCCGCCCTGGGGCAGGTTCAGGACCTGGAAGCCCTTAAGGAGTGGCGGGTCACTTACCTGGGCCGGCGGGGGCGCCTTACCCAGGTGCTCCGGCAGCTGGGAAGCCTACCCCCCGAGCAGCGGCCTCAGGTTGGGGCAGTGGCCAACCGCCTTAAGGACGAGCTGGAGGCCGCCTACGAGGCCCGGGAAGTAGCCCTCAAGGAGGCGGCCCTAGCTGTTTTGGCCGCCGAGCAGGTCGACGTCACACTGCCGGGCCGGCCGGTGGACCTGGGCGGCTACCACCCGACGACGCTGGTTCTTAGGGAGATTATCGCCGCCTTCACCAAGCTCGGCTTTCAGGTGGTCGAAGGGCCGGAGGTGGAATGGGACTACTACAACTTCGAGGCCCTGAACATCCCCCGGGACCACCCGGCCAGGGACATGTGGAACAGCTTCTGGCTCACCCCCGGCGGCAGTGAGGCTGAACGGCCGATGCTCCTACGAACCCACACCTCCCCCATGCAGATCCGGGTTATGGAAAAGTTCAAGCCACCCATCCGGGTCATCGTGCCGGGCCGCTGCTACCGCTACGAGGCCACCGACGCCACCCACGAGTCGATGTTCTACCAGTTCGAGGGCCTGGCCGTCGACGAGGGCCTCACCTTCGCCGAACTTAAAGGGACCCTCTACGCCTTTGCCAGGATGGTCTTCGGGCCGGAGCGGCGGGTGCGGTTCCGGTGCGACTACTTCCCCTTCGTCGAACCGGGCTGCGACATGTCCATCGACTGCTTCCACTGCGGCGGCCGGGGCTGCCGGGTCTGCGGCGGGTCCGGCTGGATCGAGATAATGGGCGCCGGCATGGTCCACCCCCAGGTCCTGCGCAACGTCGGCCTCGACCCCGACCGCTACCAGGGCTTCGCCTTCGGGGGCGGGCCGGAGCGGGTGGCCATGCTCAAATACGGAATCGAAGACATCCGCCACTTCTATGCCAATGACTTGAGGTTTCTGCGCCAGTTCCGCTGGTGAACGGGAGGGTTCAAGATGCGGGTTCCCCTGCGCTGGCTGAGCGACTACGTAAAGGTTGAGTTGAGCCCCGAGGAGCTGGCCCACCGGCTCGCCATGGCCGGCCTGGAGGTGGAGTCTGTCGAGAAGGTGGGTGAGTTCTGGGAGGGCATCCGCATCGGTCGGGTGGTCCGCCTGGAAAGACACCCCAACGCCGACCGCCTCTGGCTGGCCACCGTCGACCTGGGGGACTACCAGGAAACGGTGGTAACGGGGGCGCCGAACCTGCGGGAGGGGGTAAAGGTCCCCTTCGCGCCGGTGGGCTCGAGGCTTATCGACCCCCAGCAGGGCAAACTGGTCGAGCTTAAGGCGGCCCGGATTCGGGGCATCGAGTCGCGGGGAATGGTCTGCTCCGAGGCCGAACTGGGCCTTTCGGATGACCACTCCGGGATCATGCTTTTGCCCGACGACGCCCCAGTGGGCGCCCCCCTCCGGGACTACCTGGGAGACGCCATCCTGGAGACCAAGCCCAGCCCGAACCGCCCGGACTGGTTCAGCCTTTTGGGGGTTGCCCGGGAGGTCGGGGCCCTAACCGGCCAGGCGGTCACCGAGCCCCCGGCCGAGTACTCCGAGGCCGGGCCCCCCATCGACCAGGTCATCCGGGTGGAGATCGCCGACCCGGACCTGTGCTTGCGCTACTGCGCCACCGTCATCACCGGTCTCAAGGTGGGGCCGTCCCCCGAGTGGCTTCAGCGGCGGCTCCGGGCGGCCGGGATGCGGCCGATAAACAACGTCGTCGACGTCACCAACTACGTGATGCTGGAGTGGGGTCAGCCCCTCCACGCCTTCGACCTGGCGCAGGTGCGGGACCACCGGATCATCGTCCGGCGGGCCCGCCCGGGTGAGCGGTTGGTTACCCTCGACGGGCAGGAACGGACCCTACCGCCCGACGCCCTGGTCATCGCCGACGCCGAGCGGGCCATTGGCCTGGCCGGAATCATGGGCGGGGCCAACTCGGAAGTGAGCGAGATGACCACCGCCATCGTCTTAGAGTCGGCCAACTTCCACCCAACCAACATCCGCCGCACCGCCCAGGCCCTGGGCCTCCGGACCGAAGCCTCCATCCGGTTTGAGCGGGCCATCCGGCCGGAGCTGACGGTGCCGGCTGTCCGGCGGGCAACCGCCCTGATCCTGGAGCTGGCCGGGGGCCAGGCCGCCCGGGGCCTGGTGGACCTTTACCCTGGCCGGAAGGCGGCGGCTGAAATCACCGTAACGGCTGCCCAGATCCGCCGGCTCCTTGGCACCGAGGTCCCCGGACCGGAGGTCCACCGGGTCTTGGGGCTCTTGGGCTGCCGGGTCGAGGAGCCGGAGTCCGGCGTTTACCGGGTCACGCCCCCCTTCTGGCGCAGCGACCTGAACATCCGGGAAGACATCATTGAGGAACTTGCCAGGATCATCGGCTACGACAGTATCCCCACGGTGATGCCGGCAGGGCCCCTGCCCGAGCCCATCTTCGACCCCCGGCCGGAGCTGGAAGAGGCCGTTCGGGACATCCTGGTGGGCTGTGGCCTCCAGGAGGTGCTCACCTACTCCCTGGTAAGCCGGGCCCTTCTCGACCGATTTGACCGGAACGGCGCCCCAGAGCCCCTCCGGCTGGTGAACCCGATGTCGGCCGAACAGGAATACCTGCGAACCAGCCTGCGCCCCAGCCTGGTCAACACCCTGGCCGCAAACCGACGGCGGGGGGAGACGGGGCCGGTCAAGATTTTCGAAGTCGGGCGCGTCTACTGGGCCCGGCCCGACGACCTGCCCCTGGAGCTGAAGCGGGTGGTGGGGCTCCTTTCCGGTCCGGCCGGGCCCCGGGTCTGGAACCAGCCGGAGCGGGAGCTGGACTTCTACGACGCCAAGGGGGTTGTGGAAACCCTCCTTTGGCGCCTCGGGTTTGAGCCCCGCTTCGAGCCGGGCACCGACCCGGACCTCCACCCGGGAAAGACGGCCCTCTGTCTGGTGGGGACGGAGCGGGTCGGGGTTGTGGGGGAGCTTCACCCCCGCCTGGTCGAAGCCTTCGAACTGCGGGAACGGCCCCAGCTCTTTGAGCTGGACCTGGAGCGGCTGGTGGAATTACCTCGGAACAGCCGGACTTACCGGCCGGTGCCCCGCCAGCCGGCGGTGGGGCAGGACATTGCGGTGGTGGTTGCCGAAACGGTCCCGGCCGCCCGGCTGGTGGAAATCGCCCGGCAAACCCCCTACCTGGAGCGGGTGGACGTCTTCGACGTTTACACCGGCCCGCCCTTGGGGCCGGGTGAAAAGTCGGTGGGTCTCGGCCTGGTCTTCCGGGCCCCGGACCGTACCCTCACCGAGGCGGAGGTTAAGGGGCTGGTGGAGGGTCTCGTGCGGCGGCTGGGGCGGGAAGTGGGCGCCCGACTGCGGGCCTAAAAGAGCCGGTCCCCAGACTCATACCGGCCGTATAAGCCTGGGGACCGGGCCAGCCGTTGCCGGAACCGGGCCTGGGCTGGCGCAAAGGTGGGGTTAAGGGTCGGTTACTGCTGGGTTTCTTCGGCCTTCCGGCGGGGCCGCTTGAGGGCCTCACCGCCCTTCTTACCGATCTGGCTGTAGTATTCGGGGCCGTGTCGCTCTTTGACGGTGAAGCCGCCCTTGCGGCCAATGTTAGCGTAGTACTCGGAGCCGTACCTGGCCTTGACAGTCTCGCCGCCCTGCTTGCCGATCCGGCTGTAGAACTCGGGGCCGCGAGTTTCGGCGACGGTTCGGCCACCCTTCTTACCGATCTCGGAGAAGAAGGCGACACCGTACTTCTCCTTGACGATGCGACCGCCCTTCTTGCCGGCCTCGCGCACCGTCATCTCCTGGCGCTCAATCCCAGCCATCTACCCAACACCTCCTTCGTCTAAATTTCCGCCCAACCACCCCACAAACCGCCGACACCCAGGTGCCGAACCGGCGGAAGCAACTAGGGTTGCTTCCTGCTTGATTATAGACATAAACTGCGGGGGGCGTCAAGGACCGCGTGGCAGGCTCAATACCTTCCAGCCTGCCGCTATCCATTTAGCCCACCCGGGCTTTAACGGCCTTTCAGTGTGCCCCACCCGGCCACCCTGCATGCGGCCAACGCCAGGGGCAGGCCCAGACGCCGGCTGTTGCTAGGCACAACCCCAAATTCACCCAGCAGCATGATTCGGAATGACCGGCTCCGGCGGTGTCTCGAGGCCCACTTCTTCGTTACCTGGGCTGGATGCCGGCATTGACCACCGGCGTCCGCATTCGGGTGGCGCGGTCGCCGTCCAGGCAGCAAATGGCAACCTTCGTTCCCTGCGGAAGCTGGGCGAGGGCCCTAGGAAATGAGCCTCCGGTCCGGCCCCGATGCCGAATACTGCCCACCACCTTTGGGACAGAGCCCAGTACGTAAGGCCCTTGACAAGCCTGACGGCCGATTGTATAAATACCTGCCAGGTGAAGGAGGATGGTGATGTTTTTAAGGGTTAAACGTCACCGGATTTATTTTGTAATGGTTGTCTTGGTTGCCGTGTGCCTGATGGCGGGCAGCTACTACGGCCGGGTGGGTTCGGCCCAACCTTTGGCGGCGCCCACCTGGTCTTCGGGGTTCCAGATCCAGAATCTAGACCCGGCCAACCCAGCCACCGTTACCATCATATACCGGGACCAGAATGGGTCCGTAGTTTACACCCAGTCCGGCCTTTCCATCCCGGCCGGGGGCTCGACCACAATCTTTCCTTTGCCTGTAAGCGGCTTTGACGGTTCGGTGGAGGTCCAGTCCGACCGGCCCGTGGCCGCCATTACCAACCTGCTGACCTCCAACCCGACCATGCTGGACTCATATGTTGGGGTCACATCCCCGGGAACCCAGGCCTTTTTGCCCCTCATTATGCGGGACAATAGCGGCTACTCCACCACCGTTTACATCCAGAACACCGGCTCGGCCCAGGCCAACGTAACCTTGGAATACCGGCGCACCGGCTCACCGGCTGTGGTCAAGACTCGCCCCCTTACCATTCCGGTTGGGGGCCGGGCAACTGTAAGGCAGTTTGAGGACGATGCTGACCTAGGTTCTAGGTGGGTGGGGTCGATTCGGGTAAGTTCGGACCAGCCCATCGCGACGGTGGTGACCCAGAGCAACGGTTCGATTCTTTTCAGCTACAATGGGTTTTCCCAGGGCAGCCAGCGGATGTACCTGCCACTGATCATGTGCGGCAACAGTGGCTGGTGCACGGGTCTTCAGGCGATGAATGTGGGCAGTGCCCCCACCACAATAACCCTTAAAGTGGATGGGGTTGTCCGTGATACGGTGAGTCTGGGCCCGTATGAATCGAAGACCTGGTATCCGGTGCCGCCGGGTAGCCCGACAAGCCGGCATGTGGGTTCGGCGGTTTTGGAGGCGTCGCCTGGGGGGCAGATTGTGGCCATTGTAAACGAGCTGAACACCGGGCTCAATCAGGGGATGTCGTATGTGGGCTTTAGTGGCGGGACGTCGACGGTGAACCTGCCCCTGGTGATGACTAATAATAACAACTACCAGGTGGGGGTTCAGATTCAGAATCTGGGACCAAATGATGTCAATGTTCGGGTCCGTGCGGTAAGCAGTCAGGATGGGAGCGTGGCCCGGGATGACACGGTGACGGTGCCCGGCAACGGCAGCAAAACGCTTTATCCGGCGGTGGGGGCGATCCCTGGACCGAGATTTGTGGGCTCGATGACGGTAAGTGGGCCGCCGGGGTCGCAGCTGGTGGCCATTGCCAACCAGATTACGTATCCGCAGCAGCCCGGGGATACCTCGGCCGTTTACAACGGCTTTAACCAGTAGCCCTTTGGGGCCGTGCGGCTGGTCTTTGTTTGCCCCCCGCTGGTTTTGGCGGGGGGCAACAAAGTTATTTGCGCCCTGGCTGCCCGGCTGCAGGGCCTGGGAATCCAAGTTACCCTTGTGGCCCCCAGACTTCGGCCCCACCCGGGCCTGAGACTCGACCCGGCGACCGAGGTCAAACTCGTCGGCCCACCTGGCCCTTTCCGGGACCCCGTCGGCTTGATTAGGGTTGGGCTGGGCCTCAGCCTGGCGATCCCCCCTGCTGACGTCATCATCGCCACCCATACTTCTACCCTCTGGAGCGCTTACCTTGGGGCCCGCAGACTTGGTCGGCCGCTGGTCTGGTTTTACCAAGATTACCCCGAGATGTTTTGGGGTCGGCCCCTCCTCGCCCTGACCCACCGATTGGGTCCGCATCTGGCCGACGGGATCGCCGCTGGTTCCCGGGCCGGGGCCGAATGGCTCTTTGCCAAATTTCCTGGGAAAACCGCCTTTGTGGGGGAAGCCCTTTACCACACCGAGCACCTGTGGCCGGTGCCCCGGCCGCGCCCGAATTCGGGTTACTTACGGATCCTGGCCTTCGCCGACGAACGGCCCCGCAAGGGTTTTAACGACCTGCTAAAGGCCCTCGGCCGTCTTAAACGTCAGCACTTAAGGACGGTCATTTGGGCGGTCACATCCCGGCCCCGGGCGGTTGCCCTCGCCGCTACCGTTGCCAACCAGCTGTTCTTCTCGCCCGAGGACCCGCAGCTTGGGGACCTCTACCGGGGATGCGACGTCTTTGTGTTTCCCTCCCGGGCGGAGGGGTTCGGCCTTCCGCCCCTGGAGGCGATGGCCTGTGGGGCACCGGTTGTTGTGGCCGATTCCCGGGGGATTCGGGAGTATGCCGTTGACGGGGGCAATGCCCTGGTCGTGCCACCGGGCGATGATTCGGCCCTTGCTCAAGCCATCAACCGTCTGGCCTGCGACCGGGAGCTCGCGGCCAAGCTAAGCCGGGCCGGACCGGAGACGGCGGCCCGGTTTTCCCCGGAGCCGGTGGTGGACCGATTCCTCGGGGTAGTCAGCCGACTGCTCTCAGCCAAGCAGGTCCCGAATCCAGCCTAGCTGCCTCACCTGCCCGGCGGTATCGAAGGGCCGGACGCGTCGGGACCCGGCCTCGGCCAGGTCCTCCCGGGCGGATGGGTGGTGAGCTAGGAAGTGAATGGCTTCGGCCAGACCCTCCGGGTCACCCCTGGGCACGAAGAGGGCATCCCGGCCGGGCACGAACAGTTCCCGGTTGGCTTGGTTGTCCCCGACGATGGTGGCCCGCCGACAGGCCAGGAACTGGTAGGTCTTTCCGGTGATGACCCGGTCCGCCTTTGGGGTTGTACCGAAGGGTCCGGCCAGGCAGATGTGGGCGTTGGCAATGAATTCCGGTAGGCGGTCATACGGGATGTAGCCGACGAAGCGGACATTGGGCGGGGTGTCGGTGCCCTTGTGGCGGCGGGGTCCGCCGATGACAAAGTGTACCCTGGGGTCGGACGCGAGCAGTTTTGCGGCGGCCAAGATGGTTTCGACCCCATGCAGGGGTAGAAAGGACCCGTAAAAGAACACGCAGCTGGCGGCCTCGGCGGACGAGGGTAATGGCCGGAAGATTTGCTCGTCGTAGCCGAGGCGGTGAACGACTACCTTAGTGGGCTCAAGGCCGAACTCCTCGGTCAAAAAACGTCCCTGGGCCTGGCTGTCGACGACGACCACATCGGCCTGCCGGAAGGCCCAATAATCAAGGAGGCGGGCTAAGAGTCCCCCTGGCGAATCCGTCTTGAAGGTCTGGCGGTCGAGGCAGAGGGTGTCGAAGGCCGAGACGAAGGCATCCAGGACTACCGGGCGGCCGGGGTATAATCTCTTGACGATTGGGACTAGGGGCTGGCCGAAGAATCCGACCCAGACCAGGTCGGCTTTGGGCCGGCGCAGGAGAAGCTGACCGCCCACGGCGGCCATGCGCAGCGGGTATGCGGGCCAGGGTGAGGTTGCCTCCCTAAGTTGCCCAAAATAGGCCAGGGCGCGGCGAACCAGGAGGTTTCGGACGTAGGAGGGCTCCCGGGTTGCGGTGAAAAGTAAGGTCCTTGCCGACATAGGTCGCTTAGATTTTAACAACGGTGCGGCTGAGGCCCCCGTGGGCGTGGTGGTGGTTAACCACAACCTTCCGGCCGAGACCCTTCGCTGCGTCCGGGGGGTACTTGCCGGCACCGTCAGGCCGATGTCGGTTGTGGTGGTCGATAACGGGTCGCGTCCCGAGGTCCTGCGGGCCCTGAGCGACCTGCCGGCTGGGGTTGAGGTTGTAGCCCTCGGTGAGAATCTGGGATTTGCGGCGGCGTCTAACCGGGGTATCGGGCGGGTTCTAAGGCGGGACCTACGCTGGGTCTGGCTGCTTAACAACGATGTTGTCCCGGAGCAAGACTCCCTCGAAATCCTGCTTCAGGTTGGCGAGGGTCTACCCAAGGCCGGTATCCTTTCGCCCCTGGTCCGCCGGCTTTCTGATGGGAGGGTCTGGCATCAGGGTGCCCGGGAGGGTGGGCGCTTCGGTCTGTTGCCCGAGGGATTGGCGACCGCTTCAGGGGAGGCCGTTGCGGTGGATTACGTGAGCGGCTGTGCGATGTTAGTGCGGCGGGACCTATTCGAAGCGGTTGGCCCGTTGGACGAGGGCTTCTTCGCCTATTACGAGGAGCTGGACTTCTGCTGCCGGGCCCGGGCCGCCGGTTTTAGCATTTTCGTGATCCCTTCGGCGATAGTCTGGCATGAGGTTGGGGCCACCGGGCGTTTGCTGCCCACCCAAACACGATTTCACCGGGCCCGCAGCCGGATTCGCTTTTACAGGCGTTACGGCGCACCCCGCCTGCTGGTTTTGCCCCTGGTCATTGCTTCGACCCTGGTATGGTCGGGCAGGTGTTTACTGGAGGCCGACCTTGCGGGAGCCTCCGCCACCCTGGCAGGACTTTGGGCCGGGTTAAGGGCCGATTTGCGGCCAAGCTACGGAATATGGCCAACGACTGGGAACCTGTGAATTGCCTGCTCTGCGGCCAGGATAATGCTGCCCCGCTGGTGGAGGGCCCCGACCGGCTGCACAACCTTCCCGGGACCTTCCGACTGGTCCGGTGCCGGCACTGCGGCCTCATCTACCAGAACCCGCGGCCCAGCCCAACGGTCCTGGCCGGATATTATCCTGACGATTACCCGCCCCATGTCGTTGGCAAGAAGCCGACTTTATGGGGCCGCCTTGATATCAAGTTGGCTTACGCCAAGCGGATTCGGGCCCTTCGGAGGTTTTCGACCGGGGGGCGACTGCTGGACATCGGCTGCGGCACTGGGGGATTTCTACGGGCGGTGTCCGAAGGTGGCTGGGAGGTTTACGGGCTTGAGCCCTCCGTCCGGGCGGCCAAGGTGGCCGCCGAGGTCTGCGGCGCGCCCGTTATTACGGCGCGTCTTGAGGACGCAGACGTACCCCCCGAGTTTTTCGATGTGGTTACCCTCTGGGATGTCCTGGAACACTTGCATGACCCGAGGGCCGGGCTGGCGAAGGCGAGCAGGACCCTCAAGGCTGGCGGCCTTCTGGTGGTGAGCACCCCCGATTTTGATTCCCCCGACCGCAAGCTCTTCGGTAAGTACTGGTTTGGATACGACCTGCCCCGTCACCTGTATATTTTTGACCGCAGGACTCTAACCGCCTTGTTAGACCAGGTTGGGTTTAAGGTGCTGGAAATCGCCCACTTTACTGGCCACTATCAGGTCCTGGCCGGGAGTATCCGGCACCTGACTACGGCCATCGTTGGGCCTGCCTTAGGGCGGTTAGTTTATCGGGTGATTTACTCACCTCCAGCTCGGGTGATTACGTTTCCGGCGGTTAAACTCCTTGCGGAGTTTAATGTTGGGCCGGTTATGACGGTCTTTGCGCGGAAGGCTTAAAGATGCTCGAAATAAGGGCGGTCGGGCCTGACAGTATGGAAGTTATCCGGGCCTACGACGCGGTCTACGCCCAGGCCCCGCTGGAACACAGCCCCTCGTTCTACCTGGAGATGTTTGACCATCTTGAGGCCAGGCCGGGACAGCGGTTTTTGGATGTCGCCTGCGGTTCAGGGCAGTTGGTGGCGTTGGCCGAAAGGCGAGGGCTGCTCGCCGTGGGTCTGGACATTTCGAGAAGGGCGGTCGGCCTCGGGCGGGGGTCGTTGAGCCTTAAGCGTCTGGTGCTGGGGGCCGGGGAGGCCTTGCCCTTTAAGGGCGAAAGCTTTGACCTGGTTGCGGTCATCGGCAGCCTGGAGCACTTCTGGGACCCGGCTTTGGGTGTTCGAGAGGTGCACCGGGTGCTCAGGCCGGGCGGCAAAGCGGTGGTCCTCGTTCCCAACACCTTCAGCCTCACCCATGTCCTCTACGTTTGGCGGAAAGGGGAGGTTTTCGACGACGGGCAGCCCCTTCAGCGCTACGCCACCCGAAGGCAATGGCAGCGGCTCATCGAAGCCGGAGGTCTCATCGTCCTTAAGGTGAAGCGATACGAGCGGGAAAGGCCACGGCGGCTCCGGGACTGGCTGGGCTATCTGCGCCGACCGGGGCGCCTTCTGCGCTGGCTTTTAGGGGGCCTGATGCCCCTGGATGCGGTGAACTGCTTTGTCTTCATTTGCGGCCGACCCGAGGAACCGTGATGGACCCGCAGGAGTACCGCCGGATCGCCCAGCTCGAGGCCAGGCACTGGTGGTATCGGGGGATGGCGGAGGTTGCCCTGGGGCTGCTGGAGGGGGTAAAATTGCCCAGACCGGCCCTCATTCTCGATGCCGGTTGCGGCCCGGGTGGAACCTCGGCCCGCTTTAAGCCCCTGGGCCGGGTCGTCGGCCTCGACCTGGCCCCGGAAGCCCTGAACCTGGCCCGCCACCACCTGGCAGCCTTGGTTCGGGGCTCGGTCACGGCGCTGCCCTTCAGCAACGCCACCTTCGACCTGGTCCTTTGTTTCGACGTCATCTACCACCTGTGGGTCGGCGACGACCGGCTCGCCGTAAAGGAGCTGGGACGGGTGCTTAAACCGGGCGGCTACCTGCTCATCAGGGTCCCGGCCTTGGAGGCCCTGCGGGGACCCCACGACCAGGTGGTGCTCACCCGCCACCGCTACACCGCCCGGGAGCTGGAAAACTTGGTCCGCTCGGCGGGACTCGAGGTGGCGCGGCTCACCTACGCCAACTTCTTCCTGTTTCCCCCCGCCGCCCTCTGGCGGCTGGCCGGGCGCCTCATCGGCCCGGCCCGAAAGCCCGCCTCCGACGTCCGGGCCCTGCCCGCACCCCTTAACGGCCTGCTTTACCAGGTTCTCCGCCTCGAGGGCCGGCTGATGCGGCGGTTTGGCCGCTTTCCCATCGGCTTATCGCTTATCTGCCTGGCATACCGCTGACCGATGCAGACCCCCGTCGGCCCCTTCGATTTCGTCCGGGAAGGCGGTCTTATCTTTTTGCTGGCCCTTGCCGGCGTGGCCATCGGCCGGGGCCCGGCCCCGGCGCTCTGGGGAAGGCTTAAGGACCGGCTCCCATGGGCAAGCCGCATCCAACCTGGGGCGATGGTTGGGGGCCTGGTGGTCAGCTACTTCGCCATGTGGGCCACGTTCTCCTACTTGCGGCACGCCAGTTTCCACAGTCACGCCTACGACCTGGGTATCTTGGCCCAGGTGATGTGGAATACGGTGAACGGGCGGCCTTTTTTGACCACCGTCATGTTCGAATACACCTCCAACCTGCTGGCCCATCACTTTTCGCCCATTTTACTGCTGATTGCGCCCCTCTATGCCCTCTGGCCCCGCCCGGAGACCCTCCTGGTGGTGCAGGCGGCCGCCCTGGCCCTGGCCGCAATTCCCTTTTACTGCATCGGCCGCCGGCTGGGCGGCGAAGCCACCGGTCTGGCTCTGGCCGTCGCCTACTGGCTTTACCCGGCTGCCCACTACGTCAACCTTTTCGACTTCCACGAGATCGCCCTAGCCGTCCCCCTGCTAGCCTTTGCCCTGGACGGTTTCCTGGCCGACCGGCCCCGGCGGGGGGCGGTGTTTGCCGGCCTGGCCCTCCTTACCCGAGAGGAGGTCGCCATCGTCACCGCCGTGCTGGGCCTCTGGCTTTTTCTGCGGGGGCAACGGGGCTGGGGGCTGGGGCTCATGGCGGGCGGTATCGGCTGGGCCGCCCTCACCATTGGCTGGCTGGCGCCGGCCCTCAGCGGCACGGGCAAGTACTATTACCTGCGCCGGTACGAGTGGTTGGGAAGTTCGCCGGGGGAAATTGCAGCCACAATTCTTACCCGGCCGGACTATGTCCTCGGGGGGCTGCTGACCCGGGAGCGCCTGGATTTTCTCCTCCGGCTGCTCCTGCCGCTGGGGCTTCTGCCCCTGCTAGGGCCCGAGCTCCTGGTTCTGAGCGTCCCGAGCTTCGGGTACCTCTTGCTCAGCAACTACCGGGAGCAGTATGAGCTGGCCAACCAGTATTCGGCCGTGGTCATCCCCTGGCTGGTGGCCGCGGCTGGGGCGGGTGCGGCCCGCCTCTTTTCCCGTCGGGTCAGCCGGGGGGCGGTGCTGGGGCTGCTGCTGGGGGCAAGCCTAGGGGCCTACCTGGCCTACGGGCCCGGGCCCCTCGGGGGCCGGTTTGAGCCCCAGCAGTTTACGTTGGGGCCCCACGTGGAGGTGGGCAGGCAAATCCTAGAGCTTATACCCCCAGGGGCGGCCGTTTCGGCCCAGTCAGACCTGGTACCCCACCTGGCAAACCGTGAGAACCTTTACACCTTTCCCAACATCTTTGGGGCCGACTACATCGTCGTGGACACCAAGGGGAGCCCCTGGCCCTTGAAAGGGGCCGAATTTCAGCGGTTTCTGGAACGGATTGACCGCAACCCCGCCTGGCGGCTGGTAGCGGCCCGGGATGGCTACCGGATTTACCATCGGGGTTCAACCCTGGTCTCGGGGCCGGACCTGGGTCCCGACGGGCCGGCGGATTACTAGTCAGGCTCCAAACAACCCAAGGTCTACAATGTCGCCAACAGATTACAATGTCGGCCAACCCTGGATTTATTTAACATAATATTAATGTTCCTTGGTGTCGGCGCGGACAGTTTGGGGTTCGGTTTGCCCGTGGTAGACTTGGCCGGGAAGGCCACGTGGAGGGAGCGTAACCCTTGGATCCCGCCGGCTACGGGCCGCCTTCGCAGGAGCTCAGGCTGGGCCTCGGGGCCAACTGGCGTCAGTTCGGGCTGCTGGTGGTCATTAACGCCTTTGTCGGGGGCCTGGTTGGCCTAGAAAGGGCGGTTTTGCCCGTCTTGGCTGAGGCCGAATTCGGCCTGGCCTCCCACACGGTCAGCATGGCCTTTATCGTCACCTTCGGCCTGGCCAAGGCCGCGGCCAACTTGGCGGCCGGGACCCTGGCAGATCGGGTAGGTCGGAAGGGGGTGCTCGTCGCCGGCTGGCTCCTGGGATTGCCGGTGCCCCTGCTGATAATTACTGCCTCCGGCTGGGAATGGGTGGTCTTGGCCAACGTGCTGCTGGGTATAAACCAGGGGTTCTGCTGGTCCCTCACGGTCATCATGAAAATCGACCTGGTGGGACCCGCCCGGCGGGGACTTGCCATGGGCCTCAACGAGGCGGCCGGCTACGGGGCGGTGGCCGGGGCGGCATATGCCGCGGCCGCCCTGGCCGAGGCTTTGGGCCTGCGGCCCTACCCCTTTCTGCTCGGGCTGGGCTTTGCCCTGGTCGGCCTCGGCCTCTCCACTTTGCTGGTCCGGGAGACCCGACCCTTTGCCCGCTACGAGGCCACCCTTAACTCCGCAGTCGGGGTACCGGCCCAGAAGCGCGGTTCCGGCTGGGTTTTCCTCGAGACCAGCTTCAGGGACCGGGCCCTTTCGGCCGCCAGCCAGGCGGGCCTCGTGAACAATCTCAATGATGGGATGGCCTGGGGGCTGCTGCCCCTGGTCTTCACCAGGGCCGGCCTGGATCTGGGCACCGTCGGGCTGCTGGCCGCCCTTTACCCAGCGATATGGGGCCTGGGCCAGCTTCCGACGGGGGCGCTCTCTGACCGCTTGGGCCGGAAGGGCCCCATCGTGGCCGGGATGTGGCTTCAGGCCGGGGCCATCTGGGCGGTCCCTTGGGGGCCCAACACGGCCATGTGGGCGACGGCGATGGTGCTGCTCGGCCTCGGGACGGCCCTGGTCTACCCTACCCTGCTAGCCGCGGTCTCCGACGTGGCCCACCCAGACTGGCGGGCCTCGGCGGTGGGCGTCTACCGGCTGTGGCGAGATACGGGCTACGCCCTGGGGGCCCTGCTGGCCGGGGTCACGGCGGACCTGCTGGGGGTGCAGGCGGCCATTCTGGCCGTGGGGATCCTTACCTTTGTTTCGGGCCTGGTGGTCCTTTTGAGGATGTACGAAACCTTGCCGGCCAGGCGGTCCGGCTAGCGGCAAAGGAGCCGGGGCAGGAAGGACATTGTCTCGGGAACATACGTGAAAATGAGCAGGGTGAACACGACCACCAGGGTCCACGGCGCGGCGGCCTTCATCACATCCTAGAGGGACATTTTTGTGATACCGCTGGCCACGTACAGGTTGAGACCCACCGGCTGGGGTAATCATCCTCGCCTCTATATTCGTGGTGATGACGATCCCCAGGTAGATCGGATAACCCTGTTGGCCAAAATACCCTCACATACCACGCCAGCGCGATATTTTTATTTTACCGTCATAAAGGATGGGCGGCGGTAAAAACAAAAACGGGCCCACGAGGCCGGCGCGGGGGCTACAGGTCATTTCAAAATTCTGTCCAGGCAGATAAGGCGAGGAGCAAGCAGGCCCACCAGCCTCCGGCAAAGGTCCGCTCCACCACCCACTGGGAAGGGACTTACTCCCACGTCCTGCCCGACCTGCAAACCGAACCCTCTTTAAACCCCAGCCCAGGTGAGGCTTTAGCCAGTGGGCTACGGAATTTTGCGGTCTGACTTGATGTACGGTAACGCCGGATGACAGGGCCTGTCCCCGGCAATTCCCACCAAATCACCAATAAGCCCAATATTTTGTGGGCCGCGAGGGACTCGAACCTCAGCCCGCGGATATAAGCCCCTGGCACCGGCGCCCGCCCGGGTCGGATAATCTGCAGGTAGGACCATGGCTATCCGGTTTACGGTGCCCTTAAACTACTGTCCCGGCTGCGGGGTGCCCCTGAGTCGGGTGCAGGTCGACGGTCGGGAGCGGCCCTGGTGTGGGCAGTGCGGCTACGTGGGGTTCCATACTGCGTTGGTCTGGGCCGGGGCGGTCGTAACGGACGGCGCCGGCCGGGTCCTCCTTCAACGGCTCGGGTTCGGCCGCCGGGCCGGTAACTGGGCCCTACCTGGGGGGCTGCTGGAGGCGGATGAGACCGCCGAGGAGGCGGCCCGCCGGGAAGTTGGGGAGGAGACGGGCCTACAGGTTCAGCTGACAGGCCTGCTCGGCGTCTTTTCCAGACCCGGCGACCCCTTCCTTGGGGTGGTCTACCTGGGCGAGGTGGCGGGCGGGGAGCTCAGACCCGAGTCGGGAGGCCGCTTCTTCAGCCCGGAAGAGATCCCGTGGTCCGGGCCCTTCGACCATTGGGCGGTGGAGGCCGCCCTCCGGCAGTGGCTAGGCCAGGGGCAAACCCAGGTCGCCCAGGAGTGAGTCGGCCACCTCGGGGCCGGTTAGCACCGCCGAGACCCGGCGGGCTGCGCCTAGGTCGATAACCTCGACTACGGGTGGCCGCGAGGTACCGTCCAGGCTGACAACGAGGTCGGCCCCGAGCCGGCGGACCAGCTTCCTAGCCTCCAGATCCCCGCCGGGCGGACCGGGGAGGATGAGGCCAGCCACGTAGTAGGCCGACGCCCCGGAGGGCCAGGTAAGACCGGCGGCTAGGCAGCCGCCGGTTCCCCACTCGACGGAGACGACCATCCGCCCGGCTCGCCGAAATCGGCGGGCGAAGGTCAGCCCTAGCGAATAATAAAGTCGGCGAAGCGGCCGGTGTACTCCTCCCAATGGACATCAACCCGGTCCACCCGGGCTCCCGGCGGCCCCTGGTGGCACCAATCGATCAGCCGCTGGACGGCGTCCTTTTCGCCCTCGAACACAGCTTCGACCCGCCCGTCCGGCAGGTTGCGAATCCAGCCGGTAACCCCGTACTGGCGGGCCAGGTGGCGGGTGGAGTCCCGGAAGAAGACCCCCTGAACCCGGCCGGAGATGTAGATATGCGCCCGGACCTTCGGCATAAGGACGACGCAGGCTAGCTGCCGGTCTGAGGCTGCTCCACCCGAAAGCGTCTTAACGTCTCGATAACTTCCGAATCGGAGACCTGGTCAAATCGCTGGTAAAACCGTCCCACCGCCAGGAAGGGCTCTGGGGTGGCCAAGCAGATGACGTCGTCAGCCACGGCCTGAAGCCGGGGGATGGTTTCGGGGGGCGCCACCGGCACGGCGATCACCACCAGCTTCGGGTTAAGCCGTCGGACGGCGATGGCCCCGACCCGAATGGTGTGACCCGTGGCCACGCCGTCATCGACCAGTATTACGGTCCGGCCCGCCACCGGGGGCAGGGGCCGCCCCTCCCGGTAGAGCCGGACCCGCCGGTGAGCCTCCGCCAGCTCGGCCTGGGTGGCCCTTTCGATGTAGTTTCGGGGAATCCAGAGCTCCCGGACAACCTCCTCGCTGATTTCGAAGTCGCCCGTTTCGGCCACGGCCCCGATGCCAAATTCGGGGTTTCCTGGTGCCCCGATTTTCCGGACGATGATGACATCCAGGGGAAAATTCAAGGCGGCCGCAACTTCGGCCCCGACCACCACCCCGCCCCGGGGTAAGGCCAAGACCAGCCCCGGCTCACCCCGATACTTTTCCAGGTGGTGGGCAAGGCGCTGACCCGCATCGACCCGGTCCCGAAAGATCATCCCAACCTCTCCCGTAATCTGGCCCCCGTTAAAAACCCGGGACAGCCCGGCCCTTTATTATAATAGTCTGTGGCGTGGGTATGGAGCGCCCCCAACCCGTCGAAGCCGCCCTCCGCCGCTGGCTGCAGGAGCTCCCGGGCCGGGTAGTTACCGGCACCCTGGACCCTGCCCGGCTGGTATCCTTGGTCGAGTCCGAACTGCTGGACGTTGCCGGTAACCTCCGCGGGGAACTGCCCCAGCGCATCGAGATTCTGGTGGCCCCGGCCGATTACCGGCGGCTGAGTCGGACCGGTCACGACCTGGCGGTGGAGCTGGCGGCGGGGCTTCGGGCGCTGGGAAGGCGGCTGGAGCAGCCGGACTACCGCCCCGAGGTCCGGCTTCGGGCCGACCCCGGCGTGCCCCCCGGGCAGCCTGAGGTGCGCTTTCCGTCCGGGGGGCTGGAGACCACCCAGCCCATCCCCGCCGCCCCGGCATCGTCCGGCCTGGTGGGCCACCTCCACATCTGGGTCGGGGATGGGCCGGCCTGGTCCGTGGCCGTCGACCGGCTGCCCTTCACCATCGGCCGGAGTACCGAGGCCGACCTCATTCTGGCCGAGCCGAGCGTTTCCCGCAAACACTGCCAGATCCGGACCGGCCCTGACGGCCTCGAGCTGGTCGACCTGTCCAGCCTAAACGGCACCTGGGTCAACGACCGGCGGGTGACCCGCATCCGGCTGACCGGCCGAACCGAATTTCAGGTTGGGCCCTATCGTCTCAGGTTCGAGCCGGCCCCGGCTGGTGGGTGAGCCGGCGCCCGATGTCCCCGGAGCTTTCCTGGTGGCTTAATCTTTGGGTCCTGGGCCTGGTCTACGTCCTGCTGGGCCTCCTGTTGCGGGGCATCTACACCGAAACCCGGCGCCTGGCTGGTCCGGTCAGGACCGGACCAGCCAGCCTAGTCGTCGTCGACCCGGCCGAAAGCGGCCTGTTGCCAGGGGAAGCCTTTCCCCTACAGCCGGAAACCAGCGTCGGCCGGGACCGGTCCAACGACGTCTGCCTGCCGGACCCCTCGGTTTCCCTCCGCCATGCCCGGCTCTATCACCGGGGTCGGAATTGGTGGGTCGAGGACCTTAACAGCACCAACGGCACCTTTATTAACGGCCGGCGGCTGGAAAGGCCTGGGGTGGTCCTGCCGGGGGATCAGCTGGCCTTCGGTCAGGTGGTGACCCGGCTGGAGGTAAAGGGCTGATGGTGACGGGGTTACTGGGCATTTTAGCGGCAGTGGCCGTGGCTTTTCCCTGGCTGAGGGTTAGGGCGGGAGAGCCGCCCTCGGCCTTCTGGGTGGCTTGGGCGGTCGGGATGATCCTGGCCCAGGGGTTTGTGGTCCTGAGAAGGGGCGACCCGCTCCTGCTCCCGGCTGCCGCCGGCCTTTCCGCCTTGGGGCAAGTGCTCCTCGACCGGCTGGGACCCCAGGGGCTTATTTCCCGGCAGTCCCTCTGGCTTCTGCTGGGGTTGGGCCTCCTGTGGGCGGTCCTCACCGTCGTCCGGCCGGTAGCCCGGCTCGACCGGTGGCGCTACACCCTGGCGGCGGCAGCCCTGGGGCTGGTGGTTCTCACGTTCCCATTCGGGGCGGGAGCCGGGGCCAGGCTCTGGCTGGACCTTGGGCTTTTCTTCATCCAACCGGTGGAGCCCCTCAAGCTGGCCCTGGCCCTAACGCTGGCCGGATATTTGGCCGAGCGCCGGGAGCTTTTATACTACGCCCGACGACACCTGGGTCCCCTGGTCCTGCCGGCCACCGCTTACCTAGTCCCCCTGGGGCTGGTCACAGGCCTTGCCCTTCTGCTCCTCTTTGCCCAGCGGGACCTGGGCAGTGCCCTGCTCGTTCTGGGGGTGGCGGTGGGAAGCCTGTATGCGGCTGCCCCCCGCCCCGCCCACCTGATTCTCGGCCTGGTGCCCGCCGGCATCGCTGCGGCTGGCGGCTATCTTTTCAATCCGGTGGTTCGGGAACGGGTTCAGGTCTGGCTGAACCCGTGGGCCGACCCGGAGGGCCGGGGCTTTCAGGTGACCCAGGCCCTCTTCGCCCTGGCAGCCGGCGGAGCGGGGGGCACCGGCCTCGGGCTGGGCCGGCCCGACCTGGTGCCGGCGGTCCGCACCGATTTCGTGTTCGTCGCCCTGGGGGAAGAGCTGGGGTTTTTGGGGGTGGCCGCGGCCGTGGGCCTCTATCTGGTCCTGCTTTCCCGCTGTTTCCGGCTGGCCCTCCTCGCCCGGTCGGAATACAACCGGCTGCTGGCCGTTACCTTGGGCCTAACCCTGGGCGTGCAGACGCTGACCATCCTGGCCGGGACGGTTCGGCTGATGCCCCTTACGGGCCTAACGGTGCCCTTTATAAGCTACGGGGGAAGCTCTCTGGTGGTAAACTACGCAATCCTGGGTTTGCTCGCCGCCCTGTCCGTTGAGGAGGAGACCGGTTAAAAATGCGGGTACTGATGCTTTCGTGGGAATACCCGCCCCACAACATTGGGGGTCTGGGCAAGCACGTTTCCGAGCTGATGCCCCACCTGGCTGAACTCGGGGTGCACGTCCACCTGCTGACTCCCCGACTCCGGGGCGGGTACGAGGTTGAGGAGGTCACGGCGAACTCGGTGGTCCACCGGGTGGAGCCGCCGACTGGCGTCGACCCGGCGGACTTCTTTGGGGTGGTCCAGCGGACCAACGTGAGCCTGGAGGTTGCTGGCCGCCGGCTCTTTGACCGGATTGGGGGAGTGGACATAATTCACGGGCATGACTGGCTGGTGGCGTATGCGGCGGTGGCCCTTAAGCATGCGTATAAAACGCCGTTGGTGGTGACCATCCACGCCACCGAGTACGGCCGGAATCGGGGCCGGCTTACGGGCGACCTCCAGCGGGCCATCCACAGTGTGGAGTGGTGGCTCACCTACGAGGCCTGGCGGGTGATCACCTGCAGCCGCTTCATGCGGGACGAGGTGGTCCAGGCCCTGCAGGTTCCGCCGGATAAGATCGACGTCATCCCTAACGGAGTCGATGCCAGCCGCTTCGAGCGCTGGTTCGGGGTTGACCTGGCCGAGTTCCGGGCCAGGTTCGCCCTGCCTACCGAGCGGCTCGTCTTCGGCGTGGGGCGACTGGTGTGGGAAAAGGGCTACCAGGACCTGGTGGCCGCGGCACCCGCCATCCTGGCCCGGGCGCCCGACGTGAAATTCGTGGTGGCCGGGAGCGGACCGATGCTCGACAGCCTGCGTGCCCAGGCGGAGGGCCTGGGGTTAGGCTCCAAGTTTTACTTTACCGGGTTTATCCCGGACGAGGACCGGGACCGTCTATTTGTGCTGGCCGACGTGGCGGTATTCCCGAGCCATTACGAGCCCTTCGGAATTGTGGCCCTGGAGGCGATGGCGGCCCGGGCGCCGGTCGTTGCGGCCGACGTGGGCGGCTTTCGGGAGGTCATCACCAACTACGAGACGGGCCTTTTGGTCTACCCGGGCAGTCCCGACTCGGTGGCCTGGGGCGTTTTACACACCCTGCTTAACCCGGAATGGACCCGGCAGCGGGTGGAGAGCGCCTATCGGCTGGTCAAGGAACGTTACAATTGGGGCCGGATCGCCCGGGAAACCCTCGAAGTCTATCGGCGGGTAGTCTCCGAACGGCAGGTGACAGACTGGTAAGACGGGCCAAGCTACTCCAAAAGGCTGTTTTAGAAGGATCTCAGAGTTAAGCCTTTCGAGTCATTCCCACGGTCAGCACCGGGCCATCGTCGGCCTATGGGGATCCCACGTCCCCTGCGACCTAGCGCCTGCCTTTAGCCGAAGCAGAACTGGAAGCTCTCGGGTTATTTTCACGGATACTAGGATGTAATCGCTAGTCTTTTTGTTGGGGCCCAACAGCCGGCCTGACTGCAGCCCGGCGCTTGCTTGAAACCTGTGGCTTGGGCCTTCGTTCTTGACAAGCCACCCGGGATTAAGTTAGAATAGGCCAGTAAATTTCTCAACAAAATCAATTTTAGGAGGAGAGTCCTATGGTCGAGTATGCCCATCCGGAGGTGCTGGTCTCCACCGAGTGGGTAGCCCAGCGCTTAAACGACCCCAATATTCGGGTCGTGGAGGTGGACGTGGATACCACCGCTTACGAAACGGGCCACATCCCCGGGGCCGTCGGCTGGAATTGGACCACCCAGCTTAACGACCCAGTCCGCCGGGATATCGCCTCCAAGGAGCAGTTTGAAGAGCTTATGGCCAGCTCCGGCATTGATAAGCACACCACCGTGGTCCTTTACGGGGACAACAACAACTGGTTTGCGGCCTATGCCTTCTGGCTGCTGAAGATTTACGGCCACGAGGATGTAAGGCTGATGAACGGCGGCCGCAAAAAGTGGGTCGATGAGGGCCGGCCCCTGACCACCGAGGTACCCCGGCTGGAGCGCAAGGTCTATCGGGCCGAGGAGCCCGACCTGCGCCTGCGGGCCTTTTTGCAGGATGTTCTTCAGCGGCTTCAGCGGCCGGATGTGGCCCTGGTGGATGTGCGCAGTCCGCAGGAGTTCACGGGTGAGATCCTGGCCCCGCCGGGTCTGCCTGAGACGGCCCAGCGGGGCGGTCACATTCCCGGGGCTAAGAATATTCCCTGGGGCCAGGTGGTCCGGGAGGACGGAACGTTTAAGTCTTACGACGAGCTTAAAGCCCTTTATGAGGGGGTTGGGGTGACCCCAGACAAGGAGGTTATCACCTACTGTCGGATTGGGGAGCGCTCGAGCCACAGCTGGTTTGTCCTGAAGTACCTGCTAGGCTACCCTAAGGTGCGAAATTATGACGGCTCCTGGACCGAGTGGGGTAACGTGGTGGGCCTTCCCATCGAGCGCTGACGTAAAACCCTACTCTGTCCGCCCCCGCCGCCCGGCCTTAAACGGGGCCGGGCGGCCCTTTTAACCCGTCGGCCGGGGATAATGCCGTGGAAAACTCGACTTGGCGAGTCCGGAGCCCGGGTGGTAGGCTTTAGGTCGGTGGGGGAAAGTGGTGGCAGGTGGTTAGGTCGGGGTCGAAAGGTGGTCCGGGCGGGTAAATGTTTCTCGGGGAATACGAGTACGCCATCGACGAGAAGGGCCGCATCACTCTGCCCGTTAAATTTCGGGAGTACCTCCGGCCCGGGGTGGTGGTGACCCGTGGCTTCGAGCGGTGTCTCCTCGTCTTTCCCCTTCCGGCCTGGTCGGAGCTTACCCAGCGGCTTGATAGCTTGGATCTCACCGACGCCCAGGTCCGCCGCCTGCGTCGATTGACCTTCTCCCTGGCCTATTTTACCGATGTGGACCGGCAGGGTCGAATCTTAATCCCCCAGAACCTACGGGCCTACGCCAACTTGAAGGATGTAGGGGTTGTGGTTGGCCTGAATCGCTATCTTGAAATCTGGAATCCGCAACGCTGGCAGGAGGAGCGGTCGACCTTTGAGGCCCAGTGACGACTACGTTCACCAGCCCGTTATGGCCGCACAGGTGGTCGCTTTCCTCGTCACCGGGCCAGGGGATTACGTTGACGCCACCGTCGGCTTGGGGGGCCACGCCGAGCAAGTTCTTGAGGCCGCTGGTCCCGAGAGCCGACTGCTGGGTCTGGACCTGGACCCCCGGGCCTTGGAGGTCGCGGCCCGGCGGCTGGGCCGTTACGGTCCGAGGGTCCGGCTGGTTCGGGCCAACTTTGCCGACATCGCTGAGGTTGCCGGCCGGGAGGGCTTCGTGCCGGCCCGGGGAGTCCTCTTCGACCTGGGCGTCGGCAGTCACCAGCTCGGGGACCCGGCGGCCGGCTTTAGCTTCCAACTCTCCGGCCCGTTGGACATGCGCTATGACCCGACTGCTCCGGTTACGGCCGCCGATTTGGTGAACCGTCTCTCCGAGGCGCAGCTGGCCGACCTGATTCGCCGCTATGGGGAGGAGCCCCGGGCCCGACAGATCGCCCGGGCCATCGTCCAGGCCCGGCCCATCAACACCACCGACGAGCTGGCCAGGGTGGTCGCCCGGGCGGTGGGCACCACCCGGGGCCGCATTCACCCGGCAACCCGGACCTTTATGGCCCTGCGCATCGCCGTGAACCGGGAGCTGGAGAACCTGGCCCGAGGCCTGGAAGGGGCCGTCAAAATTCTGGGCCGGGGCGGGCGGGTGGTGGTCATATCCTTCCACTCACTGGAAGATCGGCTGGTTAAAGAGTTTTTCCGGCGGGAGTCCCGGGACTGCATTTGTCCCCCCGGCCTTCCCGTCTGTGTCTGCCGCCACCGGGCGGTTCTTCGGGAGCTTACCCGCCGGCCGGTGACCCCCGGCGAGGCCGAAATTAAACTTAATCCCCGGGCCCGCAGTGCCAAGCTGCGGGCGGCCGAAAAGTTGCTGGAGGCAGCCTGATGGCAGTGATCACCTACCCACGCCGACGCCAGGCTGCCGTTGCCGGCGGTGCCCGCCTTCGGGTCGGTGGAGTGCTTGGCTTTTTGTTAATTTCGGCGGGGGTGCTGGGTCTGATATCCCTGACGCTTTCGACCCTGGTCACCACCCAGGGCTACGAAGTGCGCCGCCTCCAGGCGGAGCGGGCCCGCTGGACCGAGCAGACCTTCCGGCTGGAAACGGAGATAAGCTCCCTGCGGTCCCTGGACCGGGTGGAGCGGGAGGCCCGCACTCGCCTTAAGCTGACCGAGGCGAAGGACCGGCTCTTTGTAAACCCGGCCGGGGCGCCGCCCCCTCCGCCGCCTCCCCCCTCGGTCCGGCCGACGCCGGAGCCGGACGCCCTACAACTTGCCTTTGACCGGCTGGCGTGGCTACGGCTGCTACTTCAGGACGTCGCGGCCGGGCTGCCGTAGGGCGCTACCAGCCGCCCCTTTTGAGGTTCCTTATCCTCGGGCTGATCATGTTGGGCGGGCTCGGGGTGCTGGCCGGGCGTCTGGTCTACCTGCAGGTGGTCGAACACGGTCGTTTCACGGAGCTGGCCCGGTCAGAACAGCTGGGAAAGCGACCGATAATCCCGCGGCGGGGGGCAATCCTGGCCGTCGACGGCCACCCCCTGGCCATCAGTCTTCAAACCTACGACGTCTATTTCTACCCCAGATATCCGGGCGCGGCCGACGCCCGAGACCGTATCGCCGCCGAGCTTGCGCCGTTATTAAAACGGCCAGTCGATGAACTGCGAACCCAGACCCTGTCCGACGGGCCGGTGCTTTTGGCCTCCGGCGTTCAGCCCGAAACCGCTGCCAAGATTTCGGCCGCGGAGCTGCCGGGAATCGTCCTGGACCCGAAGTGGCGCCGGTACTACCCAGAAGGTTCGCTGGCGGGGCCGGTCCTCGGCTTTATCGGCCGGGACGCCCAGGGCTTGAGCGGGGTCGAGGCCGACTATGACCCGCTGCTGGCCGGAAAGACCGGCTGGGTCTACTACGAGCGGGACGCTTCCGGGGAGGAGATCCCCTTGGGCTTCAAGCAGGTCGACCCGCCCATCGACGGGGCCGACCTTGTCCTCACCTTGGACCGGTACATTCAGCGGGTGGCCGAGGCCGAGCTGGACAAGGCCCTAAAGGCGCACCGGGCCGATTCCGGCGTAGTCATCGTTATGGACCCCAAGACCGGGGCGCTCCTGGCCGTGGTGAGCCGCCCGGCCGCAGACCCCACCAAGCTCGACCTTAATGACCCCAACCTCCAGGCCCTCATCCGGAACCGGGCCTTTACCGACCTTTACGAGCCGGGCTCGACCTTTAAGATTATCACCCTGGCGGCCGCTTTGGAGTCGGGCCGGGTAGACACCGGCGAAACTTACTACTGCCCTGGCTACGTTAAGGTCGGCCCCTGGAGCATCTGGATGTGGAATTACACGGCCCTGGGGCCGGCCAACCTGGTGGACTTTATCCGGTACAGTTGTAACGTGGGGGCCGTGCACCTGGCCCGCCGGACCGGCCCGGCCGACTTTTACCGGGTCGTTCGGGACTTCGGCTTCGCCGAGCGGCTCAACCCTGAGTTCCGGTCGGAGGTGGCCGGACAGGTGAAGCTGCCCAGCGATTCCACGTGGTCCGAGGTGGACCTGGCTACCAACGCCTTCGGTCAGGCCCTCTCGGTCACGCCCCTGGAGCTGACCACGGCGGTGGCGGCGGTGGCCAACGGGGGTCTCCTAATGCGGCCTTACCTGGTGAAAGAAATCCGGGCCCCGGATGGCATCCGCCGCTTCGAGCCAACGGTGATTCGCCGAGTCATCTCCGAGGAAACAGCCCGCAAGGTGACCAACCTCCTGGTCGAGGCCGCCAACAAGGGCTCGAGCCCCACAGCCCTAATCCCCGGCTACCGGCTGGCGGGCAAAACTGGAACGGCCCAAGTGCCCGAAGGCAACGGCTACTCCCGTACGAAATTCATCGCCTCCTATATCGGTTACGTCCCGGCCGAGGCGCCCCGCCTGGTAATTCTGGTTAAAATCGACAACCCCAAGGACGTACCCTGGGGTACAACGGTGGCGGCCCCTGTCTTCCGGGAGGTGGCTAGTAAGGCCTTGGCCTACTATGGTATACCACCAACCGAGAAGCCCCGATGAAAGTCTCCGAACTTTACGACCTGGTTAGCTCCCACCTGGTTGAGGCCGTCGGTCCGGAACCGGACCATCTGCCCCTGCCGCCCATCCGGCCCGACTCCCGTCAGGTTCGGCCCGGTGAGGGCTTCCTGGCCCTGCGGGGCGGACGGGTCCACGGGGCGGAGTTCATCGCCGACGCCCTCACCCGGGGCGCCCGCCTTATCTTAACCGACCGGATTTCAGCCGCCGACCGGGACCTGGCCCGGAAGGTCGGGGCCCAAATCTGGGTCCTGGATGACCCCCTGACGGCCGTCCAGGATGCGGCCCGGACCTGGCGGGGGCGGCTGGGGGTGACGGTGGTGGGCATTACGGGCAGCGTGGGCAAGACCACCACCAAGGAGGCGGTGGCTGCCGTTCTGGCCGAGCGGTACCGGGTTCTTAAGAGTCCGGGCAACCTGAATACGGAGGTGGGCCTGCCACTTACCCTTTTAAGCCTCGGGCCGGAGCACCAGGTGGCCGTCCTGGAGATGGGTATGTACCAGGCGGGGGATATCGCCTTTCTGTGCGGCATCGCCCGACCCCAGCTGGGGGTTGTCACGGCGGTGGGCCCCAGCCACCTGGAGCGGCTGGGCTCCCTCGAGGCCATTGCCAATGCTAAGGCCGAGCTGGTGGAGTATCTGCCCGAATCGGGGGTAGCCGTGCTCAACGGCGACGACCCCGTCGTTTCCGCCTTCGATGCCCGGACCCGGGCGCGGGTCGTAAAATTTGGTTGGGTCCGGCCGGCCGATGTGGCCGCCACAGACGTACGGATGGGGGGCCTGCTGGGAACCGACCTCCGGGTGCGGGCCGGTGGCGAGTGCCGGCGGCTCCGGCTGGGGCTGGCCGGCCGCCCGGGACTTTACGCCGCCTTGGCCGCCGTCGCCGTGGGGCGGGTCTTCGGGCTTGACTGGGTTGAGGTCGAGCGGGGCCTTTTAAAGGTGTCGGTGGACCAGCGGCTGGCGGTCCTGCCCGGGGTTGGGGGACGGCGGGTGGTGGACGACTCGTATAACTCCAGCCCGGCCTCCCTGGCCGGAGCCCTGGAGTTCCTGGGCCAGCTTCCCGGGCGGAAGCTGGCTATCCTGGGGGATATGCTGGAGTTGGGCCCGATGGAGGCTGAGGCCCACCGGGAGGCGGGCCGGCTGGCAGCCCGGGTCCTGGATGTACTTATAGCCGTCGGGCCCCGGGCGGCCCTCATGGCCGAGGCCGCCCGGGAGGCCGGCCTGGGGGCCGTTTACCAGACCTCTGACCCGGCCGAGGCGGCGGCCGTGGCCCGGGCCCAGAGCGGCCCGGGCGATTGGGTCCTGGTCAAGGCCTCCCGGGGGCTCCGGTTGGAGCGAGCGGTGCAGCTTCTGGTGGGGGGGCAGGGGGTATGGATGTGGATGTGATGATCTACTCCCTTTTGGTCGGGGCCTTTACCTTCGTGGTGGGTCTCCTCCTGGGCCGGCCGGTCATACGGGTACTGCGCCACTACCGGGTCGGTAAGGCCATTCGGGAGGAGGGACCGGCCGGTCACCGGGTCAAGGTGGGCACATTAACGATGGGGGGCATCTTGATCTTTGCGGCCACCTTTGTAAGCACCCTTCTCTTCAACCTTTTCGGCCGCCTCTCCATGCTTTTGCCCCTCACGGTAGTGGTTGCCAGCGGCTTCATCGGGGCCCTGGACGACATGCTGGGGCTGGTCGGCCGCAACCGGGGTGGGCTGGCCGGCCGGGTTAAGCTGCTCCTGCTCACAGGCCTGGCGGTCGGGGCCGCCCTGGTGCTTCATTTTCTCTTGGGCTACGAGAAGATTCACATCCCCTTCGTGGGTTCTTACAGCTTGGGCTGGTTGTATCTGCCGGTGGCCGTCTTGGTTATTGTGGGGACGGCCAACGCTGTCAACCTGACCGATGGCCTCGATACCCTGGCCGGGGGCACTGCGGCCATGGCCTTTGCGGCCTACGGCATTATCGCCTACTTACAAGGGCAGAGCTACCTGGTGACCTTCTGCTTCACCGTGGTCGGGGCGATCCTGGCCTTTTTGTGGTATAACGCCCACCCCGCCGAGCTGATGATGGGCGACACCGGGTCCCTGGCCCTGGGGGCAACCCTGGCCACGGTGGCCCTGATGACAGGCCAGTGGCTCCTGCTGCCCATTGTCGGGCTGGTGTTTGTCATCGTGGCCCTTTCGGTTATCCTGCAGGTGGCCTATTTTAAGCTAACCGGCGGCAAGCGACTCTTTAAGATGGCCCCCATCCACCACCACTTTGAGCTGATGGGCTGGTCAGAGCCCCAGGTTACTACCCGCTTCTGGCTGGTTGGCATCTGCGCGGCCATGGTCGGGGTTGCCCTGGCCCTGGCAGTACCACCCGCCCACTGAGGAGGACACGGTTATGATTTACGTCCACCGCCAACTCCGGATTTCCGGCCGCCGGCGGCGCCGGCCCCGGCGGATTCCCCGGCTTTTCCGGAAGCTGGTAAAACCTAACCCGCTGCAGCTGTGGCTCAGGTCGGTTCGGGAGTTGCGGCAGTAGTGGGCCTCGGCCGGGAAGGGCTGAGCCTGGTCCGCTATCTTGCCCGACAGGGCTTCCGGGTGGTCGCCGTGGACCGGAAGGGGCCTGCTGAGCTCGGGCCCGCCCTCCGGGCCCTGGCCGACCTGCCCGTGGAGCTAGTGCTAGGCCGGAACCGCGCCGAGGACCTGGCCCCGGCCGATATAGTTTTTCTGTCGCCGGGGGTTCCCCTGGATGCGCCGTGGGTGGCCGAGTTTCGGGCGTTGGGACGGCCGCTCTCATCCCTTACGGACCTTTTCCTCCGGGAGTGTCCGGCCCCTGCGGTGGGGGTTACGGGGTCCTGTGGCAAGAGCACCACCACCGCCCTGGTCGGACGCATCCTGGAAGATGCCGGGTTTACTGCCTGGGTTGGGGGCAACATCGGCCGGCCCCTGCTGGACTGGCTTTCCCTGATCCGGCCCTGGGACCGGGTCGTCCTGGAGCTGAGCAGTTTTCAGCTGGAGCTGGGGCCGCCCTCGCCCCGGGTGGCGGTGGTTTTAAACCTTTACCCAGACCACTTGGACCGCCACCCATCGTTCGAGGCCTACGCCGAAGCTAAAAAGCAGATCCTGGTCCGGCAGGGTCCCGACGACTGGGCCGTGTTGAATGCCGATGACCCGGTGGTGGCTGGGTTTGCGACCGTTGCCCCCGGCCGGGTAGCCTGGTTCGGCCTGGGACCTCCGGCCGGCCGGCCGGCCGCCGGTATCCGGAACGGGCGGCTGGTGCTTAAGACCGCCACCGGTGAAGAAGTGGACCTGGTCGGGGTGGAACAGATTTCCCTTCCGGGTCGGCACAACCTCTATAACTGCCTGGCGGCAGCCCTGGCCGCCTACCTGGCCGGCGCAACGGTAACCTCCATCCGCCGGGTGCTTGCCCGCTTTCGACCCCTCCCCCACCGACTGGAGTCTGTGGGGGAAGTGAATGGGGTCCGCTTCGTGAACGACAGTATTGCCACGTCCCCGGTCCGGGCGGCGGCGGGACTGCGGGCCACCGCGCCGCCCGTCGTGCTCCTTGCCGGGGGCAAACCCAAGGGCCTGTCCCTGGACCCCCTAGTGGCCGCCGCCCGGGAGACCTGCCGGCTGGTCGTCCCCTACGGGCAGGCGGGCCCCCAGGTGCGGGAGGCGATGGTGGCCGGGGGCGTTCCCGTCGACGAGGTTCAGCCCGGCCTGGCCGAGGCATTCCGCCGGGCGGTGATCCTGGCCCGGCCGGGGGATACCGTGTTGCTTTCGCCGGCTTTTGCCAGTTTCGACGAATTCCGGGATTTTGAGCACCGGGGCGAAGTCTTTCGCAGGCTAGTGAACGAATGGCGCGCGCAGAACAGCTCCCCCTAGGCCGCGGCCGGCGGGAGACGCCGGCGGAAAGGCGTCGCCGGATCCGGACCCGGGAGCTGGCGGCCACCCGGCTTGGACCGCCCGACGGGTGGCTTTTAGGGTCGGTGGGCTTAGTGGCGGCCTTCGGCCTTATGGCCGTCTACAGCGCAAGCTTCGCAGTGGGCCTGCGGGAATTTAACAATCCGTATTACTTCTTTACCCGGCAGGCCGCCGCCCTGGCTTTGGGTATCGGGGCCTTCGTGGTTACTTACTTGGTGGATTACCGTGTTTGGAAGCGCTTTGCCCTCTGGGGTTTACTTATCGCCTACCTGGGGCTGATTCTGGTCTGGCACACCGGCGACCCCCAGTACGGGGCCAGCCGGTGGCTCCAGCTGGGACCCCTCCCGGCTTGGCAGCCTTCGGAATTCGCCAAGCTGGCCTTGGTAATTTACTTGGCGTCTTGGCTGGAAAAGCAGGCCGGTCGGCGGGTCGGTTTTGTCAGGTGGGCCCTCCCCTTCGGCATTACGGTGGGGGGCCTGGTGGGCCTCATCCTGTTTCAGCCTGACCTGGGAACGGCCGTTATGGTGGGGACCATCGCCCTGGGAATGGTCTTCCTGGCCGGCCTTTCGGCCTTTCAGATCGGGTTTGTCGGCCTAGCCGGCCTGGCAGTGGTGGGCCTGCTGGCCGTTACCGAGGGTTACCGGGCCCGCCGCCTGGCCGCCTTTAAGGACCCCTGGGCGGACCCCCAAGGGATCGGGTTTCAGATCGTGCAGTCCCTCATCGCCCTGGGGAGCGGTGGCCTCTTCGGGCGGGGCTTCGGGGCGAGCCGCCAGAAGTTTGCCTACGTTCCCGGGGCCCATACCGACGCCATCTTTGCCATCGTGGCCGAAGAGCTGGGCCTGGTTGGGGGCCTTTTTCTCCTTAGCCTTTTGGGCTTTGTGGGCTACCGGTGCCTGCGGGTCGGCCTAAACGCCCCCGATCGCTTTGGGATGCTTCTGGCCGGGGGGGTAGCCACCTGGCTGGTGGGCCAGACGTTCGTCAACGTCGGCGGGGTAACCCACCTGATTCCCCTCGCGGGGATACCCCTGCCTTTGGTCTCCTACGGGGGTTCGGCCCTGGTGGTCACCTTAGCAGCCCTTGGTATCGTGGCCAATATTTCCAGGCACCGGCCTGCGGCCGAGGCCGATGAGGACGGGAAGGGCTAGGATTCGGCTGGTTATCGCCGGAAGCCGGACCGGCGGCCACCTATACCCGGCCCTCCAGCTGGTGGGGGCCCTTGGGGAGGGGGTAGAAAGCGTTCTGGTGGTGGGTAGTGGGGAGGGGCTGGAGCCCGAGCTGGTAACCCGGGCCGGCATCCCCTACGCCTCGGTTCCGGCCGCCCCCTTTCGGGGCCGGTGGCCGGGAAGCTGGCTTCCGGGAGTGCTCACCGTGGCCCGAGGGCTTTTCCGGGCCAGGGCCGTCCTGCGAAGGTTCGGTCCAGATGTGGTCCTAAGCACCGGGGGCTACGCCGGGGTCCCGGTGGGCCTGGCGGCCCGGTCCCTGGGGATACCCCTAGTGCTGTTTCCGCTGGACGTGGCCCCAGGCTGGGCCGTCCGCCTTTTAAGACCCCTGGCCACGGCCGTGGCCGTAACCAACGAGGCGGCATTGGCCCGTCTCAGGCACCGGCGGATTCGGCTGGTAGGTTACCCGGTTCGGCCTGCCATTGGCCGGGTAGATCCGACCACCGCCCGGGCCGCCTTGGGCCTTGGGGCCGAGCTCCCGGTAGTTCTGGTAATGGGGGGAAGCCAGGGGGCCCGGGCCCTGAACGAGGCGGTTTTTGCCGGCCTCCGCCGACTGTTGGAATCGGCCCAGGTGCTTCATCTCACCGGCCGAGTGGATTACCCCTGGGCCGCCGCCGTCAGGGCCGCCCTGCCGTCCGACCTCCAGGCTCGCTACCAGCCCATCGCCTACCTGGAGGAGGTAGAATTGGCCTACGGGGCCGCTGACCTGGTGGTGAGCCGGGCCGGGGCTTCGACCCTGGGCGAGCTTCCGGCTGCCGGGCGGCCGGCCATCCTGGTGCCGGGGGACTTCTCGGACCAGTGGGCCAACGCCGAGTATCTGGCCCGGACAGCCGGGGTACTGGTCGTTCGCCCCAGGGACCTGGACTGCCTGGTTCCCATCATCCTAGCCCTCCTGGACGACGGCGACCGCCGGGCCGAAATGGCCGAAAGGTTAAAGGGGCTTCACCGCCCGGACGCCGCCCGGGCCCTGGCCGACTTCCTGCTGGAGGTAGTCGACCGTGGGTGCTGAGCACGTCCACCTGATGGGGGTGGGCGGGGCCGGAATGAGCGCCCTGGCCCGCCTCTACCGGGCCCGGGGCTACCAGGTGACCGGGTGCGACCGCTCCCCGGGCCCGACCCTCGAGCGGCTGGGCCGGGAAGGGATCGGCATATCCGTAGGCCATGATCCCGCCCACCTTTCGGACTGTGACCTGCTGGTGGTTTCGGCGGCCATTTCCGCCGATAACCCCGAGCTCACGGCCGCCCGCCAGCGGGGAATTCCGGTCCGCAAGCGGGCCGAGGCCCTAGGGCAGCTCCTCTCCGGGGGTATTGGGGTGGCCGTAGCTGGAACCCACGGCAAGAGCACCACCACTGCCCTGGTGGGCTTGGTTTTGGAGGCAGCGGGCCTGGACCCCACCTGCGCGGTGGGCGCCGACGTGCCGACCTGGGACAGCAATCTGCGGGTGGGCCGGGGACCCTACTGGGTGGCCGAGGCCGACGAGTATGACTACAGCTTCCTTAAGTTGCGGCCGACGGTAGCGGTGGTGACCGCCGTCGAGTACGACCACCCCGACTGCTTCCCCGACCTGGAAAGCCTCTACCGGGCCTTTGCCGCCTTCGTCGGCAACCTCCCGGCCGGAGGAGCCTTGATCGTGGGGGCGGATTCGCCCCTGGCCCGGCGATTGGGGACCGAACGCTCGGACCTCCGGGTCGTCGGCTACGGGCTGGGGGAGTGGGCCGGCTTTGGGGAGTTCTGGTCGGCTGGGGACGTCCGGCTTCAACCCGGGGGTGGGGCAGTCTTCGAGGTAAAATACAGCGGCCGGCGGCTCATCCGGGCCGAATCGGCTCTGCCCGGCCGGCACAACGTGGCCAACGCGCTGGCCGCCATCGCCGTGGCCTACGTCCTTGGCGTTGACCCCGGTACGGCGGCCGCCGTCCTCCGGACCTTCCGGGGGGTTGGGCGGCGGTTCGAGCTGGTGGGTACCTTCCAGGGAGCCCTGGTCTTCTCCGACTACGCCCACCACCCCACTGAAATCGCGGCCACCGTTGAGGCCGCCCGGGCAGCTTTCCCAGACTGGCGGCTGGTGGGCGTTTTTCAACCCCACACCTTCAGCCGGACCCGGGCCCTCTTCGCCGACTTCGTCGAGGCCCTCGCAACGGTGGACGTCCTGGTACTGTGCGAGGTCTACCCGGCGCGGGAGGAGTACCGGCCCGGGGACCCGACGGCCGAAACTCTCCGAACGGCCCTGGCAGCCCGCCTCCCGGGCCGGGTTTATTACCTGCCCGACCTAGGTCGGTTGGGGGACCTTCTGAGCGCCATCGTCCGGTCCACCGACCTTATCCTGGTGATGGGGGCCGGAGATGTTGACGAGGCGGCCCGACGGCTGGTAAAGAAACAGGGTAATGGGCACTGACGGCGCCATCCCGAAGGGCTGGCAGCAGGGAGTTGCTCTGCGCAAGCACACGACCCTCCAGGTGGGGGGGCCGGCCGAGTACCTTGTAAAGGTGCGGACGGTGGCGGAGTTGGTGGAGGCCGTCACAACGGCTTGCTGGCTGCGGCTGCCCTATCGGGTCATCGGCCGGGGGAGCAACCTGGTGGTTTCCGACCGGGGTCTTAGGGGCCTGGTGGTCGTCAACCAGGCCGACGGCCTCACCATCGAGGAAACCCCAGAGGGAGCCGTCGTCCGGGCCCTGTCGGGGACAGCCCTGCCCAGGCTTGCCCGGTTCACCGCCGGCCGGGGTTATACGGGGCTGGAATGGGCCGTTCAGGTGCCGGGGACGGTGGGGGGCGCGGTGGTAAATAACGCCGGGGCCTTTGGGGGGTCCACGGCGGATGCCCTGGAACGGGTCGAGCTCTTTCACCCCCGTTACGGCTATGCCGAGTGGCCGGCAGAACGACTGGGTCTGGGGTACCGGACGAGCTGTTTCCGGCGGGGGGAGGCCGACGAGTGGGTAGTTCTGGCCGCCTGGTTCCGGCTCCGGCGCACGGACCCGGCCGAGGCGGCCGTCCGCCTCCGGGCCGCCACTGAACAGCGGCGCAAGACCCAGCCCTTCGAGCCAAGCGCCGGCTCAACTTTTAAAAATCCCGGCCCAGATATGCCGGCCGGCTGGCTGCTGGAACAGGCCGGCCTTAAGGGGGTGGGTATCGGGGGGGTCATGTACTCGCCGGTCCACGCCAACTTCATCGTCAACCGGGGGGATGGCACCGCCGCTGATGTGGTAGCCCTCATCGGCCTGGGCCGGCAGGAGGTGAAGGCCCGTTTCGGAGTGGAACTGGAGCTGGAGGTGGAGCTGGTGGGCCCGGACCTGAAAGTTCCGGGTGGGAGGTGATTAAGATGGGTAAGATCAGGGTTCTGGTGCTCTTCGGCGGGCGCTCGGCCGAACACGAGGTCTCCATCGTCTCGGCCCGGGCCGTCGTCAAGGCCTTGGACCGCGCCCGCTACGAGGTCCGGCCGGTCTACGTCACCCGAGACGGTCGGTGGATTTTGCAGCCGGACGCGGCCTGGGCCGCCCTGGACGGGGGACCGGAAGCGGCCCTCAAGGCCGCCGCTGAACCGTTGGCCGGGGAGGCCGGCCTGCCGGTGCCGGGGGGCTCCCTGGGCCTGACCCCATGGGCCGAAAGAGCCCCCCTGGATTTGGACGTGGTTTTCCCGGTGTTACATGGACCCTTCGGGGAAGATGGGACCGTTCAGGGCCTGCTGGAACTGGCCGGGATTCCCTACGTGGGGGCGCCGGTCTTGGGGTCGGCCCTGGGGATGGATAAGGTTCTGATGAAGGCCGTTTTTATCGCCCGCGGCCTACCGGTGGTCCCCCACACCCACTTCCTGGCCCGAGACTTCCGCCGCGACCCGGAGGGCGTCGCTGCCCGGGTCCGGGCCGAAATCGGCCTGCCCTGTTTCGTCAAGCCGGCGAACCTTGGTTCTTCGGTGGGGATAAGCAAGGTGACCCGCTGGGAGGAGCTGGAACCGGCCGTGGAGCGGGCCGCCCGGTACGACCGGAAGGTGCTGGTGGAGCGGGCCGTGAACGCCCGGGAGCTGGAGTGCAGCGTCCTGGGCAACGACGACCCGGTGGCCTCGGGGGTGGGGGAGGTCGTCCCGGCCCGGGAGTTTTACGACTACGAGGCCAAGTACCGGGACGAGCGCACCCAGCTGCTAATCCCGGCCCCAATTCCCCCGGAGGTGGCTGAGGAGGTCCGGCGCCTGGCGGTGGCGGCCTTTAAGGCTCTGGACCTGGCCGGAATGGCCCGGGTGGACTTCTTCTACTGCCGGGACTCGGGCCAGCTTTATATCAACGAGGTGAATACCATTCCGGGCTTCACCCCCGTCAGCATGTACCCGAAACTGTGGGAGGAGGCGGGCCTGAGCTTTTCGGAGCTGGTGGACCGGTTGATCCAGCTGGCCATTGAGCGCTACCAGGAGCGGAGCCGATGTCGAACCGACCCCGATTAAGGCACCGGAGCGCGACCCGCCGGCCCGGCCGATTGGGCCGGGTCTGGCGGGTTGTCCGGTGGTTCCTGCCCATTCCCCTGCTCATTGCGGGGGCCTTTGCCCTCTACCCGCGGTGGGTGGTGGCCAGCGTGGAGGTGGAGGGGTTAAACCCGCAGCTTGCGCAACAGGTGCGAGCGGCGCTGGCCCTGGAGGGGAGGCCGATGCTCGACTTCGACCGGCCCCACCTTGAAAACTTTCTCCTGGCGCGCTTTCCCGACATAAAATCGGTTAAAATTACAAGAGTGTTGCCTAACAGGGTGCGGGTCGAGGCCGAGGAGCGCCGGCCGGTACTGGTCTGGCAGCGGGCCGCCCAGTCCTTTCTGGTAGATGAGGAGGGGGTGGTCTACCGGACGGTGCGGGGAGAGATGGACCTGCCGCGACTGGTCGATGGGGGCAACAACGACCCAACGGCCGCCCGGCTGGACCCTGACACGGTCCGGTGGGCCATATGGCTCTGGCAAGTGCTGCCGGACCAGGTCGGGGTGCGGCCGGCCCGGGTCGAGTACTCGGCCGTGAACGGGTTCGTGGTGACGACCCCGACCGGCCAAGTCTGGCGCCTCGGCCAGGGTGAAGGTATGGAACGGCGGGTGGCCATCCTGCGGGAGGTCCTGGCCCGGGAACCAGCGGCGCAGGTTGTGGACCTGCGGGGGGACCGGTTTGGCATTTTACGCCGGTGAAGGGCACGGTCTGGGTTGCCCTCTTGGGTATCGGCCTAGGCCTTCTGGCCGGAAGCCTGGCCGGGCTTGCGGTGCCGCCCCAGTATGCCCGCTACATCGCCGTGGGAATACTTGCGGGCCTGGATTCCCTCCTTGGGGGCTGGCGGGCCGACTTGGAAGGGGTATTCGACAACCGGGTTTTCATCTCCGGATTCCTGGGCAATACTTTAATGGCCGCCCTGCTCACCTTCCTGGCGGACCGCCTCGGGGTTGAGCTTTACTTGGCGGCCATCGTGGCCTTTGGAGTAAGGATATTTAATAACATTGCGGTTATCAGGCGCAAATTGTTTATTGAAAACAGGTCGTCCGGAGAGAATTAGTGCCGAAGGAACGGTTCATTTCGGCCGTTGACGTCGGGACCACTAAGATCTGCACCATGGTTGCTCGTCTCCTTCCGGACGAACAGGTAGAGGTCCTCGGCGTCGGCATCGCCGGATCCCGGGGCCTGCGCCGGGGGATGGTGGTGAACATCGAGGAGGCCGTCGAGTCTATCCAGGCATCCGTGGACCAGGCCGAGCGGGCATCCGGCCACCGCATCGGCCGGGCGGTGGTGGGGATCGCCGGAAGCCACATCGAGTCCATCAACAACAAGGGGATCGTGGCCATCAGCCACCCGAACCGGGTGATCACGGCCGAGGATGTGAGCCGGGTCATCGACTCAGCCCGGACGGTCAGCATTCCCAGCAACCGGGAGATCCTCCACATCATTCCCCGGGGCTACGTGGTGGATGGCCAAGATGGGGTGCGCAACCCCATCGGGATGAGCGGCCTGAGGCTGGAAGTGGAGGCCCACATCGTTACCGGGGCGGCCACAGCCATCCACAACCTTACCCGGTGCTTCCAGCAGCTCGGGATTGAAATCGACGAGCTGGTGTTGGAGCCCCTGGCCTCGGGGGAGGCGGTCCTTTCCGAGGAGGAGCGGGAGATCGGGGTCGTTCTGGCCGACATTGGGGGCGGAACTACCGACGTGGCCATTTACGCGGATGGGGCGGTCTGGCACAGCGCCAGCATCCCCGTTGGGGGATACCAGCTTACCCGGGACCTGGCCATCGGCCTACAGGCCCCCTACGCCGTGGCCGAAGAGATAAAGCAGCTTTACGGCTATGCCCTGCCCCAGGAGATCTCCATCGACGATACGGTCCAAGTCCAGACCTTCGGCTCCTCGTCCCCGCGCCCCGTGTCCCGGCGCCGGATCAGCGAAATCCTCCAGGACCGCCTGCTGGAGATTTTCGGCCTGATTCAGCGGGAGGTGGAGCGGGCCGGTAAAGAAAGGCTTCTGCCGGCCGGCATGGTGCTCACCGGCGGCTCGGCGAAACTCGCCGGCATCGATGAGCTGGCCCGGCAGTACCTGCAGGTTCCGGTCCGGGTGGGCTACCCCGCGGGGGCGGTGGGGTTAGTGGATAAGGTGGGCGACCCGGCCTTCGCCACCTCCATTGGTCTCCTCCTCTGGGCCCTAAGATACGGGGAGGGAGGTCGGCCGGGCCGGAGGTCCCGGCCCCGGGGCCGGGGGTTTTTCAGCCGGGTTCTCGACTGGTTGAGGGAATTTCTGCCACAATAAAACGGGCGTAAATCTTTCAGACGGCTAAGGAGGGTTGAATGCGGAGCCAGAACTTGTCGACCGAGAATGTGGCCAACATCAAGGTGGTCGGGGTTGGGGGGGCCGGAAACAACGCCATCGACCGGATGCTTGAGGAGGGAATCAAAGGCGTCGATTACATCGCCGTCAACACCGACGCTCAGCAGTTGGCCCGCTGCCAGGCGCCCATTCGGATCCGGATCGGCGACAAGCTGACCCGAGGATTGGGGGCCGGGGGCGACCCCGAAATCGGCCAGCGGGCGGCGGAGGAGAACCGGGAGGAGATCCGGGCAGCCCTGGAGGGGGCCGACATGGTCTTCGTCACCGCCGGCATGGGCGGGGGCACGGGGACCGGCGGGGCGCCCGTGGTGGCGGCCCTGGCCCGGGAGGTAGGGGCCTTGACCGTCGGGGTGGTGACGAAGCCCTTCAGCACCGAGGGCAGCCGCCGGCGAATGGTGGCGGAGCAGGGGGTCGAGCGGCTCAAACAGAACGTGGACACCCTGATCGTCATCCCCAACGACCGGCTTCTGAGCCTGGCCGACAAGAAGCTCACGCTCCTGGAGGCCTTTAAGCTGGCGGATGATGTTCTGCGGCAGGGGATTCAGGGCATTGCTGAGCTCATCACCGTCCCCGGGCTTATAAACCTGGATTTTGCCGACGTGAAGGCCGTGATGAGCATCGGCGGCGCCGCCCTGATGGCCATCGGCCGGGGCACCGGCGAAACCCGGGCCGTCGACGCCGCCCGGGCCGCCATCTCCAGCCCCCTGCTGGACGTCTCCATCAGTGGTGCCCGGGGGGTGCTTTTTAACATCACCGCCGGTCCCGACCTCTCCCTCCAGGAGGTGCACGAGGCCCAGGAGGTGATCTCCAAGGCGGTCGACCCCGATGCCAACATCATCTTCGGGGTAGTCATCGACCCGAAGGTGAGTAACGAGGTCCGGATCACCCTCATCGCCACCGGTTTCGACATGGCCCAGGCCAAGCCCCAGACGGACCGGATCCGCACCTTCCCGGGCCGCATGCCGGCCGAGGTCGCCGACGACCTGGATATACCGCCCTTCCTGCGGCGGTCCCAGAACCTGCGCTAGGTCATGACAACCGAAGACCAGGTCCTCGCCGCCGTCGATGGCGTCCTTGGCGAGGCGGTGGAGCTATGCCGGGAGCTGGTCCGGGTTCCGACGCTGAACCCGCCCGGGGCCGAGTACCGGCCCTGCGCCGAACTGCTGGGGGCGTGGCTTCGCCGCCTGGGCTACGACGTCGTCTACGTTGCGGCCGAAGGCCTTCAGGAGCACACGGCCGAACACCCCCGGGTGAACGTGGTGGGAACCCTGGACTTCGGGCGACCGGGGCCCACCGTCCACTTCAACGGCCATATCGACGTGGTGCCGCCTGGGGGTGGCTGGACCCGTCCGCCCTTTGGGGCCGTGATTGAGGGTGGCCGAATTTACGGCCGGGGGACCGCCGACATGAAGGCGGGGATTGCGGCGATGGTCTACGCGGTGGAGGCCCTGCGTCGGGCTGGCTACCCGATTCCGGGCCGCATCGAGCAGAGCGGGACGGTGGACGAGGAAAGCGGCGGCTTTGCCGGGGTCGCCTATCTCTGCCGGCGGGGGCTCATCCGGGCGGGCCGCACCGACTACGTGGTGATCACCGAGCCCCTCGACCCGGACCGGGTGTGCATCGGCCACCGGGGCGTCTACTGGTTTGAAGTGACGGCCAGGGGCCGGGTGGCCCACGGGAGTATGCCCCACCTGGGGGTAAATGCGATCGAGTTAATGAGCCTTTTTATCGACCGCCTCCGGCGGGAGCTTAAACCCCGCCTCGAGCGGCGGGAAACGGCCCTGCCGGTGGTGCCCGAAGTTGCCCGACGGCCCAGCATGAACGTGAACGGCATCGTTGGGGGCCAGACCCAAAAGGAAACCCTGCCGACCCCATGCGTGGCCGACTCCTGCCGGGCGGTCTTCGACCGCCGCTTTATTCCGGAAGAGTCGGTCGCGGAGGTTCGCCGGGAGGTTGAAGAGATCCTGCTGGAGATTAAGGCCGAGGTAAAGGGCTTTGACTACGAGTGGCGGGACCTTATGGTGGTGGAGCCGGTGGTCACCGAAGGCTCGTCGCCCCTGGTGCGGGCCTTTGCCCGGGCGGTGAAGCAGGTTTACGGGTACGAAGGGGCCCTGGTGGCCAGCCCGGGAACCTACGACCACAAGCACGTCCGGCGGCTGGGAGGCGTCGAACACTGCATCGCCTACGGTCCCGGTCGGCTGGAGCTGGCCCACCAGCCGGACGAGTACATCGAAATCGAAGACCTGCGCCGGGCCATGGGTGTCATGGCCCTGGGACTAATAAACCTCTGGGAACAGGAGCGAGGCCAAGATGCGCTTTAAGGACCGGGTTGCGGTCATTACCGGGGCGGCCTCGGGCATCGGCCGGGCCACGGCCCTGGCCTTTGCGGCGGAGGGGGCCCGGGTGGTAGTGGCTGATATAAATGAGGCCGGAGGCCTGGAAACGGTCCGGGCGGTTAAGGACCGGGGCGGGGAGGCGGTCTTCGTGCGGGCGGACGTCAGCCGCGAGGAGGACGCCGAAGGGATGGTCCGGGCCGCCCTTAACACCTATGGTCAACTTGACGTAATGTTTAACAATGCGGGGATCCCCATGGTCCCCACACCTGCCGAGGCGATTTCGGCCGAGCTTTTCGACCGGATTTTCGCCGTGAACGTCCGGGGCGTCTTTTTCGGCTGCAAGTATGCCATCCCGGTGATGCGGGCCCAAGGGCGCGGTGCGATCATCAACACCGCCTCAACCGCCGGCATCCGACCCCGGCCCGGGATGCTGGCCTACGCGGCCTCGAAGGGGGCGGTAATCACCCTGACCAAGGCCCTGGCCCTGGAGCTGGCCCCTTACGGCATCCGGGTAAACGCCGTGGCCCCGGTGGCCACCGATACCCCCATGTTACCGGTTTTCTTCGGGGCCGACAACCCCGAGGAGGCCAGGCGCCGCTTTTTGGAATCCATCCCCTTGGGCCGGCTCAATACACCCGAGGACGTGGCCCGGGCCGTCCTCTTTCTGGCCTCCGACGAGGCGGCCATGATTACCGGGGTTTGCCTTGAGGTCGACGGGGGCAGGTGCATCTAGCTGATGGCCCCCGAATTCTGGTACGCCCTGCTGCTTGGGTCCATCCAGGGGATTACAGAGTACCTGCCGGTAAGCAGCACGGGCCACCTGGTCTTGGCCCAGTACGCCCTGGGTGTTGACGCCGATGCCTTCGGCCTAACCTTTGATGCCGTCCTTCACCTGGGAACCTTGCTGGCCGTCCTCGGTTATTTCCGCCGTGATTTCCTCCATCTGGTCGAGGCCCTAATCCGTCCCGAGGTTCGGCGGAAGGACCCGGCGGCGGGTCGGCTGGCGGCGGCCATCGTCATCGGGACGACCCCGGGGGCGGTGGCCGGATGGCTTCTGGAAGCCCGGGTCGAATCTGAGTTTCGCAGTCCGCTACTGGTGGCGGCTACCATGGCTCTTTTTGGGGTGTTGCTGTGGGCTGCGGACTTGGTGGGGTCTAAGCGGGCCGGTATCGAGGCGGTGGGGCTGGGCCGGGCGCTCCTTCTCGGCCTGGCCCAGGCCCTGGCCCTGATGCCGGGGGTTTCCCGGTCGGGGATTGTTATTACCGCCGGCCTGCTCTTGGGCCTGCGCCGGGAGGATGCCACCCGGTTCGCCTTTTTGCTTTCGGCCCCCATCATCGCCGGGGCCGGGGGCAAGAAGCTTTTGGACCTTACCCGGGCGGCTGCGGCCGGCCACGAGGTGTGGATGCCGGCTCTGGTCGGGCTTGTGGCCGCGGCGGTGACCGGTTACCTGGCCATCGGGTTCTTGATGCGCTACGTCCGGTCCCACAACCTGGGGGTTTTCGCCCTCTACCGGCTGCTGGTGGCCGGCCTTACCCTGGCCTTCTGGGTGCGGCCTGGCTAGGCATCCAGGCGTTTCAGCTGACTGAGGCTATAAAGGAGCCGCTTGTCGCCAACCCGGGGAAAAACCACCCAGACCTCAAAGTCGTTTCCGGGCCGGAGGGGAATGCAGCCAAGGACGGTCCCCTCACCGAAGTGGGGATGGACGACCCGGTCGCCGGCCTTCAGGGGCGGCCCGTCGGCCTTGACCGCGGCCGGCCGTTCCCCCTCGACAAACTGGCGCCGAATCGGCTCGAGGAAGGGTGAAGGTCGGCCGGGCGCGCCGAAAGGCTTTTCCCGGCGCCGGGTCCACAGAAGATAGAGGCGCTCCTTGGCCCGGGTGATTCCCACGTAAAAGAGCCGCCGCTCCTCCTCCAGCTCCGCCTGGGTATGGCTGGAACGGAAGTGGGGGAGAAGTCCCTCCTCCAGGCCGACCAGGAAGACCACCGGAAACTCCAGGCCCTTGGCGGCGTGGAAGGTGAGTAAAGTTACGGCGTTGCCGCCGTCGTCCGCGTCCAGCTCGGTGGCCAGGGCCGCCGTCTCTAAAAGGGCCGCTAGGCCGGCCGCCGGGGGTAGGTCGGCGAACTCGGCGGCGACCCGGCGCAGCTCCAAGACGTTTTCCCACCGGTCGGGGCCGGTGGCGTCCTCGGCCAGGAGGTAATCTTGGTAATCGATTCGCCCGATGAGGTACTCGAGGAGTTCGTTTACGGGTAGCCGCTCCGCCTGCTCTTTAAGGTCCCGGTAGACCTGAGCGAAGTTGCCAAGGACTCGGGCCACCCGGGCGTCGGGGAAATCTTCGTCGAGGATGAGCTTTAGTGGCGGGACCCCCCGCCGGGCTGCCAAATTAAACAGGGCCTCCACCGTCCGCCGTCCGATGCCCCGAGGCGGGACATTAATTACCCGCTGCAGGCTGATGCTGTCGGCCGGATTTCGCAGCAGCCGGAGGTAGGCGATAAGGTCCTTTACTTCTTTGCGGTCGTAGAACCGGACCGCCCCAACCAGTCTGTAAGGTATGCCGTAGTGACTGAAGACCGTTTCAAAGGCCCGGGACTGGGCATTGGTCCGGTACATCACGGCGAAATCCCGGAAGCTGTAGTTAGGGTTCTCCCCAACAAGCCGCTCCACTTCCCGGGCCACGTAGCGGGCCTCGTCCTCGGCCGTATCCAGCTCCCGGAGCACCGGGGCGGGGCCTTTGGGGTTGCGGGTCCAGAGGCTGCGCCGGTCAAAGCCCCGGGCCAGTCGAACCGACCGCATGGTAGCCTCGGCGGCGGCCAAGATATTGGCGGTGGACCGGTAATTCTGGTCTAAGTAGACCACCCGGGCATCGGGGAAGTCATCCCGGAAACTCAGGATATTCCGGATGTCGGCGTTGCGCCAGCTGTAGATGGACTGGTCGGGGTCACCCACGACGCACAGGTTGCGGTGGCCCGCGGCCAACAGCCGCACCAGCCGGTACTGGGCCACGTTGGTATCCTGAAACTCGTCCACCAGAATGTGAAGGAACTTTTGCTGGTATTTCCGGGCGATTTCCGGCCTGGCTTCAAAGAGCTCGACGGTGAGTTTAATCAGGTCGTCAAAGTCGACGGCAAGATTTGCCCGGAGCAACTGGTCGTAGCGGGCGTAGGCCTGCCGGATGACGGCGATGATGGGGCCCGGCATGGGCTTTTCCCGACCCCGGTAATCGTCTGGGTTGATGAGCTGGCTCTTGGCCCAGGAGATTTCGGTCAGCAGGTGACGGAGGCTAAGAATTCGGTCGTCCCAGCCGAGTTCGCGCTGGACCTGCTTGAGGATTTCCAGCTGGTCCTCGGTGTCGTAGATGACGAAGTCCCGGGGCAAGCCGATGGCCTCGCCCTCAATGCGCAGGATCCGGCCGCAGACCCGGTGGAAGGTTCCGAGCCAGAGGTCGTGGAGTTCGGCGCCGATGAGGCGTTCGAGCCGCTCCCGCATCTCCCCGGCGGCCTTGTTGGTGAAAGTGACGGCCACGACCCGGTCGGGGGGCACCCCCAGCTCCCGGATAAGGTAGGCCACCCGGTGGGTGATGACCCGGGTTTTGCCGCTACCGGGGCCGGCCAGGACCAGAAGCGGCCCCTGGGTGTGGGTGACAGCATCCCGCTGGGCTGGGTCAAGGGGGTCTAGAATCACGGAGCCGGTTGCCATCCACCCCAGAGTATACCGGGGCGGGTGGGGGGCAGGCAATGGTGACCGGCCTGGGTTGGCCCCAACTCGGGGCAGGGCTTCCCGGTTACGTCGAGGCCGGCCGTGGGCCTCTGGCGCGGTTGGTTCGGACGTTACGGGTGGAGTCGATTATGGTATAATACGGGTTGGAATAGCCGGGTTCGGCAACAGGAGCCCGGCTGCCGTTGAATCGGGCCGCTAGCTCAACAGGTAGAGCAGCTGACTCTTAATCAGCGGGTTGGGGGTTCGAGTCCCTCGCGGCCCACAAAATATTGGGCTTATAAGCCCAAATGACCACAATATATAGCGGTCAAATAAGGGTTTTGGCTTGTTCCCCGGTGATTTGGTGGGAATTGCCTGGGACAGGCCCTGTCATCCGGCGTTACCGTACATCAAGTCAGACCGCAAAATTCCGTAGCCCGCTGGCTAAAGCCTCACCTGGGCTGGGGCTTAAAGAGGGTTCGGTCTAATTTTAAGGCCGCTTCCCGTTGCAGGTCGGGCAGGACGTGGGAGTAGGTCCCCAGGGT
>PSKS01000077.1:0-8505 GCA_040289115.1 Chloroflexota bacterium
TTCGCCTTGGCGTTGTCCTTGGCCATCTTAATCATCGGCGGCTACTTCGGACTTAAACTCTCACGCCAGCACCCCTCCCACTAACTGGCCTAGACCCTGGAGGTCTGAACCATCATGCGCTTAGGAGTCGATACCGGCGGTACGTTTACCGACTTCGTCCTGGTTGACCGGGACCGGCTGACGCTTTTAAAAATTCCCAGCACCCCCGATAATCCCGCCCGGGCCTTTATAGAGGGGGTTCGCCGACTCAACGCTGAGGCTGCCGACATCGTCCACGGTTCTACGGTGGCCACCAACGCCCTCCTGGAACGTAAGGGAGCCCGGATCGCCTTTGTTGCCAGTGCCGGCTTTGGGGACCTGCTGGAGATCGGCCGCCAAACTCGGCCCAAGCTTTATGATTTGTTCCCCAGCCGGCCCGCACCACTGGTCCCACCCCAGCTGAGGTTCGAGGTGCCCGAGCGGGTCGACTATCAGGGTGAAGTTCTCGAAGCCCTTACGCCCGAGGCCGTTGAGACCCTGGTCGAGCGCATCCGGGCCAGTGAGGTCGAATCCGTGGCGGTCTGCCTGCTCTTCAGTTTTTTGAACCCGGAACACGAGCAGGTCATCGGCCGGCGGCTGGCGGCGGAGGAGGGTATTATCCACGTATCCCTCTCCTCCGAGGTTCTGCCTGAATACCGGGAGTATGAGCGGGCGTCAACCACTGCCGTTAACGCCTACGTATCACCCATCCTGGACCGCTATCTGGCCGGCCTTGAGGCCGGTCTTGGCCGACCGATCCGGATGATGCAGTCGAACGGAGGCAGTGTTTCAAGCAGTGCCCTGCGGAAGCTGGGGGTCCGCACCATCCTGTCCGGGCCAGCCGGGGGGGTAACCGGGGCCTTTCACCTGGCCCAGCTGGCCGGTTTTGACCAGATTATCACCCTGGATATGGGCGGAACCAGCACCGACGTCTGCCTCTGTCCGGGCTACTTGCCCTTTACCGTGGAGGCCGAGCTGGCCGGGTGCGCCTTACGGGTGCCCATGGTGGACATTCAGACGGTGGGGGCCGGGGGCGGGAGCATCGCCCGCCTGGACCCCGGTGGGGCCCTGCTGGTTGGGCCGGAGAGCGCCGGGGCGGTTCCGGGGCCCGCCTGCTACGGTCTGGGGGGAACCGAGCCCACCGTAACCGACGCCAACCTGGTGCTCGGGCGGATCCACCCCGACTATTTCGTTGGGGGCGAGGTTCGAATTTATCCGGAGCTGGCCTTTAAGGCGATTTCCGAGCTGGCCCGAAAGCTGGGGATATCCGAGGCGGCCGCAGCCAAAGGGATAATTCGGGTTGCCAACTCCAATATGGCCCGGGCCATCCGCCGGGTCTCGGTGGAGCGGGGCTACGACCCCCGCCGGTTCACCCTGGTGGCCTTCGGCGGGGCTGGCCCCCTCCACGCCTGCGAGCTGGCCGCCGAGCTTGCCATCCCCAGAGTTCTGGTCCCGCCTTACCCGGGGGTAGTTTCGGCCTTTGGGCTGTTGGTCGGGGATATAACGAAAGACTACAGCCGGACCTGGTTGCGGCCATCGGCCCAGGTAACCGATGCGGACCTGGCGGCGGAATTTGAGCCCCTGCGGGAACGGGCCGTGGCGGAGATGGCGGGGGAGGGCTTCGAGGCCGACCGGGTCAAGCTCCAGTTGATGCTTGATATGCGCTACATTGGCCAGTCCTATGAGCTAACGGTGCCCTATGAGCCCGGCCGTTTTACCGCCAGCCTTGAGGCCTTCCATGTCCAGCACAAACTGCGCTACGGCCACAGCCATCCCGAGCTCCCCACCGAGGTGGTGAACCTACGGCTCCGGGCGGTAGGTCAGGTGGAGCCCCCACCCCTGCCGCCGGTAGTCCCTGGAGGTCCCGACCCTTCGTCGGCGGTGATCGGGGAGCAGGTCTTTGACGGAGAACGTCAGCTTACCGGCAAACTCTACCTCCGATCCCGCCTCTTGGCCGGGAACCGTCTGACCGGCCCGGCCCTGGTTCTGCAAGCGGATAGCACCGTCTTTATACCCCACGGCTGGACTGGTCTGGTGGATCAGTGGGGCAACCTGGTCCTTACGGCCGGCTAAGGTTGGAGCCACTGCCGGGTCTTTGTTTTAAGGTCCCAACCCCGATATAATACCCAAGTGCAAGATTCGTAAGGCGTCCGAATGGGAGGATAGGGGCCAGTGGTGCAGCAACCTGCAGCTAACAGACAGCGGATACACCGGGTGCTCGGCGAGCACGCGGTGAAGCTGGCGGTCCAGAACCGCTGGGAAGAAGCGGTGACCGTCAACCGCAAAATTTTGGAGCTTTTTCCCGACGACGTAGAGGCTTGGAACCGCCTCGGCCGGGCGCTGACTGAGCTCGGCAAGTACAGCGAGGCCCTCGAGGCTTACCAGCGGGCCCTGGAACTCGACCCGAACAACACCATCGCCCGCAAGAACCGGGACCGACTAATGCTGCTTCGCGAGCGAGAGGAAGCCCCATCTCCAAGCGAGCGGGTTAGCCCTGAACTTTTCGTGGCCGAGCCCGGCAAGACCGGCACCGCCGAGCTGATTAACATGGGCAGTCAGGAGACCCTGGCTAAGCTCGCCGCCGGTGACCAGGTGGAACTACGGCTTAGCGGAAACCAGCTTGAGGTCTATTCGACCCGGGGCGAGTACATCGGCCAGGTTGAACCCAAGGTGGGCTTACGGCTTGCTAGCCTGATGCGGGGCGGCAATCAGTACGTGGCCGCCATTCAAAGCCTTTCCGACGGCAACGTTCGGGTAATCATCCGGGAGGTCTATCAGCACCCGAGTCAGGCGGGGAAAGTATCCTTCCCCACTCGCGAGCCCGAGGCCATCCGGCCCTACACCCGGGAGGACCTGGTGCGGGTTGACCAGGAGGAGGAAGAGGAGGAGTTCTCCTTCGAGGAAGAAGAGTTTTCCGAAGTGGCCCCGGGCATTGCCGGGGAGCCGGAAATCCTCGAAGAAGAGATTCACATCGAGGAGGAGCCGGGCGAGCCCGACCTGGAAGAGGAGGAGCACGACCTTACTTAAAGGGGCGACCTTCTTGGCGGTTTCGGCGGCTGAGCTTGCGGCCTAACCAGACTACGGCCGCCCCGTACAGCATACCCAGCTGGCCGGCCAGCAAATACGCGTGCCAGGGGACCCCATCAGCCGCGGTCGCTGGGACTTCGGCGGCGCTTACAAGGACGGGCTGCGGCTCGGCCAGAGGGAGCTTGGGGGTTGGGGCGGAGACGGCCCCTTGCACCGGTGGGGCGGGCTTGGGGCTGGGCTCTGCCCTTGGGGATGCGGCCGCCGGAAAGAGCTCGGGAATCGGCCGCATAGCTGGACCCGGCTCGAAGGCGAAGGCCGACCCTGGTCGGACCGTGCCGGCCCAGGCCCGTTGGAGCTCGGCCTCAGTAATCGGCCGGCCGAATCCTGTCTCGTCAAAGAAGGCCGGGTCGTTGTAGAAAAACCGGTCCCCCTGGTATCCAATTATTACGATATAGTGCTCGGTTGTGGCGATGGACCCGGCGTTGGTGGGCAGGTCCCGGTACTTAACAATCGTAACTACCGGCTCGTTCCGGTCGATGGCGGCCCGGATATCGTTGGGCGTCCAGGGGCGGTCCAGACCGCGGGCCTGCAGGCCGTACTGGGCCGCAATCTGGGCAAGGACTTCCGGCCAGACGCCGACGTTGGGCCCGGAGGTGCCTTGGAGGTGATTTGCCAGGGCCCGAAGCTCCGCGGTTGAAAGATTGAAGCCGTGGGCCTCCAGGACCATGGCTAGGCTGGCCGGGCCGCAGTTGGCTTCAGCGTAGATGGTGCCGTCAAGCTGGCTGCGGAGGGGCACGGCCAGAATCCGTCCCGGCTCACTCGACCGAAGCCAGGCCTTGAGGCCGTCGATGGCATTCGATAGGTCGGCCCCACCCCAAGAAAGCCGGGAGGTATAGCCTGGGGGAGCTAGTCGGCCGGCCGGGACGGTCGGAGTGGCCATCGCCTGTGCTGTGGGCGCCAGGGTCGCGAGTGCTGGGTGAGGCGGCGACGGCGTCGACGTCGGGGTTGAGGTCAGGGTTGGGGTCGGGGTTTGGGTTGGGGTCGGCGTCGAAAAAGGCCGCGGCGTTGGGGTACTGTGGCGGATTACAGTTATACCGGGTGTTGGCGAGCCGGTTGGGGTTGGGCTCGGAGCTGGGCCCTGGGCAACGGCCAGGTTGGAGGCTAAATGGGCAAAGGTCAGGGCTATGGTGATGGCAGCCAGCCTTAACGCCTGTCGGCGCACCATCTGTAGACTAACTTAGGGGGTCGGTTCATGTCAAACGCAAGCGACCAGCCGGATACTGACCAGATCCTTGCGGTGACCCTGACGGCTGCCCGGCGGGCCGGCCGGATCCTTCGGGCCCGATTTGGTCGGCTCCGGCAGGTGGAGACCAAGGGGGAAAACGACCTGGTTACCGAGGCGGACCGCCGGTCAGAACAGGGGGTGGTCGAGGTTATTCGGGCCGCCTTCCCAAAACACGCTATCCTGGCTGAAGAGGGAACGACCGGGGGACCCTCGGCGGACCACCTCTGGATTATCGACCCTCTGGACGGTACCACCAATTACGTTCACACCCATCCCCTATTTGCGGTAAGCATAGCCTATGTGTACCGCGGCCACTGCCTGGTCGGAGTTGTCTACGCCCCGGCCCTTAGGGAGCTTTACTGGGCGGTAGCGGGGCGGGGGGCGTGGCTTAACGGCCGCCGAATCAGCGTATCCCGGGTGGACAGCTTAAAGCAGGCGCTCGTGGCCGCCGGCGTGCCTTCGGCTTCCAACGAGCGGCGGGAAGTGGTTTCGGCCGTCCAGGCGCTTCTAAGCCAAGTGCAGGATTTCCGCAGCAGCGGATCCGCCGTTTTGGACCTCTGTTTTGTGGCCGCTGGCCGCCTCGACGCCTATTTTGAACACAAACTTTCGCCCTGGGACGTGGCCGCCGGCGGCCTCATCGTCTTGGAGGCCGGCGGCCAGGTAACGGACCTGGCCGGCAATCCCTTCAGCCCCACCCAAAGGAGTGCTTTGGCCACCAACGGCCGCTTGCACCCCGAGCTTGTTGCAAGGCTCCGGATAAAGGGGTAAGGTCTAGCTAACGAAAGGCCGGCCGGAGGGCCGCTCGGCCACGATGCCGGCCAGCCACCGGGCGTAGGCCTTCAGGGGGGCCAGGTCGGTGTCCATCAGCACGGTGAGCTTTTGGGTCTCTAGGGAACCCTCAGCGTGGATGGCCAGGACCTCCAGGTACCCTCCCAGGTCGGAGGCCACCAGGTCCCGGGCGAGGTTTATCGCCCGCAGCCGCTCCTCCCCCGACACCCCGGCCTTGCCGGCGAGGTAGTGGTCGAGGAGGGGTTTAAGTTCGGGGTGGTTAAAGTCCTCGGCGGCCGGCCCGGTTACCACGAGCCCGCCGGCGATATCCTGCACACATTTGACCGCGGCATGGTAGTTATCGGCAAAGTAAAACTTGGCCGCGTTGGTGACGACCGGATTGGGCACCGCGATATCGTTGCGGGCCCGGCAGTCGAGGGCGGCGGCCCGGGTCATACTCCGAACGGTGGCCAAGTACATGATGAGGCGGGCGAGCTTATCCCGCACGTGGGGGACCCGCTCGATCCCGTTGTATTCAGCCAGGAGGGCCCCCAGGCCAACTAGGGCTTCGAGGAGGGGCGGCTTGTAGGCGCAGGCGGTGAAGCGGTGGAACTCGACGAAGGTCTTGGCCACATCCCCGGCAAAATCCCATTCCCCGGCTAGGAAGACCCGGTCGTTGGGCACGAAGACGTTATCGAAAATCGTCACCGACTCCACCATCCGAAACCGGTGGGCAACGGGGTTATCAAACGGGGTCTGGCCCGTGAATCCCCTGGTACTGGCGACAAGCCGAACCCCCGGCGTATTGACCGGCATGGCGAAAGCGACCGCATAATCCCGGTCCCGCTCGGTCATGGCCCGGGTTGGCAGGACGATAATTTCGTGGGCGTAGACGGCGTCGGTAGTGTGGACCTTGGCACCCCGAACCACGAGGCCGTCGGGGCGGCGCTCCACGATGCGGAGGTAGGTATCAGGGTTGGGCTGGTCAGCCGGCCTCAGGGACCGGTCGCCTTTAACGTCCGTCTGGGCCACGGCCAGGTCGAGCTCGTTATCCCGGGCGTACTCGTAATAGGCCCGCACACGCTCGAAGTAGCGGGTCCCGTACTTGCGGTCGACGTCTCGGCTGGTAATGAGGAGGGCAAAGAGGGCATCGGACCCGATCTCTTTGCTGATGGCGGCCAAGGAGGGCCGGACTTCGCGGGTGAGGTGCTCAATGGCCTCGTGGCGGCGGAGGAGGTCGTCGGAGTTTCGGGGAATTTTATAAAACCTGGATATGCGGCGGCCGTCCTCCTCGACCCAGAAGAGGTCGGCCCATTCCGGTCGGGCTTCGACCTCGTAGGTTTGGGCGATGTTCCGGGCGCCGACCCCGAGCTCGGGGTGGGCCGTGACGTCGCCGACCTTTTCACCCCGGAACCAGACCTCCCGGCCGTCCCGAAGGCTGGCCAGGTATTCATCCGGCGTTCGCATGGGGTTTAACCTCCTTCCTCTAACCTGCCAACTGAGATTAAACCGTCCGGGGCCGTTGGGTCAAACCGGCTGGGCTGGGTCAGCGGGAGTTTGGCCGAGGATTAGTGTATGATTATTTAAGGAGTCGATGGGTGAAATCATTTGCCAGCCCCCGTAGCTCAATGGGATAGAGCAGCGGACTTCTAATCCGCGGGCTGGGAGTTCGAGTCTCCCCGGGGGCGCAAGATATTTGGGTTGTAGCCTAATGAAACCGCTTCAAAGTCGATATCCGACCAGCGCAGGCCCGTCAGCTCGGCAAGTCTTAAACCAGTCCCGTAAATTCCCCCCGCCCCGGTCTGGGGGCCTTCAAGGCGTATTCGAGGCAATGGCCGACACCGATTCCCGTCTCAAGCAACCCCGACCGGTCGACTCTCCTGGAGTGCGGTCGAGTGCCTACTCGTGTTATATGTTTGCAACCCAATACTATGGCTATACCAACGTGGAGCTGCGAACTATGCAGAGGTTCATAGCTCCACTTTTTGGTGCATGAAGGGATTGGAGGAAACAAAATGGACAAGATAAGTTATAGGCATTTTGTTCTTATTTTCGTTCTTGTTGTCATTTTGGCCGTTGTTGTTAGCTGTGGAAGGCGGGAGTCCGCTCCAATTAGACCTACGCCTACAGGGGAGGGCAACGCGGAAGGCACAACGACTGTCACCGTCACCGGCACGGTGCAAGATGTCATGCGCAGCGCTCAAATTATCATGTTCCGGGAGCCTGTAAAGGGATTTCTTTATGTGGCTTTGACGAAAGATACCAGGTTGATTTCGAGAGAAGGGCAGAACATCACGCTGCAAGAAATAGAAGCAGGAATGAGGATTCAGGTCACAGGGCGCCCCGGCAGCCAGGGGACGTTGTTGGCAGAGGAAGTACGAATTCTTCCATAACCTTCTGGCACCAGCACCCCGAGCCAAGCCTGCATGTCCTGCCGCGTTGCCGGCCCGAAGGCCGCCAGATAGCGACGGACCCGCTCCCAAGGGGCCCCTCCGTGGCCGCAGGCCGCCCGAGCCAGGATTCGGCCAGGGGGTAGCGCGGCTGCGCCGGGAAGCCCCACGGCGCGGAGGGATCTGGAACCTGGACGATGGGCAGGAAGGTGCGGACGGCGTAGGCCAGCGCGCTGGCCTCGACGCTCGGGATCCGGGCGGCCAGCGCAGTGGCCAGCTCGCTCGTCGTTCGTGGCCGTTCCTCCAGCAGGGCGCGGGCGGCCGCCAGCGCTGCCGGCAGATCGAAGGCCCGCTGGCGCGGGCGGAAGAAAGAGGCGAAGGCGTGGGTTGCACCAGCGGCCAGAACTGGAGATGGTCGTCCGCCGGCACGAGGTGCAGGGTGTTGCGCAAGAAGGGGGCGCGCACCCGTTGACGCGTGTGGAGGGCTGCGAGCACCGCCTCCCGACGCAGCCCTTCCAACCGCGCCCCGAGGCCCAACATCGGAGAGGCGGCGACCTGGGCCTGCAGCCAGCCAAACCGCCCGGCGGCCGCAACCGGCGAGAGCGACTGCCGACCCAGCAGGCCCTGGCGGGCCAGGGTCGCCCGGTTCACAGCCCGCAGGGAGCGCAACGTGCGCATCTTGTAAGATCAGTGCTACGGCCGAACGGCCGCGCCGGGATGAAAGGTGTCTACCCGATATGGTGGTCGGCGGCCTCCAGGAGGGCGTCGGCGGCGGCCTCCGGATCCCCAGCGGACGCCATGCGCTCGGACCAGTGGCGGGCCTGCTGGCGGAAACCTGTCTCCTCCAGGAGGCGCGCGACAGCCTCCTGCCAGCGCGCGGGGGTCGCCTCGTGCGGCCCCAGGGCCAGCCCGACCCCCGCCGCCTGAACCCGCCACGCCTGGAGATGCTGCTCGCCGGCGTGGGGGACCACCAGCTGGGGGACGCCGTGGACGAGGGCGGCATGGGTGGTGCCCATG
>PSKS01000078.1:0-8500 GCA_040289115.1 Chloroflexota bacterium
TGGTCGCCAAAAAGGGCGAAGGGGTGGGCAAAGGTTCGAAGGTCGTGGCAATGGCAGACCGCGCTGGTCTGCCAGTGCTCGCCGGTCGAGGCGACCCTAGTGGTAATCCGGCCGCATCGGGCCCACCCATACGGGTAGGTCTGGGATGAGCTTCGGCCTTCCAGACCCACGCTCTTGCAAGCCTTTAGGATAAGCAGGCATCAAGGCGGGATCTGCTAGGGCCCATCCCGGCAGCGGGAGCCACTTGGCCAAGAGGAGATGGGTTTGATAGAATTTGGGTTGAATATGACGGCCAAAGCCAAGCGCCGGGGCACCAATCTCCTCCTTTTCGTGGTGCTGATAGTGACTCTGGTAGGCTCGGTGGGGCTTATAGCCTTACACTTCCAGACCGCAACCCAGCCGATAGTTGGGCCGCCCCCGGCCGATTTCCCCTCGGGGCTTACCCCTGATGGCTACCCCTACAAGGGCAACCCTCAGGCCAAGGTCGTTATCGAGGAATTCGCCGATTTTCAGTGCCCCTACTGCGGCCGCTACGCCGTGGAAGTAGCCCCTAAGTTGGACGAAAAGTACGTTAAAACCGGCCAGGTCTACGTAGTCTTCAGGTACTTCCCCTTCATCGGTCCCGAATCCTTCCGGGCGGCCGAGGCTGCAGCCTGCGCGGCCGAGTCGGGGAAGTTCTGGGAGTATCAGTACGTTGTCTTTGCCAACCAGCGGGGTGAGAACCGGGGGTGGTTCAGCAGCGACCGGCTTGCGGAATTTGCCCGGCTCGTGGGTCTGGACGTCGGAGGCTTTCAGGGCTGTTTGGGGTCGGGCAAGTATGCCCGGTTCATTCAGGCCTCGGCCGAGCAGGCCCGAAAGCGAGGGATCCGTTCCACACCGACCGTGGTAATCAACGGCCGGACCTTTGAAGGACTTTATGACTTCGCCACCTACGACCGTTACATCGGCCAGCTTCTGGGATCGGGCTAGGCGGTGGGTTGGGCTCGGGCAGGTGGGCCTGGCCCTGGTGGGGGCCGGGGTCGCCGGCTACTTGAGCTGGACCCGCTTTTTCGGACTAACCCCGGTCTGTGTCGGGTTTGGCGGCTGCGATATCGTCAACGCCAGCAGGTTTTCCGAACTTCTGGGCCTGCCGGTGGCCCTGTGGGGTCTGGCCGCCTACGTTGCCCTGGCGGTGCTGGGCATTCTGAGCCTGCGGGGGGTGGGCTGGGCGGACCTGTTGGCCTTCGGGCTGGCCGTTGGGGGCTGGCTTTTCTCGATGTATCTTACGGCGGTGGAAGCCTTTGTCCTTCAGGCTTGGTGCGTCTGGTGCGTGGTTTCAGCCGTCACTATAAGCTTGATTACCGCACTCTCCGGCCTGCGCCTCCTGCGGCCATAGCCGAGCCAATTGGGAGCTGCCGGGCGGCCAGCGGTGGCCGCGGCCACGGGCTCCTACAAAAAGGCTAGCCTTTAAGAAGCCCCAGGGCGCAACCTTCCAGGTTAACCCGCCGCTACGGACCGCCTACACCTTCGAGTAGGTAGAAAACTACCCGCGCGGGTATTGCCTTAGGATGAACCTGAGTCCCATCCTTTAAACGGATATATTCATCGTCAATGTCGATTCCTAAAGTGGGGGGGAACGATGCCGGGTCTATCCCGTCGGGATTTCCTTAAGCTGGCTGCCGGCCTGGGAGCCGGTGCAGGCGCGGCTCTGGTGGCTCGGAACCTGGCGTTCCTCGAAGAGGTAACCGTGGTGGAGAATCCCCTGGCGGCTTACCCTAACCGGGACTGGGAGAAGGCCTACCGGGAGCTTTTTAACTTTGACTCCAAGTTCGCCTTTCTGTGTGCGCCTAACGACACCCATAACTGCCTCCTCTTGGGTGTGGTCAAGCACGGCATTGTTACCCGGATAGAGCCCTCGTATGGGTACGGCCAGGCGGTTGACGTCTACGGAAACCAGGCATCCCACCGCTGGGAGCCCAGGGCCTGTCAGAAAGGGTTGAGTCTAACCCGCCGCATTTACGGCGACCGCCGAATCAAGGGGCCCATGGTCCGTAAGGGATTCCTCGAGTGGGCGAGGGCCGGTTATCCCCGGGACCCGGAGACCGGAGTGCCCCCGGCCCAGTACTTCCGCCGTGGCCAGGACGAGTGGCTGCGGCTTACCTGGGATGAGGCATATCGGCTGGTAGCTCAAACCATCGTGAACATCGCCGCGACTTACTCCGGCCAAGAGGGCCAGGAAAGGCTGCGGCGCCAGGGGTATGACCCAGCTATGGTGGAGGCCACGGCGGGGGCCGGCACCCAGGTCCTCAAGTTCCGTGGCGGCATGCCCTTCCTAGGAGCAACCCGAATTTTCGGCTTTTACCGCTTTGCCAATATGCTGGCCCTCCTCGATGCCTATATCCGGAAGGTCCCACCCGACCAGGCCCTGGGGGCCCGGGGTTGGGACAACTATAGCTGGCACACCGACCTTCCGCCGGGGCATCCGATGGTTACCGGCCAGCAGACGGTAGATTTTGACCTTTTCACGGCCGAGAATGCTCGCCTCATCACCCTCTGGGGGATGAACTGGATCTGCACCAAAATGCCCGACGGCCACTGGCTGACCGAGGCAAGACTTCACGGCGCGAAGGTCATTGTCATCGCCTGCGAGTACCAGGCCACGGCCAGCAAGGCCGACGAGGTCGTGATCATCCGGCCTGGAACCGACACGGCCCTAGCCCTTGGAATCGCCCGGGTAATTATCGAAGAAGGGCTATTTGACGGCGCGTTCGTCAAAAGCTTCACGGACCTACCCCTTCTAGTACGTCTGGACACCTTGCAACTCCTGCGGGCCGCGGAGGTCGTCCCCGGCTATCGCAATGCGACATTGGGCAACTTCACCAAGGTTCTGGAGCCGGGGCAGACTGCCGACCCGCCCATAAATCAGGCGGCCCAGTACGTGCCTCGAACCCTGCGGGATGAATGGGGTGACTTCGTCGTCTGGGACCTCAACAGCCAGAGCCCCCGGGTCATAACCCGGGACCAGGTGGGTAAATACTTCCAGGAAGCTGGGATTGACCCGGCCCTGAGGGGAACATTCAGCGTCCGGACTGTCGACGGCCGGACGGTGCAGGTCCGGCCAGTTTTCGACCTGCTGGTCGAGTATCTTGAGAACTTCGACCCGGTCACGGTATCTGAGGTCACCTGGGCCCCCGTCGACGCCGTCTACTCCCTGGCCCGTCAGATTGCCGCCAACCCAGGCCGGACCCTTATCGTCCACGGAATGGGGCCCAACCACTTCTTCAACGCCGACCTCAAGGACCGGGCCCTCTTCCTGGTAGCCGCCCTTACCGCCAACATCGGCAAGTTCGGGGGAAGTCCGGGAAGCTATGCGGGCAACTACCGCGGGGCCCTCTTCAATGGCCTCTATTATTACATCTTCGAAGACCCCTTCCGGGTCCAGACTGACCCCGACGGGGAGATTATGACCCGGGCTTATTACAAGGCCGAATCGGCCCATTATTTCAACTATGGGGACCGGCCCCTTCGGGTGGGAAACAAGCTTTTTACCGGCAAGACCCACATACCCACACCCACCAAGTTCCTGTGGTTCGGCAACTCAAACTCGATCTTGGGGAACATCAAGTGGACTTATGACGTGCTGGTAAATACCCTGCCTAAGGTCGAGGCCGTGGTCGTCAACGACTGGTGGTGGACCCTCAGCTGTGAGTACGCCGATGTTGTACTCGCCGTGGACTCCTGGGCGGAGTTTAAGCACCCAGACATGGCCGGGTCGGTCACCAACCCCTTCGTTCAGGTTTTCCCCCGCACGCCGCTGCCCAGGGTGTTCGACACCGTGGGGGATATCGATACCCTGGCCGGGGTGGCCCGGGCCCTGGCGGAGCTGACGGGCGAAGCCAGGTTTAAGGACTATTGGAAGTTTGTCTACGAAAATCGGGTCGATGTCTACCTCCAGCGGATCCTGGACCGGAGCAACGCCCTGCGGGGGTTCAAGTTCGCCGAACTGGAGGAGAAAGCCCGCCAGGGGATCCCCGCCCTGCTGATGACCCGAACTTACCCGAAGGTTATGGGTTGGGAGCAGACCGAAGAGAGTCGACCCTGGTATACGAAAACGGGCCGGCTTGAATTCTACCGGGAGGAACCCGAGTTCATTGAACTCGGGGAGAACCTGCCGGTTTACCGGGAGCCGGTGGATGCCACCCCTTACGAGCCCAACGTCATCGTCGGCAAGCCCCACCCGGCCCTTAGGCCCACTCCGCCCGAGGCTTATGGCTTATCCCGTGGCGATATCTCCACGGAGGTGCGGCAGGTCCGCAATGTCCTGAAGGCCTGGGCCGAGCTGAAAGCAAGCCCTCATCCCCGACGCCGGGATGGGCTGACCCACCTATTCATCACCCCCAAATACCGCCACGGGGCCCACACCACACCCACCGACGTGGATCTGGTTGCCGTTTACTTTGGCCCATTCGGTGACCCATACCGGCGGGACCGCCGCATGCCCTTTGTGAACGAAGGCTACGTAGACATTAACCCCCTCGATGCCAAGGAACTGGGTATTGAGGACGGGGACTACGTCTGGATTGACGCCGACCCCGACGACCGTCCATTCCGGGGGGCCACGACGACCGACCCGAACTTTAAGGTCGCCCGCCTCCTCTGCCGGGCCCGCTACTACAACGGCATCCCACGGGGCGTACTGCGAATGTGGTTCAACATGTATCAGGCCAGCCACGGCACCGTGGAAGGGCAGACCACCCGGCCGGATGGCCTGGCCAAGAACCCCCGCACCGGGTATCAGGCGCTCTTTAGGTCCGGCGGGCACCAGTCGGCAACCCGGGCCTGGCTGCGGCCGACCCTCTTGACAGATTCGCTGGTGCGCAAGGACTATTTCGGCCAAACCATCGGCAAGGGCTTTGCTGCCGACATCCACTGCGCTAACGGGGCACCTAAGGAGTCCTTTGTCCGGATCAGCAAGGCTGAGGACGGCGGCCTTGGCGGCCAGGGTCTTTGGCGGCCGGCCGCGCTGGGCCTTCGGCCCACCTACGAGAGCCGGGCGATGAAAACGTACCTGGAGGGGGGCTTCATTACCATTCGCTGACAGGGGGGCAGTCATGCCGAAGGTATTCAACTGGCAGATAAACCGGGAGATGGAGTATCCGTACCCCGCATCGCCGCCGGAGCGCCAGTTTGCCGCCGTCTTCGATATCAACAAGTGCATCGCCTGTCAGACGTGCACCCTGGCCTGCAAACAGGCTTGGACATCCGGCCGCGGTCAGGAGCACATGTTCTGGAACAACGTGGAAACCAAGCCTTACGGGTCCTACCCCCTGGCCTGGGACGTTCGGCTGCTGGAAATGCTCGGCCCTCAAACCTGGGACGGTGATACCTATACCGGCAAAACCATCTTCGAGGCGGCACCTCCCGGTGAAGTGGCCGTGGGCTTCCTGCCCGAGGACCTCGATTGGACCCACCCGGGCCTTGGGGAGGACGAGGTGTACGGAGTGGTGGAGGGTGGGGCCTACTTTGGGATCCCCCACCAGCTCTGGTTCTTCTACCTGCAGCGCATCTGCAACCATTGCACGTACCCTGCCTGCCTGGCAGCTTGCCCCCGGCGAGCAATTTACAAGCGTCGGGAAGACGGGATCGTCCTCATCGACCAGACCAGGTGCCGGGGATACCGGGAGTGCGTGCGGGCCTGCCCGTATAAAAAGGTTTTTTATAACGGGGTAACCCGGATTTCGGAAAAGTGCATCGCCTGTTTCCCTAGGGTCGAGCAGGGTCTGCAGCCCTTCTGTACCGTAAACTGCATCGGCCGGATCCGTATCAACGGCTGGATCCATACCCCAGACAAGGCCGACCCGGAAAACCCTGTCGATTTTTTGGTCCACATTCGGAAGGTGGCCCTGCCGCTCTATCCGCAGTTCGGCCTTCAGGTAAATATCTATTACATTCCGCCCATTCACGTTCCGCCCAAGTTCCTACGCCAAATGTTCGGTCCGCGCGTCGAGCGGGCCATCGAAACCTACCGAAACGCCCCGAATGACCCCGAACTCCGGGGCGTACTGATGCTGATGGGGGCGACCGAGCGCTGGGTAGATAAGTTCCGGGTTCAAGGCGATTACGTTTACGGCTACGACGCCAAGGGGAACGAGCTAGTAAGGGTACCCCTCAAGGAGCCGATTTACCTTCGCCCGGTTTACGACCGACAATTTGCCGTCTATCGGCACAATATCACCTGAGGTGAGTCGACCATGAGGTGGGTTGTACTCGCCGTTAGCCTTTTAGCCGCCCTGCTTCTGGCCAGCCGGCAGGTGGTTCTGGCCCAGCAGGCTTCGGAGGTAGTTTCCGTCCTGAGGTCCGGTACGCTCCCTATCAGCGACCCCTTCGACCCCGTCTGGGATACGGCCCCGGCCGTGGACGTCCCCCTGGGACCACAGGCTACGACGGTGCCATCCCTTCTCAGACTGAGTGTTCCCACCGTCCGGGTTCGCTCCCTCAACAACGGCCAGGAAATTGCCTTCCTGCTGGAGTGGGTCGACGAGACCCGGGATGACCTTGTAGTTGCCGGGGACCGATTCCGGGACGCGGCGGCGATCCAGTTTCCAGTAGGCCAGAAGCTACCCAATATCTGTATGGGGGCGGCCGGCCAGCTGGTTAATATCTGGCACTGGAAGGCCGACTGGCAGCGGGATATTGACCAGGGCTTCCAGGAGCTGGTTCACCAATACCCCAACTTCTTCAAGGACTTTTATCCGGGTGGGATAACCGGCTCGCCCCCGTACACCTACCCGGGGGACTTCGACCGGGCTGAGGTCCGGCAGTTCGAGGTCGGTTGGTCGGTGGGAAATCCGTTCTCAGTCCCGTATCGCCCCAGCCCCATAGAGGACCTCAAGGCCCTGGGGTTCGGAAGCCTCACCCATAAGGACCGCCAAGAGGTCATGGGGCGGGGCGTCTGGCGGGACGGCCGGTGGCGGGTGGTGTTTGCCCGCAGACTCGCCCCGCCCGATGCCGAATCCACCGACCTCCGGCAGGAGCAGGTGCCCGTGGCCTTTGCCGTCTGGGAGGGCTCCAATCAGGAGGTAGGTGCCCGGAAGCAACTTTCGGGGTTCTACACCGTGCGCATCGAGGGACAGGAGCGGATCCTGGGAATCCCTAGGGGCATGCTGGGCTGGCTGGTGGGTGGATTGGTCCTGACCGTAATCCTGGGGTTTGCCCTGAGGGCAATCCGCCGGCGCACGACGTTGCGGGGGCATGCCCGTGGGTGAAGACGCACTTCTTACTGCCCGGGCAGTCCTGTGGAAGGCGGTCGGCCGCGGCTGGGCCTATCCCGACGCTGGGCTCCTTGAGGTCTTCGCCGATGGGGTCTTCGAGGGCATTATCCGAGCCGCCTGGGCCAGGGTTGCCGGTGAGGACGACCCGGCCGCCGCCGGCCTAGCCGATGCCCTTCGGGCATCCCTAACCGGACCGGTAGGATTGGCCGAGGAACATACGTTCTTATTCAGCGGACGGGTCCGGTGCCCCCCGTACGCCTCAAGTTACGCCGCCGACCCTGACGCCCGAACCCGTGTCCTTGGGGAGCTCGGCCAGGTGCTTGAGGCACTAAGACTGAGGCCGGCCCCCGATATCCGGGACCTTCCGGACCACATCGGGGTTCTAATGGAGCTTGTGGGGCAGACCCTGGCCCGGGAGGCCGAGCTGAGGGCTGCTGGGAAGGCGGAGAAAGCGGCCGCCTGGCAAGAATGCCGAAGGTTGTTGGTGACAAACTACCTGGGCGAATGGCTAGACGATTTTTCAGGCCGGCTCGAAAGCACAGCCCGGCTGCCTTTCTACCCCGCCCTAGGCCGGTTTGTGGTCCGGCTTCGCAATCTGGAACGGGAGATGCTAGGCGGATGAACTACCGGTGGGCCTTCCAAGGTGTGCTGGCGGCGGCCCTGGCCGAGTTTATCCTCTTACGGGTATTACTCCGGCTCGGTCCCATCCTCCCGGCAACACCGACCACTGAGACGGCCTTCAGGGTCCTGGCCTTGGGCGGAACTTGGGCCCTGAATGTGGCCGTTATCCTCGGGCTGGTAGCCATTGGCCTCTGGGTCTGGGAAGCCCAAGGGCATCGTTGGGAGCTGCCGGAGGTCGCTACTGCGATAACTTGGGTTTTCTTGGTCATCGGTAGTTTGGTGTCACCTACGGGCCCCGTAGTCCTCTGGCCGGTCACACTGGCCCTGACGGCCCTTTCGTTCGGCCTACGTAACCGGTATCCCCCGGCCCTGCTGGCCGGACTGACCTACGGGGCGACAGCCGCGGCCTCGCCTCCCGGCCTCTGGCCCGGTCCCGGGTTCTGGGCTGCCCTGGCCGAGGCCGGTGTCGTCGGCCTCGGGCTTTTGCTCCTGACCCGGGGGTCCGCCAAGGAACGACGGGCGAAGCTCGTAGTCGGCCTGGTTGCCGGCCTCATCCCCACCCTGACCCTTTTTGTGGCGGGCTGGTTCGTCAAGGCGGTAGGCATCTGGACTGTGGGCCTCACATTCTA
>PSKS01000010.1:0-50704 GCA_040289115.1 Chloroflexota bacterium
CGTCGCTTGCGAACGTTTCCGCGTCTGAAAGCGGCGTGTCGCGGCCACAAGGGGGGCATAAACCGGCCGTAATTTTAATCGCCCTTATGCCCGTTTTTGCGCCACTTGTTAACGTTTTTGCGTCCTTTCTGGGATGTAGGTCGCGGGTGCCTGCACGGGTACACGCCCGGTACCTGCCGAAGAAAATAGCCGCGTTCACGGAAGGGGCTATTAGGGTTCGAACAGTGTGCCACCCGGTGCCCCTCAGGGAGACCATGGAAGTGGCGGTGTCGGCAGTAGGGGCAGTAGAAGCTTAGGCACCCGCCGCATTCGCCCAGTTGGGCATCTACTACGGGGTAACCGCGCGCGTCGTACTCGAATGCTGACGTCGTCCCCTTCATAACGAACCTCCAATTCGCCCCCCGGCGGGTGCGGAGGCGCTGTCACAGCTGTAACAGCGTGTCACGTTGTCACAGCCTACCCACACCCGCCCACTTATGGCCCGGACAGTAACCCGGTAGCGGGCCCCCTTTGGCATGTAAGGGTGCGGTAAATCTGGCCAGGCACTGGTTATAAGCCTGGGGCGGAGGCGACCATGGACAACCGGCATGTCCTACCCGCCTTGACGTTCCCTCAGGGTACCGCGCCAGGCCTCGAAGAGTTCCACGCACCTCGTACGCAGCTGGTACCCGTCGGGACAAGGGGTTGTCCAGCGGCAGATGGGGCAGCCCTCCCGGTGGTTGAGCCACTCGGCCTTAGCCAGTAGTACTTCCTTCGGGGGCTGCGGAACGGGCTGTCCGGTTACGGAGGTCGGGGCCGGCTGCTGCTGGGCCGCCTCGACACAATCCCGGCAGCGGAACCTTTGCACCACGGATAGATGGGGCGGCCAGGTGGGTTGGGCGGGCCGGCCGCAGTCCATGCATGGGTCGGTAAGCAGCTTTAGCAGTTCGGCCTTGTGTTTCTGTAGGGCTTCGAATTCCTCATCGGTAAGGGGAGGCTGGGCCTTTCGGTCATCCACCCACACCTCCCCGTCCTGGACGAAGAAGTCGACGCCCCGGACCCTAAGGTTGGCGTAAAGTTGCGTCAGCTGCGCCAGGTTCATAGCTTGCGCAAACGTCCCTTCCCCTTGGGTTCGTCCTCATCCCAGGGAACCTCGTCAGCTGGGGCAGCGGGCGTTTCCGGACCCCCCGCCGGCGTTTCGACGTTACTGAAGTTTTTGAAGTTTTTACGATTTTTGAAGTTTTCGGAGAATAGATGGGCCCCCTCGTTGTCAAAACCGTCGTCCCCAACCCGGTTGGCGGGGGTAGTTGGGGAAAAAACTTCAAAAACTTCAGTTGGCGGTTTGGCGTCCCGTTCCTGGGGTAGGACCATTCCGTATGGGCGCGCCGGCGCCTCCACCTCGGCACTTCCAACTTCACTTCCAACTATAGATTGAGCCGTTGGAAGTGAAGTGCTTGACAGAAGTCGCCAGCGGACCGTCCGGCCCTGGGCGCTCTGGTCCAGGGGCGGGTCTCGCTCGACCCGGCCCGCCCGGGCCAGCGCCGTGAGGGCCTGGCGCACCTGCTCCAGGCTAGGCCTGGGGTTGTCCAGGGCCTCGTGGACATCTCGGGTCGTCCACCGCTCTCCGTCGCTCAGCACCGCCAACACCCGATCCTGGGTCGCCTCCAGTTCGACCGCCTGGGGGTCGCCCAGGGCGACCAGGCGCCCGTCCTCGGTTTGTTCGTAGACCAGGGGGCTCACCGGGAGGAGGCGGCTTTCCCCCACCAGGAGCCGCCGGCGGTCGTGGCGGGGGTCACGCCGGATTTCCAGGACCCTATCGACCGCTCCGACGAAGGCGAAGCCACCGGCCACCGCCTCGCCGTGCTCGCCGCCGCCCTTGCGACTGTGGTGTACGTAAACACGGGTGCGATCGGCCAAGGCCGCCTCCCACTCCCCTAACACGGTCGCAATCCGGGCGTTGTCGAGCTCGTCGACTCGGAGAAGGTTTCGGATCGTATCAACGATGACCACATCGGCGGGGATAGCCCGGGCGTGGGCCAGAATGTCCGCCGGGTCCGCCCCTTGGGCCGGGGTGATCTGCATATTGGGGACAGGCCCGGTCCGGGCGAGCCTTTGGCCCCAGATAGCCGCCGACTCTTCGGAGAGCCAGTGAACAAGGGTGCCTTGGGCGCACCAATCCCGGACGCACGCCAAGAGTAGCTCCGTTTTACCCGCTTTGGGAGGCGCCGCCAGCAGGTGGCTCCAGCCCCGGATGATGAGGCCGTCCCGCCCCAGGACGGGGAGAGAAGGCGGGTTGGCGGTGGCTTCTGCCAGGGCCAGGAGCTCCTCGGTCGTGTAGGCCCGGAGCGGGGGGCGCTCCCGCTTTCCGTTTGGAAGTTGACACATAACTTCACTTCCAACGGCCCGATCTATAGTTGGAAGTGGAAGTGGCGCCTCGACCAGGCCCAGGGTCGCTGCCAGAAGGGCCAGGGGGCCGGCCTCACCGCACCGACCGCTGTGACAGCGGAACGCCCAAGCGCCATCGTCGCCCTTGAAGATGCTCAGGCTCGGATGACGGTCATCGTGGAAGGGACAGCGCCCACTGTAGCTCCCGCCGGGCTGCCGCTTGGCCCGCAGCCGCTCGACCACGGCCCGTAGCAGGTCGGGCACGGTCTCGACCGGGACGGCCCGGTCGACGATTCGGCGCAGAATCTCCCGTCCACCACCGTTGCGGGCCGCCAGAATCCGCCCGGGGTCCTTACCGGGCTGCCCGAGGCCGTGGCAGACCAGGAGCTTCGGACCATCGGCGGGGCGGGTCTCCAGGAGGCGCCGGAGCAGAGGGAGACCGCCGGCGTCTTCTAGCCATACCACCACCCGCTGGAAGCCCTGGAGCAGCCCCCACCAGCGCCCCTGCCAGCCGTCAGCGCCCCCGGTGGCGATGGCGGGGATGCCGGCTGTCCATAGGGCCACCGCGTCGACCTCAGATTCGACGATGACCACGGCATCGGGGGCCTTCTGGCACATGCGCCCCAGGCGGTCGGCCCCGTAGGGTAGGATGGTCGTGCGATTGTAGCCTGTCCACGTCCACCGCTTCCGGTCGCCGTCCCGCTCCAGCGTGTGGCGATGGTGCCGGGCCATCCGGCCGTCGCTTGTCGGCCAGGGGATGGCGACGCCGTCGGGGTCTTCGGCCCAGCCTAGCTGCCGGAGCAGGTCGGGCGAGAGCCCTCTGGCACGGGCAAGCGCCTCAAGGGTGAGCCTCCCCATACCTCACCTCCGCCCTTGCAAACCGGCCGCCGCACCGAGGCCACCCCCACCGGGACGGCAGGCCGCGTGGACCTCGGCCTTGACAGGGGTAACGGTTCGATGTTACATTGGGGCGATGGGGTTTTTTTGGTCCGCCGCCCGTTGCCCCCGGGCGGGGGGCCCTTTTCTTCAGCCATTTCCGACCTCCTTACTCACGGCCTCAACCTTCCCGCCCCCATAGCTTCTTCGCCGGCCGCGGCCGTCTTCTTGACCCTCTTGCCGGTTGGCTTTGAGGAAATTCTCCAGGTCGTCGGCCAAGATGACGAGGGCCCGCCCGAAACGGACGGCTGGAAGTTCGCCGTTCCGAATCCGCCTGTATATCGTTGAGGGTGGAAACCCGAGCCGACGAGCCAGCTCCCGGGGCCGGATTCCCTGCAGCTCCTGCATTTGAAAACCTCCTTGGTCGTTGTTCTTCAACAGCACAATATCAACGCGGCACCCAGCAGCTAAACTCCCCTCTCCTCCAAAGTTTTCGACAGGCACAACAACATGTTGTGCCTAGAAACCGGAAAACCCACAATATATGGTTATTAGCCGATGGTTTTGGTTGTTTGGTAGGTTGGTTTGGTTGGGAGGTAAGCCGAACACGGCGGTGGCGGCTAAGGCGGCGCTAAAGGCCGGCAAATCCCACCACCTTTGGTGGGGATTGGTGGGAATTTGGTGGCTTAACCCGTGGACTTAATGGACGGATTGGACGAAACTAGCAGCTAAGCAACCCAATATATTGTGCTTGTTGGACGTGATGGACACTATATTATGATTTTGAGCCTTCATCACCTAGAAGGTGGTTGATCCTGATTCAGCCACTGGCAGGTGCGGTAGGCCGGGTTGGGCCGGAAGAGACCGCCTTTGCCCACCGGTCCGGGCTTTTGGTAAGTATCATCGGCATGTGGCTTGGCGGCCCGGCCGAACCCCACGTGGGTTGGGTCCGGGACATGTGGCGGGGACTCGAGCCGTTTTCAACGGGCGGGGCGTATGTCAACGATGAAGCGGAAAGCGGCGTCCAATCGGCTGTCCGGGCGGCCTACGGGCAAAATTATGAGCGGCTTGCCCGGCTCAAGGCCAAGTACGACCCGGACAACTTCTTCCGGCTGAATCAAAATATACAGCCCAGGCCTTAATCCCAAGGCAACCCAGTCAAGGAGGTGGACCTTTTCCCAAAGTCTGTCCTTGCCAAATGCGGGTCGAAGCTGCCCTCTAGGAAGAATTAAGAGAAAGGACTAGATGATGGCAAACCTTAATCCAGACCGACAAACCGAACAGGCGATCTACCAGGAGAATGAGATGTTCCTCGAGGCCTGGAACCGAGGTGATGCCCGGGCGGCGGCGTCCTTTTTCACAGAGGATGCCGTCCGGGTCGGGGCGTTCGGAGACATCCAGCGGGGACGGGACGAAATCGAGGCGGCCTACGACCAGCTCCTGCACCAGACCATGCCGGGCTCAACCGCCAATATGGAGCGGGGCTCCATCCGGATGCTGACACCCGACCTTGCCGTCTGGCAGGGCGGGCTGGAAATTATACCCATGGGCCGTACCCCAATGAGAGGCCACGTGGTTCAGGTGATGCAGAGGCTGGGGGAGCGCTGGCTGATAGTCGAGGCCCATCCCAAGTTATTCCCACCACGGCCGGCTTAAAGTCAGTTAAAAAACCTTAATTAAAAAACTCGGTCGTTCCAAACCTATCAGTGGGGCAGTTACGCCAGGCAATCCAGCAAAAATATGCTAACATCGCCCTTGACCCCGGTGGGAAGTTTCACTTCCACACCAGCCGGGCAGTTTTAAGCCGGCCAGGTTACCCCGAAAGCTTATACGCCGGCCTGCCCGAGGAGGTTATCGCCTCGTTTGCCGGCACCGGTAACCCGTTTGCCCTCGGGCCCATCAACCCTGGGGAGACGGTAGTGGAGGCCGGTTGCGGGGCCGGCCTCGATTCGCTCATCGCATCCCGGTCGGCCCGGGGGGGCGGGTAGTCGCTGTGGACATGACCCCCGGAGATCCTGGCCTGAGCCCGGGCAGGGGCGGCCGGCGCGGTCGATATGGAGTTCTGGAAAGGGCACGTCGAGGCTTTGCCGCTACCCGACGGGCTCATCAGTAACGGCGTCCTGAACCTGACGGTGGACTAGGTTGCCACCCTACGGGCGGGGTTACGCGTCCCCTAGCCCGGCGGATGGCTCTTTGTCGCGGCCGGTCCCTGAAGATGCACTGGGGCCGGCTGAATTGCGGGCGGTCTGCTTCCAGCGCAGACCTGGTCTGTCCCATCCGGCAAAATCGCAGTCTGATCGCCTATCGCCTTTCACCGGCTTTGGCACTACCTTGGCCTTAGGCGGAGAACGGGCTACGCCCGTCAGGCTTGGCTTATAAAGCTGGGGCGAGGGTGTTGCGCCGGGGCCAGGTCGGCCCCAGCCGGGCCTAAGTTCCCGCAAAGGCCCGTTAAGCCTGGTCTTTAGCGCCCCGAAACCGGTAAAGAAATGGCTCAAAAAGCCTTCGGCCAAGCCGCTTCCCAACCAGCATCGGCAAGCAACGGTCCAAATTTTACATAAGCCACATTGCGGCTTATATCAAAGATGCGCTGGGCTCGCCATTTACCGGGGGAACTAAGGCTTTAGATTCCTGTCATCACCTCCGGGGCAGCACCCTCGAGGTCAGGTATTTTACAACCGTTGCCAAGGCAAATATAATATGTTAAAGATTGCATCTAAGGGAAACTTTAAATGGGGTGGTGGTGTCAGTTGAAAGCCCGCCTTGGTTGTTACGTCTTACCGTTGGGGTACCTAGGCTGGCATAGTCGGTGGTTCGCGGGCCTGGTTACATCCGCCGTCGTCACGTTCCTCTATGGGCTGTGGTCTCCAGGTTGCCGGGTTGCCTGTTCCCCCAGGCCCCAGGTCCGAATCGGGCTTGCGAGGGTATTTTTCGGCGGTGCTTATGGTGCACACTCCGGACTGGCCCGCTGCCACCGACGTAAAGCCTTGGGACGGCTTCACCGACGGAACCTTCACCTACCGGAGTATCCCCTGCTCAGGAAATGCGCCGGTCAACAACATTTCCACCGACCTCACAACCTACAATACCCAGATTCCCGGCAGCCGGGTGCCAGCTTCCACTCGTGCCCACCCCCTCGAATTCACCGTCCAGGCCGGGAAGCCGTCGCCACCCGGGTAACAGCCGAAGAGGTAACCTTCAGCGGGTCTTTTAAACTGGCGGGCGGCACTGGCCGGTACGCCGACTTGACCGGTGAGGGCACCATAGCCGGGTATTTTTTCTGTTTTGATCCTCAGGGTTGTGCGGCCAACCAGGGTCGCTATCGGGACATGCAACTGGTATTGATGGGTACTTACTATGACCCGACCGGACCCAACTAAGAACCAGGAGGCCTGGGGATGCGGCTAAGGATTTTAAGCTTGCTGGTTTTGGTGTCGGCATTGCTACCGGCAGCCCCGGCGGCCGCCTGCATCGGCCAGATAGTGGTCTCGCCGGCCATAGTTTCGCCAGGGGGCGAAATAAAAATCCGAGGTTTTGGGTTCTGGGCTGACCCGAGGCCGGTGACCTTGGCCTGGGAAAATGGGCCGATCATTGCGGTGGTTCAACCGGACCCGGGGGGAAATTTTGAGCTGACTTCCCGGGCTCCGGCCGCTCTAGGCACCTTCAGGGTCGTCGCTACCCAGGGCGAGTTCGACCCGGCCCCCTTCTACGCCAGCCTGACCGTTGCGGCCGGCGCGGCGCAGGCAGCCGCCCCCCAGCCCAACCCGGAGCCAGTCGTCTTGCCGGTGCCGACCCGGACCATTCCCTGGGTAGCCCTGGCCATCCTTTTGGGGGGTATAGCTCTGGCTGGAATCGGCCGGTGGGTCGGCCGGGGAGCCACCCGCACCTGGCAGGCCTACTAAGGAGAAAGGACCGTGACCGGTCTTACGGCGCAAATCATTGCCGACGTCGTTAAGTTTCACGGCCATATGTGTCCGGGACTGGCCCTGGGCATCAGGGCCGCCGAGGTAGCCTGGGCCCAAGTCGGGGTAAATTCCCCCGAAAACCCCATCATCGCCATCGTCGAGACCGACCTCTGCCCGGCCGATGCCATCCAGTATCTAACCGGGTGCACCTTCGGCAAGGGCAACCTCGTCCACCTGGACCACGGCAAAAACGCCTTTACCTTTATCCGCCTTCGGGAAGGCCGTGGGGTGCGGGTGGTGGCCCGGCCGGATGCCTTTGGCCCACCCGACCCCGATTTCGTCGCCCTCTCCGAAAGGGTGCGGTCCGGCGAGGCTTCGGCCGGGGAGCGGGCCCGCTTCGACGAAATCCAGCGCCGCCGGGCCGAGACCATCTTGCAGATGCCTATTGACCGCCTTTTTCAGGTCAAGACGACCGAAGCACACCCGCCGCCGAGGAATCGGACAATGCGCTGGGGGGTCTGCGACGGCTGCGGCGAACCGGTCCTGATATCCCACCTGGAGCCGCAAAACGGGGGCAGCTATTGCCGGGGGTGTTTGGCGGGTAAATGAGCGTCCCGCTTCTCCGGGTGGTTGTATATGCCTTCACCGTCTGGGCAGTCCTAACTTTTAACTTCCTAATACCCAGGCTCATGCCCGGCGACCCCCTGGCCTACCTTTATGACCCCGAAAACCCATTCTACCTGCCGGACGAAAGCCTGCGGTCTCGGCTGGCAGCCTACTATGGCCTTGACCGGCCGACGGCCGAGCAATACGTCGATTATCTGCGCAATGTCCTGAGCGGCAATTTCGGCTGGTCGATCCGGTTCAATCTGCCCGTCGGGGAGCTTATCGCCTCGAGGCTGCCGTGGACGCTCCTTTTAACCGTCCCCAGCCTGGTCTTAGCCACCGCCGTCACCGTGGTTGCCGGCACCGAGGCGGCTTGGCGCCGGGGCTCCCTACTCGACTACGCCCTCATCTTGGGATTCACCCTGGTTCGAACGGTGCCTGTCTTCTTTTTGGGGGTCCTGGCGGTGTTGGTCTTTGCCGTCCACCTGCGGCTTTTCCCCCTTTCAGGGGCCGTTACCCCCTTCCGGATCTGGGCCTCCCCATTGGCTCAGGCGTTGGATATCCTCCACCACTGGGCCTTACCGGCGGCGGTCCTTACCGTTGAATCGGTGGGCGCACGGTTTCTGCTGATGCGAAACAGCGTCACCCTGGTCCTGGCCGAACCATATGTTCAGACGGCCCGGGCCAAGGGTCTCGGGGAGCTGGCAATTCGCTACCGCCACGCTGTCCCCAATGCCATCCTGCCACTTTTTACCACCTTCTCCGCTCAGCTCGGCATGGCCGTGGCCGGCACCGTCTTCGTTGAAACGATTTTTGCGTATCCGGGTATGGGTCTGCTCCTGTTTCAGGCGGTGTCCGCCCGAGACTACCCGGTCCTCGAGGCCGGATTTCTCATCCTGTCGGCTGGGGTCCTTTTGGGCAACCTGCTGGCCGACCTGGCCTACGGATGTCTGGACCCGAGGGTGAGGCGGCCGTGACCATGCCGGCGACCGATACCGTCGGGCGTCCCTTGACTTCGCCCCAACCGTCCGCGGCCCGAAGGTCCCCTACTCCCCAGCCAGGCCTTTCGGGGCTGGGGTTCGCCATTCTGCTGGGTTTCGGCCTACTGGCCGCCGCCGCACCTTTAGTCGCCCCCTATGACCCGGCCGCCTACTCCGGCGAGCCCCTGGCCCGGCCGAGCCCGGCCCACCTCCTAGGCACTAACGACGTGGGCCAGGACATCTTGAGCGAGCTGATTTACGGCTCCCGGGTTTCCCTACTGGTGGGGTTGGTGGGCGGCAGCTTAATTACCGTCCTTGCCGCCGCCATTGGGACGGCGGCGGGGTACCTGCGGGGCTGGGCCGACTGGAGTTTGATGCGCGTTGTCGATTTCCTCATGGCCATTCCCCATCTGCCCCTGATGCTCCTTTTGGCCGCTTACGCCGGTCCGGGCTTACTGAACGTTATTCTGGTCATCGTGCTTTTGGGGTGGATGGTGCCGGCCCGGGTGGTCAGGGCCCAGACCCTCATCATCCGGGGGGAGGCTTACGTTGAGGCGGCCCGGGCCCTTGGGGCCAGTTCCCTAGATATAATGTGCCGGCATGTGCTGCCGGCACTGGGGCCCATCCTGGTATCCGTTTTTGTTGCCCAGGCAGCACGGGCAATTACCCTTGAGGCCGGACTCGCCTTCCTAGGCCTTGGGGACCCGACGGTTAAGAGTTGGGGGCTTATGCTCCGGCAAGCCCTCAGCTACCGGGGAATCTACTTTACCCCCCACTGGCTCTGGTGGCTGCTACCACCGGGGCTCTGCGTGAGCCTGCTGGTCCTGGGCATTACCCTTGCCGGGGTGGGCCTTGAGGCCAAGCTCGACCCCAGACTTCGGAGCATTGGCAAGGAGGTAAGCAGGTGAGGCGTCGGGAATTTCTCGCTCTGATGCTCAAGTCTGTGGCTGCGGCGGGTTGCCTGCAGGCAGCCACGGGGCCGACTTCAACCCCGGTCCCGGCCGGGGAGTTGGTCCTTAGACTGCCCGGGGGCGACTTTGGATTTCCTGGGCCTTTCACCTATTCCCGCGGTCCCGGGTATATCCGCATGAGCCTGATCTTTGATACCCTAGTCTGGAAGGATAGCGAAGGGCTGATACCCTGGCTGGCAAGCGCTTGGGAGAGTTCCCCCGATGGCCTAAGCTGGGTCTTCACCCTCCGTGCGGGCGTCCGCTGGCATGACGGCCGCCCCCTGACGGCCGAGGATGTCATCTTCACCTTCGAGTACTTTAGGCGTCAGCCGGCCCCCCTGGTCCGGGGCGTGGAGTTTATCCGGAGCGTCAGGTCGGATGGGGAAGGGCGGGTCGAGGTGGTGCTGGGGCGGCCCTATGCCCCCTTTCTTGTAAACGTGGCCGGAAGCGTTCCGGTAATTCCCAGGCACGTCTGGGAAAAGGTTTCGGACCCCCTCCGGTTCACTGGCCCGGACGCCCTCATTGGTAGCGGGCCTTATAGACTCGTCAGCTACGACCAGGCTTCAGGGGCCTATTTATACGAGGCAAATCCGGACTTCTGGCTGGGGAAACCTTACGTCCGGCGCGTTGAGCTTGTGCCGGTGGCGGATCCACTCCTCGCCCTGGAGCAGGGAGTTGTCGACGCCGCAGGTCTGCCGGTGGAAGGCAGGGTCCCCGCCGAAGTGATTTCCCGGTTTGAGGGGAACCCGCAGTTTGCGGTCATCAGCCAGCCGGGTGAATGGAACCCGGCCATCCACTTTAACCTGGCCAAGGGTCCACCTTACGCCGACCCCGACTTCCGCCGGGCTTGGGCCTATGCCATCGACCGGGACGAGCTTGTCCGGCGGGTCCTTCAGGGGCTCGGTCAACCCGGAAATCCGGGCTGGCTGGCCTATTCCAACCCCTGGCGCAACCCCAACGTGGCGCAGTATCCCTTCGACCCGGACCGGGCCCGGGCGCTGCTGGATGGAGTCGGTTACCGGGACACCAACGGCGACGGGGTGCGGGAGCTGCCCGATGGCCGCCCGCTGGAAATTGCCCTCTATTTTGAGTCCCCTGCTTTCATGCGGGTGGCCGAAATTGTCCGGGAACGGCTTCGGGCGGTGGGGCTCGCCCTCACCTTCCGCCCGGCCGACCGAAACACCCTGGATTCCCTCACGACCGCCGGAAACTACGAGGTGGCCATCGTCAGTTACGGCGGCCTCGGGGGCGACCCCGACTATATGCGCCAGGTTTTCTCGAGTCGAAGCCCGTACCGGGGGTTCCAGCGGGCCCACGGCTACAGTAATCCCCAGTTTGACGAGCTGGCCGATCGCCAGCTTGCGGCCACCGACCCGGCCAGCCGGAAGCGGCTCGTGGACGAGATGCAGGCCATCATCGCCCGGGACCTGCCGGTCCTCCCCCTTTATTACCCGACAAACTATTACATTTTCCGTAAGGGTGCCTTTGACGCCTGGTACTTCACCCCGGGTGGGGTTGGGCCAGGGGTACCCACTACCTGGAACAAGCATGCCCTGGTTACGGGCGAGGGCAAGGGGCTGAAAATTCGGGGCCGGTAAGTCCCACATCCCCGCTGAGGGTCTCTGGTCACCCCTTTAGCTGGCGTCTACCCGCGGAAGCCCGTTTGGCCTTTTCCGGCCGGGAGGGGCGAACCGAAGACGGGTTCGGGGACGGCCGGGTCGGAAACCCAGCGCCGGGCCCAGTCGGCTAGCACTGGGACCGCCTGGGCCACCGCCCGGGCCACCGGCGGCGTAAGGCCCAGCCCCAGCTCGTCGACGATTTCAGGCTGGCAGCCCAGAATGCGAACGTAGGCCGGGAGCACCTTTAAGGCGGCAGCCAGCAGGAGGACCCGGGTCGGGCCGAGGTAATGGGTCTCGGCGGTGAAGTCGGGGGGTAAGGTCAGGCCGTCGGACCGCGGCCGGAGCCAGTAAAGGGTTCCCGGCAGCCCGCCCCGGTCCACCGCGTCGGCGATGACCAGACCGTCGTACCCGTCCATGAGGTCCTGAACGAGACTGATGCCGGCGATGCCGTAGTCGACGATTCGCACCCCAGGCTCCCCGGCCAAAAGCCTCCGGAGCCGGCCGGCCACCTCAATGCCAAAGGCGTCGTCCCGGTGGAGGATGTTACCCAGACCGGCAATCAGCAGGGTTCTGGTCCTTGGCATCGGCTCGGCCGGAGACTAACCGGCCCCGTGGGAAGGACAGGCCTCCCGGCTGCCGGTGATGTGGCAAGTGCAGTTGGGGCTGCACTCGTAGTGGGCCGTCCTCTGGAGGTGGGCAAACTCCTCCCGGAACCTGCGCCCCCCTTCCCGCCGTCCCAGTTCGGTAAGCCGGTACCAAACCTGGCCGTCGGCAGCTACCGCCTCCACATAGCCGTCGGCGACCAGCTCCGCCAGACACTCCCCCACCAGGCCCGGCTCGGCCTGAAGGAAGCCTGCCAGCCCGGCCGGGGTGGCCAGGTCGGCAAAACCCTCCCCGTGGAGCCAGTAAAGGACCTGTAGTAGCTCGTCCCGCCAGAAAAGCTTCAGTTCGGCCTTACCTGCGCCCATTCTTCGGCCCAGCCCGCCAGAACTTGACCCCGCACGGCGGCGATAAGCTGGGGAAGGCACTCCGCCACCTGGGGGCTCAACTGCCCGCCGTAAGTCTCCCAAGCCGGCTCCACTTCCAGAACCCGCACGTCCGGGGGCCAGATGTCGAAATGGGTGCCGATAACCAGCAGGTTCTCCAGACTTATAACCCCCATGTAGGCCTCAGCGATCCGGTCTTGCAGCTCCGCCTCGGAGGGAAGCCGGAAAGCCCACCGGTAAGACCGGACCTGGCCCGGCGGCCCACCCCTGGGGACCGCCCCCACCAGCACCACCCGGTCAAAGTATAGCCGGTCGCCCAAGAACTCCTGGACGAACCCCAGGTGGTTAAAGCTCAAATCCCGGATATCCACACCCCGGGGCCAGGGCATGGCCCGGAGGCGCTCCACCAACAGGGGCCCCACGGAGTAATCCGACAGGTTGTGGTAGCCGACCCCCCCGACCAGCACCTGCATGGCCCTATTCGTCCAGGCCGCAGGCACAGGTGTTAACCTCCGTTACCAGGAGGCGGTCGTGGCCCTCCACCAGGATGTGGGTGGTGCAGGGCATGCACGGGTCGAAGCTCCGGATCGTCCGCAAAATGTCGATCCCGACGAAGCTTTCGGTCCGGTCGAACTCCTCCAGGATGGGGGTGTTGAGCACGGCCTCCTCATATGGCCCGGGATTCCCCCATGGATCCCGGGGCGAGGCGTTGATGGTGGACGGGGTGATGATCTGGTAGTTGACCAGGGCGCCGTTTTCGATGACGGCGTGGTGGGTGAGCCAGCCCCGGCCCGCCCCCCAGAAGCCGACCCCGATATACCGGCCGGACCTGGGGATCTCAAACCTGGTCTGGACCCTGGTGTCGCCCCGCTTCAGGAGGTCCATCCCGTAAAGCCAATTGTCCAGGGCGATCAGGGCCGAGTAGGCCAGGCAGTAGGCCCGGCCCCGGTTTCTTTCAAAGGCGTTCCAGTCTTCCGGAACCTTCCACTCGACCTCCATCGCCGGCATCTTTCCGGCCGGCAAAGACATCCTGAGGCTGCTTCCCGTTGGCTCCAGGAAGCGGCGGTGCGGCAGCTTCCTGGCCACCGCCGTGTTCCAGATCCGGGCGGTGCACTCCGCCTCTACTACCTGCCGGTCCCACCGGGGCGAGGTAGCCCAGCTGTAACGGTCCCGCCAGCTTTGGGGCCCCGGCCGCGGCTTGGTTTCTTTGTTCCAGGGGTGGTACGGGCTTAGGGGTGCCCCCAGGGGTCAGTCCGGAAGGGGTATGTCTCCCAGTTCTCGTAGTACGAGTGCTCCACAAACTCCTCAAGGCCTACGTTGATGAGCTGAAGGTTGGTCGTCACCTGTTCGCCGTTGATTATAATGCCCGGGGTGGCCCACCGGCGCTCGCCCCACTGGGCACACCCCTCGTAGCTGGCATCGTAGGCCTCGGGGTCGTCCCACTGGCCGGGGTCGGCCAGGTTCTTGGGGCGGGCGCCCAGTTTCCGGTAGAGGGGGTTTACGTCGTAGAAGAAGTCGCACAGGTCGTCCCAGATGGCCACCACCTTCTTGCTGTAATCGATCAGCTCGATAAGGCGGCGGTAAATCTCGTTAAAGGTGGAGATGGAGACCGTCGTGGTCACACCCCCAGGGATCACCGTCTCGGGGTGAGGGTACTTGGCCCCGATAAGGACGTAGGCTTCCCGAGCCACCCGGGTCATGTGGAGGGCCTCCAGGTAGAGGCTGCCCGAAAGGGGGTTGAGGCCCACCATGATGTCGCCGACGGTTCGGAACCCGTGAATCGCGGCATGGGGAGCCTCCGCCTGTTTGGCCTGCTCCCAGACGCTGGGGTTGGTCTTCGCCACCAGGGCCTGGGAGTAATCCGGGCCGGCCAGCAGGAAGAGGTGTAGTGGGTGGTCGTAAAGGTACTCAATGGCCAGCAGCATATTCCGGATAACGATGCCCAGGGGCGGCGGCTTTATGCCGAAGGCCATCTCTAGGGCCAGGCACGAGGTGGTGGCGTGAACACCCCCGCAAACCCCACACGCCCGGCTGCTGATGAAGGCCGCATCCCGGGGGTCCCGACCTTTTAAGATAACCTCGTAGCCCCGGAAGAGGGTCGCCATGGAGTTGGCGGCCACAACCTTGCGCTCTTTAAGGTTCACCACCGTGTGGAAGGCCAGGGCCCCGGCCACCCGGGTCACCGGGTCGAAATCCACGTTCCGGATGTAGCCGTTGCGGGCCAGAAGCTCCTTTATCCGCTCCTCCTGCTCGGCCAGGGACCTGACCTCGTACCGGTAGGGGTTGGGAACTTCCACCCGAAGGTACGGTCGGCCCTGGGAATCGAACTCAATGGGCAGATTTTTAAAACACATCGCTTCCTCACCCCTCTTTTAATACCGCCGCTAGGTTTCGCCTGATGGCCCCCACCTGCCGGTCAATCTCGGCCACGTTGTCCGCCACCCCACCCAGCAAGCCGGCCAGGGGGGCCGTTGCGTCCCGGACCCCGGCCAGCCCGGCATTTAGCTCCCGGAGCATCCGGGCCGTTCGCCGCAGGGACCTGCCGATGATGAAGAGGGCGACCACCAGAAGAAGCACCAGCCAGAGGATGGCGACCAGACTCAACCCAAGAAGAATAAAACCCGTCAACTTTCCGCCTCCGTCCGGACAGTCTGTGCCAGTTGGGCCGTAACCCGCTCCAGCTCCCGGAGCTCCCCCAGGAGGCTGCCGGTCAGCTCACCAGTTTCCTTGAGGGCGGCTGCGGCCCCCAAATTGTTCAAGATACCCCGGGCCGCTTGCAACGTCTCGGCGGTATAGGCCTCAATGCGACGGCTGGCCCGGGCCGCCCGGACGAGGAAGCGGGTGATGAGGGGCAGTAAAATCAGGTAAACCAGGGCGAGGGTGACGGCCCAAACGACATAAATCGGGGTCGGGTCCTCCGGCATGCGCCTCCTCCATCAATTAGGTGTCCTCCGGCTCAGGGCCCGGATGACCACCTCCCGGTTGGTCTGAAGGTCCGACACCAGCCGGCGTAGGGTCTGGTTGAGCCGGGAAACTTCCGGGCCGATGAGGCCCGTCTCCTGCTCGATGGCCCGAACACCCATCCGGATCTTGGCCAGGTAACTGGTAGGACTGCCGCCGATGCGGTCCAGGTGACCCGAAATTCGCCAGGCGTAGTAGGCGATGACCCCCAGGAGCAGGATGGCGGCCAGGGCGGATACGACCGTCAGGACCAGGATCATGCCGTAACCTCCCCGCCGTCAAGTTTAGAACGCCATTCCCCGGACCCCAGGGCGCCCACCAGGCCGAGAACTTCCCGGTGGATGTCGGCAGTCAGGGAGTTGGTGTATTCCAGGGCCCCCAGCTGGACGGTGTTGTTGGCGATCCGCTGCCCCACCGCCCAGATGGTGGCGACGCCCCCCTCGATTTCGGCCGCCAGCCGTGCTATGGAACTTAGGAGTGCCCAGACCACCACCAGCACCACGACGGCTACGGCCAGGGAGATAAGCCAGACGATGTAAATGGCCGCCTCGGTCACGGCTGGACTCCCCTCACCGCCCGGCGGAGGGCGGCCAGGTTTTCGACGACCCGGCTCAGGTGGAGGTTTACAAACCGCAGGCCCAGAGGCAACCGGTATGGGCCTCAATTTGAGGGGCCACCGAGATGGCGGTCCGGGCTTCGGCCAAAATGGCGGCCGCCGCCCCCCGAATCCAGAGGAGGAGGCCGGCCGCCACCAGGATCACCAGCCCAAAAAGAGCAAGGCCGATACCCCAGATAAGGTAAAGGTCCGCATCCGTCACCGCCGTTCCCTCCGCCGTTTCGCCACGACCCCGGGGACCTCATAGCCACCGGCATATTGCTCCTCCGGCCGCTCCCGACCAGGGGGCTCGGCGCCCCGAAGGCGCAGCCGGTCATAAACGGCGTGGACCAGCCGGAAGAGGGCCGGCGGCTGGTCGACTTTGCCCCAGCCGGTGGGTACCCGGCCCTGTTCCTCCCAGAGGACCTCCCGGTTCATGAACTCGTTGGTGATGCGCCGGAGCCGGCGAGTAACCGCCCCGTAAAACCTGACCTGGATACTGGAAACGGTCGAGCCTGGGGGCGCCTTGTAGAAGGGGGAGAACCGGTCGGGAAAGCCCGGCATGGTGCAGCCGATGCATACCCCACCGATGTTCATGCAGCCGCCCAGGTGGTTGATAGCTCCCCGGGAGGTTATGTTGCACTGGACCACCGGCCCCCAACACCCCAGTTTAACCAGGCATTCCCGGTCGCCGTACTCGTCGGCAAAAACTCCCTCTTCGTAGTAGCCGCCCCGGGTGCACTGGCGGTGGACCGTCTCCCGGAAGAGCCAGGCGGGCCGGCCCAGCTCGTCAAACTCGGGCAGGGGACCGATGCCCTGGAGGAAGAGCAGGATGGCGGCAACGGTTTCGGTAAAGTTATCGCCAACCGGCGAGCAACCGGGAATGTTAATAACGGGCAGACCGAGGGCGCTTCGGAAGTCGGGGCCGAGGAAATCCATCACGCTCATGGCCCCCGTCGGGTTGCCGATGGCCGCCGGGATCCCGCCCCAGGTGGCACAGGTGCCAATGGCGATGACGGCCGCCGCCCCCGGGGCCATCCGCCGGAGCCACTCGGCGGTGGGAACCGGCTGGGGCCCCCCAGCCGCCTCCCGGACGCCCATGCCTGACCAGTACCCACCCAGCTCGGCCGCAACGGTCTCGTCGGGGACGGAGCCCTCGTAAATCACCACGTAGGGCGCCCCAAGCTCCCCCCGGGCGGCCAGCTCGTACCAGTGGACGAATCGTTCCCCGGCTTCCACATCGAGAACGGGGTGGTGGAGGATTATTCTGGGAAGCCCCGGAATCCGGCCGGTGAGTAGGTCTTCCACCGAGGGGTTTGTAGCGCCCGTGACGGCGATGGAGCAACCGTCACAGCTCATCCCGGCGAGCCAAAAGGCGTGAACCTCGGTATAAAGGCCCCGGAAGGGCCCCTTTTCAACGACGTCGGCCACCCGAACCTCCACAGTCATGAAATACCTCCTTTTGATTCATGCGGATTATACAACATTTCCCTAAGGGTAATGTCAAATATTCACAAAACTGCCCTTTAGAGCGCGGTTTGACCGGACTGGTATTAAAAACAGGCCCATAAGGCTGCCAAGCTGGAAGCCGGCCCTTTAAGGATTTCAGACCTTTCTCAGTTTGGCAAAGGCCCGCAGGCCGTCGACCCGAAAGGGCCCCTGGTACCCAATTTGACATAACTTCTGATGGCATCAGCGGGGTTGGGTGTCCGTATGCCAAGGGGGCCCGTTACTAGGGTGGGCTTTCGGGCTGAGCCGTATGGTGGTCGGGCGATAACCTTTGCCTTCGCCTGCTACTCCGGATTTCACTTCCCGTGGCGGCTGTTCGCAATGTTGCCACTGGCGTAGTATGACCTACCCGGGCCAGGTTAAGGGGAACATTGCAGGCTACCAGGCCTGAGGAACCGGTCTTGGGGCTGAGCAAGCTCGGCCCGGGCTTTCGGGACCTTCGGGGCCGATGATATCCAAAAGCCGCTAGAATCTCTAAAAGCTTATAGCCGTGGGCGTGCTTTTAGACGAGACCATCCGGGACGGTTCATCGCAACTTATTCGGGCCGGCATCGGCTCAGGCCCAGGCCAGGACCGTCGTCAAAGGCCGTGTCCCAGCTCCTATCGCAAGGTCAGTTTCCAAAGGTGGACCTGGTAGTCGGACCGGTTTGGTGACCCCCAATTCCCTCCAGGATCTCCCGGGTCTCCGGTTGCGGAAGTTGCGGAAATGGAAGGCCAGAGAATATAATTTTCCGGCTTGGGCCTCAGGCTCAGGCAGCGATCCCCTGAAGAGGAGGTGTTTGAGGTGTCTGACTTTAAAGGGCTGATCATGGACTACCCCCTCACCTTGCAGCATTTCATCGAGCGAGCCGGCAGGTACTTCCCGAAAAAAGAGATCGTGACCCGGACCAGGGCCGGCACCCACCGCTACACTTACGGCGAGTACTACCGGCGGGTGCACCAGCTGGCCCATGCCCTGAAGCAGCTGGGGGTTCAACCTGGCGACCGGGTTGCCACCCTGGCCTGGAACACCTACCGTCACCTGGAGGTCTACTTTGCGGTGCCCTGCTACGGGGCGGTCCTTCACACCCTTAACCTGCGGTTGCCCCTGGACCAGCTCACGTATATCATTAACCACGCCGAGGACAAGGTGATCTTTGTGGACGCTTCCCTCCTGCAGATTCTGGAACGGATCAAGGACCAGCTCAGCTCGGTCCGGCAGTTCGTGGTGATGAACGACGTGGGCGGCCAGTACGAGACGTCCCTCTCCCCAACGGTAGACTACGAGGAACTGCTGGCCTCAGCCCCCGATGGGCCCTACCCCTGGCCCCGGCTGGACGAGTGGGCGGCAGCGGGAATGTGCTACACCTCCGGCACGACGGGTAATCCCAAGGGCGTGGTTTACACCCACCGAGCCCTCTTCCTCCACAGCTTTGCAGTGAGCATGGCCGGCGGCATCGGCATCAACGAGCGGGACGTGGTCCTGCCCATCGTGCCGATGTTCCACGCCAACGCCTGGGGTATCCCATTTGCGTCGGTGATGGTCGGGGCCAAGATCGTTAACCCCGGCCCGTTCCTCCAACCCCGGGACCTCTGCCAGCTCATCCAGGAGGAGCGGGTGACGGTGACGGGGGCGGTGCCCACCATCTGGATCGGAATCTACAACCTGCTTAAGCAGGAGAAGTTCGACCTTTCGAGTCTGCGCCTGGTGGCGGTGGGCGGGTCGGCCATGCCCCGCCAGCTCATCGAGGCCTTCGAGAAGGAGTACGGCATCTACTTCCTGCACGCTTGGGGCATGACCGAAACCTCGCCCCTGGGCACCATGGCCGTCCTTAAAAGCTACATGGATTCTTGGCCCGAGGAGCAAAGGTATAACGTTCGGGCAAAGCAGGGCATCCCGGCCGTGGGAGTTGAAATCCGGGCGGTGGACGCCAATGGCAACGAGGTGCCCTGGGACGGCAAGACTATGGGCGAGCTGCAGGTCCGGGGCCCCTGGGTTACCAGCGGCTATTATAACGACCCCCGGACGGCCGAGGCCTTCATGGACGGCTGGTTCCGGACGGGGGATGTGGTCACCATCGACCCGGAGGGATACATCCAGATCGTCGACCGGGTTAAGGACCTGGTGAAGAGTGGGGGCGAATGGATCTCCAGCGTTGACCTGGAGAACGCCATCATGAGCCACCCGAAGGTATTTGAGGCCGCCGTCATCGCCGTCCATCACCCCAAGTGGCAGGAGCGACCCCTGGCCGTGGTGGTCCCCAAGCCCGAATACAAGGACTCAATAACCAAGGAGGAGATCCTCGAGTTTCTGGCGGCCCGATTTGCCAAGTGGTGGCTGCCGGACGATGTGGTCTTCGTCGAGCAGATCCCGAAGACCAGCGTTGGCAAATTCGACAAAAAGATTCTCCGGGACCAGTTCAAGGATTACCAACTGCCAACGGCCGTTTAGTCGGCTCCCTGAGGTGGGCGGCCCGAGTTTCCGGGCCGCCCACCCAAGCCCGTTTTCCGGAGGTTAAACGTGAAAAAACTTGCTGCGATTATCTTCGGGCTCGCGGCCGTTTTGGTTCTGGGCCCGGCGGCCCAGGCCGTTCAGTACGGCGAGCCCGACGGCAACCGACACCCGTACGTTGGCCTGGTGGTCTTTTATAACGAAAATTGGGTGCCCCTCTGGCGGTGCACCGGCTCCCTGGTCTCCCCAACGGTGCTGCTTACGGCTGGGCACTGCACCGGTTTCGACCCGGAACTGAACGTCACCCCGGCCCACGCCCAGGTGTGGTTCGACCCGGGCCCTATCCTTGCGGACCCCAACTGGACCCCGGGCACCCCGTGCACCTCGAAAGTCAAAGGCTATCCTTGTGGGGGAGGCTTTAAGGGGACGCCCCACGCCCACCCGGATTGGACCGGCTATCTGACCATCCCCAATACCCACGACCTCGGCGTGGTCACCTTTAAGCGGCCGCTCCCATCGGCGGCCACTAACGGCCAGTACGGCCGGGTGGCGCCCAAGGGTTACCTCGACGACCTGGCCGCCCGCCGCGGCCTTCAGAACGTGGAATTTACCGTGGTGGGCTACGGCCTCCAGCTGGTCAAGCCGGTCCTGGAGGGGGAGCGGACCCGCTACCTGGGGACCGTCAGCCTGATTAACCTGGTCAGTGCCCTCACGGACGGATATAACATCCAGTACTCCAACAGCCCGGGGAAGGGGGTTGGACCGGGGGGCACCTGTTTCGGAGATTCTGGGGGGCCCGTCCTTCACCGAACCGATGCCGGCTCCGAGGTCATCGTTGGCGTTAACTCCTTCGTCCTGAACGCCAACTGCAAGGGCTCGGCCTTCGCCTACCGGACCGACATCCCCGACTCTTTGAACTTCCTGGCCAACTTCGGGATTAAGCCCTAGGTCCGGCCTGTTCTACTCGGCGGCCGGTGGGGTGGAGGACCGCAAAAGCTCCTCGAAGGTTTCGGCAAGCCGGTCCCGGACGGCCTGGGGCAAGGGTACAAACCGCCAGGCCCCAAGATCTTCCCGGACCTGTTCGGGGGTCCGCATCCCGACCACAGCGGCCGTCACCTCGGGGTGGTCCAGGACAAAGGCCAGGGCGGCCTGGGCCGGGGTGATTTCCAGGGCCTCGGCGATAAAACCGAAAGCCTTGGCCCGCTCTAGGTCCCCGCGAAGCCTCTCAGGGTCCCAGCGGGACCGGTGGTCCAGGGGGTGAAACTCCGCGTCCGGTTCCAGCCTGCCGGCTAGGCGGCCCTGAGCGAGGGGACCGCAGGTTAAGATTCCCACCTGCCGGCGGCCGACTTCGGGGAAAAGCTCCCGGAGGCCGGGCTGCAGCAGGTTGAAGGGCACCTCCAGGGCCGCCGTGGGCCCGGAGTCTACGGCCAGGAAGGCGAGCTCCGGGTCGTCGGCAAAAAAGCCCCCGTAGCGGATTTTCCCGGCCTGGCTGAGCCGCTCGAAGGTCTCGTAAATTTCGCCGCTGCGGATGGCCTCGGCCGAGGCGCCCTCCACCAGGAAAAGGTCGATGTAGTCGGTCTTGAGTCGCCGCAGACTCTGCTCGCAGGCGTAGGTCAGGTACCGGGCCGAGGGATCGGGGTGGGGTTCGCCGTGGTAAAAGTCGATGCCGCCCCGGACGGCCAGGACGCAGTCGTGGCGGCGGCCCTTAAGCCAGCGGGCCAGGACCTCCTGCCCGTGGCCCTCGGCATAGCGGTCGGCCGTCTCGATTAGGTTCAGGCCCAGGTCCAGGGCCTCCAGCAGGGCCCGGCCGGTGACGGCCTCCGACCAGTAACCCCAGTCCACGCCGGAAAGTTGCCAGCCCCCAAAGCCGATGCGGGAGACCTTAAGCTCGGTGGTGCCGAGCCGACGGTAGAAGGGGTCCTCCATCTCAGGTCAGGTCGATGACCTCGGCGCCGGTCAGCCGGATCAGTTCCGCCGGCTCGATCTCCAGGAGCACCCCGCCGGCGCCCCCGCCCCCGAAGACCGTGCTTGGGGCCTCGGCCACCCGCCGGTCGACGTAAACTTTAATCGGCCGGGTGTGGCCGACCGGGGGCACGCCCCCGACCGGGTACCCGGTGGCCGTAAGGACCTCCTCCGGCGTGGCCAGCCGGACCTTGCCGGCCGGAAGGCCGAGCAGTTCGGCCAACCGGCGCCGGTCAACCCGGTCGGGGCCCCCGGCGATGACCAGGATAGGCCCGTCGCCGGCGATAAAGACCAAGCTCTTAATTATCCGTGCCGGGGGAACGCCCAGAGCCTCGGCCGCGGCTTCCACCGTGGACGTGTCTGATTCCAGCCGGACCAGCCGGGCCCGGCTCGCCCTTTCCCGTAAAAACGCCTCGAGCTCCTCAACACCCTGGGGGGTCATCGAACCGGCAATGGCAGGCTGATGGGCGTCCAGGATCCAGGTGGGGCGAGGCCCCGGCAGGCCTCGGGGTGCAGGATTTCGGCCAGAACTTCGAGGCCCTCAACGACCCTGGGGCCGGGGCGGTTAAAATGGGCCGAGCCGTCCACGGCGTAAACCCGACCTGCCACCGCGGCCCGGGTGTTCTCTAAGCCCCGAACGGCCCCCAGGACCCGGGCCGCTTCGACGGTGGCCGGCAAATCGTAGCCGCAGGGCATGAGCACCAGGACGTCGGGATCGGCCGCTAAAACGTCCGCCCAGTCGAGGCGGACTGCCGGCAGGCGGGGCCGACCGAAGAGGTCTTCACCGCCGGCCAGGGCGACCATCTCGGGGACCCAGTGGCCGGCCGCCAGGGGTGGGTCGAGCCACTCCAGGGCCACCACCCGCGGCCGGGGCAGGCCGGAAACCCGCCGGGCTACCGTCTCAACCCGGGCCCGGAAGCCGGCCACGAGCCTTTCGGCCACTTCCGCTCGGCCCGTGGCCTCGCCCACCGTCAGAATCGTCCCGAAGATGCCCTCGAGGCCGTCGGGCTCCAGGGAGAGCACCTGGGCCCCGGCTCCGATGGCCTCCACCGTCTCGCAGACCTGCTCGTAGCCCACGGCGCAGACGTGGCAGAGCCGCTGGGTGAGGATGAGGTCGGGTTTAAGCGCTTTAAGCAGCTCCGCGTCAAGCCCGTAGATGGTGCCCCGCTCGGCCAGCAGCCGTTTCACCTGCCGGTCGATTTCGGCCTGGGAGAGGCCGGGGGGCAGGAGGCTGCGGGTAACCACCGGCCGAGTGCGGGCTTCCGGGGGGAAGTCGCACTCATGGCTTACCCCCACCAGGCAGTCCCCAAGGCCTAGGGCAAAGACGATTTCGGTTGCACTGGGGAGCAGCGAAACGATTCTTATTGGCATTTTTCTAAACCTTTCCGTCCAGGATCACGTCCACCAGGGCCGGACCGCCGTCCCGGATGGCCGCCCGCAGGGCCTCCCCTAGCTCATCGGGCCCTTCAACCCGCCAGCCCTTGATGCCGTAGGCCCGGGCCAGGGCCGCAAAATCGAGGTCGGGGTCGGTCAGGTCCATGGCGATGAACTTGCTTTCCCGGTGGGCTTGGCCGGAGAACTTCAGGTAGTTCTTTAGGTTCACCTTAAGGATGCGGTAGCTCCGGTTGCTGCAGATGACGTAAATTACCGGGATGCGGTGGTGGGTGGCGCTCCACAGGGACTGAATGGTGTACTGGGCGGAGCCGTCCCCGACCACGGCGACCACCGGGCGCTCCGGCCGGGCCAGCTTCACCCCTAGGGCCGCCGGCAGGCCCCAGCCGATGGCCCCACCCCGGATCCGGAAGTAAGTGCCTGGCTCGTTGAAGTCAAAGGCCGCCTGGAGGGCCGGGGACGTAGTGATGGCCTCGTCGACCAGAACCGTATCGGGCGGGACGGCGGCCCGAAGTTCCCGGGCCAGGCGGGCCGGGGCGATGGGCCGGTTCGCCCAGACAGCCCGGACCTCCTGCTCCAGTTTGTCCCGGAGCTGGCGTTTGAATGCTTCGGCGGCCGCGGCGCGCCCCGCCGCCTTTTCCCGGTCGGTCCCGGTCATCCGGGCGGCCACCGCCTCGTAAAGTTCGGCAAATCCCAACTTCGGGTCAGCCTGAATGCCTAGGTCGATGGGCCAGTTCTTGCCCACCTCCCACGGGTCATCGTCCAGCTGGATGACCTTCGTGTCCGGAGCCAAGAATTGTATGGGCAGGTAAAGAAATTGCTGGAAGAGGGGGCCGCCGGCGGCCAGAACCAGGTCGAAGTTCTGGAGGATTTCCCGGGTGACCGGGTTGCCCGTGTTGAGGGTTCCCAGGTAGAGGGGATGGCCGGTGGGGAAGACGACCTCGGTGGCGCTGAGGGTGTAAACCCGGGCACCCACCAGCTCGGCGAAGCGGGTAACCTCGGTCACCGCCCCCGAGGCTGCAATCCGGTCGCCCAGCAGCAGGGCCGGGCTTTCGGCCTGGACGAACATCTCGGCGGCCCGCTCCACCGCCACCGGGTCCGGGCGCACCCGGGTTGCCACTTCCCCGAGGGGCCGAATTTCAACCTCGGCCTCCTCGTCCATCATGTCCATGGGCAGGGATAGAAAAACGGGCCGGGTGGGGGGCTGCATGGCCACCTTAAAGGCCCGGCGGACGGCCTGGGGCAGGTCGGCAGCGTGGATAACCTCGTAGCTCCACTTGGTGAACGGCCGGGCCAGCTCCACAAGGTTGGCCGATAGGGTCGGCTCATACATCAGGAGTCGGGTGTCCGACTGCCCGGCGGTGAGGACCAGGGGGGTGCCACCCCGGTAGGCGTCGTAAAGCATGCTCATGGCATTGCCGAGGCCGGCGGCAATGTGGACATTGACCACCGCCGGTCGGCCGCTCGCCCGAGCATAGCCATCGGCCATGCCCACGGCCACCGACTCGTGCAGGCCCATAATGTACTCGAGTTGAGGGTAGTCCTGGAGCGCGTCCATAAGCTGCTGTTCGGTGGTGCCGGGGTTCCCGAAAAGGTAGCGGGTCCCGTGGGCGATAAGCATCTCGATGAAGATCCGTTTACCGGGCAGCCGCGGCATCTTAACCTCTCCTGCGAATCTAGCTGGTCCGCGTATATCATAACCGGCAGCCGTGGGTGAGGGCCAGGGGCGGTATACTCAAAAAGGCGGGTTCTGGCCGCCGGCCCTGACCGCCTTAAAACTATGGCCGGAGTAAGGCTTATGCAGATATCGAACCGTGCCCGTCAGGTAGAGCCCTTCCTGGCCATGGACGTCCTGGCCGAGGCCCAGCAGCTGGAGCGGCAGGGGGCCGACGTGGTCCACCTGGAGGTGGGGGAACCGGACTTTGATACGCCCGCGTGCATCAAGGCCGCGGCGCTGGAGGCCCTCCAGGCCGGCCGGACTCACTACACCCAGGCGCTGGGTCTCCCCGAGCTTCGGGAGGCCATTGCCGAGCACTACCGGGAGCGCTACGGGGTCCGGGTCTCCCCGGCCCAGATTCTGGTAACGGCGGGAACTTCCCCGGCCCTGATGTTACTGTTTTCGGCGGTTCTGGAGCCCGGCGACGAGGTCATTATCACCGACCCGTACTACGCCTGCTACCCCAGCTTCATCCGGTTTGCCGGCGGCCGGCCGGTAATGGTGCGGGTAGACCCGGCCGAAGGTTACCAGCTGGAGCCGGCCCGGGTCCGGGCGGCCCTCTCGCCCCGGACGAAGGCCATTTTAATTAACTCCCCGGCGAACCCCACTGGCGCGGTGCTCTCGGCGGAGACCCTGAAGGCCTTGGCCGAGCTGGGGCCCCTGGTGGTCTCCGATGAGATCTACCACGGGCTTACCTACGTGGGGGAGGAGCGCACCATCCTGGAATTTTCGGACCGGGCCGTGGTTCTCAACGGCTTTTCCAAGCGCTACGCCATGACGGGATGGCGCCTTGGGTTTGTAATCCTCCCGGCCGACCTGGTCCGTCCAATGGAGGTGATGGCCCAGAACTTCTTTATCTCGGCATCCGACTTCGTTCAGCACGCCGGCATCGCCGCCTTAAGGAAGGCCGGACCGGACGCCGAACGGATGCGGCAGGTCTACGACCGGCGCCGCCGCTACCTGGTTTCGGCCCTGCGGGAGCTGGGCTTTGGGGTTCCCGTCGAACCGGCCGGGGCCTTCTACGTCCTGGCCGATGCCCGGCGCTGGGGCGAAAACTCTTTGGAGCTGGCCCGGCGGATTCTGCGAGGAGCCCACGTGGCCGTTACGCCGGGGGTGGATTTTGGTCCGGCGGCGGAGGGCCACCTCCGGTTCAGCTACACCGCCCCCGAGGAGCGGATCGCCGAGGCCGTAGCCAGACTGGGCCGCCTCCTCCACGGCTGATGGCCCTCCCCGCCCGGGTGCCGCCCCGCCGGCCTTCCCGCCCCCGCCGGTGCGGCACGTGCCGCTTCTACCAGCCTTCCCCGGTCGGGGGCCGGGGCTGGTGCACGCACCCGGTTCTGCGGGGACCCAATATTCGATCTCTGGTCGACGCCGACACCCTGGCCTGCAACCGGAAGCTCTATGATTTCTGGGAGCCGGCCGCGGACCGGCCTCCGGTGGGGGTGGGCCTCCTGCGGCCGGCGGTTTTGCTACGCCTGACCCTCATCCTGATACCGGCGGCGCTGGTGGTGCTGGTCGTCCTCCATTTCGAGCGCCCGACCCAACCCAGGGCCGAAAGCCCCCCGGCCTCGGGGCCCACCGCCGTCCCGCCGACGCCAACCCCCGAGTTTTACCGAGGCCCCCTTGTGGTGACCAACACCGGCGGTCTCGGTGTTTACCTCCGGGCGGAGCCGGCCAACGAAACCCGCCGGATTCGGGCCTGGCCGGAGCGAACCCGGCTGGATGCCCTGGGTGAAGAGACCGAAGCCGGCGGCCGCCGCTGGGTGCTGGTCCGGGACCCGGCGGGAAACACCGGCTGGGTCCCGGCCGAGTACGTGGAACGGGCAGGCCCGTGAAGGTACTGCTGACCGGCTGCGCCGGATTCATCGGGTCGACGGTGGCCGAGCAGCTGGCCGGCGCTGGCCACGAGGTCGTGGGGGTGGATAACCTCGACCCGGCCTACCCCGTGGTCCTCAAGGGGTGGCGCCTTGAAAACCTCAAATCGGTACGGGGCTTTTCTTTCCGGCCCGGAAGCATCCTGGACCCGGCCTTTCTGGCGAGCCTCTGGGAAGAGGCCGGGCCCTTTGAGGTCGTGGTTAATCTGGCCGCCCGGGCCGGGGTTCGGCAGAGCCTCCGGAACCCCTACGGCTACTACGAAGTCAACCTGCTAGGAACCCTCAACCTGCTGGAGCTTTGTCGGCGCTGGGCCGTACCCACCTTCATTCTCGCCTCCACCTCGAGCCTTTACGGGGAGGGACCGCGGCCCTTCCGGGAGGACCAGCCCACCGACCGACCCCTCTCCCCCTATGCGGCCTCCAAAAAGGCTGCCGAGGTCCTGGCCTATACCTACCACCGGCTGTTTGGGCTGGACGTGGTCATCCTGCGCTATTTCACGGTTTACGGCCCGGCCGGGCGGCCAGATATGAGCATCTTCCGGTTCGTGCGGCGGATTGCCGAGGGGCTCCCCATCGTCGTCTATGGGGACGGGACCCAGGAGCGGGATTTTACCTACGTGGATGACGTGGCCCGGGGGACCGTGGCAGCTTTGGGGGTGCGGGGCTTCGAGGTTATAAACCTAGGAAGCGACCGGCCGGTTGAGCTGAACCGGGTGATCCGAACCCTCGAGGGAATTCTGGGCCGGCCGGCCGTTATCGACCGCCGGCCCCGCCACCCGGCCGATGTGGGGGCCACCTGGGCCGACATCTCCAAGGCCCGCCGGCTTCTCGGCTGGCAGCCGGAGGTGGACCTGGAAACGGGCCTTGGACTCACGGTAAGCTGGTATCTAGCCAACCGGCATTGGGCCAAGGACGTCGAGGTTGAGGACTGATGACGGCACAGGCTAAGCATCTCCCGGACCGGATCGGGGTGGTGGGCCTCGGCTACGTCGGGCTGGCCCTAGCTACCGCCTTCGGCCGGGTCCACCCAACGGTGGGCTTCGATATCGACCAAGGGCGCATCCGGGAACTTCAAGCCGGCTACGACCGGAACCTGGAGTTCTCGGCGGACGAGGTCCAGGCCCCCTTTTTGGAATTCACCTCGGACCCGGCCGCCCTGCGGCGGACCCAGTTTATTATTGCGGCGATTCCGACACCGGTGGATTCAGCCAAGCAGCCAGACCTTTCACTGCTTATTGATGCCAGCCGGACCATCGGTCGGAACCTCTCGGCGGGAAGTGTTGTGGTCTATGAGTCCACCGTTTATCCCGGCGTCACCGAGGAGGTTTGCCTGCCCGAGCTGGAGCGGGCCTCGGGACTTAGGGCCGGCCGGGATTTCAAGGTGGGCTATTCCCCCGAGCGGATAAACCCGGGTGACCCCGAGCATACCCTGGAAAAGATTGCCAAGGTGGTGGCCGGCCAGGACCCCGAGACCACCGAGCTTATGGCCCGGGTTTACGGGCTGGTGGTCAAGGCCCCCATCCACCGGGCGCCGGACATCCGAACGGCCGAGGCGGCCAAGGTTATCGAGAACGTCCAGCGGGATTTAAACATCGCCCTGATGAACGAGCTGGCGATGCTTTTTCACCGGCTGGGGCTTGATACCCGGGAGGTTCTGGCGGCGGCCCGGACGAAGTGGAACTTTGTGCCGGTGGAGCCCGGGCTGGTGGGGGGGCACTGCATCCCGGTGGACCCGTATTATCTGACTTATAAGGCCCAGCAGGTGGGGCATCATCCGGAGCTTATCCTGGCCGGGCGGCGCATAAACGAATCCATGCCGGCTTACATTGCCCAGCAGACGGTGAAGCTTCTGATTCGGGCCGGGCGCATGGTGCAGGGCAGCGAGGTTCTGGTTTTGGGGGTGACTATCAAGGAGGACGTGCGGGACACCCGCAACAGCCGGGTGGTGGAGCTGGTCCGGGAGCTGGAAGAGTACGGGGTAAGGGTGTGGGTTTATGACCCGCTGGTGGGCGCTGAAGGAATCCGACGTGGGCTGGGTTTGCGGGCGGTGGAGGGTGATCCTTTTGCCGGCGGCGCCCGCTACGATGGGGTGGTGCTGGCCGTAAAGCATCGGGCGCTGGTGGAACGGGGCCCGGAGGATTACGTCGGCTTGCTCCGGGTGGATTCTGGTGTGGGGGTTGTTGTCGACGTGCGGGGTGTCCTGGCCGCAAGCCTAAAAGCCAATCCCGCCATCCTCTACTGGAGCCTGTGATGCGGGCGCTTATTACCGGCGGTGCCGGCTTCATCGGGTCCCACCTGGCCGAGGCCTTGCTGGCCCGGGGGGACTGGGTCTGGGTCATCGACGACCTTTCCACCGGGTCCATCGAGAACATCGTTGCCTTAAAGTCCCACCCCCGTTTCAGCTACGTCATCGACACGGTTTTTAACCGGGCGGTGATGGCCGAACTGGTCGACCTGGCCGATGTGGTCTTCCACCTGGCCGCGGCCGTGGGGGTTCGCCTCATCGTCGAGGACCCGGTCTGGACCCTGGAACAGAACGTCAAGGGGACGGAGGTGGTGCTGGAGCTGGCGGCCAAAAAGAAAAAATCAGTCCTTTTGGCCTCCACCTCGGAGGTCTACGGCAAGCTGGACAAACCCCTCTTTAGCGAGGAGGACGACCTGGTGCTGGGGCCGACGTCCAAAGCCCGCTGGGCCTACGCCGCCTCGAAGATCATCGACGAATTTTTGGGTCGGGCCTACTGGAGGCAGAAGGGGGTTCCGGTGGTCATCGTCAGGCTCTTTAACACCATCGGTCCCCGCCAGACCGGACGCTACGGGATGGTGGTGCCCCGCTTTGTCCGGCAGGCCCTCCGGGGCGAGCCCATCACCGTGTACGGCGACGGTACCCAGCGCCGGTCTTTCACCTGGGTTGGGGACGTGGTGAACGCCCTCATCAAGCTGGTTGAATGTCCGGCCGCGGCCGGAGAGGTTTTCAATGTGGGCCACACCGAAGACATCTCCATCCGGGAGCTGGCCGAGCTCGTCAAACGGAAGACCAACAGCCCTTCCGAGATCGTGTTTATTCCGTACGAGGAGGCCTACGAGGTGGGGTTTGAGGACATGCGCCGGCGGCTGCCCGACCTTTCCAAGATAAACCGGTTTATCGGCTACCGCCCCACCCTGAGCCTGGAGGAGATGCTGGACCGGGTCATCGAGTACGAGCGGAGCCGGCTGCCCGAAAGGTGATTCCCGTCGCCAATCCCCTGGCCCAATACCTGGCCCACCGGGCAGAGGTTGACGAGGCCGTCAGCCGGGTCCTGGCCGGCGGCCGGTATATCCTCGGCCCGGAGGTGGAGGCCTTTGAGGCGGAGTTTGCAGCCTACATCGGGGTGAGGTTCGGGGTGGGGGTGGCCAGCGGCACCGACGCCCTGGTCCTGGCCCTACGGGCGGCCGGGGTGGGCCCTGGGGACGAGGTGGTCACCGTAAGCCACACCGCCGTGGCTACCGTGGCCGCCATCGAGCTGGCCGGTGCTAGCCCAGTGCTGGTGGATATCGAGCCCGACTACTACACCCTGGACCCCGCCCGCCTGGAGCAGGCCATCGGCCCCCGAACGAAGGTGATAGTCCCCGTTCATCTTTACGGCCAGCCGGCCGACCTGGGTCCGATTCTGGAGGTGGCCCGCCGATACGGCCTGCGGGTGGTCGAGGACTGCGCCCAGGCCCACGGGGCCGTCTACCGGGGCCGGCGAGTGGGGGCCTGGGGCGACCTGGGGGCCTTCAGCTTTTACCCGACCAAGAACCTGGGCGGCTTCGGCGACGGCGGAATGGTGGTTACCAACGACCCGGAGCTGGCCGAGCGGGTCCGGCTCCTGCGGGAGTATGGCTGGGCCGAACGGTACGTAAGCAGCCTGCCAGGGTTCAACTCCAGGCTGGACGAGCTCCAGGCGGCCGTCCTGCGGGTTAAGCTGCGCCACCTGGAGGCGGATAACCGGCGGCGGGCGGAGATTGCGGCCCGCTACGACGCTGAACTGGCGGGGACGGCCGTGGGGCCCCCGAAGGCTCGGCCGGGGACAACCCACGTCTATCACCTCTACGTCGTTCGGTCGGGCCAGCGGGAGGATCTTAGGGCCTTCCTGGCCCGGCGGGGGGTGGGCACCGCCGTCCACTACCCGGTGCCTGTCCACCTCCAGCCCGCCTACCGGGGGCGGGTCCGGGTCGCAGGGTCCTTGGCCGAGACGGAGCGGGCCGCCCGGGAGGTACTCTCCTTGCCCATCTATCCGGGGCTGACCGACGGGGAGGTTACGACCGTCATCGAATCCATCAGGGCGTTCGGAGGTGATGGCCGTGATTGAGGGCGTGGTCTTTAAGGACCTGGTAACCCACCCGGATGAGCGGGGCTTTTTCCGGGAGCTCATCCGGGTAACGGACGATTTCTTCGCCGAGGGTTTCGGCCAGTGGAGCCACTCCCTGATGTACCCTGGGGTTATCAAGGCCTGGCACATCCACTACAAGCAGGTGGACTGGTGGTACGTGCCCATCGGCGTCCTTAAGGTTGCCCTCCACGACCTGCGGCCTGAATCCCCCACTTACCGCAAGACGATGGAGTTTCTGTTGGGGGAGGACCAGCCGGCCCGGGTGGTGCGGATTCCGCCGGGGGTTGCCCACGGTTGTAAGGTGATCTCGGGACCGGTACACCTCTTCTACGTGACTTCCCGGGTCTACGACCCCGCCGACGAGGGCCGAATCCCCCACGACGACCCGGAAATAGGTTATGATTGGTTGAAAGGGCCGCCAATTAAATGATTCAGCGACCCCGGTGTGGGCAACCGGGGTCCGGGGGTGAAGCAGGCAAACCCCGAAGGATTGGACACTAACCGGGGGGGACTAACGTGACCGAAGAAAGGGGGGAACTTCTGTCCCCGGCGGGCCTGCGGGGGCGCCGGGTTCTCATCACCGGCGGCCTTGGGTTTATCGGCAGCAACCTCGCCCACCGCTGCCTGGAGCTGGGGGCCCGGCTGACTATCTACGACTGCCTTGACCCCCGCTCCGGGGGGAATCTCTACAACATCGAGGATATCCGTCAGGACGTGGAGCTGGTCCTAGGGGATATTCGGGACTTTGAATGCCTGAGCCGCCACGTTGCCGGCCAAGATATAGTTTTCCACTGTGCGGCTTACACTTCCCACCCAAATTCCATGCGGGAACCCCTGATGGACGTCGACGTGAACTGCAAGGGCACCCTTATCCTATTGGAGGTCCTGCGAAGGTTCAACCCGGGGGCCCGGCTGGTTTACCTGGGCACGAGCACCCAGGTGGGCCGGATGTACTACCGACCCATCGACGAGCTGCACGTGGAATTCCCGGTAGACATCTACTCGGCTAATAAGCTGGCCGGCGAAAAATACTGCCTCATTTACGCCCGTGCCTACGGCCTGCCGGTGACTGTCGTCCGTCTGGCGAACGTTTTCGGTCCGAGGTCCAATATTAAAAGCCCGGATTTCGGGTTTATCAACTACTTCATCGGCCTGGGTTTGCAGGGCAAGGAGATACCGGTCTTCGGGGAGGGCCGCCAGCTGCGGAATATAACCTACGTGGACGACTGCGTGGAGGCCCTGGTGCTGGCGGCCTTAAGCGAACATACGGTTGGAGAAGTGTTCTTTGCGGTGTCGGACTATCACTATGCCGTCGCCGAGGTCGCCCAGGAGGTGGCCCGGGTAATCGGGGGCCGGGTCAAGTTTGTCCCCTGGCCCCGGGACCGGAAGGCCATCGAGGTCGGGGATGCCATTATCAGCAACAAGAAGTTCCGCAGTGTGGTGCCTTGGACGGCCCGCCACGACCTCACCAGTGGCCTGATTCGCACCCGCGATTACTACCTTAAATGTCTGGACCGGTATCTTTAGAGACTCTACCCGATCACCGCCGTGGTTGAGCAAGTCTTCCGGGCTTTTCGACTTCCAGTCCAGGCGGCCAGGTTCCTGGCTGGCATCTCGGCCTTTCGTACCCTAGGGTTGAATCCCGTCCGCCCGGCCCTTTGTGTCGGGGGCTTCACCTGGACCGGCCGTTATGGGGATATCTGGCCGGGCAGGTGCAGTCCGACCGGGTGGCAAGCCCGGCCCGCCCTCCGGGGGGCAGTCCGGGCTTTGCGGCCGGGGCCGTCCTTTACGGTCTGATGCGCCTAGAGGGGCCTTGAACGGTGGTGGAGACGAGGGTGGGGCCCGGAGCAAGCTCCGTTTTCGGGGCCGTAAGGCCGGGCGGACTCACCCTGGCCGACGACGTCCATCCGCGCCACAGCCTAGCCTTCATCGGGTTTCTGCCGGGAAAAGGCATTGCCTCGCCTGGTGTTCCGGGGGCAGCTCAGGGTGGCCAGAAAGGCCGGCGGTCCGTTGCAGGCAGGCTGAACGGTTCGATTACTGGGAACGCCGATGAGCGCTCGGTCGGAAGGGGCTCCCGCAGGCCAGGCCGGTGCCGCACGCCCGGGAACCCGGCCCCGCCTCGCCGGCCGGCGGACCGTACCCCGGCAACCTAGTTCGGGTGCCCGCGGTTGAAGCAAGTCGCCCCAAACCGACCCACGGGTTTCGAAGGCTGGCTTGCCCGCTCTCCCTTCAACGCCGACCTGGTTCTGCTTTTGGTGTGCGTCATTTGGGGAACCACTTTTGTGGTGGTCAAGGTCGGCGTGGCCAATACGCCCCCCTTTAACTTCGTGGCCTTACGCTTTGCGGCAGCTTCGGCGGTTTTCCTGCTTCTGGGTTTGCCCGGGCTGGGCGGAATGTCTTGGCGGGAGGTCCTGCGGGGCGTTTTTATGGGACTGCTTCTCCTCGGGGGGTACACCACCCAGACGGTCGGCCTCAGCCTCACTACGGCCTCCAAGGCCGGCTTCATTACCGGGCTTTCGGTGGTGCTGGTTCCCCTTCTGGCCCGCTTCGGCCTGGGCCACCGGGTAGGCTGGGGCGTCGGGGCCGGGATCGGCCTGGCCACCGCCGGGCTGGCCCTCCTCTCCCTCACGGCCGAGCTGAGGCCGGAGCCCGGCGACCTTTGGGTGCTGGCCTGCGCCTTCGCTTTTGCGGGCCACATCCTGGCCGTGGCCGAGCTGAGCCGGGGATGCGATACGTTCCGCCTAGCCCTGGTCCAGACGGCGGTGGTCGCCCTGGGTGGGGTGCTGCTGGCTTTCTGCTTCGAGGGGGGCCTGAGAATTCCGGCCGGGTCGGGCCTGCCGGCCGCCATCTACACCGGGGTTCTCGGCACCGGCCTGGTTCTCGGGCTGCAGATTCCGGCCCAGCGGTACACCAGCCCGAGCCACGCCGCCCTCATCTTCTCGGCCGAGCCGGCGTTCGCCGCCCTCTTCGCCGCCGGCTTGCTGGGGGAAAGGTTGGGGCCTAAGGAGCTGGCTGGGGCCGGCCTGATCCTGGCGGGGATGCTGCTGGCCGAGCTGAGACGTCCGCAGGAAAAAAGGAGGTTAAAGGATGCGGATTGATTTTCACACCCATTTTTATCCGGATGGGAGTGCCCCTGATGGTCCACCCCACGACCCCGGTTTTCGGCACAGCGGGCCTGGAGGATTACCGACTGGTGGCGTTGTTGGGCTTTCTCTTTGACACCACCGTTGCGGCCTACCGGCTGATTTTCAGCGGGCTTTTTGAGGCTTACCCGAACCTTCAGCTGGTGCTGGCTCACCTGGGGGGAACGGTGCCTTACGTGGCCGAGCGGGCCGACCGGGGCTGGGCGGTCTACCCGGAGCTTAAGCCGTTAATTTCCCGGCCCCCGACGGCGTTCTTTAAGAACTTTTATTACGACACCGTTAACTTCGACCCGGCTGTCCTGGAGCTGGCCTTGAAGTTCGCCGGACCCGAGCGGCTGCTTTTGGGGAGCGATTATCCCCACCAGGTCGGGGATATGGGCCGGGCAGTGGAAGTCATCGGCGGGCTGCCCATCGCCGGGGAGGTCCGCCGGGCGATCCTCGGCGAAAACGCAGCCCGCCTGCTCAGGCTCAAGGGGTGAGGGGCGGCTCAGCGACGGCCCCGTTGCCCTCCCGAACGACCATGGTCGCCGGCCGAGGGTGGGGTGCCAGGGTTAGCCCGGTGCTCATCTCCCTTTCCGGGGTGGTCATCGGACCGGTGGTCGGCGCCTTGAACCGGCCCCACGTTGTCCTCATCGTCGTCGGGCTTACCCCGTTCTTCGGTGCCTGCCCGGGGAACCGAATTGGTAAAGAGCCTCACCTGCAGGGGTGGGGCAACCACCCACTTCTCGTCGTCTGCCCGGAGGAACACCTGAAAGTTAAAGGATCGGCCATGAATATCCACGGTGGGGGTCACCGTCAGGGTGACCGTCACCGTGCCGCCAGCCGTCGATAGGGTGCAGCTTACCATGTCGTCCTCAAACTTCTTGGGCCGTACGACGCATTCAAGGGAATCAGCAACGGTCGGGGAAACGGTTGCGGTGGCGGTGAAGGTGGTGGTCCGCGTTACGGTTCCGGTAATGACGGGCGGCTCCCAGCTTAATACTTTAGGCTGGGGGTCTTCGGCGTCCTCCGGTGATTCTTGGGCTTGGGCCACCAGAAATCCGGCCCCAAGGCCCAAAAGGACCAGCACACCGACCAGGGGTAGGAGCTTTAAAACCCGCATCCGGCTCGCTCCCTCCGTAAGCCTGTTTCCAGCTACTTCAACGGATCTGTAGCATAAAAGTTACGGCTTGGGAACGGTCCGTTCGTACTGGGTACGGGCTTGAAGGCGCTCGGCCAGGGCGGTGTGACGGCGCCGGTCGCCTTCCGCCCTTACGGCCTCGGCCAGGACCCCCGGCTCGGCGACGATAAGGCAAAGACGACGCGCCCGGGTTATGGCCGTGTAGAGCAGGCGGCGGTCGAGCATGGGCAGGTGGTCCCGCGCGGCGACGATGACCACCGCCGGGTAATCCGAACCCTGGCTTTTGTGGATGGTGAGGGCGTAAGCTAGGTCGAGCTGGTCCAGCTCCAGGCCCCGGTAGGTGACCGTCCAGGGTCCGAAGGCCGTCTCAAACTGGACCTGAAGCTCGAAACCTTCCGGGTCGACCCGGACGACCCGGCCAACTTCCCCGTTGGCTATCCCCTTGGGGTAGGCATTAACCTGCTGAATGACCCGGTCGCCGGGCCGGAAGCGGCGGCCCTTCCAGACTAGCTCAGGGGTGCCGGGAGCTGCGGGGTTAAGTAAGGCCTGGAGGTACTCGTTCAACCGGTCGACCCCGGCGGGGCCGGCGTATTTGGCGGCCAGCACCACCGGGCCCGGCCGGAAGCCTGACCGGGCCACCAGCTCGGCCACCCGGTCGGCAATGGCCCCGGCGGATGGAACCTCCACCACCCCGAAGTCGGCCCGGTCTCCCACCGGCGGTTGCCCCATCAGTACCCGGTAGGCGCCGGTGACTATGCCCGAGTCGGCCGCCTGGCGCCGAATCTCCGTAAGCCGGGCCACCGGTAGGGCCTCGGAAGCGAGCAGGTCTTCAAGGAGATTACCGGGACCGACGCTGGGAATCTGGGCCGGGTCACCCACCAGCAAAAGCCGGGTCTGCGGTCCCAGGGCCAAAAGGAGCCTTTCGGCCAGGACAACGTCCAGCATTGATACCTCGTCCACTACCAGCAGGTCGGCCTCCAGGGGGTTTTCGGGACCCCGCAAGAACCGACCGGTTTCTGGTTGGTATTCCAGGAGGCGATGTAGGGTGAAGGCCGGCCGGCGGGTGGCCGCTTCGAGGCGCTTGGCTGCGCGGCCGGTGGGGGCGGCCAGCAGTACCCGCCGGCTTCGGAGGTCCGGGCGGGCCAGAAGGTCGGCCACCAGGCGGGTCTTACCGACGCCGGGTCCGCCCGTAAGCACCCCCACCGGGGCCGTTTCCAGCAACTTAAGGGCCGCCTCCCAACCCTCCACCTGGACCGGCTTGCCGGGGCTGAGGAGCTCGGCCAGCCTCTGGGCCACCGTTTCCTCGGCCCAATAGAGGGGCGTGAGATACAATCGGCCACCCGCCTTTGCCTCGTAGCGAACCCGCCCCGAGGCGATCCCCTCCCGGACGGCTGCCATCAGCCCTTCCCGGGTGAGGCCTTTTCGGGTCCGGTGTTGCAGATCGACCAGGGGAAGGAAGCAGTGGCCCTCTTCATCGGCCGCCCGCTGAAGGAGGTGGACTACCCAGGCGGCCCGGCGGGCAAGGCCAAGCTCCGGGCGGCCCCGGCCTAACCGGTCGGCCAGCTCGAAACCGAAGCCGGGAACGAGTCCCACCAGGGCGTAGGGGTCCTGGTCGAGGCGGGCGGGAGCTTCCGGGCCGAAGGTTTCAAGGAGGATTCGGGCGAGGATGGGGTCGGCGCCGACGGACTGGAGGCGTCCGAGGGTTGCCCAGGTGGCCTCCGTCTCGGCCAGGGTCCGGCGGAGAACCTCGGCCGTCCTGGGTCCCACTCCGGCTTCCCGCAAGTGAATGGGGTCCGTTCGGATTACTTCCCAGAGGGCGGCCCCGAACCGGTCGGCCAGAAGCTCCGCCCGCCGGTGGCCGATGCCAGGGAAAAGACCACTGGCCAGGAAGCGGATGATTTCGGACCGCTCGGCCGGAAGGCCCACCTCCACCTGGTCGGCCACGAAGTGCCGACCCAGGTGCTCCCCGGTCTGCCAGCGGCCCCGGAAGACGGCCCGGGCCCCGGGCACCAGCCCGACCCGGGGGGCGACCACGGTTTCCGGCCGGTTTCCCGGCCCGGTCCCCTCAACCCTAACGACGACGCGGCCGTCCCGAAAACTTAAAATCTCACGGACAGTTCCCGCCAGAACCTCGCCGCCCAACCAGCCCTCCACCCCGCCCCGAGTTGCCGGTCAGCGGGTAATAACCTGGTAGCCCTCTTCTTCAATGGCCCGGTAGACGGCCTCCAGGTCGGTTGCCTGCGGGTCGTACTCGATGACGACCCGGTTCTCCCGGTAGTCGGCGTCCACGAAGCCGATGCCCGGCACCCGCCTCACGGCCCGCTTTACGGCCTCGTTGCAGTGCTCGCAAGACATGCCGGAGACCTGAATAACTCGTCGCTCCACGGTCGTCTCTCCTCAGAACATAGGTTCGTACCGGGTTGCCCCGAAGATTATACCCCACCGGTGGTGCTGGAGCTGGTTTTGCCCCCGTTGATAAAATCCTACGGTGAGAACCATGCCCACGATTCTGGTGGTTGAGGATGAGCCTGCCCTCCAGGCCGCCGTAGGGTACAACCTGCGGCGGGAAGGGCACCGGGTCCTGCTGGCAGCCGACGGACCGACCGCCCTGGCCCTCATGGCCGAGGGGCCCGACCTGGTCATTCTGGACCTGATGTTGCCCGGTCTCGACGGGTTTGAGGTCTGCCGGCGGATCCGGCAGCAGAGCTCGGTTCCCATTATCATCCTAACGGCCCGGGCCGACGAGGTGGACCGGGTGGTGGGCCTCGAGCTGGGGGCCGACGACTATATCACGAAACCATTCAGCATGCGGGAACTTCTGGCCCGGGTGAAGGCCCTCCTGCGCCGGCGGGACCTCATCCTGGCTGAGCTTCAAGCCGGGGCGGCCGCGGGGGCCGAGCGGCTGGTGGCCGGGGACCTGGAGGTCGACCTTGCCCGGCACACGGTAACCCGGGCGGGCGTCCCAGTAAACCTTACCCCCAAGGAGTTTGACCTGCTGGCCTTCCTGGTAAGGAACCGGGGCCGAGTCTTTTCGGCCGAGCGGCTCCTGGGGGAGGTCTGGGGCTACGCCAACCCGGTGGATCCCCGCACGGTGGCTGTGCACATCCGCAGCCTGCGGGAAAAGCTGGAAGACGACCCCTCCCGGCCGGTGCTCATCGAGACGGTTCGGGGGGTGGGTTACCGGTTTGCGGGTTGAGGGCGGTGGGCGTCAGGTGGGTTCTAAGCCTGGGGCTGGGATTTGCCCTGCTGGCCGGGATTATCCTGGGGGCCCTGGGCTACCAGGTGGCCGGCCTCGTCCGGTCTCAGGAGCTCGACCTCCTGCAGGCTCAACTCCTGCGGCAGGCCCGGCTCATGGCGGCGGAGGCCGGGCCTGCTCTGAGCACAGGTGACCCTGCCGACGCCGACGCCACAGCCAAGGATTTGGGCCGGCGCTTCGGCCTCCGGGTAACCCTCTTCGACCCGGCCGGCCGCCCGGTGGGCGACTCGGCCGGCGACCCGGCCCGCTTGGGGAACGGCCTGGCCCGTCCGGAGGTGCGGGCGGTGGGGGGTGGGGCCCTTTACGGCGTCGGCCTGGAGCCCGGGTATCTTTACGTGGCCGTCCCGGTGGAGTGGATGGGCGGGGCGGCGGGAATTCTGCGGGTGGGGGAGGAGCTGGAGCCGGTGGAACGGGCGGTGAACCGGGTAGTTGCGGCCTTCGGGATTGCCCTCGCCTTCACCGTCCCATTGGGTCTTCTGCTCGGCCTGGTAGCCTGGGCCTTCGCCGGCCGAGACCTCCGGCGGCTGGCGGCCGGCCTTTGCCGGCTGGCTGAGGGCGGCACCCCGGAGACGGTGCCTGCGGGCGGGCCGCCGGAGGTGCGGGATGCCCTCCGAGGCTTGGGGGAGCTGCTGGGAAGCCTACGGGAGCGGGTCGACCAGCTGGAGGCCGACCACCGGCGGCTGCAGCTGGTCATAGACCAGATGGCCGACGGGCTGGTCATTGCTGACCCCCACGGGAACGTGGTGGGGGTGAACCCGGCCGCGACCCGGCTTCTTCAGGTACGGCCCGAGGAGGCTGCGGGCCGTTCCCTGGTAGCCGTCCTTCGGGACCATGAACTGGCCGGATTTATCCGGAACTTCCTGGACGGAAAGCCCGGGGCCGAGCGGCCGCCCGTCTTCGAGGTGGGTCCGCCCGGCCAGCGGCGGACGGTTCAGGTTAAAGTGAGCCGAACCGAGCCTACCGGTGGGCCCGACGGCCACCTGGTTATCCTCCTGCAGGACGTAACCGAAATCAAGCAGACCGAGCAGGTCCGGCGGGACTTTGTGGCCAATGTGTCCCACGAGCTGCGGACGCCGGTGGCGGCCCTTAAGGCCTTGGTGGAAACCCTCGAGGCCGGGGCCATCGAGGACCCAGATCAGGCTAAAGAATTCATCGGGCGACTCCGGGTAGAGGTGGACGGCTTGGCCCTGCTGGTGGAGGAGCTTTTCGAGCTGACCCGGGTGGAATCGGGCCGGTCGGGCCTGAACCGACGCCCGGTCGACCTGGCTATGGTCGTCCGGCAGGCGGTGGAAAGGCTGCGGCCCCTGGCCGACCGGCAGGGGCTCCACCTGCTGCTGCGCTTCCCGGCTGACGTGCCGCCGGTGGAGGCTGACCCGGACCGCCTGGAGCAGGTGGTGCTCAACCTGGTACACAACGCGGTGAAGTTTACCCCGCCTGGGGGTCAAATCACGGTAACGGTGGAGAGACAGGCAGGTGAAGTGGCCGTCTCAGTTAAAGACACCGGGGCCGGCATCCCGCCGGAGCTCTTACCCCGGGTCTTTGAGCGATTCTTTAAGGCCGACCGAGCCCGCTCCGCCGGCGGGTCCGGCCTTGGGCTGGCCATTGCGAAGCATATCGTGCAGGCCCACGGCGGCCGCATCTGGGCCGAGTCGGCGGGAGAAGGGCGGGGGTCGACCTTCACCTTCACCCTTCCCCTGGGCCAAAGTTAAAGAGATTTTTAACTTTTCTTCAGCCCCGCCAAAACCTCCCTTAAAGAACGGGTTGCATACTTTGGACTAGAAAAAAGGGGAGGAAAATATGGCGACGGGTAAACTTTGTTTAAGGCCTGCGGCCATTGTGCTCGGTATCCTTGGCCTCCTGGTGGCCGCCTGTGCCCCAGCTGGGGCACCCCGGCCGGGGGCACAGACCGGCGCCCCGACCCTTACCGGGGCCGGGGCGTCCTTTCCCTATCCCATCTACGCCAAATGGTTTGACGTTTACGCCCAGAAGACCGGCGTGAGGATAAATTACCAGTCCATCGGGTCGGGCGGTGGGATCCGCCAAATCCTGGAGGGGACCGTCGATTTCGGGGCCTCCGATGCCCCGATGACCGACGACCAACTGGCCCGGGCCCCGGGCAAAATCCTCCACATCCCGACGGTCCTTGGGGCCGTGGTGGTGGTCTACAACCTGCCGGAGCTGGGCGGAGCCCTTAAGCTTTCGCCCGAGACGCTGGCCGCCATCTACCTGGGGCAGGTGACCCGCTGGAACGACCCTCGGATTGCGGCCGAAAACCCGGGCCTAAAGCTGCCCGATACCCCCATCGCCGTGGTCTACCGGTCGGACGGCTCCGGGACAACCTACGTGTTCACCGATTACCTGTCGGCGGTGAGCCCGGCCTGGAAGGAGAGGGTAGGGCGGGGCACCAGCGTGAACTGGCCGGTGGGCCTGGGGAGCAAGGGAAACGAGGGAGTGACCGGGCAGGTAAAGCAGACCCCAGGGGCCATCGGCTACGTGGAGGTAGCCTACGCCGTTCAGAACCGTTTGCCCCAAGCCCTCCTGCGCAACCGGGCCGGAAATTACGTCGAGCCGACCCTGGAAAACATCACGGCCGCGGCGGCCGGGGCCGCCCCCACCCTGCCCGAGGACCTGCGGGTCTCCATCGTGGACGCCCCGGGCCCCAACAGTTACCCCATCTCGGCCTTCACGTACATCCTGGTTTACCAGGAACAGCGGGACCCGGTTAAAGGGCGGGCCCTGGCCGAATTTCTCTGGTGGGCCCTGGATGAGGGCCAGGCCTACGCCCCGAACCTCCATTACGCCCCCCTTCCCGAAGCAGTAAGGGCTAAGGCCCGGGCCCTAATCAAGACCATCAGCTACCAAGGTAAATCCCTACTGGAGAACTGACCTATGGCTTGGCCGGCAACCCTACGACGTCCCCGCCTCGTAAGCTCCCGCACCGAGGACATGGTCTTTAAAGGGCTGGTGGCCCTCCTGGGCCTGACCGTCCTGGGCCTGGCCGCGGGTATCGGCCTCAGCCTGACCGGGGAGGCGGCACCGGCCCTGGAACGCTTTGGGCCGGCCCTTTTCACCCGCAACGTCTGGGACCCGGTCCGGGAGGACTTCGGTGCCCTGCCCCACATATATGGGACTTTAATTACCTCCTTGCTGGCCCTGTCGGTTGGCGGGCCGGTCGCCCTTGGAACGGCCATCTTCCTGGCTGAGTTTGCCCCCGGCTGGCTACGGGGTCCCGTTTCGTACCTGGTGGAGCTTCTGGCAGCGGTGCCCAGCGTGGTTTACGGCCTCTGGGGCCTGTTCGTCCTGGCACCCCTGCTGCGCACCACCGTCCAGCCGACCTTGGGCAACTGGCTGGGCTTTCTCCCCCTCTTCCAGGGGCCCTATTACGGGGTGGGCATCTTTACCGGCGGCATCATCTTGGCCATCATGGTCATACCTACCATCGCCGCCGTGAGCCGGGACGTGATTCGGGCGGTTCCCGACGACCAGCGGGAAGCGATGCTGGCCCTGGGGGCCACCCGGTGGGAGACGGTCCGCTACGCCGTCCTGCCGGCCGCCCGCTCCGGGATCTTTGGGGCCGTTCTGCTGGGCCTGGGCCGGGCGCTGGGGGAGACTATGGCGGTGACGATGGTCATCGGCAACCGGCCCCAGATTCCCGCTTCCCTCTTTGGGCCGGGGTATACTATGGCCGCCGTCATCGCTAATGAGTTTGCTGAGGCCACCTCGGACCTGCACCTTTCGGCCCTCTTCGCCGTGGGTTTCGGCCTCTTCGTCCTGACCCTACTGGTCAACATTGTCGCCCGGGTGCTCGTCTGGCGGGTGGCCTGGGGTCCGGTCGGGGGCGAGTAAGGTTGGACGGGTACGGCTACCGGACCACTGTCCACTACCGCCGGCGCAAGGTCGTGGGCCGGGTTTTCCAGGGGCTTACGGTATTATCGGCCGGCCTCTCGGTTGGGGTGCTGTTTGCGGTCTTAGGGTTCGTCTTCGTCCAGGGGGTTTCGGGCCTAAACTTGGAGCTGCTTACCCAGACGCCGAAGCCCCCCGGTGAGCCCGGCGGGGGCGTCGCCAACGCCGTCGTCGGCACCCTTCTTCTGGTGGCGCTGGCGTGCGGGTTCAGCCTACCGGTGGGAATCGGGGCCGGGATCTACCTGGCCGAATATGGCCGTTCAGGGGTCATGGCCCAGCTCATCCGGTTTATAGCCGACGTCCTTACCGGGGTGCCCTCGATTGTGGTGGGTCTTTTCGCATACACCGTCTTGGTGATCCCACTGGGCCACTTTTCGGCCCTGGCTGGTAGCTTTGCCCTCGGTCTGATTATGCTTCCCACCGTAGTTCGGGCAACGGAGGAGATGCTCCGGCTGGTTCCCAATTCCATCCGGGAGGCCGGGCTCGCCCTGGGAATCCCCGGCTGGAAGGTCACCCTCCGGATCGTCCTTCCCACGGCCCTTAACGGGATTTTAACGGGCATCCTACTGGCAGTCGCCCGGGCGGCGGGGGAGACGGCCCCCCTGCTCTTTACGGCGTTCGGCAACCCGTTCTGGAACCTGGACCCCACCCAGCCTGTGGCGGCCCTGCCCCTGCAGATCTTCGTTTACGCCATATCCCCCTATGACGACTGGCATCGGCAGGCCTGGGCCGGGGCATTGGTCCTGGTTTGCCTGGTTCTGGTGGCTTCGCTGGCGGCTCGGCTGGTGAGGGGCCGCGTGATGTTTTAACTTCCCGAAAGCGAAGGGGTAAAATTTAACGCATGGCGGAAGCCCTTACCTTCCCAAGGACGACGGTCCGGCCGGCCTGGATTCGGGTGGAGGGACTCTCGGCCTGGTACGGCCGCCGGCAGGCGATCCGCAATGTCAACCTGGAGATTGCCCCGGGCAAGATCACGGCGGTCATCGGGCCATCCGGCTGCGGCAAGTCCACCCTGGTCCGGTGCATCAACCGGCTCCACGAGGTGGTGCCCGGGGCCCGGGTGGAGGGGCGGGTGCTCCTTAACGGAGAGGATATTTACGGCCCGGGGGTGGACCCCGTCCTGGTCCGGCGGCGCATCGGGATGGTTTTCCAGCGGCCGAACCCCTTCCCCACCATGTCCATCTTTGAAAACGTGGCCATCGGTCCCCGGCTGAACGGCCTAACGAGGGGGGCTGAGCTGGAGGAGCTGGTAGTGCGCAGCTTAAAGCTGGCCGCCCTCTGGGACGAGGTTAAAGATAAATTACATGTGCCTGGAACCAGCCTATCCGGGGGCCAGCAGCAGCGGCTCTGCATCGCCCGGGCACTGGCGGTGAACCCCGAGGTCCTGCTCCTGGACGAACCCACCACGGCCCTGGACCCCATCTCGACCTTAAAAATCGAAGACCTGCTGCGTCAGCTGAAGGCCGAGTACACCATCGTTATCGTAACCCACAACATGCAGCAGGCCGCTCGGGTTTCGGACTTTACGGCCTTTATGCTGGCCGGTGAGGACCGGGTTGGAGAGGTGGTGGAATTCGGCCCCACCCGCCAGCTTTTCACCAACCCGAAGGACCCCCGGACGGAGGCCTACATCACCGGCCGGTTCGGGTAGAAGGGAGGTTTAAAGGTGACGACGCGGGTTGCCCTTGAGGAGGGGCTACGGACCCTGGAGGATGGCGTTGTCGAGCTGGCCAGCATGGTGGACAAGGCCATCAGCCGGTCTGTGGAAGCCCTCAAGCGCCTCGACCAGGAAGAGGCGAAAAGGATCGTCCACGAGGACCTGCTCATCAACAAAAAGCGGTTCGACATCGAGGAGCAGGCCATCGAGCTCATCGCCACTCAGCAGCCGATGGCCCGGGACCTTCGGCGCATCATCGCCATCCTCAACATCATCGTCGACCTGGAGCGGATGGCCGACCACGCCGAAGGGATCGCCAAAATCGTCCTGATGCACCAAGATAAGCCCCTGCTTAAGCCCCTTATCGACATCCCTCGGATGGCCGAAAAGGCCCGGGATATGCTCCGGCGCAGTATAGACGCCTTTATCCGGCGGGATGTCGAAGCGGCATATAAAATCGCCGCCGAAGACGATGAGGTGGACGCCCTTTACGACCAGGTTTACCGGGAGCTTTTAACCTATATGCTCCAGGATCCCCGGACTATCGACCGAGCCACTTGGCTACTTTGGGTGGCCCACAACCTGGAGCGCATCGCCGACCGGGTGACCAACATCTGCGAGCGGGTGATCTACGACGTGACGGGCCGGATGGAGGAGATCAATGTCTCGAAATACTAAGCGGGTGCTCTTCGTCTGCGTCCGCAACGCCGGCCGGAGCCAGATGGCGGCGGCCATTTTCAACGCCCTGGTCCGACAGCGGGGCCTCGACTGGGTGGCCGAATCGGCCGGGACCGAGCCGGCCGACCGGGTCCAACCCGAGGTGGTGGCGGCGATGGCGGAGGTGGGCATCGACCTCTCGGACGCCCGGCCCCGGGCCATTACCGACGAGCAGGTGGCGGCCGCCGCCCGGGTCATCACCATGGGCTGTGAGCTCGAGGCCAATTCCTGCCCGGCGATCCTTTTGAAAAACGTGGAAGACTGGGGGTTGCCCGATCCCAGGGGCCGTCCCCTGGCGGAGGTCCGGACCATTCGGGAGGAAATCCGCCGCCGGGTCGAAGCCCTCCTAGACGAGCTCACCAAACAAAGCTAGAGGGGGGTGGGTATGGCGTGGGAAGAACCGGCGACCGAGGCCCCCCAGGCCGAGGGTTTTGAATTGCCTCCGACCCCCGCCCGGCCGGGACCGGTCCTACCCTTTGTCCGGAGCGTTACCATTCGGGTGCCGGCCCGTCACAACCAAAAGTTGCAGCAGGTGACCGACCGGGTGAATCGGGACGATGAGCTTTATGCCTACTGGGTCTGTGCCAATGTAAACGCCGTGGACCGGCTCAAGATGAGCGACCACGGCCCCGTCCACGTCCAGATCGTCGCTAACATAGCCTTGAAACTGCTGCGGCTCCTTGCCGCCGCCGGGGTTGTCCCGAATGTGGTCCGCAACTACGGTCTGACCAACGATGACGCCGAGGTCGTGGTGGTCCTGGGGGCGCTTTTGCACGACGTGGGGATGGCCGTCCACCGGGATGACCACGAGCAATTCAGCCTCTTCCTTGCCGCCCCTAAACTTAAGGAGCTGTTGGAGGGCATCTACGACCCGCCGACCCGGAGCATCATCAGCGCCGAGGTCCTCCACGCCATCATCGCCCACCGGGCGAACGGACGGCCCCTCACCCTGGAAGCCGGCATCGTCCGGGTGGCCGATGCCCTGGACATGGCCCAGGGACGGTCTCGGATCGCCTTCGAGGCCGGGGCAGTGAACATCCACTCCCTCTCGGCTGCGGCCATCGACCGCGTGGACATCCTGGCCGGGGAGCAGAAGCCCATCCGCATCGCCGTGACCATGCTCAACTCGGCCGGGATATTTCAGTTGGACCACCTACTCAAGGAGAAACTTGATGGCTCTGGCCTGGAGCCCTACGTGGAGGTCTTTGCTACGGTCCGGGGCGAGGCCGAAAAGAAGCTTTTAGAGGTCTTCCGGCTGCCTTAAGGTGGGCGGATGTTATTATCCTTATCGGGATGCAGAAGCCGCGGGACCTCTTCGACCTTAACCCGGAGGATTTCCGGCGCCGGCCCCTGGCCGACCGGATGCGCCCCCGAAGCCTGGCCGAGTTCGTCGGTCAGGGGCATCTGCTGGGGCCGGGCAAGCCCCTGCGCCGGGCCATCGAAGCCGACCGACTCTTTTCGTCCCTAATCCTCTGGGGGCCACCGGGCACCGGTAAGACCAGCCTGGCGGCCGTCATCGCCGGCCACACCCGGGCCCACTTTGAGTCCTTAAGCGCCGTTTTGGCTGGACTGGGGGAGCTACGGCGGATCGTCGACGAGGCCCGGGAGCGGCGCCGGCTCAGCGGCCGGCGGACGGTTTTGCTGGTGGACGAGATCCACCGGTGGAACAAGGCCCAGCAGGATGCGTTGCTACCCCACGTGGAGGACGGCACCGTCATTCTGGTGGGGGCCACCACCGAGAACCCCTATTTCGAGGTGATTCGCCCCCTCCTGAGCCGGTCGCGGGTTTTCCGGCTGGTTCCCCTCACCCCGGAGGAGGTTCTAACCATCCTGCGTCGGGCCCTGGCCGACCCGGAACGGGGCTATGGCGACCGGCCGGTGGAAGTCTCCGAGGAGGCCCTGGCCTACCTGGCCGAAATCTCCGGGGGCGATGCCCGGGCCGCCCTGAACGGCCTGGAGCTGGCCGTGGAAACCGTCCTGCCGGGCCCCGCTGGAGTTATCCGGGTCGACATCGACCTGGTGCGGGAGGCGGTTCAGGGCCGGGCTATTCCCTACGATAAGTCGGCCGACGAGCACTACGACACCATAAGCGCCTTTATAAAAAGCGTCCGGGGCTCGGACCCCGACGCCGCCCTTTACTGGCTGGCGAAGATGCTTCTGGCCGGGGAGGACCCCGACTTTATAATGCGGCGGCTGTTTATCTTGGCCGCCGAGGACGTGGGCCTGGCCGACCCGAACGCCGTCGTGGTGGTGGCCGCCTGCGCCCAGGCCCTCCAGCAGGTTGGCCTGCCCGAGGCCGAATATCACCTGGCCCTGGCCACCCTCTACCTGGCCACGGCCCCCAAAAGCAACTCGGTGGGGGCCTACTTTAAGGCCAAGGCCGAAATCGAGGCCCGGGGTCCAGGGGAAGTCCCCGACCACCTCAAGGACAGCCACCGGGACCGGTCGGCCCTGGGCCACGGCCGGGGCTACCTTTACCCCCACGATTTCCCCGGCCACTACGTCCCCCAGCGCTATCTCCCGGCCGGGGTGGTGGGAGACTGGTTCCGACCCTCCGACCAGGGCTACGAGGCCGAGCTGAAGGTCCGGCTGGAACGGTGGCGGGCAGCCCTGAGGGAAGCCGGGGAAGACTAGGGGGTCACCGGGGCCCCATACCTGGCCCGGAGCTGGCCAGCGGCCTCGACCATGTTTTTGAGGGCCGGAATCACCTCCTCCCAGCGACGGGTTTTGAGGCCGCAGTCGGGGTTTACCCAGATGTTTTCCTTGGGAAGCAGCCTGATAACCCGCTCTAGGACGGCGACCATTTCCTCCGGGCTCGGGATGGCCGGGGAGTGGACATCGTAGACCCCAGGCCCGATCTGGCGGGGGAACCGGACCCGCTCGAAGGCCCCGATCACCTCCCCTCGGCTCCGGGCGGCGGCGATGGAGGTGACGTCGGCGTCCATCGCCACCACGTGTTCGAGAATCTCGTTAAACTCCGAGTAGCACATGTGGGTGTGAATTTGGGTTTCCGGGCGGGCCCGGGATGCCAGGCGGAAGGCCTTAACCGCCCAATCGAAGTACTCGGCCCAGCCGCGGCGCTTTAAGGGGGCCAGTTCCCGGAAGGCGGGCTCGTCGATCTGAATGGCCCGGATGCCGGCCGCCTCCAGGTCCCGGACTTCATCCTGGAGTGCCAGGGCGATCTGATAGGCCACCTCCCAGGGGGGGATGTCCTGGCGGGGGGTGCTCCAGGCCAGGATAGTCACCGGGCCGGTGAGCATCCCCTTCACCGGCTTGGACGTAAGGGACTGGGCAAACGTGATCTCCCGGAGGGTAAGAGGTTGGGGCCGCCAGACGTCCCCGTAAATTATCGGCCGGCGGTAGACCCGGGACCCGTAGGATAGCACCCAGCCGTGGGTGAGGGTGGCCATCCCCTCCAGCTTCTCGGCAAAGAACTCCACCATGTCCGACCGCTCAAACTCGCCGTGGACCAGTACGTCCAGGCCCACCTCTTCCTGCACCCGGATGACGTGCCGGATCTTCTCCTGGATAAACTCCCAGTAGCGGTCGGCGTCAAGCTTGCCCGACCGGAAGGCCAGCCGTGCCTTCCGAACGTCCTCGGTCTGTGGGAAGCTGCCGATGGTGGTAGTCGGGAAGAGGGGCTGGCCCATCCTTTCCCGCTGGACCTGGTGGCGCTCCTCGTAGGGCTTTTCCCGCCGGAAATCGGCCGGCCCGAGCCGGCGGACCCGTTCCCGAACCTCAGGCCGGAACCAGTGGTCGTTGGGGTGGCGGTAGTCGTTCCAGGTACGGGTCTCGGCTGTCGCCCCGGTGGTGAGGATGGTCTTGATGAGGCGGAGCTCCTGAAGGCGCTCGTCGGCAAAGGCGATGCGCTCCCGGAGGGCGGGCTCCAGCCCGGTCTCGGCCGCGGCGGTTATGGGCAGGTGGTAGAGGGGCCCCGCATTCGAGACCCAGACCTCGGCCCGGGTAAGGGCCTGAAGCTCCTGGACTGTGCCGGCGGCGGCATTGAGGTCGGTTTTCCAGACATTGGTGCCGTCTACAACCCCGGCGACCAGGATTTTATCGGCGGGAAAGCCGTGACGCCGCAGGGCATCCAGGTTGGCCGGGCCGTGGACCAGGTCCAGGCCCAGACCCCGGATGGGCAGGTCAAGGAGCCGGTCCAGGAAGTCGACGGCGTCGTAGTAGGTGAAGACCAGTAGGGGGATCACTCGGCCGAGGGTGTCGTAGGCCTCCCGGATGAGGCGAACGTGTTCCGGGGGCACGTCGGTCACGAAGGCCGGCTCGTCGACGTGCACCAGGTCTGCACCCTGGAGGTTGAGGGCCCGGAAAAGCTGTTCGTAGACAGGAATGGTGGCGGCCAGTACCCGCCCGAAAGCCTCCTCCGGGTAGCCCTCGCTCAGCCGGACAAAGGTGTAGGGCCCGATGACATACGGGATGCCATCGGGGTTTTGCTGCCAGGCCAGGATGGGCCGGACGGAGCCTAAGGTGAAGGCCGGGGGCGACCCGTCCTCCCGGAGGGGGAGCTCCGGGACCAGGTAGTGGTAGTTGGTGTTGAACCACTTGGTAAGCTCCAGGGCCTGGGGGCCTCGGGCCAGGTCGAAGTAGCCGTCCAGGGTGCGGCCCCGGAAGTAGCGGCCCAACATTACGGCCGTGTCCAGCATCGGGTCGTAAAGGCTCATCTCACCCACGGGGAACCGGTCCACGTACCGGCGGTAGGTGGCGAGCCGCTCGGCGTCCACGGCCTCGGTGCGCCGGCGCAGTTCATCGGCGGTTATCCGGCCGTCCCAGTAGGCTTCCAGGGCCCATTTAAACTCCCGATTCCGTCCCAGGCGCGGGTAGCCGTAAGCATAAGTTTTCATCACGGCGTGCCTCCCGAGTCTGTTTTAGCCTTTGAGTCGGGCGATGAAGTTATCGATAGGGATAGCCGGCAAGGTCATGATCTTCACCGTACCCCGGGCGGCCAGCTCGGCCGACATGCGGGCAACGGTCTCATTGTCGGGCGCCTCAACGACGGTGACGAAATCGTAGGGGCCGAGGACGGCGTATTGGCTTAGGACCCGCACCCCGAAGGCTTCCACCTCTTTGTTGACTTCTTTGATGCGGTCAGGGTTTTCTTTGATGGTTTCAGCGCCCTCCTCGGTTATGTTCGAAAGGAGGATATACGTTGCCACCATTACCCCTCCTCAGAAAGAATGCGTCTATAGGATACTACCGGGCGTCTGCCACTGCAAATTGAAGCCTGGGTGGGGAGGTATAATGGGCCGGTCACGGCGAGGACGGTGCGATGCCGACCCGGCGGGAAGTGCTGAACTGGCTTCCACTTAACCCCCAACGTGGCCGGCTGGCTCGGCCTGGCTCAGCACCGTCACCTGGCTCACCCGCCTCAACTTCGCCAACTGGCTGGCCACTGACCGGCAGCGGGCTTAGCTTGACCCCGCCACCTAATTCCCCGACGGTCGGCTGCCGTCGGAGGCAAGGGCATTTGTCGACCAGCTGGGGGAGTTTCTCCCGGACGGCGACCTCGGTGGGAAGCAGCATGAAGTGCTTTTGGAGTTCGGCTCGCCGGCGACCGGGAACCCGGGCCGCTAGTTTGACGGCTTGGACCGGGGGCTGGTCTATCTGATGCTGACGCTGCTGGAGGGTCACCTGACCTGAGGGTCCTTGAGATAGTGGGCGGGCAGGCGCCCTCCTTATGCTTGGGCAGAATGAGGTGACTGCCTTAAAAACCGAACCCGAGGCCGCCCCGCGGCACGGTAAGTCCGCACCCGAAGGGCTTGGTCGGGGTGACCCGGGCCGGTGAGACCGGTTTCACCGGCCAAAGGCTCGTGGTGCTGG
>PSKS01000079.1:0-8197 GCA_040289115.1 Chloroflexota bacterium
CCCTCACCCACCCCCGTGCCCACCCAACCGCCCGCAGCCACCGCCACTCCCCTGCCGACCCCGACCCCCCGAGGCTACCCGTAAATCCCCCAGGGGCGCTATAAGGGCGCCCGGCCGGCCACCTTAACCTGGCCACAACGCCCACCGGTCTCATTGGTGGGAAATCAACCACTGTGCCGGGACCCTCAACCCCCACTATCCCACGTTCTCCACCAGCGTTATGTCGTATAGCTCGACCAACCCGGTCAATTTAATTTTTCTAGTATATTATGTCAAGTTACAAGTCTGCAGCTTGTCGTGTATTATCCACCATTCTTCTGTAAATTTCTGTCTCGGTGCGGACCGCCTCGAGGATGCGTCTTAGGCGAGCTTCCAGCTCTTCCGGGGGGAGCTGGAGCATCGCCGAGTCCACCACGATGGAGACGTTTACGGTGACGTTCGGCCCGGCCTCCTGGCCGATGCTGCCCGCCGGCCGCGTGCCCGCCCCCACCCCCGGACGTCTCCCCACCCATCCGGCCGGCGAAGCCGATTTCACCGGCCGACCCCTTGAGCCGCCCGGACCGACCTCAGGCTCCTCCCCAATGAGGCCGGCGTACCGGGCCAGGGCCAAGAAGAGACGGGCCGCCTTGGCGGCACTCTCCTTCCCCATTCGGTAATGCCGGACCAGCCGGTTGTGCACCTCCTCAAAGCCGGTGAGGGGGCCCCGTTCGGTGAAAAGGGGGGCGTACGCCTGCTTTAATATTTCCTGCAAGCCCAGCTTAAAGGCAGAGCCCCGCGACCTGAGCACCAGCGCCCTTTCCGTCACTGTCCCCGACTCGTCTATAAGCCCCAAGAACCGCAGGGCCCCGACCACCTTGTACTCATTCCCCGGCGCCACCCCCTCCCGCTCCAGCACCTCCTCGTCCACACGCGTCACGTTCCCCCGTTGCAACAAGTTTAGTCCCGCTATCGTCCCCTGAACCGGACCATACGGCGGCAGGTTTTTAAAAGGCCGGGCCATGCTTCACCCCCGAGTCACGGACTTTACTACTCGCCTAACCGGCAAGATTTGCGAACTTCCGGAATGGTCTGTATTCTTGCTCAAGTCCAAACTCAATTTTAATTAGTCCGCATCGGGAAAAGGCTAAACTTTTCCACCAATATTTTCCGGCCGGGTGGGGTCGTGCCTTCGGGTCCGGCGCCGACGGCCCGCGGGCCTTTCGGTCCCTTTCTGCCCGGCACTGCGCCGGCCGCCGACGTCCAGCCGGACCCGAACCACGGGTGTGCTCCCTCGGGAACCTGACCACCTTGGCCCCGGCGGCAGCCAGGACGCTACTCACCCGGACCGTCTAGTCCAAATAGTTGTCACAAAGTACCATGGGGAATCAAAATGCACTATTTGCTAGGCCAGGACTAAAATTTAAAGTCCGCTAGGTCAGAACGTGAATGGCATGGGGAACAGTTCGGCGAGAGTAGTCTTATGGACTATTCCCCTGAGGTTGGTCAGGATAATGGGCATGGTAAAGTCCGTCGCAAACTCTGCCAGCACCTGCCGGCACGCCCCGCAGGGCCTGGGAACTCCCGGTGTGTCGGCCACAACGGCCAGGCATCGTACCTTCCGGGCCCCAGCCGCCACGGCCCGAAAGATGGCTACCCGCTCGGCGCAGACGGTAAGGCCGTAGGAGGCGTTCTCGATGTTCGTTCCGGCATGAATTCGGCCGTCATCCCCCAGCGCCGCCGCCCCTACGGCGAAGCCGCTATAGGGACAGTATGCCCGCCTCCTGGCCGCCTTGGCCGCCCGGATCAGCCGGGATTCGAGTTCCGGGTTCAACCCTGCACCCCTCCAGGAAGGTGTCCCGAACCCAGCTCCCAGCCCCCACCTCGCAGTCCAGCAGCACCGCCCGGGGTCCGATTCGGCAACCGGGGTCAACCCGGGTCTTGCCGCCCAGGTAGGTCAGGGGCAGAAGGACCGAGCCTGCCCCAACCTCCACCGAGGGTTCTACCCAGACGGCATCGGATCCGATGATACGAACCCCCTGCTCGAGGAGGGCCGCCCGAACCCCCGCAAACACCTGCCTTTCGGCCCGGAGAAGGTCGGCCGCGGTATTTATGCCCAGCACCTCCTCGGAATCGAAAACGGTCAGATCCTCCACCCTGAGACCCCGCTGGGCCGCCCATCCGACCAGCTTTGTCAGGTAATATTCGCCGTTGGCCGCCCGGGGAAGACTTGCCAGCCCCGCCCAAAGGGGCCCCAGGTTTAGGGCGTAAATGCCCGTGTTCCATTCAGGTATCCGACGCTGGCGGGGTTCCGCCTCCCGCTCCTCCACCACCCCGACCACCCGGCCCGCGGCGTCCCGCAGGACCCGTCCCATACCGGCGGGGTTTCCGCCCAGGCAAGTAAGAATGGTAATATCTGCTCCGGTCGCCTCGTGGTGGGCCACCAGCTGCCGCAGGGTTTCGGCCTTCACCAGTGGGGTGTCGCCCCCGACCACCAGCACGTTGGCGTCGGGCTCCAGGGCCGACCGGCATACGGCCAGGGCGTGGCCGGTACCCAGCTGTTCTTCCTGGAAAACGTAGCGGTAAGAATCCCCAAGGGCGGCCCGAACCTCCCCCGCCCGGTGTCCAATCACCAGTAGGGTTTGCTCCGGCGGGAAGAGGTCCCCCAGGGTATCCAGTAAGTATCGAATCATCGGCCGGCCGGCAATGGGGGTTAGTACCTTCGGCAGACCCAGGGGCAAGCGGGTGCCCTTGCCGGCGGCCAGAACCACCGCCCGGGAAACCCGGCCCACCGCCTCAGCCCCCTGCCCCTCCTTCGGCGACGGCGATGGCGTCCACTTCGATCAGGGCGCCCCTGGGCAGGGCCGCGGCCTGGACGGTGGTGCGGGCCGGGGGGACGTTACCGAAAAACTCGGCGTAAACCTGGTTCATCTTCGGGAAGTCCGCCAGGTCTGCCAGAAACACGGTGGTACGAACGACCTCATTGAGGCCCAGGCCGGCCGCCTCCAGGATGGCCTGAAGGTTGAGCAGGACACGGCGAGTCTGCTCCTCGATGCCCCCGGCCACCAGCTGGCCCGTCTCCGGGTCCAGGGGAATCTGGCCTGAAACAAACACCATGTTACCGACTTTCACCGCCTGGCTGTAGGGGCCGATGGCCGCTGGGGCCTTGGCCGTGGAGATGACTTCCCGGGGCATAGGCTTTAGTCTCCTTCGTCGAGGTCTGGCAACCGGCCGATTATAGCACGGCTACGCCGCCGGCAATGTCTCGCCCCGTTCGATGGGGTAGATTTGGTCGGCGAGGCGGCGGACCCAGTCGAACCCCGATTCGCACACGAGGATACCCAGACCAGGCTGGCGGTCCTTAAAGGCCCGGATCCCCGCCAGCAGCCGCTCGGCAAGGGCCGGGGCCAGCCCCTCAAAGGGCTCATCTAAAAGCAGAAGCTTTCTTGCCCCAAGAAAGCTTCGGCCCAAGGCCACCAGCTTCTGTTGACCCCCAGAAAGGGCCGCCGCCGGCCGCCGCCTCAGGCTTTCAAGCTCCGGAATAAGCTCGTAGACCGCCTTTAATCTTTCCTCAAAGTCGGGGATCTTCTGGGCCCAGCCTAAAAGCCTCAAGTTATCCTCCACCGAAAGCCCCCCAATCAGCCTCCGGTCCTCGGGCATGTACCCGACCCCAAGCCGGGCCCGCCGGTAGGCCGGCAGGGGGCCCAGCTCCGTCCCGTCCAGCCGGATTTTACCCCCTTCCGCCGCAACGAGGCCCATAATCGCCCTTAAAGTGGTGGTCTTTCCCGCCCCGTTGGGCCCAATCAGCCCCACCACCTGCCCGGGCTTAACTTTTAGGCTTACACCCCGCAGGATGGGGAAGCCCCCTAGCCGAACCGAAAGCCCTTCAACCTCGAGCACCGAAGACCCGCTGCCTCAAGCTTTCATCTTCGAGGACCTGGGCCGCAGGCCCGTCGGCCAAAACCTTCCCCTCGAAAAAGACCAGCACCCGCCGGGCGTAGCGGCGCACCACCTCCAGGTCGTGCTCAATGAAGACCACCGCCCGCTCCCGGCCCCCCACCGGCTCCGCCAGGGCCCTCAAAACCGTCTCGATAACCTGGTACCGTTCGGCGCTGCTTATTCCACTGGTGGGTTCATCCAAAAGCAAAAGCTTCGGTTCTGAGGCAAAGGCTATGGCCACGTCTAAAAGCTTGCGCTCGCCGCCCCCAAGGGCCGAGACTTTAACATTTAAAAGCTTACTGAGCCCAAACCTTTCAAGCAGCTCCTCGGCCTTCTTCACCCGCCCCGCCGTCTTCAAGGGCCTAAAGAACTCCAAAGCCTGCCCCTCCCGGACGGCTAAAGCCATGAGGATGTTTTCTAAAACCGTCATTCCCGCATAAAGCTGCGGGATCTGGAAGGAGCGGGCCACCCCGAGCCGGCTGACCTGCCGGGGCCCAAGGCCGGTTATCTCCCGGCCCAAGTAGATGACCTTTCCCCGGTCGGGCTTTAAGTAGCCCGTTACCAGGTTTAAAAAGGTGGTCTTGCCCGAGCCGTTGGGGCCCACAATCCCCACCACCTCTCCGGCACAAACCCTTACGCTTACGCCGGCTACCGCCCAGAGGCCCCCAAAATGGCGGGCTAAATCGACGGTTTCGAGGACGACTTCGGACGCCATCGGCCCTTTACCCACTCATAAAGGCCCCAAAGGCCCTCGGGATAGAAAAAGATTATCCCCAAAAGGACAAGCCCAAGGCTCAACTGCCAGGTGTAAGGCGAAAGCTTTATGGCGTAGTTACGCACCAGCTCAAAGAGGGCACTGGCTAAAAAGGGCGAAAGCACGCTGCCCGTCCCGCCTAAGATAGCCACGAAGACGAACTCCCCGGAGGTGGTCCAATAGGCCAGGTCCGGGGCCACATGCCCCACACTCAGGGCCACCAGCGCCCCACCAAGCCCACCCAAAACCCCCGAAAAAAGATAGACCCCGTAGACGGTGGCCTTAACCGAGGCCCCCATGTACTCCACCCGGACCTCATTGTCCTTTACCCCACGCATCAGATAACCCAAAGGCGAACGGCTCAGCCGCCAGGCCGCAAAAAGGCCCAAAAGGCCAAAGACCAAGTTTACGAAATAATTAACCGTCCTTATATCCCTGGCCGACACCTCAAAGCCTAAAACCGTCGGGATGGGTACCCTCAAACCGTCGGTACCTCCAGTGATGAAGTAAAACTTAAGCAAAAAGGCATAAAGGATCATCGAGAAGGCAACGCTTAACATTCCGAAAAAGATGGCCCGATACCGGCTAAGAAAGAGCCCTAAAAGGCCGGCCAGGACCCCGTTTAAAAGGGCCGCGGCTAAAAGGCCCAAGGCCGCCTCCCGCACCCCCAAAAACTTGGCCAGGAATGCCACGGTATAGGCCCCGGCCGCAAAGTAAAGCCCGTGCCCGAAGGAGACGAGCCCGCCCCACATCAGGACTAGGACCCCCAATACCACCAGCCCCTTGGCTAGGGCAAGGCTTAGCAGGAACAAAAGCCAGCCGGGCAAAAGCCAGGGGGCACCTAAAAGCCCTAATCCTACCAGACCAAGCCCAAGGCCTTTAAAAACCCGCCTCATATGCGCCGGATTTCGGCCCGGCCGAAGAGGCCGTAAGGCCTAAAGATGAGCACCAAAGTCATCAGGGCGTAGACCAAAAACAGGTCGAGCTCGGGGAAAAAGTAAAGGGCCGAGGTCCGAACCAGCCCCACCACCAGGGCCCCAAGGGCCGCCCCGGCCACGTTGCCCAGGCCGCCGATGACCGTGACGGCAAAGGCGATGACGATGACCTCCACCGAGATACCGGGCACCACCGAAATCATCGGGGCCACCAGCGCACCCCCTAAGGCCGCCAGGAAGGTGCCCAGACTGAAGGCCAGATTGCTCACCCGACCCACATCCACCCCCAGGGCTGCACTCACCTCACGGTCGGCGATAACGGCGCTGACCAGCTTGCCAAAGGCCGTCCGACCCGTCAAAAACCAAAGCAGTACCCCCATCAGGGCGGCAACCCCAATTAAGGCCAAGGGATAGACCGCATAGGTTACAGCCCCAAGCTTTAGCTGACCCAGGGCCCCGTAGGGGGCGTCGGCTGCCCAAGGGGTAACCCCCCAGATAAGCTTTATTACGTCTTCGAAAATCAAAAGGACCGCAAAGGTGAGCAAAAGGCCCGTAACCTCATCCCGACCCGCCAGCCGGCGCAGAAGCAGCCGCTCCATCGCCGGACCTACCGTAAGGCCGACCAGAAGGGCGGCCAAAACCAGGGCCGGATAAGTCAAAGCCGGGCTTAAGCCCCGGCCCACCACCAGCCCCACTAAAGTCGCTGCCAGGTAGGCCCCCAGGGCATAGAAGCTTCCGTGGGCCACGTTTAAGACCCGCAAGACCCCGTAGACGAACGTAAGGCCGGCCGAAACCAGAAAGAGCCAGGCTCCGAAGATTAAGCCGTCAAAGAGGACGGCTAAAAGCCGCTCCGTCAGCACTGGGCCCCCGGAAAGCCCTGCTCAATCCAGTCCAAAGTTTTCACCCCATCGGGCGGGTTTACGCACTTGACCGGGAAGACCTTAACCCGGTCCAGACGGCTGAAACCCAGCTGGGGGTCAAACTTGGTTATGCCGTAGACGGCCGGTTCCACCGCCTGGTGGCCATAGCCGATGGCCATGGAAATCCGGCCGCTGGGGCTGTCAAACTCCAGGTACTCAAAGGCCTTGATTACGTCGTCGACGCTGGGCCAGCGGCCCGTAGCCTTTATCGCCTTCTCGTAGGCGGCTTTTACCCCCTGCAGCGCCTGGACCACGTGGTAGCTGCCGTGGGGCATGGGGTACCGGCCATACTTGGCCCGGTAAAGGTCGATGAACTCCTTCTGAAGGGGGTTCTCCTTTGGGTCAGGATACTCAATCCAGTGGGGACCCCGAAAACCGATGATGATCCCGTCGGGAAGGTCCTTGCCAAACTCCTCAATATTGGCCCCATCATTGTTAAAAAGAACGGTCATCTGGTCGAAAACTCCCCTGGGCCGGCCCTGGTTTATAAAGGATACAAAATCCCCACCCCAGATGCTGGTAAAGATAACCTCGGGACGCAGGGCGAGCAGCTTGGAGATCTCGCCGGAGAACTCGTTCTGCTGCAGCCTGGGCCAGAGGGTATCCAGGACCTGGACGTCGGGCTTGAGCTTACGCAGGGCCCGGATGAAGATCTCCCAAGAGTCCCGACCCCAAGCGTAGTCCTGGTTCAGGCCGGCCACGGTCTTAACATCGGGCTTGACCGTTAACAGGTACCGGGCCGCCCCGATGCCGTCGATGCCGGTGTGGGCGGCCGTCCGAAAGACGTATTTATACTTGGCCTCTTCAAAAACCTGGTTGGTGCCGCAGTCAAACAACACCGTCAGCAGCTTAAGCTCCTCGGCTACCGGGGCCACGGCCAGGCAATTCGCGCTGGAGATATACCCAATGACCAGGTCGACCTTCTCATCCAGGGCCAATCGCCTCAGCTGCACCACCTGCTGGTCGGTGGGGACATTTTCGTCCACAATGACCAGCTTTATCTGGGCCCCGCCAATGCCCCCTTCGCGATTGAGCTTATCGACCCAGACCTCGGCGGCGTTCCGGGCCGGAATGCCGAATGGGCCCGAAGCTGCCCCCGAAAGGAAGGTTACTAGCCCGATTTTTATCTCCGACGGAGCGCCCGGAACTGCCTGGCGGCCCGAAGGCTGCTGGGTAGGGGCCGCCGGCGCCGGAGCACAAGCGGCCACCAGCATCCCTACCAGGATAAGGCTTTTAAACCCGATTGCGAGCATCCGCCGGACCAAAGCCGCCATTGGCTCCTCCAAGGTGTTTGATTTTACAGGGATTATAATTCTGCCTCGTCGGGTCCGTCAACTGCCGGCAAAGGTATAACAATGATCAGGTTGGCTAACAGCCGGAGGCAGGATGTGATGGTTCGGACGGTTTACGCCGCGTTTTTGTTGGCCCTCGTGGGCGCGGTTGCCGCCCCGGCCGGTGCCTACCACTCCGTTTCCCCGGCGCCGGACGCCCAGGCCTCCCCCTCGTTCTCGGCACAGGAGGACTGGGACATTCCCAACGGCCATTTCTTCACCCAGGCCCGGGGAAACGCCCCACCCGGCTGGGGCTACTCGGTCACCGACGATGTGGTGGCCCCCTTTTGGAGCGAGTTTAGGCGACTGGGTGGGGTTCAGGCTGTGGGTTATCCGGTCTCA
>PSKS01000080.1:0-6983 GCA_040289115.1 Chloroflexota bacterium
TCCCGGTAGAATCCTGCAGCCAAAATCACAGCGTAGATCACGGCGAGCACCGCCGATTCGGTCAAGGTGACAGCTCCGGAAAAGATACCGCCAAAGATAACGGCAGCCGTCAGCATAGGCGGTATCGCCCTGAGTCCCCGGCGGACCACTTCCCCCGCCGGAACCCGCGGCTCCCTGGGCCAACCGTGGACCGAAGCTTTGAAATAGATAAGAACTGCCAGGCACATGGCCAGGAAGGCGGCCGGAAGGAAGCCGGCTAGGAAGAGGGCCGCCACCGACACCTCCACGAGGGTGGAGAGAACGACCATGTGAATGGATGGGGGGACCAGGATTCCCATGGCCGCTGCGGCCGCCACGACCGAAGCCGCTTCCTCCCTGGGATAACCCGCCTTGCGCATGGTGGGTATGAGCGCCGAGCCGATGGCGGCCACGTCGGCCGTGGTCGACCCGGATATTCCCGAGAAAAGATATTCGGCTACCAGGCAAACCAGCGCAAGACCACCCCTTAAATGACCCACCAGCGCCCGGGCGAAGTCGGCGATGCGGCGGGAGATGCCCCCGATATCCATGATGGCACCGGCAAAGATGAATAGGGGCACTGCCATCAGGACGAAGGAATTAACCCCGGCCACCATGCGCTGAGGAATGACCGGCGCAGGCATAATGCTCAGGTCCAACAGGTAAAGGCTAGCGCTTGTTCCCAGGGCGAAGGCGATGGGTACGTGAAATGCAAGTAGCATGCAGAGAATCCCCATAAGCCCTAAGAACAGGTCTACGTGGCCCAGCAGTAGGGCAGCCTGGGTCCTGAAAACCGTTACCAGAGAAACCAGGATGACACCGGTAAGGATGGCAGCCCCCTTCCCGGGGAGGGGTAAACGCCCGAAGGCGGCCAGCGAGCCAAGCCCCATGATGCCGAGGCCTAGGGCCACCGGCAGAATATAAAGGACCGTCTCCGAAACTCCCAACCATGGGGAAGTCACCAGCTGGCGGGTGGCCGCGAGCTCTAAAGTCGGTCGGAAAAATATCAGGACAAAGCCAGCAACTAACCCTGCATTGAACCCGTCGACCACCGCCCGCAGGCCTGGACCCAGGTACCGGTAAAGCAGGTCGACCCGAAAGTGGGCCCCTTTCCAGGTGGCCAGTCCGCCGCCGACAAAAGCGAGCCAGACTAGGGTCAGCCGGCCCAGTTCTTCAGCCCAGAAAGCTGGGCTGTTGAGAACGTAGCGGGTAAACGCGCCCCAGAAGACAACGGTTACCTGCATCACCAGCAGCAGCCCGGCGAAAATTTCCAGGCCGCCGATCAGAGCACGCCCCAATCGGCCTGGCACAGCCTGCCAGGAAATCGGTCCGGTTCGCTCGGCTGCCACCTCAGCCTCGGTCATTGAGCCAGGTAACCCCCGTCTACAGGCAGGATTACACCCGTTACCATGGAAGCGGCCGGTGAGGCAAGAAAAACCACTGCTCCCACCAGCTCAGCAGGCTGGCCGAGCCTGCCCATCGGGACCCGTCCGATCCTGGACCGGTAAAGCTCGGGGTCGGTGTAGATGAGGCTTCCCATGGGCGTCTCGAACCAGGAAGGCGCGACGGCATTAACCCTTACCCCGTATCGAGCCCACTCAATGGCCAAAGCCCGGGTCAGGGCATCGACTCCCCCCTTACTGGCGCAGTAGGCCGGGGTCAGCTCCAAGCCCGACTGGGCTGCCACCGACGAGATGTTGACGATGGCGCCCCCGCCGGCGGCAATCATGTGCCTTCCCACCGCCTGGCAGGTGAGAAATACACCCTTCAGATTAACCGCCAGGATCCGGTCCCAGTCAGCCTCCAAGTAGTCCACGGCCGGTGCCAGTTTTGTGATCCCGGCCGCATTCACCAGGATGTGGATTCTGCCGAAGTCTTTCAGAACCGCATCCACCATCCCCTGAACGCTCTGCCGGTCGGTAACGTCGACGGCGTATCCTCGGGCCCACCGGCCGCTGGCGGCCGCTTCATTGGCGAGGCTGTCAGCCCGTTCATAATCCAGGTCGACCACAGCCAGGTCGGCGCCGGCCGCCGCCAGCCCCATGGCGATGGCTCGGCCGAGGCCGCCGGCACCGACCACGAGGGCCGTCTGCCCTTTCAGGCTCAAGAGGACCTCCGGTTCCAACCGCTGCCGGACCATCAGCCCCGGATTATCTTCTGAATCCGCTCGTAAAGGTCTGGCGGCCAGCCGGGATAATTGTAGTAAAAGGGGCGGGTGACCCGCTTGTAAGCCTCAATATCCGGCTGGACGAAGCTTACCCCCTGTTCGGCCAACTTTTTCTTAAACTCCTCTTGCTGTTCCACCGTCATCTGGGACATCTCCTCACCTCCCTTCTGGACCTCTTCCACAAGGATCTGCTGGACATATTTGGGGAGAGACTGGAAGAACTTCTCGCCGATGACGTGGCCCGTTATCGCCTTAAAGTGGCCGGTCAGGGTTACAACCTTTTTAATCTCATAAAGCTTCGAACCAAACAAGGTAGAGATGGGTGCTTCGGCCGCGTCCACCACGCCTTGGGCCAGGGCCGTATAAACCTCGGCCCACTCCAGGGTGACTGGGGTCGCCCCCAGGGTCTTGAAAGTCTCGACCCAGATCGGGTTAGGCGGCGTCCGGATTTTTACACCCCGGAGGTTTTCGGGAGAAGGGTAACCCCGGCCCGAGATGATGTGCCGCTCGCCGAAGTACCAGTTCCAGGCTAGAACCCTTAACCCGCCCTTCTCCCGTAGCTGCTCGTTCCACTCCCGGACCAGGTCGGAGCTGATGATTTTCTTTATCTCATCCAGGTTCTCATAGAGAAACGGCCCGTTTAGGACCCCCATCTCCTTGACGCCGTACTCGGACGCGTAACCCGGGTCGATATGGCCGATTACCGCACCGCCCAGCCGGGCCTGCTCGTAGACATCGCGGTTGCTCCCCAGCTGAGAGCTTGGGAAGACTTCGATGGTGATCAGTCCGTTGGTGCGGTTCTTCACCCGTTCCGCTACCCACAAGGCCACGATATGGGTCGGTTCCGTCGGTGCCAGGACGTGGCCTCACTTGATGGTTATAGGTTGGGCGGGCCGCTGCTCCGGCTGGGGCGCCACAGCTGGCGCCACCGTCGGGCTGCATGCGGCCGCCAGGATGCCCGCTCCCCCGACCCGGAGAAACTCCCGTCGCGTAAGCCGCGCAACCTGATGACCCATTATGAAAACCTCCCTGCTTGTAAATGAAACGCTTGCCGGCCGTGGGCCGCAATCGCCAGCACCAGAGCGTCCTCTGGCCGCCCATTACAAAGTCTCAGCCCCGTACCAGCCGGAACCATTACCAGGTCATGGGGACCTAAGACCCCAGAAAATCGGTGAAATTCGGCCTTGACCTCGCCCCTCAGAACGTAAAACACCCGCTCCGCCCCAGGATCGGGCCCGAAGCCGGCAACTTCCTCCGGTCCCAGCCTTACGGCTTCGCACCGGATGTTTTCGTCCGAGGGCAGCGGCCCCGGCCCGGAAACCTTCACCACAGTCATCCGCCGCTCCCAGGCCACGGGCGGAAAGTTGTCAAAACGCCACTTGTTGTGGACATGGTTGGGAGCCACCAGGGCGTAAAGGCAAAGGGGCCCTTCTCCCGTCTGCCAGACCATGTGGTAGGCGTCCGGAGGGATGAAGACCAGGTCCCCGGCCTCCACCTCCCGCCTTTCGGTCCCCACCTGGACGACGGCCCGGCCTGCGGCTATGAAGTAAATCTCTGAGGCGGCGTCGTGGCTGTGGGGTCTCGGCCCCGGCGGGTCATTGGTAAACCACCCGGCTCCCGGGGGCCAGAAGAGGGGCCGGGACCGCTGGACTTCCGTCCACCAAACCGGCTGGTCCTTCCAGCGCAGCCAGTCTACCATGATCGCTTCTTTCACCCGATGGCCACCGGGATGGACCCGGAAAGCACCTCCACACCGTGCTCCGTGACAAAGAGGACCTGTTCGTTACGCACCCCGCCGAAGCCGGGAATGTAGATCCCGGGCTCCACCGCAAAGCACATCCCCGGTTCCAGAATGTCCTCGGAAAGGGGATTGAGCCGGGGATAGGGCTCGTGGTATTTGAGGCCCAGGCCGTGGCCCACCCAGTGGGGGGAGTACCGGGCAAAATCACCCAGGGCTTTCCGGGCAGCCCAGTCTACCTCGGAACCCTTAGCTCCCGGCCGGGCGGCCGCGATGGCAGCCCTCAGGGCCCTTTCCTCGGCCGCAAATACCTCCTGCTGCCGCTCGGATGGGGTCCCCACCACGAAGGTGCGGGTCAGGTCCGTCCAGTAACCGTCAACGCAGACCGCCGCCTCGCATAGGACAAGGTCGCCCGGCTCCACCCGCTTGCGGCTGGTGAGCCGGTAAGGCCAGTAACTCAGTGGAGTGCTTTTTCCCCCGGGAAATGGCCAGGGCCAGCCCCCGGTCCGCTCGCCGCTTATTACCTGGGGCCAGGCCATGGCAAAATAGGCCGCCTTATAACCGATACCTTTAGACGTCACCGCTGCCTGGAAAGCAGCCGCCGCCTCAGCCTCGGTGGCCCCGTTAAGACAGGCTTCCCGCCAGGCCTGGTAGCCGAAGGCAGCCACCTCGTTCGCCCGCCTAAGCAGCTCCAGGTCCCGGCTGGTTTTGACGGCCCGGGCCCGGTTTATCAGCTCCGTGGCGTCCACCAGCTCCGAATCTGGGAACGCCGCCTCCAGGGCCTGCCGAGCCGGCAGCCCGGGCACCACCGGTTCGGCCGCCAGGGCCTGAGGGGCCACGTACTCGAAGCTGCCCTCAAACCCCACTCGCCGCTTGGGGAAAGCCGCGGTCGCACCGATATCACGCAGGTGCCTGGCGATCTGCTCGGGGGGCGACCCCCGCACCTCATCCCACCCGGTAATCTGGCGGACGTCCGTAATCCAGGCGTACTCCCCGAAAAATTCCCGGTCGTCGGCCAGCGCAATCAGGATGGGCTCCCCCTCCAGGGGAAAGACCACCGCCGAATGGCCGACAACGGGATAATACCCGCTCAGAAAGAGCACGTTCTCAGGCAGACGGCAGACCAGGACGTCTATTCGGGCCTCAGCCATGAGCTGCCTTACCCGCTTGAGCTTGGCCGTATCGGGAGGAATCATCTAAAGACCGCCTCCTTTCTAGGTTCCGGTGCGGACGCCCATCAGCCTGCGCACGGCCTCCACCACATCGGAGACCTGGGGCAGGATCCGCTGCTCCAGCCGCCGGCTGTACGGTATCGGCGCATCCAGGGCAGCCACCCGCATTACCGGCCCGTCCAGTTCGTCAAAAAGGGCCTCCTGGATGATAGCCGCCAGCTCTGCCCCAAAGCCGCAGAACCGGTGCGCCTCATGCACCACCACTGCGCGGTGGGTCCGCCGGATGGAATTAGCCAGGGTCTCCAGGTCCAGGGGCTTTAGGCTCCTTAAGTCCACCACCTCCGCCTCGATCCCCGCCCGGGCCAGGGCCTCGGCCGCCCCCAGCGCCAGGTCCACTGCCTTAGAGTAGGCCAACAATGTGACGTCCTGGCCGAGCCGCAGGGTCTGGGCCTTTCCCAAAGGCACCAGATAGTCCCCGGCTGGTACCGGACCCCGGGTGAAGTAAAGGGCCTTGTGCTCTAAAAAGGCCACCGGGTTATCGTCCCGGATGGCCGCCTTTAAAAGCCCTTTGGCGTCGGCCGGCGTGTAAGGGGCCACCACGTACCAGCCGGGCACGTGACAGAAGACAGCCTCCAGCGACTGTGAATGCTGGGCCGCCTTGCCCCCCGAAGAGCCCTGCTGGGTCCGCACCACCAGGGGCACCTTCCGTTGGCCGCCGGACGTGTAGCGGGCCTTCGCCACCTGATTGAAAAGCTGGTCGGCGCAGACGAAGATGAAGTCCACGAACATTATCTCCACCACCGGCCGGTAACCCGTAAGGGCCAGCCCCAAGGCCGCCCCGACAAAACCGGCCTCGGAGATGGGGGTGTCCATCACTCGCCCCGGCCCGAAGCGCCCCAAAAGGCCCCGAGTGACTGTGTAAACCCCGCCGAACTCGCCGATATCTTCCCCGAGCAGGACAACCCTGGGGTCCCGCTCCATCTCCTCACAAAGGGCTTCATTGAGGGCCTGGGCATAGGTAAGTTCCCTTACCTCAGACGTAGACATCGTCCAGCGCCTCCTCCGGCTCAGGCTCCGGACTCTGCCGGGCTAACTCGACGGCCGCGTCCACCTCGGCCTCAACTTCGGCCTCCAGTGCGGCGATGGCCTCGACCCCCATCCCCCGGGCCAAAAGCCGTTGCCGGGCCAGAAGGAGGGGGTCCTGCCTCCGCCAGGTCTCCACCTCCTCCCGGGAACGGTAGGTCTCGGGGTCACCAAACATGTGGCCGCAAAGCCGGTAGGTTACCGCCTCAATTAGGGTCGGTCCCTGGCCAGCTCGGGCCCGGGCCACTGCTTCGGCCGTGACCCAGTAAACCGCCTCCACGTCGTTTCCGTCCACCACAACCCCGGGAAAGCCGTAGGCGCAGGCCCGGTCGGCCAGCCGCTCGATAGCTATCTCCTTGCGGATGGGGGTCATCTCGGCATACTGGTTGTTCTCACAGAAAAAGATGACGGGCGCCCGCCAGACGGCCGCCAGGTTCAGCGCCTCGTGGAAGACTCCTTGGTTGGTGGCCCCATCCCCGAAAAAGGTTATGGCCACCTGGTCACTGCCCAAAAGCCGGGCCCCTAAGGCCGCCCCAACGGCGACGGGTATCCCCGCCCCCACAATCCCGGTGGCCCCCAGGTTGCCCACTGAAAGGTCGGTGAGTAGCATAGACCCGCCGCGCCCCCGGCAGCAACCAGTCTTGCGTCCCATCAGCTCGGCGAAAACGGCCCGGACGGGAGTGCCCTTGGCCAGCACGGCCCCGTGGCCCCGGTAGGTGCAGGTCATGTAATCGTCAGGCCTCAGGGCGGCGCAGGCGCCGGTAACCGTGGCCTCCTGCCCAATGCACAGGTGCAGGGAGCCATA
>PSKS01000080.1:6999-8147 GCA_040289115.1 Chloroflexota bacterium
TCGGTAAAGCTCTTCCAGTTTTTCTTCCGTCCGACGGATCAGATACATGGTCCGGTAAAGCTTTAGTAGGTCAGGCTCTGGCATCTACAACCTCCTTTGGCGGCGGGGCCGTGGACTCCCGGACGACCAGGCCGTCCGGGGGCAGCACGACCCGAACTTCGTTCCGTTCGCCCTCGATAAGCCCCACCAGGGCCCGGGCCGCCTCATAACCCATACGGTAGAGGGGAAAGACCACTGTGGTCAGGGGCGGATTGAAAACCTGGGCCAGGGGGGCATCGTGAAAGCCCACCACCGAGATGTCGGCCGGAACCTGCAGCCCATGCTCCCTTATCACCAACATGGCCCCCGCGGCCACCAGCAGGTTGGTGGCAAAGACAGCCGTCGGCCGCGGCCGCCGACTCAGAAGCCGGCGGGCCCCAGCCACACCCCCCTCCCAGCTGTAGCCGCACTCCTCCACCAGCTCCGGTTGGAAGGGGAGTCCGGCTACCAGGAGTCCTTCCTGGTAGCCCTCAAAGCGGCGCCGGGCCGTATCCGTGGAGAGGGGACCGGCCAGGTGGGCGATCTGCCGGTGACCCAGGCCAACCAGGTGGCTTACGGCAAGTTTTGCCCCGGCCTGGTCGTCGGCAATGACGTAGCGGGGCAGCTCCCCCCACCGCCGGTTCACCAGCACGAAGGGCACCCCCAGTTCGGCTAGCTCTTGGATAAACCCGTCCTGGAGCTCGGCCGTGGCCAGCAAAAGCCCGTCCACCCGGTTCTGCCGCACCAGCCGTAGGTACGGTTGCTCCCGGGGCCCCGGGCCTGTGGGTTCGAGGTGGACGAGCACCAGCGAGTAGCCCCGCTCGGCTACTCCCCGCTCCGCCCCCTTTATGATCTCGGGAAAGACCGGGTTGCCCACGTCCGGCAGCACCAGGGCCAGGGTGAACGACCGGCGCAGCTTGAGACTGCGGCCGATGCTGTGGGGCTGGTATTTGAGCCGGGCGGCCGCGGTCAGGATCCGCTCCCGGGTCTCCGCTGAAACCCTGAGTTTGCCGTCCCCCCTCAGGACGCGGGAAACCGTCGCCGGATGCACCCCGGCTAGCTCAGCCACATCTTTGAGCGTCGGAAGCCTTCGCAGACCCAGCTTGGCGCCCAACCTTAACCTTCCCCCG
>PSKS01000011.1:0-49570 GCA_040289115.1 Chloroflexota bacterium
CGGGCGCCCTCCGCCCAGCGGCCGCTGCCCCACGGCGCGGCGGGCCCTTCCCAGCCGTCGCCCACCAGCGGATAGCGAATGTAATAGAGCAGCCCCTCTTCCTCCTCCTCCCGCTCCACCTCCAGATCGGAGAGGGCCGTGCCGCAGCGGGGACACCAGTTGATGAGATACTCCGCCCGGTAAATCAGGCCGCGCTCGTAGAGGCGGACGAAGGCCTCGCGCACGGCCCGCGAGTGCTCCGGATCCATGGTGAACCGCTCGCGGGTCCAGTCGCAGGAAGCCCCCAGGCGGCGCAACTGCCGGGTGATGGTCCCTCCGTATTTCTCCTTCCAGGCCCAGACCCGTTCCAGGAACTTCTCCCGGCCCAGTTGCTGGCGGGTCAGGCCCTCCCGGGCCAGTTCCCGCTCCACCATCACCTGGGTGGCGATCCCTGCGTGATCCGTCCCTGGCACCCAGAGGGTGGGATCCCCTCGCATCCGGTGATACCGGATCATCAGGTCCTCCAGGGTCACAAACATGGCATGGCCCATGTGAAGCTCCCCGGTGACGTTGGGCGGGGGCATGGCGATCACGAAGGGCTTCCTGGACCAGTCGATGCGGGGGGTGAAGAAGCCCCGTTCCTCCCACCATCGGTAGATGGGCTCCTCGATCTCCTGCGGGTTAAAAGTCTTGGGCAACTCCATCGCCCGGCTCGCCATCCGTCTCCCTCCTTCGTCCGGGATATCCCCACGGGGCGCCCCGCCTGGGCCCCCGAAACGAAAGCCCCCTCCCGTCACAAGGACGAGAGGGGGCAGACCTCCCGCGGTACCACCTTGCTTCAGGGGGCTTCCGAATCCCCCTGCCCTCTTGCCGCGATAACGGGCGGCCACCCGGGCCGGACTCAGGTCCGCCGGCCGGGGCGGACGGTCATCCGGCCGGCTCCAGGGCGACCTTCAGCAGCGCCGCCGACAGGGGCTTCCACCCATCCCCCCTCGCTGGCGCCGGGGCCGCTGCCTACTCCTCCCCTTCTCCGCCGTTCCTCAGATCCCCGCCGGGCCGTCCTCAGGCGGCCATCAGATCACCTGGAACCGGCCCGTGGCCTTCACAATCTTCTCCTTGTAGTTCCGGACGTGGCGGAAAAGCTTCTTCTTGAGTTCCTGCCACTCCGGGCTGGCCAGGATGCGCTGCAAGGTCTCCATATCCTGGGCGATGGCGCCAGTGAGGATCTGGGGACCTTCCCCATACATCGTATACCAGGCGTCGGTGGGCTCCATCCCCAGGCGCATCATCCCCGGCGCGAACTCCCGCACGATGAACTCGAAATACTCCTGTTCGTGGCCGGGCTTGATGTCCCAGGCCATCAGCAGTTTGACCATCTCGGCCATCGCTACGCTCCCTCCCCAGGCAACGGGGATCCCTTCCGCGCGGTTTGCTCTATATTGTAGCCGGCATCTGCCTTTTTGGGCAACTCAAAGGACGCCGACCACCAGGAGGAGAAGCACCGCCAACGCGCAAAGGTCCAGGAGCAACAGCCCCCCCAGGATCAGCCGCTGCATAGGGGTCAGGCCCTTCAGGAAGGTCAGTCCGCCCGGCAGTCCGGAGGAGGGCTCTGTCTCCACCTTTTCCTCGATGACCTCCCCCTCAGGGACCTCGGAGAGATGCTGGCGGATATCCTCGAACATCGACAACCTCCCGGATCAATTTTCCGCCGACCTCGCCCGGAACCGGCGCAGCCAGTATTCGAGCCCCTCCGCGTCCGCCTCCGGCTTCTCCTCGCTCCCCGGGGCAGCGGACTCGACCGTGCCCAGGGCGCGCCGCAGATAGGCCACGAAGGCTGGGCTCGACCACACCTGGGCGCCGCGGCGGCGGGCCGCCTCCTGAACGCGGCGGTCCGAGGAGACCACGATGAGGCCCCGGGGGTTGCGCTCGGCCTGGAGGATGCGGATCAGCAACGCGTCAGCGGTGACCCCGGACGGGGCGAAGCGCACCGTCACCCCACCCCGCGACGTCCGATCGCGGGCTCTCCCCGGCGCGCCCCGATCGAAGACCACCGTGATGCGACGCCCGGTGCGCAGGGCCAGCCGCTGCAACCGCTCCACCAGGCGGGCCTCATCGTCCGGATCCGCCAGATGGAGGTCCGGCATGGCCCCGATGAGGTTGTGGCCGTCGATGAGGAAAGGCATCGTCCCCTCGCGCCCCCGGCGCCCCGCCTCGCGCGCCGCTGCGGGCGATCAAGGCTGGGGCACGGATTCCAGCAGCGGGACGGCGGCGGACGACCGCTGGAAAACCAGATCGCCGTCAGCGACATCCACCACGATGGTGTCGCCGGATCGGAACTCCCCCCGGAGCAGCCGCACGGCCAGCGGGCTCTCCACCCGTTTCTGGAGGACCCGCTTGAGGGGGCGGGCCCCGAAGGCGGGGTCGTAGCCCTCCTCCGCCAGCCAGCGGCGGGCCGCCTCGGTGAGGACCACCTGGAGGCCGTGCTCCGCCAGGCGGGCCTGGATCTGGCGCATCTGGATGTCGACGATCTGCATCACGTGATCCAGGGTCAGGCGGTTGAAGATCACCACCTCGTCGATGCGGTTGAGGAACTCCGGCCGGAAGGTCTCCCGCAGGGCCCGCTCGATCCGCTGGCGCTCCTCCGCCCGCTCCCGCTCTGAGGCCGCCGGCACGAAGCCGAGGGATCCCGCGCGGCGGAAATACTCAGTGCCGACGTTGGAGGTCATGATGATGATGGTGTTGCGGAAATCCACTGTGTGGCCTTGCCCGTCGGTGAGGCGACCGTCGTCCAGGATCTGAAGCAGGGCGTTCCATACGTCGGGGTGGGCCTTCTCGATCTCGTCGAAGAGGATCACCCGATACGGCCGGCGCCGCACCGCCTCGGTCAGTTGTCCACCTTCCTCGTAGCCCACGTAGCCGGGCGGCGCGCCGAAGAGGCGGGAGACGGTGTGATACTCCCGGTATTCGCTCATGTCCAGCCGCACCAGGGCGTCCTCATCCCCGAAGAGATACTCGGCCAACGCCCGAGCCAGTTCTGTCTTCCCCACCCCCGTAGGGCCCAAAAAGAGGAAGGAGCCGATGGGCCGCCGCGGGTCCTTCAAGCCAGCCCGGGCCCGCCGGATGGCGTCGGCCACCACGGCGATGGCCTCGTCCTGGCCCACCACTCGCTCCCGCAGCCGCTCCTCCATATGCAGGAGCCGTTCGGCCTCGGTCTCCATCACCTGGACCACCGGGATTCCGGTCCAGGCCGCCACCACCCGGGCCACGTCCTCGGCAGAGACCACCTCGTCCAAGTTGCGCTCCCGCTGCCACTGGGCCCGCAGGGCCTCGAACTCCTTTTGCAGGCGGAGCCGCCGCGACCGGATGTGGGCGGCCCGCTCGTAATCCCGGTTCAGGCCGGCCTGCTCCTCCTCCTGCATCAGCCGCCCGATCTCGACTTTAACGGCCTTGAGGGCGGGGGGCAACGTGTTCAACGCCACCCGCAGCCGGGCCGCCGCCTCGTCGATCAGATCGATGGCCTTGTCGGGGAGCCGGCGCTCCGGGATGTAACGGCGGGAGAGGCGCACAGCGGCCACGATGGCCTCGTCGCTGATGCGCACCTGGTGATGGGCCTCGTAGCGCTCCCGCAGGCCCATGAGCATCTGGATGGCGGACTCCTCCGAGGGCTCCTCGACGAAGATGGGCGCGAAACGGCGCTCCAGGGCCGGATCCTTCTCAATGTATTTCCGGTACTCGTCGAGGGTGGTGGCCCCGATGCACTGGAGCTCACCCCGGGCCAGGTTGGGCTTGAGGATATTGGCCGCATCTACCGCCCCCTCAGCCGCTCCGGCCCCAACGAGGGTGTGAACCTCGTCAATGAAGAGGATGCAGTTGCCCGCCTGCCGGATCTCCTCGATCACCTTCTTGAGCCGCTCTTCAAACTCGCCCCGGTACTTGGTGCCGGCCACCAGGGCGCCGATGTCGAGGGTTACCAGCCGCTTGCCCATCAGGGGCTCGGGGACGTCCCCGGCAACGATCCGCTGGGCTAGGCCCTCAACGATGGCGGTCTTGCCGACTCCGGGCTCGCCGATGAGCACCGGGTTGTTCTTGGTCCGGCGGCTCAGGATCTGAATGACCCGCTGAATCTCCTTCTCCCGGCCGATAACCGGGTCCAGCTTGCCGGCCCGGGCCAGGGCCGTAAGGTCCATGCCGAGCTGGTCGATGGTGGGGGTCCGCACAGGCGCCCGGTTCTCCGGGTGGGACTGGGGCATCGACTGGGAGAGGACACGGATGGTCTCGGCCCGGACGCGCTCCAGGTTGACCCCCAGGCTCTCCAGCACCCCGGCGGCAATGCCCTCGCCTTCCCGGACCAGGCCCAGAAGCAGGTGTTCGGTCCCGATGTAGTGGTGGTTCAGGCGCCGGGCCTCGTCGATGGCCAGCTCGATCACCTTCTTGGCCCGGGGCGTAAGGCCGATCTCGCCACTTACCGTTCGCTCACCCCGGCCGATGATAAACTCAACGGCCGCCCGCACCTTGTTAAGGTCCACGCCCAGGTTGAGCAGGACCCGGGCGGCTACGCCTTCGCCCTCGCGAACGAGGCCGAGCAGGATGTGCTCGGTGCCGATGTAGTTGTGGTTGAAACGCTGAGCCTCCTCCTGCGCCAGGCTCAGTACCCGACGGGCACGTTCGGTGAATCTTTCAAACTGTCTATCTGCCATGGCCAGATCTCCAGGAAACCAGTTTTAGCCAATTTAATATTACCCCTCCGGCGCAAGCTCCTCCCGGGCCTGCCGGAGGCTCAGGCCGAGCCGCCTTCGCTCGGGGTCGACGGCGATGACCTTCAAGGTCACCACGTCGCCCTCCTTCACCACTTCCTTGGGGTGCTTGATGGGGCGGTCGCTAAGCTCGGAGAGGTGCACCAGCCCCTCCACCCCGGCCTCGACCCGGGCGAAGGCGCCGAAGGCGGCTAGCCTGGTAATGTTCGCCCTCACCAGCTGCCCCACTTTGTATCTTTCGGCAACTGTGGCCCAGGGCTCAGGCTGGACCCGCTTGAGGGAGAGGGCTATCCGCTTCGCCTGCGGGTCTACGGCCAGAACGTAGACCCGCACTTCCTCTCCTATTTTAACAACTTTGCTGGGGTGTTCGACACGGTCCCAGGAAAGCTCCGAGATGTGCACCAGCCCCTCGACACCCCCCAGGTCCACGAAGACCCCGAAGTCGCTGATGCCGCTCACCCGACCCGTCCGAATCTCCCCCGGCCGGACCGACCGGACAAGCTCAGCCTGCTGCTGGAGGCGGCGAGCCTGCTGACCCAGACGCTCTGAAAGGATGAGCCGGTTGCGTCGCCGGTTTATATCAAGCACCTTCAGGGGAATGACCTTCCCAACGAGGTCGGCCAGCTCGGGCTCAGTGCGGCCGCTCACCAGCTGGGATGCCGGCACAAAACCGCGCAGGCCGGCCACCGCAACCACGACGCCGCTCCTGACCACCTCGGTGACTAGGCCCTCCACCACCTCACCGGCCTCGGCGGCCCGCTCCAGCTGCTGCCAAGCCTGCTCCACTAGGCCCCGACGCAGGGAAAGGATGACCTGGCCCTCAGCATCTTCGGGCCGGACGACAAAGCAGAGGACCTCCTGACCGACGGTCAAATTGACCCCGTGCTGGAGCAGCGCCTGGGCCTCGTGGGGTGGAACTAGGCCCTCGGACTTCGAACCGATGTCAACAAGGATGCCTTGCCGGTCGATGCGGACAATCCGGCCGGTAACCGCATCCCCCCGCCGCAGTACCGTTCGACCAAAGGGCTCGCGGCGCAACCAGTCGGTAAGGGGATCTTCACCCTGGCTGATACCACGGCCTCTATCCGCAAAATCCGATTCCATGCGGGTAAAGCCTTCCCTCCACTGCGTTTAGATTATACGCCCCCAAACTGCCCAAAGTAAAGGGCCGCCTGCGTTCTAAGGTCGACATCCTGCGCCCGTCGGTGCGGGAAATCCCCTCCGCCGGGCCAAGGTCTTGCCGACACCACCGGCCACGTGTTAACATAACATTAACTGCAACCGCAATGAATGGCGAGAACAACCAGTCGGAGTTGAAAGAGGTTGACGTAGCTGGGGAACTGAGGGCCCGGGGTCTGCGGGTTACCCCCCAGCGGGCCCATATCCTGCGGCTGATTAAAGCCGCCTCGGGCCATATCACTGCCGAAGAAATTTACCGGGAGGTAAACCGGCATTTGCCCTTTACAGACATCTCCACCGTCTACCGGACCCTCGACCTGCTGGAGGCCCACGGCCTGGTTCGACGCCTGGTTACCGGCCAGGGCCAGACCCAGTACGAGTGGGGCCACGAGCCCCATTTTCACCTCATCTGCGTCCGGTGCGGGCGGGTGGAAAACTTTCTCGACGAGGAGCTGGCCGTGACCATCGGCCGGCTCGCGGCTGAGCGGGGTTATCGGCCCGCCGAGTTCCACGTGAACGTCTTCGGGCTCTGCCCGAACTGTCAGGAGGCCAAAGATGCACATCCCTGATGGTTATTTAAGCCCCGAGACCTGCGCCGTTCTGGCCGCAGCCTCCGCCCCGGCCCTCTACCTGGCGGCCCGCCGCCTGAGCCAGGAGTCGGAATCAGCCGTTTTGCCCCGGGTTGCCATGGCCTCGGCCTTTGGGTTTGTGCTCCAGATGCTGAACGTCCCCGTCCCTGACGGCACGTCGGCCCACGCGGTGGGGGCAGCGCTGGCGGCCATCCTGCTGGGGCCGTGGGGTGGGATGCTGGCCATGACGGTTACCCTGGTGATTCAGGCCCTCTTCTTCGGCGACGGGGGAATACTGGCCTTGGGCGCGAACGTCTTTAACATGGGGGTTCTGGCGCCGGCGGCGGCCTATGTCACGTACCAGGCGGTCGGGGCTGGCAGCTCCGCCGGGACCCGCCGGCTGGTCGGGGCGGTGCTGGCCGGCTACTTGAGCATCAATCTTGCCGCACTGGCCACGGGCATCGAGCTCGGCCTTCAACCCCTTCTTTTCCGGGCTGCTGACGGAACCCCCCTCTACAATCCTTACCCGGTGGAGTTGGCGGTGCCGGCGATGATGCTCGCCCACCTGCTGGTCGCCGGGCCGGTGGAGGCCCTCCTGACGGGCCTCATCGTCGGCTACATCCAGCGGGTTCAACCAGACCTCCTCAGTCGCCACGCACCTGGAGCGGGCGGCCGGGCGTGGCTACCCCTGGCCCTGGTGCTGGGTTTGCTGGTGGTTCTAACCCCCCTCGGCTTGATTGCTCAGGGCACGCCCTTCGGGGAGTGGGCACCGGAGGAGCTGGCCGCCCTGCTCGGCTACGTGCCGCAGGGGGTAGCCGAGCTTAGCGGCCGCTGGTCCGGACTTCTCCCCGGGTACACCGTCCCGGCCTTAGCCGATGTTCCGGGCGGGGTGGTTGTCGGCTACTTGATTTCGGCCTTGGTAGGAATCGCGCTGGTGACCTTAACATGGCTGATCTTGCGGCAGATCCTGGCTCGGCCCCGGGTCCGACCCTGACCCTGCCGGTTTGGCTAGGCCAAGGGTCGGCCCCCGCCGCTCCCACTGAACCAGTAGAAGGGCGGGTCCGGCTCGATTTTGTGGCCCGAACCCTGGTAACTACCCTGGAGGTGGTCCAGCGGACCCTCTTCGCCGAGGAAGTGGCCCGCCGGGACGGCCTGCTCCAGCGGGCGGTCCCAGGCCTAAAGATACTCAGCTTTCTTGCCCTAATTTTGGCCGCCGGCCTCAGTCGAAGCCTAGCCCCCTTGGCCCTCCTTTACGGAAGCTGCCTCCTCCTCACCGTTTTGGGGCGGCTCGATTTCCGGTCTTTTCTTTTGCGAACGTGGCTCGTGGTTTTAGTCTTTACGGGTTTCATTGTCCTACCGGGAATGACAAGCCTGGTAACCCCGGGCGAGCCCCTCCTGGTGCTCCTCCGGTTCGAATCCGAAGCCCGGCTCGGACCGCTGGGACTGCCTTCGGAGGTAAGCATCACCCGTCAGGGCCTGACCGGGGGCCTAATGGTGATGCTTCGGGCCGCTACGTCCGTTTCCCTGGCGGCCGTCCTTACGTTGACCACCAAATGGTTCGAGCTTTTGCTGGGCCTTCAGGCTTTGGGCCTACCGGCCGCCGTGGGCATGGTTTTAACCCTGGCTTACCGGTATATATTCGTTCTCCTAGCGGTGGCCCGGGATATGTACTACGCCTGGCAGGCCCGAGTGATGGGGGCCTCGGTGGGCCGGACCGGTCGGATGCTGGGGGCGGCGGCCGCCTACGCCCTATTCTTCCGCTCGGAGGCCCTGGCCCGGGAAGTACACCAGGCGATGCTTGCCCGGGGCTTCCGGGGCCGGACAACCTTTGCCAGCCGACGGCCCTATTCGGTCGGGGCCTCTGCCCTCCTGGGGGCCATTACCCTGCTGGTGCTTTTGGGGGCATATGTTTTGGGCTAACGGCCAGACGGTTTTTGAACTGAAGGACGTGTCGGTGAGCTACCTGGGCAGGTTCCCGGCCTTGGCCGGCTTAAGTCTGACGGTGGGGCGTGGGGAGCAGGTTGCCCTCATGGGTCCTAACGGTTGCGGCAAGTCCACCCTGCTCAAGGTCCTGGCCGGCCTCATTTTCCCCGACTCGGGGAGTGTCCGAGCCTTCGGGCAGTTCCTCACCCCGGCCAGCCTCGGCCGTCTAAGCTTTTTCCGGGAGTTTCGCCGGCGGGTGGGGCTCGTCTTTCAGAATTCGGATGCCCAGCTTTTTAACCCCACCGTCTTTGAAGAGATAGCCTTCGGCCCGGCCCAGCTGGGTTTCCCGCCGGACGAGGTTGCCTGCCGTGTACGGGACATGCTGGCCCTGATGGAAATCGAGGAGCTGGCCGACCGGGCCCCCTTTCAGCTGAGCGAGGGACAGAAGCGGCGGGTAGCCCTTGCGGCCGTCCTGGCGGTGGACCCGGAGGTGCTCTTGCTGGACGAGCCCACCACCGGCCTGGACCCTCGCACTAACGACCGCCTCGTGGAGATCCTGTGGGGTCTGCGTCGGCTTGGTAAGACCATGCTGGTGGCCACCCACGACCTGGAGCTTGCCCGACTGGTGACCGACCGGTCGGTGGTTATCGGCGAGGACCACCGGGTCTGGGCTGACGGGCCGACGGCCGAGATTCTGGCGGACCGGGACCTTCTTTACCGGGCGAACCTAGTGGGCCGGGCCTGGACGGGGCGCACGGCGCCTTGAGGTGCCGGTCAGCAGGGTCGGATCTGATCCGGGTCGGTAACCTCGACCTGGGCCGTTCCCCGGTAAAGGTCCACCCGGCCGGTAACACACAGGCGGCTACCCGCCTGAAAAGCCTGCTCCGGGGTCGGCTTAAACTTGGCCCGATTTTCGCCCCAGACTATGGCCACGAAAACCGGGTTCGGATACGGCCGCTCGAAGTTGAGAAAAGTGGGCCGGCCGGCCGTGCCCGGACGGTACGTCACCTCGGCCAGCACCCCGCAGACCGTGACCACCCGACCCGCCGCCGAGGCGGCCTGAGCCGCCGGGACGCAGGCTGGAGTGGGAGTGGACAGAAGGGCCTGAGACGGGACACCGGATGGGGCTGGGCTGGGGTTTGCCACCGGCCGAGCGGAACATCCCGCCATCAAAAAGGCGAGAAGTAGAAGCACTCGGGCCACCTTATTATCGCCAGTATAGCCGGCTGAACACGGTATGTCAACCGTGGAAAGCGCAGTCTGAGGCTTTCCCAGCGGCTCCTCTAAATCGGGTCAGCAATAAACCTGGAAATTCTTGCCTGGGTGTAATATACTTGCAGTCCGGCACCGATGGCCGACCAAGGGGGTATCTCTGATGACGGCAGTTGCCGGCAACGAAATTAGGCGCTGGCGGGAGCAGTGGCAGGACGAGGGGGATGCCGAGTTTCTCTACCGGGTCCTGGCCGACCTGGAGGCGGACCCCCGGCGTCGGGACATTCTACGGCGGTTGGGGGCGGTGGAGGCCCAGCATCAGGCCGAGTATGCCCGGCTCCTCCGGGAGGCCGGCCGCGACCCCGGCTCCTTCCGCCCAAGCCTTCGGGCCCGCATCTTAGCCCGGCTGGCCCGCCTGGGCGCCCGAGATGCCGTTATGAACATCCGCCTCCTGGAGGAGGCAACAGAGGTTAAGCAGCTGCTCCAGACGGCCGCTGGCCAGCGGGGTCCGGCTGATCCGGAGGAGCGGCTGCGGTTTGCCCGGGATGAGGCCCAGCATGCGGAGGTGCTGCGGGAGCTTCTCGGGCGCACCGGGGAGCCCTGGCACCGGATCGAGACCGGGGGCATCCTTCGGAACCTGGTTTACGGCTTCAACGACGGCCTTACGGCCAACTTCGGCCTTGTCATGGGGGTGGTGGGCGCTCAGGTGGAACCGGAGGTCATCGTCCTGGCGGGGCTGGCCGGCCTGGTGGCCGACGCCCTTTCCATGGGTGCCAGCGGCTATTTGGCCGCCAAAAGCGAACAGGAGGTTTACCAGCACGAGATCGCCCTGGAGCAGGAAGAGATTCGGCTCATGCCTAAGCTGGAGGCCGAGGAGCTGGCCCTTATCTACGAAGCCAAGGGGATTCCGCCCACCTTAGCTCGTCAGCTGGCGGATCAGATCCTTGCAAGCCCGGAAATAGCCCTCCGGGAGAAGGTTCGGGAGGAGCTAGGAATCGGCCTCGAATATGGGTCGCCCCTGCGGCAGGGGGTTTTGACCGGGGCGGCCACCGCCCTGGGTGCCGTCATCCCCATCGTGCCGTTTCTCTTTCTGAGCGGCGACCTGGCCACCGGGGTCTCCTTTGGCATCAGCATGCTTTCCCACTTTTTGGTCGGTGCCGCCCGGAGCGTCTTCACCGGCCGGAACCCCATCCGGAGCGGCTTGGATATGTTCTTGGTCGGGCTTGGGGTAGCCGTTGCCGGCTACTTTATCGGCTTCCTCCTCACCGGCCACCTGGTCGGATAGGCTGGTCCGCATCGGCCCAGAGCCGGGGGTGCCGTTCCCGGATGGAGCAGAACCGCCCTTGGCCTACGACCACGTGGTCTAGGACGGCGATGTCCAGGAGCCGGCCCGCCTCCACCGCAGCCCGGGTCATCTGAACGTCCTCCGGAGACGGGGTTGGGTCCCCCGATGGGTGGTTGTGGACCAGAATAACCGCGGGGCAGTTCTCCCGGATGGCTTCCCGGAAGAGCTCCCCGATCCGGACCTGGGCGGCGTTGACGCTACCCTGGTAAACTAGCCGGCTGCCCAGAACCTGGTTCTTGGAGTTCAAAAGCAGCACCCGCAACTGCTCCTGGGCAAGCCAGGCCATCTCCCCCATCACCAGGGCGGCGACCTCCGCCGGGCTCTTCACCACCGGCCGCTCCCCCGGCTGCAACGTTGCCAGACGGCGGCCCAGCTCCAGGGCGGCCTTCAGCTCGACGGCCTTCACCTGCCCGATACCTTTTTCGGCGGCCAATTCGCTAATGGCCGCCCCAGCCAGGCCGTGCAGGCCGCCGAAACGGGTCAGAACCCGCCGGGCCAAATCGAGGACGCTTTCCGAGCGGGTGCCGGTTCGCCAGATGATGGCAATGAGTTCGTGGTCGCTCAGGACGGACGGCCCGTGCCGCAAGAGCCGTTCCCGAGGCCGTTCAGTGACCGGCAACTCCCGGATGAGGACGGAGTAGCTGGGTCGGGGCTCGCGCCTGGGCTCAGTCGACAACGGCGACGGCCTCGATCTCGATAAGCCAGTCCGGCTGGGCCAAACTCTCCACGAAGACGAGGGTGCTGGCCGGGAAGGGTTCCTTAAAGTAGCGGGCCCTGACCTCCCGAAACTTATCCCGGTGGGCAAAGTGGGTCAGGAAAACCGTGGTCTTCACCACGTCGTTGAGGCTTGCCCCGGCCGCCTCCAAAACAGCCTTGAGGTTCTCGAAAGCCTGCACCGCCTGGGCCTCGAAGTCGCCGGGTCCCACCAGTTTGCCGTTCCGGTCGAGGGCAACCTGTCCGGCAACGTAGATGGTGTTCCCGGCCTTCCAGGCGTGGGAATAGCCTGTAGCCGGGTGGACATTCGCCGGCCGGATAACTTCTTTGCCCACGGGTCACCTCCGTTAGTGGGGTTAGCGGCGGTTTAGCCGATCCAGCTTCCGCCGGGCCTCCATCAGGTCGCCTGCGTGCCGGTCTAGGTTGGCCCAGGGATCGCCCCTATCGGCCAGGCGGGCCGGAACTTCCCGGATATTATACCGCCGGGAGGTAAACCCGGGTTCGTCGATTTCGGACCAGTCCACGGGTGTCGCCACCGGAGCTCCAGGCTTTGCCCTCACCGCGTAGGGAGCGACTGCCGTTTGGCCGTAGGCATTGCGTTTAGTGTCAATGTAAAGACGGCCAGCCCGCTCCTCCACCCGTTCTTTAATAGTGATCAGCTTCGAGTACCTCGCGGCCAGCAGTCCAGCTACCCGGTCGGCAAAGGCCCGGACGTCGTCAAAGTCCAGGTTCCGCTGGATGGGCACGACCACATGGGCGCCCCGGGAGCCGGTAGTCATGATAAAGGGTGGAAGGCCGAGCCGTTGGAGGACCTCCCGCAGCAGGGTCGCGACGGACCGTACCGGCCCAAAGTCGTCGTCGGGCGGATCCAGGTCGAAGATGAGGCGATCGGGCACCCGAGGTCGGTCGGCCCGGCTCAGCCAGTTGTGGATGGTGACAGTGCCCAAGTTGGTCAGGTAAACTAGCGCGGCCACATTACCCACCATCGGGTGGGTAATAGTGCCCCCGGAAACCTTGGACACCGTCACCCGCTGCACCCACTTTGGGAAGTAGTCGTCAGCTTCCTGCTGAATAAAGCCCGGCCGGTCGATCCCATCGGGAAAACGGTGAAGCACGAGGGGGCGGCCCCGAATGTGCGGCAACATGTGGGGACCCACTGTATGGTAGTAGAGTGCCAGGTCCCGCTTGGTAAATCCATCCTTGGGGAAGACCAGTTTATCGGGGTGGGTCACTTTCACCGTGTAGCGGCCGACCGTTAACTCCAGCTCCCCGGTCACCTTTTCAGCCCTGGTCTCAGAAACTTAGGTTTAGGGTGCGAACTTCCCCGGTCTCCAGGTCGACCACCCGGATGCAGTGGTTGTTCGTGTCGGCGATGAAGGCCTGCCCGGCCGCAACGCTGATGCCACCGGGCTCAGCGAACTGAGCCTCCCGGCCGGGACCGTCCCGAAAGCCGGCCTCCCCCGACCCGAGCCAGGTGTAGCACCCCCGGGTACCGGGGTAGAGTTTTTTAATTTTATGATTGTACGTATCGGCCACGTAAAGGACCCCTTCGTAATAGCAGACGCCGAGGGGATGCTGAAGCCGAACCTGGGGTCCGATGCCATCTACGTCGCCGAATATAAAGAGGTCTTGACCGACCAGGGTAACCACCGGCGCCCGGGGTTCCAGCCCCACCGACCGGATGCTGCTCGTCTCGCTGTCGGCAAAGTAAAGGCGAGCGCCGTCGGTGGTAATACCGGAGGTTTGAGCCAGCCAGGCTAGCTCTCGGGGCCCATCCTTTAAGCCTTCGTAGCCGGTCCCCGCAAAAACTTCCAGCGTCCGCCGGCTTAGGTCCAGGACCCAAATCTGGTGGCAGCCGGCCATGGCGATGTAAAGCCGGTCGCCGAGGACCACGAGGTCCCACGGGGAATTTAGGGGCGTCCCTTCTGCCGGCCGCGCGCCGCTGAAGGGACGCCCCTGTTCGCCGGTCCCGACCAGGGTCCGGACGTAGCCGGTCACCAGGTCCACCTGCCGGACGGCGTGGCTTTCGGTGTCGGCGACGAAGAGGGTTGGGCCGTCCAGGGCGAGGCCCTGCGGGCCGGAAAACTTGGCCGTCTCCGACGGGCCGTCGGTAAGCCCGGCCTCGCCGCTTCCCACCACCTGGTGAACATTGCCGGCGAAGTCGGCCACAATGACCCGGTTGTTGTTCGTATCGGCGATGAAGAGCCGTTCGGTGGTGGCATCGGCTAGCACCTTGCCCGGGAAGGCCAGGGGCGAGGGCCTGAGTTTCTCCCGCTCTAGGGGAAAACGGACCGGCCGCCGGTCGATGAGGCCCAGGCCGTCGAACTCGGCTACCATATCCCGGACCAGGGCCTCCAGCGCGGGATAGGGTAGCTCTCCCTCATGGCGACCGATCAACTTCCCTTCGGGGTCGATGAAGTAAAGGGTGGGCCAGGCCCGACCGGCGTAGGCCTGCCAGACGGCGAAGTCGCCGTCGTTTATCACCGGGTGCTCGATGCCCAGCCGCACCACCGCTTGCCGCAGGTTCTCGGTCTCCCGTTCGTTGGGAAACTTCGGGGAGTGGACCCCGATAACGACCAGCTCCTGCGGAAAGCGTCTTTCGAGCTTCCGCAACTGCGGAAGCATGTGCAGGCAGTTAATTCAGCAATAGGTCCAGAAGTCGAGGATGACCAGCTTGCCCCGGAACTCCGTCAGGGAGAGGGGCCGGTCGGTGTTAACCCAGTCGTGGCCCGCCGGAAAATCGGGGGCCCTTACGGTTCCAGCAAAACGGCGCCGGCGGGGTTCGGCCATTTTCGATACTCCCTCCTTACCGCCACTTTAACCAACCCGGCTCTTCCCCGTCAACCTGGGGCCACGCTGGTCCCGAGGGCCCAAAGAAGCTCGTTGAGATTTTCAAAGACGTAGTCTGGCCGGTCGGCCGCGGCCAGGTCGCGGCGGGAGCTGAGGCCGGAGAGGACTAGACCGAAGGCGGTGCCGGCCGCCCGGGCGGCCGGAAGGTCGGTCACAAGGGAGTCCCCCACCAGGATGGTCTCTTCGGGGGCCACTTCCAGGGTCCGGCAGGCCTCAAGGATGAGCCCCGGCCCCGGCTTACCGATGACGGCGTCCGGCGGCCGCCCAACCACCGCCTGCAGGGCGCCTACCACCAGGGCGGCCCCCGGAAGGCGACCCGTCTCGGTTGGGATGAACCGGTCGACATTTACGGCCACAAAGGCGGCGCCACCCAGGATGGCCTCGGCGGCGCGGGCGAGTTTTTCATAGCTAAGTTGGCGGTCGACTCCGGTCACGACATAATCGGCCGGGGGCGCGTCCACCAGGGCGAGGCCGTGGGCCGCCAGCTCGGCCCGCAGGCCAGGCGAGCCTACCACCAGCACCCGGGCGCCGGGCCGACGGTCGGCGATAAAGCGGGCGGTGGCCGTGACGGCGGTCACGACCTGTTTTTCGGCCAGGGGCATGCCGTAATGGCGGAGGGTTGCGGCCAACTCTGAGCGGGAGAGGCGGGAGTTATTGGTCACCACCGCCACCGCCTTCCCCAGGTTTTTGAGGGCGCCGATAACTTCGGCCGCCCCCGGGACGGGGCCACTGGGGTAGGTCAGGGTGCCGTCCAGGTCGAAAAGGAAGGCCTTGAAGGCAGCCAGGTTCGGGCGAAGCTCAGCGGGCATGGGCATGGTGGTAAAGCGGGGCCGGGCTGACGGGTGATATAATGCTGGACGGAACGGGGTGTGGCGCAGCCTGGTCAGCGCGCCTGGTTTGGGACCAGGAGGTCCCCGGTTCAAATCCGGGCACCCCGACCCGACGCCCGGCCCGGTTTTTTAGTCGGCGGTGGGTACTGGGGCTTCGATGGGCTGCCAGCGGTCCTTTAGCCTTTGCATAAGCCTGGGCAGTGTCGTGTACTCCATCTCCTCCATCGGAAGCCGGTGGGGTTCAAAGGGCCCATGCCGGCGAAGATAATCGGCCACCACCAGCGCCAGCTCACGGGCCTTATCAAAGGCCGGGTCCCCAAAAAGGTCCAAAGGCCCAATAAGCTTCCCCTCACTCACCTGAAACCCCGCCGCAATAAGCCTCGGCGGCCCGTCAAAACGGGTACACCGGGCATCAGCAAAACCCACCGGCATCAAGGGCCCATAATGCGAGCCACGCATCCAGCCCTCCACCAGGTGCGGATGGCTAAAGGCCTCCAAAATCTCACCTACGGCCGGAAACTCCCCCTGGGCACGCACAATCAAAACCGGGTCGTCCTTGCCCACATACCGGCCGGCAATCAAACTCAACCTCTCCGTCGAACTTACCGCCGCAACCTCCCCAGTCGCCCGGCTGTAAACCGCCTTGACCGCATACCTTAGGGGGCTCCCAATGAAGGCCAAAAGGGCGTAAAGCTCCTCAGGACAGTTAAAAACTACCCGCTTGTGCTCGATGACGTCGTGGACCTCAAAGGCAAAACCCAAATTTAAAGCCTCGGAGATGACCAGCCCAGCCGTGTTGAAGGGGTCGGCAAAAATCCGGTAAAGGGGCAGGTTAAAGGCCGAGCCCGCCGAGGTCTTATCGGCCATAAAGATGATGACCGGCTCCGAGCGGCGCTCCTCAAAGCTAAGCTCAGCACAGCCGGGACCTAACCCCCGGATGTTTCCCGAAAAGGCATCCGAAAGCAGGTCCTGGCCGGCCCCGTAAAGCTTTAAGCCCTTGGCCACCTCCGTTGCGGCCTCAAAGGCCTTCCAGGCTAAAGCGTGAATTTCGGGGCTGTCGACCCCCCGGCCGTGGCTTAAGATGAGCTCAAGGTCATCCCCAACGTTTAAAACCCGAAAATCATAAACCAGGCCTTTAGCCTTAGCCTCCTCAAGGACCTCATTGGCCCGCTTAATCAGCCCCTCATGCATCGAAGAATGACCCACATACCCGCCCACATCCGCCTTCAGCACGCTTAACGTAACCCGCATGGTCGACCCTCCTAAACCCAAAGTTTTTGTGCCCTATTTCACAAAGTAGCAGAGATAGGTTTGGTTGTCAACCCGCCTGCTTAAGCTCCCCCTAGAGAACGTCAGGGGGGTGCCACTCGCCGAAGACCCGCCGCAGGACCCCGCAGACCTCCCCTAAGGTGGCGTAGGCCCGGACCGCTTCGATGATATACGGCATCAGGTTTTCCTGGCCCCGGGCGGCGTCTTCCAGGGCCTTAAGCCTAGCCGCGACGGCCTCGTTGTCCCGCTCCCGCCGCACCCGGTTCAGCCGCTGCAGGTGGTGGGCCTCCCCGGCCTTGTCCACCCGCAGAATGGGGATCTCCAGCCGGTCTTCCGCCACCTGGAAGGCGTTCACCCCCACCACCACCCGACGGCCCTCGTCCACCTCCCGCTGGTAGCGCTCGGCCGCATCCAAAATCTCCCGGTGGAAGAAGCCGGCCTCAATGGCCGGAATTACCCCACCGTATTCGGCAATCCGGGCAAAGTAGTCGTAAGCTTGGCGTTCCAGCTCATTGGTCAACCACTCGACATAATAACTGCCCCCTAAGGGGTCGACGGTGTTGGTAACCCCCGTCTCGTAAGCGATCACCTGCTGGGTCCGCAGGGCAATCCGGGCGGCCTTTTCCGAAGGCAGGGCCCAGGCCTCATCCAGCGAGTTGGTGTGGAGCGACTGACACCCGCCCAGAACCGCCGCCAAGGCCTGAATGGCCACCCGGGCGATGTTCACCTCCGGCTGCTGGGCCGTGAGGGTGCACCCCGCCGTCTGGGCATGGAACCTGAGCCACCACGACCGGGGATTGCGGGCCCCGTAACGTTCCCGCATCTCCCGGGCCCAGATCCGCCTGGCCGCCCGGAACTTGGCGATCTCCTCGAAGAAGTCATTGTGCACGTTGAAAAAGAATGAAAGTCTCGGGGCAAACTCGTCGATTTTAAGGCCCCGCTCCAGGCAGGCATCCACGTAAGCGAAGCCGTCGGCCAGGGTGAAGGCCAGCTCCTGGGCGGCGGTCGAGCCTGCCTCCCGGATGTGGTAGCCGCTGATACTTATCGGGTTCCATTTGGGCATCTCCCGGACGCTGAACTCGATGGTGTCCACCACGAGCCGAATGGAGGGGCCAGGGGGAAAGATGTATTCGTTCTGGGCGATGTATTCTTTCAGGATGTCGTTCTGGAGGGTTCCCCCCAGGACGTGTCTGGGGATGCCCCGTTTCTCGGCGGCCACAATGTACATCGCCCAGATGACGGCCGCCGGGCCGTTGATGGTCATCGAAGTGGTCACCTGGTCGAGGGGGATGCCGTCGAAAAGGACCTCCATGTCGGCCAAAGACGAGACCGCTACCCCGCACACCCCGAATTCCCCCTGGGCCCTGGGGTCGTCGGTATCGAACCCGTAAAGGGTTGGCAAGTCGAAGGCGACCGAAAGGCCCGTCTGGCCCTGCTCCAGTAGGTATTTAAAGCGGGCGTTGGTCTCCTCGGCGGTCCCAAAACCGGCGAACATCCGCATGGTCCACAGGCGGCCCCGGTAGCCCGTGGGGTGGATTCCCCGGGTGAAGGGATATTGGCCGGGGAAGCCGAGGTCCTGGAGGTAATCGAAGTCTGGGGTGGACAGTGGGGTGTAAAGCCGGTCAACCGGAATGGCCGAGAGGGTCTCGAAAAGGGCCGGCCGCTCCGGCGCGTCGGCCGTCTCCAAACGCCATTGTTCCTCGGCCCGACGCAGGGCCTCTAAGTCTCGCCCATCCGCGGCCATGACCGCCTCCCCGCGAAAGGTCTCTAGTTGAGTCTAGCTTTCGCCCTGTAGAATTGTCAACCGTCCGAACCGTTCGTTGCCGGGGGCTTTGACGGGAGAGTGAGGGGCCGGTAAAATGGGGCTAGTATCGGGTGGGAGGTTGGACCCTATGCTTTATACCCTTCCAAAATGCCTGGCTTGCAACGATGGCGACCTGGTGCCCCTCTCCGACTACGGCGGGCAGGGTGTGCCTGTTCACTTCAAGGCCTGGGTCTGCACCAACCCTGAATGCAACTTCATCATCAAGATTCGGGGCGGGGAAATCTTCTTTAACGAGCGGGTCAGAAACTTCCGGGAAGGCCGCCTCTAACCGGTGGCCAAACTCCCCTTGCGTTGGCATCGGCCGGCTGTTAAGTTGCCACGGGTGGAGTAATGCACGAGGCCGGGGCCATCCTCCTGGACCTGTTTATCATTTACGCCGCCGCCCGGTTCGCCGGTGAGCTTTTCGAACGGCTCCGGCAGCCGGCCGTCATCGGCGAGCTGCTGGCCGGGGCCCTCATTGGACCCTACGCCCTTGGCCTCATCGGGGTGCCCAACCCGGGCCTTACGGAGGTTTTCCACGGCGACCCGGCCGCTGCCCAGGAAGCCCTGGATCTGATTTACAACGTAATCTCGAACCTGGGCGTTGTAGTCCTTTTATTCATGGTCGGGCTGGAGACGAGACTCGACCAGGCCGTCCGGGTAGGCCCTCGGGCGTTGGCAGTGGCGGTTGCCGGTGTGGTAGCTCCGTTTGTCCTGGGCTTCGGCCTGATCGAGTATTTAGGTCACACCCGGGCCGAAAGCCTCTTCATGGGGGCGGCCATGGTGGCCACCAGCGTCGGCATCACCGCCCGGGTGCTCCGGGACCTCCACGCCACGGCCACCCCCGAGGCCCGCATCATCCTGGGGGCGGCGGTCATCGACGATATCTTGGGCCTGATGGTTTTGGCCGTGGTGGTGGGTCTGTCGGCGACGGGGCGGGTCAGCTTCGTAGAGGTCGGCCTGATCGTGGCCCAGGCCGTGGGATTTACGGTTCTGGTTGTCCTCATCGGGGTGGGAGCAATCCGGAGGCTCGACCTCCACCTGGAGCGCCTTCGGGTTGAGAATGCCCCCCTGGCCGTTGCCCTGGTGACCATGCTGGGGTTAGCCGCCCTGGCGAGCCAGGTGGGGCTGGCAGCCATTGTCGGGGCATTTCTGGCCGGGATGGTCTTTGCGGAAAGCCGCCAGCAGCGCAAACTCCACGAAGAAAGCCAGCCCATCTACCAGTTTTTGGCGCCGTTTTTCTTCGTTATCACCGGCAGCCACGTGGACTGGCGAGTCTTCCTGGACGGGTCGGTTATCGGTCTGGCGCTGGTCATCACGGCCCTGGCAATTCTGGGGAAGGTGGTCGGCTGCGGACTTCCGGCAGCCGGCCTTGGGTTGCGCTCCATGGCCGTAATCGGGGTGGGGATGGCCCCGCGGGGCGAGGTGGGACTCATAATTGCCAGTGTAGGGCGCGGCCTGGAGGCTGTCTCCGATGCCATGTTCAGCGTGGTGGTCATCATGAGCGTACTGACTACCCTAATGGCCCCACCCCTCCTGCGGCTGCTCATTCGGGTTTCACCTGCCAAAACCCCCGCCACCTAGGCCCCGGTTTTGGGCCGGGTAGGCTAAAATTGGTCTGGTAACGAAAACCCCGGGCACGGAGCCCTTAGGAGGCGGCGGTGACTTACCGTTATATTCTTTACGAAAAGGACGGCCCGGTTGCTACCATAACCTTAAACCGGCCGGAAGTCTTAAACGCCATCTCCCCCGAGCTGGAGTCCGAGCTTCACCGGGCGCTGGACGAGGCCGACGCCGACCCGTCGGTTCGGGCAATTATTCTTGCCGGGGCGGGCCGGGCGTTTTCCTCCGGCTACGACATGGGCCCAAAGGAAGGGCCCGACGCGCCGACCTTGGACCCCACCGGACTTGAGCTTGCGGAGTACATTCGACGGTTCTGGGTCCAGGACTTCCGGCACCAGCAGAACCTTTTGCACATCTGGTACCTCACAAAACCCGTAATTGCCGCCGTCCACGGTTGGGTGCTGGGCGGGGGCCTCTGGTATGCCCTCGCCTGTGACATCACGATTGCGGCCGAAAATGCGGTCTTTGGGCAGCCGGAGGTTCGCCACGGGGCCAACACCACCTTCCTATTTGCCGCCCTGGCCGGGTGGAAGGCGGCCCACCGCTACGCCCTCACCGGCGACCATTTCGACGCCTGGGAGGCCTACCGCCTAGGGCTCGTCAATGAGGTGGTTCCCCTGGACCAACTAATGCCCCGGGCTCGGGCCCTGGCCGAACGAATTGGCCGGGTGCCGGAGGCTTCGGTCCGGTTTAACCGGGCGGTAACCTTCCTCGGCCTCCTGGCCTCCGGTCTCGGGGCAGGCCTGCTTATGAACGTCCCCCTTTCCACCCTTGTCCATGCCTCCCACGATGCCGTTCGGGCCACCCTACTTGCGGCGATGGAACGTGGGGGGCTCCGGGCCTTTCTTGAGGCCCGGGACGGACCTTTCCGGCCGGAGCCTTTCGGTCCCAGGGCGGTTCCGGCCGAAAGCGAGTAAAAGGGCGGGCCATTTACGGCCCTCCGGGCTGAGGCGTTGCCCTCAGCGGAGTACCAGGTGCGGGCCGGTTGGTCGACCCCGCTCACGGCGCTGGCGGCGTTTCCCGGACACCGGTACATTGCCCGTTTCAGCATCAGCGGGCGACCGATTTGGACCTGGCGGGATTATACGGCACCTAACCAGCTTGCAAATCGCCGTGTGGTTGGGTCCTGCCCTAAACGCTAAAATTTAAGGAGCTGCTGGCAAGAGGAGACAGCCGGTGTTTGGTAACCTTCGGCACGTTCCCCCAGAGTTCTTCGGGGTTGTGCTGCTGGGGCTGTGGTTCGCGGCCCTGGCCCTAGTTCTGCTGTATCTGATTGGGCGCATCATCGGCGCCTGGGTCGGCCTCTTCTAGGCTGGTCTAAAAAGGGTGCTGGCCGACCATCGGCGTCGGCCAGCCACCGAACACCGCTGAGGGTGTCCGTTAATATTCGATTGTTGTTAAGGGATGTGGGGTTGGTTAGCCGGTGCGGACCCGGATAGCCCGGGGACCCCGACCCCGGCGGTCGGCCTCGACGTCGAACTCGACCGACTGACCCTCCGAAAGGGTCTCGAAAGTGGTTCCCTCTACGCTGGACCGGTGAAAAAAGTAGTCCTTGCCGTCCTCGCCACGGATAAAACCGTAGCCCCGGTCCATAATTCGTCGAATTTTGCCCAACATCTGAAAGCTCCTTTGTGTTTGAGAATTCCCTGGGTGTTTAGGCCAGGGTAAAAGCTACGCCCTCGTCGGTCTCCTCGGCATCCAGGGTCCGGCCCTCGAGGGTCTCGGCGAGGATAGGGTCGAGGAGCAAAACGACGGTGCCGTCGTGCTCCACCACCTGATCACCCGGGCGCTGGACGTCGACCTCGAAACCCAATTCGTTGTTGGGACCGGCCACGATCCTGAAAGCCTGCTCGGGGGCCAGGGCGTAGGCCCCCCGGGCGTAGGCCAGCTCCTCCTTCGCCCGTTCGGTAACGTTAAGCATCAGAACCTCCTTAGAATAGATTTAGGCCTGCCCAAGGCGACATAGGTACCCTTGGCAGGCCTAAGTTCGACCCGGAGCAGTTTCCGGCCCTTTTAGGACCGGTATCCAGTTTTTAAGCAAACTAGATTAATCTTATTATAGCACCCCATTGGGCCCGGCGCAAGCGTTGCCCGCGCAGATTTATTTTAGGTCCCCCTCACCGCAGGGGGCGGCCTGGCCAGGTCGGAGTTGGGGGGCTTCCGGCCTCCGGCCACTGCCCTGGGCCCGACTTGACAGGAGCGGCCCGGTTGTTGCATCAATATGCAGCCCCTCTTGACGGGCGCCATCCGGCGGCGCCAGCCCGAAACCATCGCAAGGAGTGTGGGTTATGGCTAAGTCGTTGCAAAACCAGCGGATCGCCATCGTCGGGGTCGACGAATCGGACGAAATCGGGATTGTGCCCAACAAGTCACCCTTGCAGCTGCATGCCGAAGCGGCCTACAATGCCCTGGCCGATGCCGGCCTCTCCATTAAGGACGTGGATGGGCTGTTCACGGCCGGGCCATTCTCCACCCTGGTGGTAGCCGAGTACCTGGGGATTGAACCCCGGTTCACCGACTCGACCTCGGTGGGTGGGTCCTCATTTGTAATTCATCTGGCCCACGCGGTGGCGGCCATCCGGCAGGGCTACTGCCGGGTGGCCTTGATAACCCACGGGGAGTCGGGCCGTTCCGCCCGGGCCCGTCCTCCCATCTTTCAGGGCCTGCCCGACAGCCAGTATGAGGTCCCGTACGGTATAATCGGGGCTCCCATCCGCTACTCACTGGCCTGCATGCGCTATATGCATCAGTACGGTGAGGACCGCACCCGGCAGGGGCTGGCCGAGATCGCGGTGGCAACCCGCAAGTGGGCCCAGCTCAACCCGAAGGCCCTGATGCGGGACCCCCTGACCTTCGAGGATTACCACAACTCCCGCTGGATCTCGTATCCCTTCCATCTATACGACTGCTGTCTGGTGACGGATGCCGGCGGGGCGGTGGTGGTGACCACCGAGGAGGTGGCCCGATCGTGCCGCAAACCGCCCGTTTGGATCCTGGGTGCGGCCGAGGGTCACGACCACAACATGATCTCCACAATGCCAGACCTTACCCGCACCATCGCCTATCGGACTGGTCCCGCCGCCTTTGAGCGGGCCGGCGTAACCCATGACGACATCGACCTGGCCATGATTTACGATTCTTTCACCTACACGGTTCTGGTCACCTTAGAGAGCCTGGGGTTCTGCGGCCCGGGCGAGGGGCCCGATTTCGTTGCGGGCCAGCGAACGGCCCCGGGTGGTGATTTCCCCATGAACACTAACGGCGGCGGCCTTTCCTACACCCACTCAGGCATGTACGGGGTGTTTCTCATCCTGGAAGCGGTCCGCCAGCTTCGGGGCGAGTGCGGGGCCCGGCAGGTGATGCACAAGAAGGATAAGTCCCAGCACGCCAAGGTCGCCCTGGTCCACGGCACGGGCGGCAGCCTGTCCTCGTGCGGGACCGCGATCCTAGCCCGAGATTAAGTCCCGATTAGCCAAGGAGGTAAACGACGATGACGCAGGCCGAACATCGTCCCCTGCCCCTCCCCCAGCCAGAGTCGGATTTCTACTGGGAGAAGTGCCGCCAGCACGAGCTGTGGCTCCGCAAGTGCAACGACTGCCAGAAGGCCTACTTTTACCCCCGGGATATCTGCCCCCACTGCTTTTCCCGGAAAACCACCTGGGTGAAAGCCAGCGGCCGGGGGACCCTCTATACCTATGCTATAGTTTACCGGCCGCCGAGCCCAGCCTTCCGAGACAAGGTTCCGTACGTCGTGGCGCTGGTGGAGCTCGAGGAGGGCCCCCGGATGCCGACGAACCTGGTGGGAATTGAGCCGGACCCCGCCAAGATTAAAATCGGCATGCCGGTGATGGTCGACTTCGAAGACGTATCGGAGACCATATCCTTACCGGTGTTCCGCCCGGCAGATTCGGCGTAACTTTAACCTGTCGTCCGGCCTCCGTACCTGCCCGGTCGCTAGTCTGGCCTTGCGGGGTATAATTTAACCGAGACCCCGCTAATGCCGACGGATACTGCTGCATCTTCTACCCTAAAGCCCGTCATCGACCGGATCGAGGCCGATCAGGCCTTCCGCCGCCTTATAGGCTGGCTTGAAAACCCGGACCGCTTCGGCCTGCTGGAGGTGGAGCTGGTCCGGACAGCAAGGGCGGCCGTCCTTGGCCGCCTTCTCAGCCGGGTGCCCGGCCCGCTGGTGATCCTGACGGCAAGCCCGGAAGCCGCCAAGCAGCTGGCCGACCAGCTGCGCCTCTGGGCCGAAGTTGACCGGGACGTGGCGGTCTTACCGGAGCCGGAGGGCCTTCCCTACCAGCGGGTGGCTGTCGAGCCCTTCAGCCGCCAGGCCCGCCTCGGGCTCCTTTACCGGCTGGCGGGACTGGGCCGGCCCCCGGCGGTCCTGGTGGTGTCCGCCCCAGCCTTGCTGATGCGCCTGCCGTCTCCGGAAACGCTTCGGCAGTCGGCCCTAAGCCTGGAGGTGGGGATGCGCCTTTCGCCGGAGGCCCTAGGCCGGAGGCTCCTGGCCCTCGGGTACGAGCCGGCCACGGTGGTTACGGTGCCAGGTACCTTTGCCCGACGGGGCGGCATCGTCGACTTTTACCCCCCGACCGAGCCGTGGCCGGTGCGGGTCGAGTTCTTCGGCGACGAGGTGGAGAGCCTGCGCCACTTCAACCCGGCCGATCAGCGGTCGGTGGGCCTGATACCCCGGGCCGTTGTCGGCCTGGCTCGGGGCCTGGTGCCGGACCCGGAGGGTCTGGAAGGGCTGCGTCGGCTTGAGACCAACAACCTCCGGGATGAGGCGAGGCTTCGGCTGGCCCACGAGGTGCGCCGGCTCGAGGCCGGGGAATGGTTTGACGGGATTGAGTTTTACGGACCCTTCTTTAACCGCTCGTCCCTCTTCGACTACCTGCCGGCCGACGCCCTTTTGGTAATCGACGAGCCGGCTGAGCTCAGGTCCTTCTGCGGGGAACTTCACCGCCAGGCCGAGGACCTGCGTTCGGCCCAGGCGGCCCGGGGGGAACTGCCCGCAGACTTTTCCCGCCCATACCTTCACCCGGAGGAGGCCGCCCGCCGTTGGTCGGAGATGCGGCCTCGCCTGGAGCTGGTGGAGTGGTCCACCCGGCCCGACAGCCTGAGCTTTCCCTGGCTTGAGGTGACCGGTTTTGGGGGGCAGGTGGAGCGGGCCCTGGCCGCGGCCGCCGATTTGGGGCGCCGGGGGGAGACCGTCATCATCGCTAGCCTCCAGCGGGAGCGACTGGCCGAGCTGATGCCCCCCGATTCCGGCCGGGTCGTCCTGGTGGACGCCGCGGTGGCCGGGGGCTGGGTAATGCCCGGTCGGGGGGGCCAGGAGACGGTCCATTTCTTTACGGATGCCGAGCTTTTCGGTTTCGTGCGGGCCCGGCGGGGGGAGGGACGGCGCCTGGCCAGGGCCGAGCAGCTGCTGGCCGACCTCATGGTCGGGGACTACCTGGTCCACGAGGAGTTCGGGGTCGGCCGTTTCCGGGGGCTGGTTCGGGGGACAGACCGGGGTGCCGAACGGGATTATCTTCTTATAGAGTACGCCGACGGCGACCGGATTTACGTCCCGGCCGACCAGGCGGACCGGATAACCCGCTATTACGGCGCCGGGGACCGGCCCCCAACCATCACCCGGCTGGGTTCGGGAGAATGGGGCCGGGCAAAGGTCCGGGCTAGGCAGGCGGCCCTCAACATCGCCCGGGAACTCCTTGAGACTCAGGCCGTGCGTCAAGTCCTCACCCGACCCCCCTTCTCGCCCGACACTCCATGGCAGAGGGAGCTGGAGGCCGCTTTCCCGTACGCTGAGACACCCGACCAGCTGGCGGCCATCCGGGCCGTGAAGGCCGACCTGGAAGGGGAGCGGCCGATGGACCGGCTTATTTGCGGGGATGTCGGCTACGGCAAAACGGAGGTGGCCCTGCGGGCCGCCTTCAAGGTCGTCCAGGACGGCCGGCAAGTGGCCCTTCTGGTACCGACTACGCTGCTGGCTGAGCAACACTATCAGACTTTCCGGAGCCGGCTGGCGGCGTTTCCGGTCCGGGTGGAGGTGTTAAGCCGGCTCCGGCCGGAGCGGGAACAGGCCGAGGTAATCCGGGGCCTCCGGGAGGGGGCGGTAGACATTGTCATCGGCACCCACCGGCTCCTCCAGCCCGATGTGGTCTTCAGGAACCTGGGGCTCCTCATCATCGACGAAGAGCACCGGTTCGGGGTGCTGCACAAGGAGCGGTTCAAAATGCTCCGGCGGGAGGTGGACGTTCTGACCCTATCGGCAACCCCGATCCCCCGGACCCTCTACCTGGCCCTCACCGGCCTGCGGGACCTGAGCCTGATGGATACGCCCCCGGAAGAGCGGCTGCCGGTGAAGACCTTCGTGGGGGAGTACGATGAACTGCTGGTCCGCCAGGCCATCCTGCGGGAGCTGGACCGGGGCGGGCAGGTCTTCTACGTGCACAACCGGGTGTACGACATCGAGCTGGTCACATGGCGGCTGAGGAAGCTGGTCCCCGAGGCCCGCTTCGTCATCGGCCACGGGCAGATGCCTGAAGAGGACCTAGAGCGGGTTATGGTGGACTTTACGGCCGGCCGCTACGATGTCCTCGTGTGCACCACCATCATCGAGGCCGGAATCGACCTGCCGAATGTCAACACCCTGATCGTGGACGACGCCGACCGTTTTGGCCTGGCCCAGCTTTACCAGCTCCGGGGCCGGGTTGGCCGGGGTAGCAACCAGGCCTACGCGTATTTCCTGACGGCGCCGGGCAAGCGGCTTACTGAGGCGGCCCGGCGGCGCCTCCGGGCCATCCTGGAGGCCTCTGAGCTCGGGGCCGGGTATCAGGTCGCCCTGCGGGACCTAGAGATCCGGGGGGCTGGCAACCTGCTTGGGGTCGAGCAGAGCGGCCACATCGCCGCGGTGGGGTTTGAGCTTTACTGCAAGCTCCTGGCCGAGGCCGTGGCCGAGCTTAAGGGGGAGCGTCCCCGCCGGTCCCCACCCCCCGAGCCCCCCACGGCAGTGGATTTGCCCCTGCCGGCTTACCTGCCGGCCGACTACGTGGGGGATGTGAGCCTGCGGCTCCAGCTCTACCGGCGGCTCGCCCAGGTTCGGGACCCGGCCGAGCTGGAAGAGCTGGCCGCCGAGCTTAGGGACCGGTTTGGACCCTACCCGACTCCGGTCCGCAATCTGCTGGCCCTGACCAGGTTCAAACTGTTGGGGGCCCGGGCTGGTGTCCAGTCGATAAGCACCTACGAGGGGCGGGTTATTTTAAACTTCCGGCGTCCGGTGGGCCCCGACCGGTGGCGGGAGCTGGGCCGAAGGCTTAAACTTCCCCTGGAGGGCGGCCCGACTCAGCTCTGGGTGGACCGCCAACAGTTGGGCCGAAACTGGCTGCAGGGGCTGGACCGTCTCCTCTCCGAGCTGGCGGGCCTGCCGGCCGTCGCTTGAGAAGCAGGGGCGCTTTTGGTTAGCTTCAACGGAGGAGGCCGCCCGTGGACGAAGTGAGTCAACTGGCAAACTTTGTGGCGACGTTTGGCCATTTCCCGGCCCGGATCCTAAAACTTGCCCGGTTCGGATTTCTAGACTGGTTTGGGGTTGCCCTGGCCGGGTCCCGCTGGCCGGCGGCCGAAATTCTGGCCGGCTGGGCCCGGCCGCTGGCCGAGAAGGGGGAAAGCACCGTGGTGGGCCAGGAATTTAAGACCAGCGCCGACCGGGCGGCCCTCCTCAACGGCACCTTTGCCCACATCCTCGATTTCGACGACACCCACCCCGAAGTCATCCTCCACGCCAGTGCGCCCCTCTGTGCCGCTCTGCTGGCCCTGGCCGAACCCCTCGGGGTCCCCGGCAGGCAGGTCCTGGAAAGCTACATCGTCGGCTTCGAGGCGGGGGTTCGGGTAGCCCGGGCCCTCTGGCCCTCCCACTATGAGCGGGGTTGGCATATGACCGGGACAGCGGGGTCGCTGGCCGCCGCGGCCGCGGCGGCCCGTCTGCTGGGTCTGGATCCCCAGCGGACGATGGTGGCCCTGAGCCTGGCCGCTACCCAGGCCGGGGGCCTGCGGGTGAATTTCGGAACGATGGCCAAATCGCTCCACGCCGGCCGGGCGGCGGCCAACGGGGTCGTCTCGGCCCAGCTGGCGGCCCAGGGCTTTACCGCCGCTCCCAACGGCCTGACCGATCGGCTCGGGTACGTTTCGGTCACGGCCGAAGGAGGAAATGCGGCCGCCCTGGCGGCTGGCCTTGGGGGGCGCTGGGAGGTCGAGGAGAATTCGTTCAAGCCCTTTGCCTGCGGCCTGGTGACCCACCCCACCATTCAGGGGGTGCTGGAACTACGGACCCAGTTGGGCGGCGGGGCGGAAAGGCTCGAAAGCCTTCGGGCCCGGGTGAATCCCCTGGTGCTGGAACTGACGGGTATACGCCGGCCCGAGACGGGCCTTCAGGGCAAGTTCAGCGTTTACTACGCCGCGGCGGTGGCCTGGGTGGACGGCAAGGCCGGGGAGACCCAGTTCACCGACGAGGCGGTCCACCGCCCCGAGGTGAGGGCGGTTTTGGAGCGGGTTCAGGTCGAGGCCGACGGGAATTTAAAGCCCGACGAGGCAATTGTCGAAATAACCCTGGCCGACGGCACCACCTACCGGCGGAGCGTCCACGGGCAGAAGGGAACCCCGGCCAACCCGATGACCGAGGCCGAACTGGCCGATAAGTTCCTGGACCTGGCAACCCCAACCTTGGGGACGGCCCGGGCCCGGGAGCTGCTGGCGGCCTTAGGGGAGCTGGAAACCCTTCCCAACGTGGCCGTGCTGCTGAAGCTGGCTGCTGGGCCGGGGGCTCAGCGGGCACCGGCATAGGTTTCAGCCGTCTCGAGTCTGGCCAGCTCCTCGAAGAGGGCCCGCTGCCGGTCGGTGAGCCGGGTGGGAAGCACCACCCGAACCCGGGCATAGAGGTCGCCCCGCTGCGAGGGGCTTGCGGCCCTGGGCATGCCCTGCCCCCGGAGGCGGAAGACCTGACCGTTCTGCGTCCCCGGTGGAATCTTCAAGATGAGTCGGCCGCTGGGGGTCGGCACCTCAACCTCCCCGCCCAGGACGCAAGTGGTGAGCCTCACGGGAACCTCAACATAGAGGTCATCGCCCCGGCGCTCAAACTGGGGGTCGGGCCTCACCTTAGCCCGGAAGGTCAGTTCGCCCAGCCCAGGCACCGATACCCGGATGATGTCCCCGTCCCGCACTCCGGGCGGAATCCGGACCTCCACCCGCCGGGTCCGCCCGTCGGGCCCGATGATGTCATAGGGCTTTACCGCCCCAGTGTAGGCGTCGGCAAGGGTAACCTCCAGCTCCTGCTCTGCCCCGCGGCCGGGGCGGCGAGCGGTGACCCGCTCGAAATCACCGAAGAAGGTGCGGAAGAAATCCGAGAAGATATCCCCGCCCAGGAGGTCCTCCAGGGTCTGGTAGACCCGGCGGGACCCGGTCCGGCGGCCCGGACCGGGTTGCTCAAAGCCGAAAATGCTCCAGTCGAACGGCTGGCCCTGGGCACCACCCCCGGACCGTGCCCACTGCTCGTAAAGCTGCCAGTTGGCCCCGAGGGCGTCGTAGCGGCGGCGCTTCTCCGGGTCCGAGAGCACCTCGTAGGCCTCGTTTATCTCTTTAAATTTCTCTTCGGCCTCCTTGTTCCCCGGATTCCGGTCGGGGTGGTAAAGCTTGGCCAGCCGCCGGTAGGCCCGCCGGATCTCCTCTTCGGTTGCGTTTCTGGGCACGCCCAAAATCTTGTAATAATCCTTGTACTCCATAAGTGTAATCTCCCCTTACGGCCCTGGAGCCGCCTCGGTTTCGGCTGGCCGGGCCGGCCGCCGCGCCACTTTAACCTGGGCCGGCCGGATCACCCGGTGGTCGAGCTTGTAACCGGGCCGTAGGACCTCCAGGATCTGGCCGTCCTCCGCCGCCTCGGTCTCCTCGGTGGCGACGGCCTCATGCTCCCAGGGGTCAAACTTGGCCCCGACCGGCTCCACTTTTTTGAGGCCCTCGGCCTCGAGGACCTGCCAGAGCTTGCGGTAAATGAGGGCAATCCCCTCGGCCCAGTTGGCTTCGGAGCCGTTGGTGGGTCGGTGTTTAAGGGCCCACTCGAAATCGTCCAGGATCGGCAGGAAGCGCTGGATGATGCGGGCGCGGGTCGCCCGGGCCAGGTCCTCAAACTCTTGCTCCACACGCTTGCGATAGTTGCTAAAGTCGGCTTGGAGGCGCTGCAGCATCTCCAGATATTCTGCACTTTGCCGCCTGGCCGCCTCAAGCTCGACCAGGAGGGTCTCGTCCGGCGCCGTCTCAGCCGCCGGTTTGGATTCGGACGGCTGAGTTTCGGGTGGAACCTCGGGCTCGTGTTGCTCTGTCATAACTGCAGACCACCCTCCTAATTTGTGTTTTCTAAGCCAAGCTCAGCCAGCAGCCCATCGACTAGGCCGACGAGCTGCTCGGCCGAAGGCCCGACGGCCGCCTGCAAGATATGCCGGCGAAGCTCCAGGAGACGGGTTGTGACCAGGAGGATAAGCTCCACAGCGGCCAGGTTAGCGCCCCGCTCCTCAACCAGGTATTTGATCTGACGGAGGCGGGCGATATCGGCCGGGGAATAGAGGCGACGCCGGCCGTCGGTTCGGAGCGGCTCGAGCAGGCCCAGCCGCTCGTACTTACGCAGGGTGTTCACGTGCAGGTCGACGAGTCGAGCCGCCCGGCCGATAAAGCAAACTGATTGACCGGCCACAACCTCACCTCCGCTAAAAATCGTAGCATCTAACACGGTCCGTGTCAAAAATAGGGGACCATATCGGCTAGTCCCCGCAGTCGTTATAATCAATGGTGGCCGGTCGGGTCCCGGCCCCGTTATTCAACGTGGTCGGGGAGGGTGAAGATGGCGGAAATACTGCTCATTAGCGGGTCCTGGGAAGTCCGGATCTTGCTTAAAGCCGAACTGGAAGAGCGTGGCCACTGCGTCCATGCCCTCGACTCCATCGCCGACGGCCTCGAGTATTTGCGGCAGCGGCCGTGGCCCCCGGACCTCATCCTGGTGGACACCACCCAACTCCCCATCTCCGATGAAGACCTGCGGCAAGTTCGGGATACGGCCCAGGGTGTGCCCATTATCCTCAGCATCGGCCCCACCGACCTGGCCCGGACCGACTTAAAGCCCGGCGACGAATTCCAGGTTCTGCGCCGTCCCCTTATGGTGCGGGATGTGGTTGCCCGAATAGAGCAAGTGTTAAGTTAAAAACTTACCCCCACCCCCCAAAGACCTACGCGAACAGGGCTTGCGGCTGGCAGCAACAGCTCTGGGCCGCCGGGACATTCGTACCGTTCCCACATCGGCCTCTGACCTGGTAAAATAGTCGGCATGAAAACCGGACCGCGTATCTGGCGGTCTTGTGTCCCCGATTCCTTGATAAGCTTGTTGGCTTTAACTGGCGGACGCCCGATATTGGGGCCAAACCCAAAGGGGTGATGGATAACATAAAGTTTCGTTGGTTGGTCCCTTTGGGGAATATGGTAAAATTAAAGTAACAACGAGTTTGGAGGTAAATGCCGATGACTCGAGTCAGAGTTGTGGCCCTGGATGAGGTTCGCCGCAGTCGGAGCCGCGTCCGCCAGGAGGTTGAACGCTTTAAAGAGGCACTTCGGGACCTCCCTGAACTTCACCGTCAGGGACAGACGAAAGTGTTTCAGCTGGAGCCCAACGAGAAACTCTCCACGGTGCGCATGCGGTTGCGGACGGCGGCCCGTGAGCTCGGCCTCCGAATCCGGGTCTTCCGGCAGAACGAGAACGAGTTGGCGGTGCGGCTTTACGAGTAGGGCCTGCCTTGCGGCTGACCCGAACCGGGCTTTTGGGCTAAAATTTAGCCCGGTTCCATGCCGAAAATATCGGTCGTAGTTCCCACTTACAACGAGGCGGAAAACCTGCCGGCCCTCTGCGCCGCCCTTTTTAAGCTACCCCTTCCCGGTCGGCTGGAGATTTTAGTTATAGACGACAACTCCCCCGACGGGACTGGTCAGATCGCCGAAGCCCTTGCCGAGGCCCTGGACGGCCGGCTCAGGGTAATCCACCGCCCCCGTAAGCTCGGCCTGGGCACGGCGTACATTACCGGCTTCCGGCTGGCCCTGGCCGACGGGGCCGAGCTGGTGGTCCAGATGGATGCAGACTTTTCCCACGCGCCGGAGTATCTGGTGCCGATGGTGACCCTCACCCGGGACTACGATGTGGTGGTCGGGTCCCGGTGGGTTCCTGGGGGCCAGGTTGACCCCGACTGGGGTCTGCCGCGGCGGCTCCTCAGCCGCTGGGGCGGAATTTACGCCCGCCTCATCCTCGGCCTCAAGGTGGCCGACCCTACCACCGGCTTTAAGGTCTTCCGCCGGGATGCCCTGGCCCGAATTCCCCTGGACCGGGTGGTTTCCAACGGCTACGCCTTTCAGGTGGAAATGGCGTACATGTGTCAGCTGGCGGGACTGCGGGTTTACGAGTACCCCATCGTCTTCCGGGACCGCACCCGAGGCCACTCCAAGATGACCCTCGGGATCGCACTGGAGGCTGCCTGGCGGGTGCTTGAGGTGAGATGGCGAAACCGGAAAAGGGCCATCCTAACCAACTCGACCTGATTTTCCTGCTCCTGGGCGCCCTGCCCGTCATCATTCTTTACCTTCCCGGCCTCACCGGCCAAGGTACCCTAGTGCCCGCCGACTATGCTTATCAGTTTCCCCCCTTCCGGAGCTTTGCCGCCCAGCAGGGGGTGCCGCCCGTTCAGAACGAGCTTTTTGCCGACCTCCTCCTGGAAAACTATGTCTGGAAAAGCTTTGCCCGGGCCGAGCTGAGCCGGGGCAATCTGCCCCTTTGGAACCCATACATCTTCGCCGGGACCCCTTTCCTTGCGGGGTATCAGCCGGCCGTCCTCTATCCCCTGAGCCTGGTCTTCTGGGTGGTACCACTCCACCTGGCCTACGCCTGGTTCAATGCCCTGCACCACTGGCTGGCGTTGGCCTTTATGTACCTGTTCCTGCGGCGGCTGGGGCTAGGCGGCCCGGCGGCCCTTTTCGGGGGCCTGGCATACGGCCTCTCGGGGTTCATGGTGGTAGGGGCCATCTGGCCTATGGTTCTTTCGGTGGCGGCCTGGATTCCCGCCCTGCTCTGGGCCGTTACCGGCTGGGCCCAGGGGGTGGCCGCAGGGCGGCCCGGCTTGAGGTGGTTCCTGGCCGGTGCAGTCGCGGCCGCCATGGTGCTTTACGGCGGCCACCCGGAGATTGCCTTCTACGGATTTGTGACGGCCGGGGCCTACGGCCTTTACCGCCTTGGGGCCCTTCGGCGGGCCGGCCCTAACCGCTGGCGTCGGGCAGGGCTGATGCTTGCCGGCGGGCTCGGGATGGCCCTGTTCGGGGTCTTGCTGGCCGCCCCCCAACTGGGCCCCTTTTTAGAACTGGCCCGCCATAACTTCCGGGCAGGCCTGACCACTTACGAGGAGGTGGTAGGGTGGGCCTACCCGCCCCGGCAGCTGCTCGCTTACCTGGTGCCGGACGTCTTTGGAAACCCGACCGCCCGGACTTACTTCGACCCGTGGCGGCTCGAGCTAAGGTTCTTTGAGAACCCCCGGGACGCCGCCGGAAACCCCCGGCCCTACCCCTTCTGGGGAACGAAGAACTACGTAGAGGGGGCCGTTTACGTGGGAATTCCCACCATCGCCCTGGCCTTGCTGGGCCTGGCCACCTGGCGACCCCGGGGCCCAGTGCTCTTCTGGGGCGGGTCCGGGCTTATCTGTCTGGCCCTGGCCTTCGGAACCCCCCTTTACCGGCTGGTCTGGGCAATACCAGGGGGTGACCAGCTCCATACGCCCTTCCGCTGGGCCTTTCCGGCGGGCCTGGCCCTGGCCGTTCTGGGGGCCCACGGCTTGGAGGTGGTAGGGGCGGGGAAGGGATCGGGGGCGGAAATTGGCCGCCGGCTGGGGACCGGACTCTGGGTTGGGGGGATAGTCTTGGGGGTCGCCCTGGTGGGGGCCTTTACCCTTTTCGGGACCCAGGTTAGGGCCGCGGCCGGTGAACTTCTCGCACGGTCGGACGCCATCAAAAACGCCTTCGGGTCCGCCGAAGCTTTCGCCGCCTACGAAGGCCTCCAGTTTCTGCGGGCCCTGGGCCTCGTGGTGCTGACCGGGTTGGCCCTCCGGTTCCGGCCGGCCCTCGCCGGGGCGGTACTGGCCGCCGACCTGCTCGGATTTGGGTTTGGTTTTCTGCGGTTCGCCGACATCCGGTGGCTGGAGTTCGTGCCCCCGGCGGTTCAGCGGCTCCAGGCCGAACCCGGGCCCTTCCGGATTGTCAGTTTCGGGTCCGAAGATATTCTCTCCCCGAACCTGGCCCAACTTTACGGGCTTGAAGATATCCGGGGCTACGATTCGGTCATACCTGGTCGGTTCGTGCGGCTGTGGGAGGTTATGGAGCCGCCCCAGGGCCTGCTTTACAACCGGCTGCACAAACTTGTAGACCCCCGGTCGCTGGATTCGCCAATTCTGGACCTTTTAAACGTCAGGTTTGTCCTGAGCGCCGAACGGTTTGAGCGTCCGGGCTGGCGGCTAGTCTACGCCGGCGAGGTCTATATTTATGAGAACTTGGACGTGCTGCCCCGAGTCTTTCTGGTCTACCGAGTTGAGACCGTCGCCGATGAGGGGGAGGCCCGACGTCGGCTTGCCCGGCCGGACTTTGACCCCGCCACCGAGGCCGTCATCGAGGCCCGTCCCGGGGAGTCGTTCCCGCTGGCCCCCCCGCCCCGCCGCCCCCCAACCCTTTCCATTGTGGAACGGAACCCGGGGAGCTGGGCTTTCGAAGTGGAAACGGAGACCCCGGCCCTCCTGGTGATTTCCGAGGCGTATTTCCCCGGCTGGTCGGCAACGGTGGACGGGCGGCCGGTTCCGGTCTTCCCGACCGACCTGGCCCTGAAAGGGGTGCCCGTCCCGGCGGGCCGACACCGGGTGGAGGTGGTTTACCGGCCGTTCAGCTTCCGGGTCGGCCTTTACCTGGCCGGAGTTGGGCTAATTGGCGTCCTCCTACTCACGGCGGTTACCGGCCTCTGGCGGCTGAGCCGGGCCGAGGGCGGGGCGGCGGTCCGGGTTCTGCGGAACAGCCTCTTCCCGATGGCGGCCCAGCTCTTCAACCGGACGGTGGACCTGGGGTTTGCGGTGCTGATGGCCCGCTACCTGGGCCCCGAACCGGTGGGCCGCTACGCCTTCGCCGTGGCCGTCTTCGGCTATTTTTCTACCTTTGTCGAGTTCGGCCTCAATACTCTGCTAACCCGCAACGTGGCCCGGGACCGCCAGCTCGCCCCGGTGGAGACCGGAGTTAACTTGGCCGTTCGGCTGGCTTTCTCGGTGGTTTCAGTGGCCCTGGTGCTGGGCTTGCTTTGGGCCTACGGGGCCGCCTTTGGGGGGCTTACGGCCGATACCTTCTGGGCGACGGTGCTGCTGGTCCTTGGCCTGGGGCCGAGCAGTGTGGCGGCCATCTTAAGCAGCCTGTTTTACGCCCACGAGCGGGCCGAGTACCCGGCCCTGCTGTCCATTCTCACCAACCTGGTGAAGGTAGGACTGGGGGTGCCGGTCCTGCTTATGGGGGGCGGCATCGTGGGCCTGGCGGCCGCCTCGGTGGTGACCAACCTGGTCACCGCCGCAGCTTTTCTGGTCGCCCACCGGCAGGTCCTCGGGCCCCTCCTCACGGCCTTCGACCCGGCCCACGCCCGCGGGCTTTTGGGCGAGGCCTGGCCCCTTTTTATCAACAACCTGCTTAACGGCCTGTTTTTCCGGGTGGATGTCCTCCTGCTTAAGGGCCTTGCGGGGGACCTGCAGACGGGCTACTACAATGTGGCCTATAAATTCATCGACGGTGCCCAGGTGATTCCGGCATTCTTTACCCTGGCGGCGTTCCCCGTCGTCAGCCGGCTGGCAGCCGCTGAGCCCGGGCGGGTGGGGGTGGCGGTGGGGCGGGGGCTTAAGGCCCTCTTTATGGTGGCCGTGGGCTTTGCCCTCTTTGGGAGCATCCTTTCGGAGGACCTGGTGGTCCTCCTGTTCGGGGACGAGTTCCGACCGGCGGCGGCTGCCCTGGCCCTGCTGGTTCTGCACATGCCGCCGGGGTTCTTAAACAGCTTTCTGCACTACGTGCTTATCGTCTACAACCGGCAGCGGGCGTTGACCTGGTGCTTTGCCGGGGCGGTTATCTTCAACGTGGCGGTCAACGGCCTGCTCATCCCTTACTGGGGTTACCGGGCGGCTGCCCTGAACACCGTTCTGACGGAGCTGGTCCTGCTGGTTCCCTTCTGGCTCTTGACGACCCGGCACGTTCGCCTGTCCCTGGCAGGGGTCACCGCCCGGGTCCTGGCGGCAGCCCTGCCTGTGGCCGGGGTGATGCTTTTAGCCCGGTCTTTATCACCCCTGCTGGCCTTTGGGCTGGGCCTTGCCCTCTATCCGGCGGGGCTAATAACTACGGGCGCGCTGAGTCGGGACGACCTAGCCCTGGTGCGAAGCCTGATCCGGCCCATGCTGGGCCGGCCCTAAGGGGGAAGAGCGCCGTGAGGCGAGGGGTACGCATTATCTGTTTGTTCATCATCCTGGTGGGCTTCGGCTTGCGGGTGTACCGATTGGGGTCCCAGAGCCTCTGGTATGACGAGGGGTTCAGCGTCTGGCTTGCCCGACAGCCTCTGCCGGCCGTAACCTTCGGCGATTTCAACCCGCCCCTTTACTATTACCTGCTCCATTTTTGGGTTTCCGGAGCCGGAACCGGCGAGTTCGCCGTCCGCTTCCCGTCGGCCCTTTTCGGAACCCTCACGGTAGCCGCAACCTTTGCCCTCGGTTCGGCCCTCTTTGGGGCGGCCGCCGGGCTGGTCGGGGCCGTCCTCGCGGCCCTCTCGCCTTTTCTTGTCTGGTATTCACAAGAGGCCCGGATGTATGCCCTTGCGGTCCTTCTGGGGATAGTGGCCTCCTGGCTGGCCTGGCAGGGATTCAATGGGCGGCGGGGCTGGCCGGCCTATGCCGTGGCGGTGACGGCCGGGGCCTACACCCACTATTTAAGCCTGCTGGTCCCCATCGGCCACGCCCTCTTTGCGGCCGGCTGCCTCTTCGACCCCAAGGGGCGGCCGGCCGTCCGGGGCTGGCTCGCAGCCGCGGTCGGGGCTGGCCTAGCCTACTTGCCCTGGCTCCCGACGGCCTACGCCCACGCCCAGCTCCAGACCTACTGGCCCGGGCGGCCCGATTTGCTGCGGCTTTTGCAGGACGCCCTGGCCCGCTTTGTGGCCGGCTATTCCCTGGAAGCCGAGCGGGCGCTGCCCTTCGGGTACGGCTTTTTAGCCGCGGCCGTCCTGGGCCTTGTTGGGGCCCTGTTGGCCGGGGGCAAGGTTCGGGCCGGGGCTCTGCTCCTGGGGTCGGTGGGGATCCTGCCGCTGGCGGCAGTTCTGGGCCTGGCCTGCCTTCGGCCGAAGTTCGAGCCGAGGTATCTTATCTTTGTTTGGCCGGCCCTGACCCTGCTGGGGGTGGGACTGGTGGGGACCCAGCCCAGGCGGAGCCTCTGGCTCATGGGCCGGCTTCTGGGTGCCGGGACAGTCCTCGTGGTGGGGATACCGGGGCTAGCGGCCGATTATAACCTCTACACCGACCCCCGTTACGGCAAAGATGTCTGGCGAGAGGTGGGGCGTCTCCTGAACGAGTGGGTCGGGGAAGACGAAGTGGTGGTCCTCGACTCGGGCCACGCCTTCCCCGTCTTCGCCTATTACTACCCAAGGTCGAATTGGGTCCCGCTGCCCCCTAACCCGCCGCCGTCTCCCCTGGTAGACCGGCCCCTCGGGCCGGAGGCAGGGCCGGTCTTGGCTCAGGCCCTGGCCGGGCGGCGGGGGGTCTGGGTGGTGCGCTGGCAGGACCGGGTCGCCGACCCGACGGATATCGTCCGGACCCTGCTGGACCGGGTCGGTTACCAGACCCCAGTACCGCCCCTTTTTGGGGCCATCCGGGTGGAGCACTACGTCCTCCAGGGCGACCTCCGGGAGCTTACCCGCCTTGAACCCAGGGAGCCCCTCGGGTGGGAATTCCGCGGGGAGGTAAAGCTCCGTGGCTACGACCTGCGGCTCATCGACCGCTCCGCCCTGGAGTTCGTGTTTTACTGGCAGGCCTTGCGGCCGCCGACGGGGGTATACAAAATGAGCGTTCGTATCGTCGACGAAGGGCAGCGAATCCTTGCCCAAGAGGACGCCTGGCTGGCCGGAGAAGCCTACCCCACCAGCATGTGGCGCCCGGGAAGCCTAGTCCTCGGCCGCCTGAAGCTGCCGGTACCCCAGGAGCTCCCCACCGGCCGGTACGGCCTAAACTTCGTGTTTTACCGGGACGACCTGAGCTGGACCGACGATGTGCGCAGCCTCGGAATCGTGGAGATCGGCCCGCCCGGCGGCTAAAGCCGCCAGCCTTATCCGGGCAGGGGGCCTGGTGGCCGTTGCGGTCGGCTTTGGCCTGCGGGTCCATTTGCTAGGGCGGCAGGGGCTCTGGTACGACGAGGCCTTTAACCTCTCGGTCGCCGAGAGCGGCTGGCCCGAACTGCTGGGCCGGGCCGCCGCCGACTTCTACCCGCCCCTTTACCACGGCCTCCTCTGGGTCTGGACCAGGCTTGCGGGCACCGGCGAGTTTGCCGTCCGCTTCCCATCCGTCTGGTTCGGAACCCTCTTAATCCCGGTAATCTTCAGCTTTGGCCGCCTGATTTCCGGGAGTTCGGGTCCCGAAAAGGGCACCCCAACGGCGGCCCTGCCGGCAGCGGGGGCTTTTTTCGTCGCCCTTTCCCCCCTCCTGGTGGACCTTTCCCAGGAGGCCCGAATGTACACCCTACTGGCCCTGACGATGGTGCTGGGGGAGCTGGCTTGGGTCCGGCTGGGGCTTGGGGCCGGCGGTCGGGAGGCCGGCCTTTACGTCGTGGGCACGACGGCGGCCCTTTACACCCACTACGCCGCCCTCCTGGGTTGGGTCCTTCAGCCCTGGCAACTGTTGACTGTTGGGGGCCGCCGGCGACCCCGGCTCGCCCTGCTCTGGGCCGTGCCCGCGGTGCTTTTCCTCCCCTGGTGGGGGGTGGCCTGGGGCCGGTTTACGGCCACCGTTAATCCCCAGGCGGGCACGCCCCTGCCCGAAATCTTCCGACGGTCGGTCGAAATCTTCTGGACCGGGTACGGGGTGGAGCCGTACTTTCCGGCTCCGGACCCGGCTACCGCGGCCGCCGACACTTTGAAGGCCACAATCCTGGGCGCGCTGATCACGGGGATCTTCGCTTGGGGCCTGGTGTCCGCCGGCCGGGATAAGCTCCGGCGCTTCCTGGTTCCCCTGCTCGGCCCTCTCATCCTCTGGTACCCGGTGGCCCTGGGGCGGCGGGACTTCGCCCCCCAGTACCTCATTTGGGTTGGGGCAATTGGGTGGGTCTTCGTCGGCCTAGGTGTCCTGCGGCTGCGCCGGTTGCTTTCGGCGGGGGCCTTCCTGTTCGTGGCGGGGGCGGAGTTTTTCGCGCTCTTTAACCTCTATTATGTGCCCCGCTACTGGAACGACGACCTTCGGGGGGCGGCCCGGCTGCTGACGGAGCTGAGTCGGCCGGGGGAGGCCATCGTGGTAAACGCCCACTACGCGGTGGTGGCTTTGGACTATTACTACCCGGGCCAGGCCCCCCGGTTTGGGCTGCCTACCCGTCCCGCCCAGCCCGACCTCCTCCTCGAGGAAGACCTATCCGCGATCGCCCGGTCCCATCCCTTTATTTGGCTGGTTCTGTGGCAGAGCTATTACTCTGACCCCCAGGACCGAGTCCGGAGGTGGCTTTCGACCCACGGTTACCTGGCCGAAGACTGGGAGCTCAGGTCCCACGCCCGGGTCCTGGGGTTCTGGACGGCACCCCCCGTGCTGGACCAGCTCCCCCCGGAGGCTATCCCCGGACCCCCCGAAGCCCTGGGGGATAGCGTTCGGCTGGCGGGTTTCGTCCCGCCTCGGCCCGTCCTGGAGCCGGCGGACTTGGCGTCGGGTCGGCCCGAGCTTCATTACACCCTTTACTGGGAGGTGGTCCGGCCCCTGGCCGAACCGTACCAGGTGTTCGTCCACGTGGTGGACCAGGCCGGGCAGGTGGCGGCCCAGGGGGACGGTCCGCCCGTCTCCGGGAGCTTCCCCACGGACCGGTGGCCTGTCGGAAAGGTCGTCCGGGATGACCGCAAGCTCCGGCTGCCGGCCGACTTTCGGCCCGGGGAGTATCGGCTGCTGGTCGGTATGTACCGGCTTACCGACTTGATTCGCCTCGGCCACGGTGGGACCGACCGGGTCGAGGTGGGGCCTGTAAAGGTGGAACCGTAGACACCGGTTTACGTGAAGGGACCGGATGGCCCATAATTGGGGCTTGATACCGCCGCGAAAGGGGTCAAAATCATGTCCAGATGGAGAACTAAACCGGAGTCCAGGCCGGTTGGCCACACCCGGCCTGGGGAGCTCACCCTTGACCAGATCGCCGAGATTTAGCCGGGCCTGGGGCCGGCTGATGCCCGAGGTGAACAACCACGGCGCCCGGGGCGGTAATTGGGCCCTGGCCCGGTATTGTCTGGGTCAAATTCCAGGCCCTTTTCAAGATTGGGGCCGTAAATCGGCCCCGGATGCGGCCGCACTTGGAGGCTTTCAACGGCGGCTAGGTCCTCATGCCTGATGGCCGTCTAGATGGGGTCCGATTAGTCTTTGAAGAAGCTTACCACCGGGAACCATGGGGCCAATGAGATCCATGCGGCCGTGGGCCACTCGGAGGTCGTCCGGCTGCTGCCCCCAACCCTGCCCCAACACCTTTACCTGGGGCCCATTGCCCGCCGGACGGAAACTTCCGCGGCCGAGGATTGACACCGGACTGCCCAAGGTGTAATCTGTTTCCGGGTAAATCCCTGGTCCAAGGGGAGTAGCCGCCGGGCGTAAAACCGCCCGGGGGCAGGGTCGTCAGCACGGGTTCTGGTATGGCCCCGGCCCTGCCAGCCCGAAAGGGTAAGCGAGACCTTGGCCCGTTGATGTTAAGATTGGCGGGCCGAGGTCTTTAGTTTTTCTAGGGGTAAGAGCCAATGGGTCTGATGCTCTGGGTACTTTTTCACCTAGTTGTGGTGATGATGCTTGCAGTCGACCTAGTGCTCGTCGGCCGGGGGGGCCGCATAACTTTGAAAATGGCGGCCTTCTGGAGCGTAGTTTGGACGTTGGTGGCCCTGGCCTTTAACGGTCTGGTCTTTATCTGGCGGGGAGCCGAGGACGCCGTCATATTTTTAACGGCTTACACCGTCGAGCGAGCTTTAAGTTTCGATAACGTATTCGTATTCGCCGTAATTTTTAACTACTTCCGTTTGGGTGTAATTATCCAGCATACGGTTCTATTTTTAGGCATAGTAGTGGCGGTCATTCTGCGGGCAGTGTTCATTATATTGGGTATTGAACTCATCAAGACCTTCCACTGGGTCATCTACGTGTTCGGTGCTTTTCTGATTTACACAGGCATTAGGCTGGCCCTTCACAAGGGTGAGCCGCCTGACCCGGAAAGGAACGCCGTAATTCGGCTCGCCCGCCGCTTCTTACCCATTGAAGTTGATAACCGCGGTCACAGCTTTTTTGTAAAACGCGGGGCAAAGTGGTACGCGACCCCGGCCCTCCTGGCGTTGCTGGCCGTGGAGACCACCGACGTGGTCTTTGCCATCGACTCGGTTCCGGCCGTGCTGGCCATAACCACCGACGTCTTCCTGGCATATACTTCGAACATCCTGGCCGTTCTGGGCATGCGGGCCCTCTACTTCCTGGTGGTGGGCCTGTTGCGGGAGCTGCGCTACCTGGACTTTGGGCTGGCCCTGGTCCTGGTCTACATTGGCCTGAAGATGGTGTTGGCCGAGTTTGTCCATATCCCCACCGGCCTATCCCTGGGAATCGTCCTAACAGTAATCTTCGGCTCGGCCCTCCTCTCCATTTACGCCGACTGGCGGGAGGGGAGGCTGGCCCAGCCCAGGGCGAGCCGGGCCGCGCGCTCGGAAGACGACGGCTAAACCCGGGCCGGGGTGGCCGTCCAGACGACGAACCGTTCGGGCAGGATTTTGATTACCGGCTCGGCGTCCAGGGCCATTGTCCGGTACTGGGGGTATTTTTCCCGCAAAAGCTGGACCGCCCGCTGGTGCTCGGCCCCGGCAAAAATTAGTTCGGCCCGGCCGTGCACCTGAACGTACATTAAGTTTGCCCAGTTTTCCTCATAATGGTCCACGATGAGGCAGACGTGGGGATTGGCCCGGATATTGCGCACCCTGGCCAGCCTCTCCGGGGGCACCCGTTTGGGCTTCGGGTCGATGACCGAGTAGAAATTTTCGCCGTCGAAGGCGTAGCAAATGGCCACCACGTGGGGACGGCCGTCGGGGGTTACCGTGGCCAGGTGGGCTACCCGGGCCCTTTCTAAAAAACCGATAACTTCCGGCGGCAGCTTCAACTCCGGTCGGCCTCTCCGGACCGGTAAATCCCCAGCTCCCGCCGAACCTGGAGCAGCCTGAAAACGCTCGCCCGGCTTACCAGGCCGACCAGCCGGCCGTCGATAACGACAGGTAACTGGTTCAATCCCGTTGTGGCCATGACCTCTACCGCCGCGGCCAGGTCGGCCTCGGGGGCCACCGTTCTTAGGGGCATCCGGGTCATCACCGTACCCACGACCCGCTCCTCCCACTCCTCCTCGGGGAGGTTACGGACGTCGGTAACGGTCACAATCCCCACTAACCGGTCCCCATCCACCACCGGGAACGCCCGGATCCCCTCCCGCAGGATGTGGTCCCGCACCAGCTGGCCCACGGTCATGGACGGGGGTACCACCTTGGGGTAGGCGTCCATCACATCCCGGACCCGAATCCCCTTGAAGACCCGGGTGACGTCGGCCTGGTTTCGGACCGCCTCGGCGGCGTTATTGAGAAACCAGCCGATAAACGCCAGCCAGATTCCGCCGAGGATGTCGCCCCCCAAGGCGACGAAAAACCCGGCTCCAACTAGCAGCCAGCCGATACCCTGGCCAACCAGGGAGGCAACATCGGTGGCCCGGTAGAAGTCGTGCCAGGCCAGCCAAAGGATTCCCCGGAGGATCCGGCCCCCATCGAGGGGAAAACCCGGGAGTAGGTTAAAGGCGGCCAGGGCCAGGTTGGCGTAGGCCGAGTAACCCAAGAGGGCCCCAGCAGCCGTGTCGGGAAGGGCCAGACTGAGGAGGAAAAAGAGGCCGGCCAACCCCAGGCTCATGGTGGGGCCGGCCGCGGCGACGGTCACCTCATCCTGGGCCCGCTGGACCTCGGCCTCCATTGCCGCGATGCCCCCGAAGATGAAGAGGGTGATGTTCCGCACCCGGTAGCCGAGGCGCTGGGCCACCAGGCTGTGGCTCAGCTCATGCAGGAGAACGGAGCCGAAAAGAAGCAGAGTACCGGCTATACCAAGGGCCAGGTAGGCCGCGGTGGCCAGGCCCGGGATAACCCGAGGGAATACCCCCGCCGCCAAGGACCAAGTTACCAGAAAGAAGGCAATCAGCCAGGTGTAGTGCACCTGGATTCGGATACCCTGAATCGTGCCGAGGACCAGGGACCCACCCATCGAAGGCCACCTCCCAGCAGTATATTAGGCCGCCGGGGACTGGGTCTACAACTGTCGGGCCTGCGAGTTTCAGCCGGCAGCCCGTTTTCACCAGTCCCCCGGCCGCGGTTAAGCTTGGGGCATCGATTGGTAGCGGCGGAACGCCCCGGGCAGTTTGGGTTGACAGCCTAGGCCGTCAGAGGCTTGCGGGCGATGACTTCCAGCCAGCGCCGGGGAATGTAGCGTTGGCCCTGCTCGTCCGGAAGGCCAAGCTCATCCAAGACGGAAACCACGGCCCGGCTCAGCACCTTGGCGGCGATGTCCACCGGATAGCCGTGCAGGGCCCCGGCGGCGTAGTCGGCATATTCGCAGATGAGCTGCCATCCCTCCCGGTAAACCCGCACCTCCCGCTGGCCCAGGTAAACTATTTCAAACCCGGCCGCCCGGACCAGTTCGGCATACTCTTCGGGTTTAAGCCAGTTGCGGGCCTCGGCCCGGCCCTCCTTGGCGCGTGGGACCCCCAGCTGCTTCAGTTCGGCTACCGCCCGCAGGATCTTCGCCCGGTAAAAGGCCTCCGTCCCCTCGACAACGGTCCCCTCGTAGAAGGCGCTGTTGAAGAAAAGCAGTCCGCCCGGCCCGCTTACCCGATAAACCTCCTTCAGGGCCGAAAGCTTATCCTCGTGGCTCAAATTGTGGATGCCGTTGCCAAAGGTCGTCAGCTCAAAGGGTCCCTTTAGGGGCAGGTGCTGGGCAAAGGCTTCGACCCAATGCACATTTGGTTCGGCACCGAGCCGCCGCCGACCGGCGACGATGGCCTCCCGGGAGGCGTCGACGCACACCACAACGGCTTCGCGCAGGGCCGGAATCTGCTCCCGGCCAAGCTGGACCATGGTCCCCACCCCGGTGGCCAGGTCCAGCATCCGCCTGACCGTACCCGAAATGTACCGGGCCAGGTTGCTCAGCGCCGCCCGATTGACGGCCAGGTATTCGGCTGTTTCGGCGAACGGCTCAAACGAAAAAGGTCTGGCTGCCGGCTTTGCATCCATTTGGACTTACGCCCTCAACTTGAGTGGAATTTACCCGCATGTAATAACACCGGTAAACGGGAAAAGTTTCGGTCCGCCCCTGGTCGGCTTAACCGTTGTCCTGCAGTCGGCTGATGGGGTTGGGTAGTTTGCCTTCCGCCTGTAACTCCCGCCAGTGGGGCATTATGCCGCAGCTTTCGGGCTCGTCACAGTAGCCCAGCCGCAGGCATTTGGGAACCAGGTGGCCCTTGAGGAAGGGGGCGACCTTTAAGACCTCGGCCGCGACTTTAAGAAAAAGCTGGTGGATCTCCCACTGGGCCCGGGGACAGAGCCGAAGTTCACAGATATGGATGAGCTCCCGGATGTTTACGGTCATCACCAGGTTGCAGGTCGTGGCGTTGGGCAGCACAAAGCGGGCATCCTCGGGGGCGATGCCGGCGGCCGAAAGCTCCCGGTAGGCCTCCCAGGCCGCTGCCATGGCGGCTTCGAACCGCTTAAGGATTTCCGGTTCCACCCCGATACTTGGGGGCGTAACGTAGGTCGGCCGGTCCAGCCGGACATACCGCTGGGACTGGACGGAGAAGGCGATTCCCACCCGATGCCGGGTGAGCTGGGCAAGGCACGAACGGGAGATTCCGGAGATGCCCAGGGTGAATGAGACGTGCTCTAAGACCGAGTGGTGCCCCTGCTGAATGAGGCGGTCCACCAGGTCAGCCATCTTAGCCTCGGGCACATTATCTGACCAGATTTCGACCGGAGACCTGGCCGAATAGCAGGTCCGGGCTGCGGTGTAAATCACCTTTAAAGGTTCGGGCGTGTACGCTAAAAGTTTTACTTCCATACTCTGTTGGCTCCGCCTGCCTGGACCGGCCTTTGTGCCTACCGTTTACTCCGGGCTAAAGGTGCAAGCCCAGGTTTTATTCTCCGGCCTTATCCACCAAAATTCCCGGACGGCCCAGGCGTTCGACCCGGAGGGTCCCGACCCGCAGGCCAACCATGCTCTCGACACTGAACCTGTAGCCGTCCACCTCAATCGTATCCCCCACCCGGGGGATCCGCCCGAGGCGCCCCGTGACAAAGCCCCCGATAGTGTCGTATTCGGGGTCGTCGAGGTTGGTCCCAAGGTGCTCGTTAACTTCCTCGATAGACGTGAGGCCGTCGATAATTAGGCTGCCGTCGGGCTGGACCTTGACGTGGGCTTCCGGGGTCAGTTCGCCCAGAATCGCCGTTACCAGGTCCGTCAGGGTTACCAGGCCAGCTGTCCCACCCCGCTCCTCCACCACGATGGCCAGCTTGTCCCCCCGGCGCATCTGGGCCAAGACGGAATCGATGGTGGCGTTTTCGGGCACAAAGAGGGGCTCCCGCATGAGTTCCCTAACTGGCCGGTGGCATGCCTGCGGCTCGCAGTCGGGCCAGACGGCCGCCACCATATCCCGCAGGTGGACGACGCCCACGATGTTATCGATGGTTCCCCGGTAGACCGGGAGACGCCGGTGGCCGCTGGTTAAGCAGAGCTTTACGGCGTCACAGATGGTGGCGTCCTCGGGCACGGCTACCATGAGGGTACGGGGGACCATCACCTCGTAGACGGTCTTCTCCCCGATTACCAGGGCCCGTTCGACGATTTCCTCCTCGGTCGGCTCCAGCACCCCAGCCTGGCGGCTGGCAACCACCAGCAGCCGCAGCTCCTCGACCGAATGGACGAGCTGTTCACCGGCCACCGGGCGTAGGCCCAGGGCCCGCAGGGTGAGGCTGCTTGCCCCGTTAAGGAGGCCGACAAAGGGCCGAAGGGCCACGAAGAAAACCCGCATGGGCACGCTCACCGCCAAGCTCACCGCCTCGCTGCGCTGAATGGCCAGGATCTTGGGGGCCTGCTCCCCAAGGATGATGTGCAAGGTGGTGATGAGGCCGAAGGCCACGGCGGTGGCAACGGCGTGGGCGCTCACCACCTGTAGAGCCGGGGAGAGGAAACCGAAAATCGGCTCTAGAAGCTCAGCCAGCAGGGGTTCGCCTACCCAGCCCAGGGCCAGGGAGGCCATGGTTATACCCAGCTGGGCCACCGCCAGGTAGGCGTTTAAGTGGTCCAAGGCGTGGCGGACGGCCGGGGCCAGGGGGTGACCTTCGGCTTCGAGCTGTTCCACCCGGCTCCGCCGGACGGCCACCAGGCCGAACTCGGCGGCCACAAAGAACCCGTTCAGGGCCACCAGGGCCAGGATAACCAGCAGCCGGAAGACTAACTCGATGGGGTTAACGGACATGACCCTGGGTTGGCCTCAACGGAAATTAAGCGGTCGGCCCGGCAGCGGTATCGACCTGGGGCTCGGCTGTCCCGAACCCGGATTCGGCCCGAACGAGCTGGACCCGTTCGATCTTAACGCCCTCCATCTCCGAGACGACCAGCTTGAGGTGGTCGAAGGTGACCGAGTCGCCGACCTTAGGGATCCGCCCCAGCCGGGCGAGGATAAATCCGGCCACGGTGTCGTATTCCCCTTCAGGAAACTCCACGTCCAGCAGCTCCTTCAGCTCGTCAAGGCGCATGGTGCCGTCGACCTCGATGGTCCGTTCGTCGATGTGCTTTACGCCCTCTTCACCCTGAGGCCGCTCGTCGCCCAGCCGGCCCACAATTTCGCTGGTAAGCTCGTTAATGGTGATAAGTCCGGCAGTACCCCCGAACTCGTCCACAACCACCGCCACTGACTGGTTGCGCTCCTGCATTTCAACCAGGAGCTCGCTGATATTTTTGGTTTCGGGAACAAAGTAAGGTTCCCGAATGAGGCCGTCGATGGGGCTGGTCAGGGTGATGGTCTCCCGGGCCAAGCCCATCACCACGTCCTTCAGGTGAAGGATGCCGACAATGTGATCAAGGTTATCCTCGTAAACGGGGTAGGCGGCATGGGGGGCTCGGGCGTAGACCTTCCGAAGGAAGTCGGCCACCGTCACCCCCTTGGGTACCCCCACGATGTCGGTGCGGGGAATCATCACTTCGTAAGCCTGCCGGTCGCCAAACTCAAAGACCCGCTCCACCATCTGCCACTCCGTCTTCTCAATGGTCCCCTGCTCGCCCCGGATCTCTAGCAGGAGCCGAAGCTCCTCCTCGCTCAGGAATGGGGAGCGGCGGCTGCCAGGTTTGCCGCTCGCCCGGAGGAGCAGCTCCGGAAGCTGCATAAAGAGGGCAGTGAGCCACCCGGCGAGGACCATCAGGCCCCGGACGGGCCAAACCAGAACCGGCGCCACCGCCTCGGCATGGGCGGCAGCCAGCCGCCACGGGGTGATCTGGCCGAACACAACCACGATACCGACCGCCAGGCCGGCAAGACCGACAAGGATGTAGGTATCCCAGCCGAAATAGTAGGTTCCCAGCAGCAAGGTGATGACGGCAAAGAGGACCGTAAGGGCCGTCACGGTAAGTCGCACCGTCCCAAAAAGCCGGTCGGAGTTTCCGAGGAGCTCCTCCACCAGCTGGGCACCCCGGTTCCCGGACCGGGCCAGGTTGTGGACCTGGACCCGGTTAGCTGAGATGAAGCTTGCTTCGGCCGCACTCAGCAGGGCGATGAAAAGGAGAGCCCCAGCCGCGGCCAGGAACAAAAAGGGCACACTCTCGGGGTTCACGAGTACGGCGCGGTCTGGCAAGGGGAAGGCTCCCTGTTGGCCGGGGGTGAACTTGCCGGCTGAGGCCTCAAACGCGGCAGGGACGAGGCCCGATTACTCGGAAGCTCGTCGTTCTTACTCATGGGTGAAGGGCGAACCCTGTAGCCGCACCTCCCACAGGGAATTATACCACACCCCGGGGAACGGCCGGCCTATCAGAAGGCCCGGATCGCCTCGTCGGGCAGGTCGGTGATAAACATGTGCGCTGGGTAATGGGTAATGGCCAGGTCCGGCCGCGCCCTGGCCAGGGCCAGCTGGGGGGTAACCCCGCAGGCCCAGAAAACCGGCACTTCTCCAGGCCGGATTTCCACCGGGTCGCCGAAGTCCGGCCGGCCAAGGTCGGCGATGCCGAGGCTGGTGGGGTCCCCAACGTGGACGGGCGACCCATGGGCCAACGGGTACTGGGCGGTTATCTGGACCGCCCGGGCAACGTCGGCCGCCGGAACCGGCCGCATGGACACTACCAGCGGCCCGCTGAAAGCCCCCGCCGGCTTGCACTCCCGGTTGGTGATGTACATGGAGACGGTGCAGCCGCACTCAATGTGCCGGACGGGTACCCCAGCCCGGAGTAAGGCCGCCTCGAAGGTGAAACTACAACCCAGCAGAAAGGCCACCAGGTCCGGCCGCCAGTAGGCTGAGATATCGGTGGGCTCATCGATGACCTCCCCATGCCGAAAGACCCGGTAGCGGGGCAGGTCGGTGCGCAGGTCGGCCCCCGGGGCGACGTTCACCGGTTCGGGCGAGCCCGGTTCGGTCACCTCTAGCAGGGGGCAGGGCTTGGGGTTCCGGACGCAGAATCGGAGGAAGTCAAAGGCGTACTCTTTCGGTACGACCACCAGATTGGCCTGGACGTAACCCATGGCCAGGCCGGAGGTTGGGCCAGTCCAGGCGCCACTCCGGATGAGGGCCCGGGCCTCAGCCGGGGTTTGGGGCAGGGCTGTCCGGCTCATCCTGACTCTTGATTAGCATTAACGCCCCCCGGATGTCAAATCAAACCAGGCCGGCAAAGCGGAGCAGGACCCTGGCCGTGTGCTTGGTGCCTAAAACAAAGTCATTAAGCCGGATGTGTTCGTTGGGGGCATGGACTTGGCTACCAGGATAGCCGACCCCAGAGTTGCTTACCGGAACTCTCAGGTACTTGACAAAGGGATAGATGGGGCCCGAACCTCCCGTCAGGGGTTGGACCACTGGGTCCTTGCCGTAGACTTCTTTGGCTGCCTGGACGGTGAGCTTAACAAAGGGGTCATCGGGGTCAACC
>PSKS01000012.1:0-49403 GCA_040289115.1 Chloroflexota bacterium
CCTCTGCCTGCGGCTCCTGCCCCTAGACCCGGTTCTAGGGGCAGTGCGGGCGTGCTTTATGATTTAGGTGATGACTTCCTGGGAACGAGTTCGGGTGAGGCCCCGGCTGAAAGCCAGGCTACGGCGGCTAGCCGGCCGGCTGATCATCGGGGCCTTTGCGGCTGTGGCCCGACCGCCCCGTCCCACCGCCCCACCCGAGTACCCCCACCGGATCCTTGTCATCCGCCTGGACCTCCTGGGGGACCTTATGCTCTCGGTGCCGGCCATTCGGGCGGTTCGCCGGCGCTGGCCCCGCGCCGAACTGACAGCCCTGGTCCTCCCTTATACGGCGCCCCTTTTGGGTCATTTCCCCGAGGTGGACCGGGTCATCACCTTTGACCCGAACCGCCTCCGGCCCTCGGGGACGCCGTGGCTCCCGGCGGTTTGGGCCGACCTCCTGGGCGTTGTCCGGCGGCTCCGGGCCAGTCGGTTTGACCTGGCCCTGGCCCTCTACGGTCCGTGGGCGGGTCTTTTAGCCTACCTGAGTGGGGCCCGCTTTCGGGTGGGGTACGGGGCGGAAAGTCACCCCAAGTTCTTCCACCTGTCCCTCCCCGGCCGCCGCTACCTGGTGCGCCGCCACGAGGCCGAGTACACCTTGGCGGTGGCCGCCGCCGTTGGGGCCCCCGCTGGCCCCGAAGACTACTCCCTGGAGCCCCAGCCTGAAGCCTCGGCCCGGGTCGAGACCAAGTTGGCCCAACTGGGCGTCCCAGCGGGGATGCCCCTCATCGGCGTCCAGGTGGGGGCGGCCAACGGCTGGGCCAAACAGTGGTACCCGGATAAGTGGGCGGCAGCCGCCGGGGAGATCGCCCGCCGGTGGGGAGCCGCAGTGGTTTTCACCGGTACGGCCCGGGAGCGACCCCTGGCCGAGGCGGTTCGGACCCGCCTGGGGGGTCCGGCCTGGAACCTGGCCGGGGAAACGGATATTCCCGAGCTGGTGGCCCTGCTGGGCCGGCTAAGCCTTTTCCTCTCGGGGGATACCGGTCCGATGCACCTGGCCACGGCCCTGGGGGTTCCCACGGTGGCCCTGCACGGGCCGACCGACCCGGCCCTTTCGGGACCGTGGCCTCCTGGCCGTGGGGTGGTCGTCCGGCTGGACTTGCCTTGCAGCCCCTGTTACGACCTGACGGATGTGGCCATCTGCCCCCTGGGGCACCACAACTGCCTGCGCCTCCTGGGTCCCGAGGCGGTGGTGGCCGCCGCTGAGGCCCTCCGGGTCCTCCGATGAGGGTGCTGGTCGTGAAGCTGGCCGACATTGGGGACCTACTCACGGCGGTCCCGGCCCTGAAGGCTCTGCGGGCGGGCCTGCCGGGGGCCGAAATAACCCTTCTGGCCCCGCCCCACAGCGCCCCGGTCCTAGAGGGGAGCCCCTGGCTGGACCGGGTTATCACCTTTGATAAGCATCGGTTTGATTCTCCCAAAGGGCTGCTCTCACCCCGAAACTGGGCCGAGCTAGCCCAGCTTAGCTGGCAGCTCCGCCGCCGGTTCGACTGGGTGATCCTGATGCACCACCTGATGACGAGTTGGGGGGTGCTCAAGTTTGCCCTGCTCAGCCTGGCCGCCGCGCCCCGCCGCCTCGGCCTGGATGACGGGCGGGGTTGGTTTTTAACCCACCGAATCCCTGACCCCGGCTACGGGGGCCTGCACGAGGTGGAATGTTGGCTGAGACTGGTGGGACAGTTGGGGGTAAGCCCGGTGGACCGACGCATTGAGGTTCCCCTGGGGGAGCTGGAGCGGGCGTGGGCCCGGCAGGCCCTGGCCGAGCTGAACGGGTACACGCCGGTGGCCATCGCCCCCGGCACCGGCACCTTCAGCCCGGCCCGCCGCTGGCCCCCCGACCGCTTCGCCGATTTGGCCACGGCCCTGGCGGTCCGGTTCGGGGCCGGGGTTGTGCTGGTGGGGGGCACCGACAACCGGACCGAGGCCGCCCTGTTTCGAAGCCACTACCGGGGGCCCCTGGTGGACCTGGTAGGAAAGACGACCCTCCGCCAGGTGGCGGCGGTGCTGGCCGGGTGTAAACTCTTTGTGGGCAACGACGGCGGGCTGATGCACCTAGCGGTGGCCGCGGGCGCACCCGTGGTGGCCGTCTTCGGCCCCTCTAACCACTGGGCCTGGGGACCGTGGCGGCCCGACCGGCCGGAGCTGGCCCGGGTCGTCCGGAGCTGGCTTACCCTGCCCTGCCAGCCGTGTCTTTACGTGGGCAACCGGCTGGGCCGCCGCCACGGTTGCGACACCTTGACGTGCCTGCAAACCGTCCAGGTGGAGGACGTGCTGAAGGCCATTGAATCGATGAACGTTTTGGGGCGGCAGCCGGCTGCCCCACCGGCTGGGTCGTGACGGCGGCGGAGCCCCAGCCCCTGCGGTGTGCCACCCACCCGGAGGTGGAAACCTACCTCCGGTGCGGCCGGTGCGGGCGGCCCATCTGCCCGCGCTGTCTGGTTCAGACTCCGGTAGGGGCCCGCTGCCGGGATTGCGCCCGACCGCAGCGCCTGCCCACTTTCGAACTGGGAGCGCCGGGCTACCTGAAGCTTGTGCCGGTGGGCCTTGGGGCCGTTATCCTGGCCGGGGTGGCCTGGGCGGTGGTCCTGCCCCTTTCCCTCCGGCTGGGCCTACTGGGAATCCTGGCCGGGGCCGCCATCGGCTACCTGGTGGGCGAGGCAGTGACCCTGGCCTTTAACCGAAAGCGGGCGACCCTGCTGGCGGTGACCGCCGGCCTAAGCGTGGTCCTGGGATTTTTGATGTCCCCGGGTTTTCGGAGCTGGTTTGTTCAGCTTCAGGCTGGCCGGGGGGTGGACCTGCTGGCACCCCTCGGGTCGGTCCTGCCTACCCTGTTGGGCCTCCTCCTCAATCCCCTTGCCTTGGTGGGGGTGGTTCTGGCGACAGTGGTGGCCGTAAGTCGGGTCCGCTAATGATCGGGTCGTCCCTGGCCGAAATCGTCAGGTCCTGGGCCGGGAAGCGGGTGCTGGTGGTCGGGGATGTCTGCCTCGACGAGTACCTCTTCGGCCGGCCGGTTCGCCTGAGCCGGGAGGCTCCCGTCCCGGTGCTGGAGTTCACCCGCCGGCAGGCCGTCCCCGGGGCGGCGGCGAACCCGGCCCTGAATGTGGTCCGGCTGGGAGGCCGGGCGGCCGTGGTTGGGGTGGTCGGGGCCGACGAGACAGGTGAAGCCTTAAAGGCACTGCTGGCCGAGGCCGGTATCGATATCTGCGGCCTGGTAACCGAACCGGGCCGGACGACTACCCTTAAGACCCGCATCCTGGCCGAGGGAATCCTCCGGTTTCCTCAGCAGGTGGCTCGCCTCGACCGGCTGGACCGCCAGCCCTTACCGGCCAGCGTTCAGAAACGGGTCCTGACGGCGGTGACCGAGCTGGCCGCCTGGGCCGACGCAATCCTGGTGTCCGATTACCGGCTTGGGGTCGTTGACGGGCCCGTCCCGGGGGCGGTTCTGACCACGGCCAGGGGCCTGGGCCGGCCGGTCACCGTGGATTCCCAAGGGGGTCTAGACCGCTTTGCCGGCTACACTTTGGTCCGTTGCAACCAGGCCGAGGCCGAAGCCGCCCTGGGCCGACCCCTGGCGGGGGAGGAGGCCTTCCGGGCAGGGCTCGCTGAGCTCCGCACCCGGTTACAGGCCGAGGTCGTGGTGGTCACCCGGGGTGCGGAGGGCCTTTCGGTCGCCACCCCGGCCGGCTACCACCGGTTCCCGGCAGCCAACCTTTCGGAGGTTTTCGACGTGACGGGGGCTGGCGACACTGTAATCGCCGTGCTGACCCTGGCCCTCCTGGCTGGGGCCGAGCCGTGGCAGGCGGCCGACCTTGCCAACCGGGCGGCGGGGTTGGTGGTCCGCCGCATTGGCAACTACGCGCCGACAGCCGAGGAACTGCTCGACGCCCTCTAGCCGACAGGCTATAATGCTAATGCCGGGGCATTATACCTGGGGAGGAAACCCATGGCCGCAACGGGAAATGGCTCGCTGCTCACGGCCCTTCAGGCGGCGGTCGGCAGGGAAGCGGTCCTCTACGAAGCCGATGAACTCGCCGTTTACGAGTACGATGGGGCCCTCGACAAGGCCCGCCCCGACTTTGTGGTTTTTCCCCAGACGGCCGAGCAGGTTGCCGAAGTGGTCAGGGTCTGTCGCCGCTACGGGGTACCCTTCGTCGCCCGGGGGGCCGGGACGGGGCTGAGCGGCGGGGCGATCCCCGTAAAGGGCGGCGTCCTCATCGTCTTCACCCGGATGAACCGCATCCAGCAGGTGGACTATTCCAACCGGGTTGCAGTGGTGGAGCCCGGGGTGGTCAACCTGACGTTGACCGAGGAGGTGGCCCCCGATGGCTATTACTACGCCCCGGACCCCTCCAGTCAGAAGGCCTGCACCATCGGGGGCAACGTGGCGGAAAACTCAGGCGGCCCCCACTGCCTCGCCTACGGGGTGACTACGAACCACGTCCTGGCCCTGGACATCGTGCTCCCCGATGGCACCCCGGTCCACGTGGGCGGGCCGGCCCCCGACTGGCCGGGCTACGACCTCACGGGGGTCCTCACCGGCTCGGAGGGCACCCTTGCCATCTTTACCCGGGCCTGGCTCCGGCTCATGCGCCAGCCGGAAGCGGTTCGAACCTTCCTGGCCATCTTCGACCGGCTGGACGACGCCTCGGAAACGGTTTCGGACATCATCGGTCACGGCATCGTCCCGGCCGCCCTGGAGATGATGGACCGGCTCACCATTCAGGCAGTGGAGCCGGCAGTTAAGGCTGGCTATCCCCCCGAGGCCGACGCCGTCCTACTCATCGAGGTGGAGGGCCTGCGGGAAGCCGTTGACGTCCAGTCGGATCTCGTCCGGCAGGTCTGCCAGTCCCACCGGGCCCGGGAGATTCGGGAGGCCGACAACCCGGAGGCCCGGGAGCGGCTCTGGGCGGGGCGGAAGGGGGCCCTGGGCGCCCTAGGCCGCCTTGCCCCGAACTACTGCCTCCAGGATGGGGTCGTGCCCCGGACCAAACTCCCCTGGATTCTGCGACGGGTAGCTGAGCACGGTGAAAAATACGGGTTCAAGATCGCCAACGTTTTCCACGCAGGTGACGGTAACCTCCACCCCTGCATCCTCTTCGACGAGCGGGAGCCGGGGGCCAAGGAGCGCGTGCTGGAGTGCGCGGCGGCCATCCTCCGGGATTGCGTCGACGTCGGCGGCACCATCACGGGGGAGCACGGGGTCGGCCTCGAAAAGCAGAACTGGATGCCCTGGCTCTTCAGCGAGGCCGACCTGGAGGCCATGGCCCGGCTCAAGCGGTGCTTCAACCCGGAGGACCTGCTCAACCCGGGCAAGGTCTTCCCCACCACGAAGTCTTGCGTGGAACTGAGTGGGGACGTCCTGGAAACGGCCGAAAAGCTGGGAATTCCCATCGTCTGATGGGCCAGATCACCGTTAAAGACCTGGAAACCCTCCTCCCCGGCCTCGAGGTCAGGCCGGCGGGACCCGAACTGGCCGTGGACGGGCGCCAGCCGGCGGCCGCGGCCTTTCCCCGGAGCCGGGAGGAAGTCGGGACTCTCCTTAAGCTCGCCTGGGAGCGGCAGCTGGCGGTGTCACCCCGGGGCGGCGGAGTTTACACCTACCTGGGTAACCCCCCCGTACGCCTGGACCTGGTGGTGGTTACTACCGGCCTCGACCGGGTGGTAGAGTATGAGCCGGCGGACCTGACGGCCGTGCTCGAGGCCGGGCTCACCCTGGCCCGGGTTCAGGAGATCCTGGGCCAGCACAACCAGTTCCTACCACTGGACCCGCCCTGCCCAGAGCGGGCAACCTTGGGGGGGATTCTGGCCGTCAACCAGAGCGGCCCCCTACGCCTGGGCTATGGTACCGCCCGGGACATCGTAATCGGGACGAAGGCGGTCCTGGCCGACGGGACCCTGATAAAGAGCGGGGGCAAGGTCGTCAAGAACGTGGCCGGGTACGACCTGAACAAGCTGTTCATCGGCTCCCTGGGGACCGTTGGGGTCATCGTTGAGGCCGCCTTCAAGGTTTACCCGAAGCCCCAGACCTGGGGAACGGCGGTCGGCCGCTTTGGTACCCCCGAGGCCGCCTGGGACGCCGTGTGGCGGTTGCGTCAAAGCGTCTTTGAACCGGTCTCACTAGAGCTTTTGGGGGGAGCCCTGGGGCCGGAGCTGTCTGACGAGGGCTGGCGCCTTTACGCCCGCTACGCCGGCTACGGGCCGGCGGTGGCCCGGCAGGTCCGGGAGACGTGCGGCATCTTTAAGGCCGCCGGGGGCGAGGCCGAGAGCTTGCCGGATGCCGAGGAGACCTTCTGGCCGGTCCTTCGGGACCTGCCGGTGACCTGGCGGGCGGGGTGGGGGGTTGGGGCGGTGGTCAAGGCCGGGATGCTTCCGACTCGGGTTCCCCAGTTTATCGCCGCGGCCGACGCCGCTTTCAAGGGGCAGGGGGTTACCCCGGGCTGGGTGGCCCGGGCCGGGGTGGGCCTCGCCTACGGCTACCTGGAAGGCCCCGATTATGCCACCCTGGCCGCGGGCGTCCAGGCGGCCCGGAAAGCGGCCCGGGAACTGGGGGGCTACCTGGTGGTGGAGCGGGCTGACCCAGACCTTAAGGCCGCCCTGGACGTCTGGGGCCCGGTCGGCCCGGAGCTGGAGCTCATGCGCCGCCTCAAGGCCGAATTCGACCCGAAAGGCATCCTTAACCCTGGCCGTTTCGTCGGCGGGATCTGATGAGGTTTCGAAAAATGACCGGAAAAGGCTTTGCCGGACCCGAACAGCCCCTGATGGACGACCTGGTTCGGTGCGTCCACTGCGGCCTGTGCCTTAACTACTGTCCCACCTACCGGGTCACCCGGCTGGAGACCGAGTCCCCCAGGGGCCGGATTTACCTGGCCCGGGCGGTGGCCGAGGGCCGTCTGGAACTGAACGACGACGTCATCGAGCACTGGGATTACTGCCTGGCCTGCCGCACCTGTGAGGCCGTCTGCCCGTCGGGGGTGCCCTACGGCCGGATCATCGAGCGGGTGAGGGTCCAGGTGATGCGTCACCACCCCGGTCCCATTTCCAAAAGGCTCTTCTATTGGCTAGCCTTTAAGCAGCTTTTCCCCCACCTTGGCCGGCTCCGGCTGCTGGCCAGGCTCTTGCGCCTTTATCAGCGGAGCAGCCTGGGGTCCGTCGTCGAAAGGCTTCTTCCCCGCCGGCTCCGGGAGGTGCACGCCCTGATGCCACCCATCCCCGACCGGTTCTTTGAGCCGCCAGAGGTGGTGCCCGCCCGGGGTGAACGCCGCTTTCGAGTTGGTATCCTCTCAGGCTGCGTTATGCCCATCGTCTTCGCCGAGACCAACTGGGCCACCGTCCGGGTCCTGACCGAGAACGGGTGCGAGGTGGTGACGCCCCGGGCTCAAGGTTGCTGCGGAGCCCTTAACATCCACAACGGGGAGCGGGACGTGGCCCGGCAGATGGCTAGGCGTAACATCCTGGCCTTCGAAGCCGCCGGGGTCGACTACATCGTGGTCAATTCGGCCGGGTGTGCCGCCGCCATGAAGGAATACGGCGAACTTTTCAGCGAGGTAGACGGCAACTGGCGGGAGCGGGCAGAGGCCTTTGCGGCCAGGGTCGTCGATGTGAACGAATTTTTGGTTAAGATTGGCTTCCGCCCACCGACGGCTGCCCTTTCCGGGCGGGCGACCTACCAGGACCCCTGCCACCTGGCCCACGCCCAGCGGATCCGCTCGGAACCCCGTCAGGTTCTCCGGGCCATTCCCGGGGTCGAGTTCGTCGAGATGCGGGGGGCCGACATCTGCTGCGGCAGTGCGGGTATATATTCGGTGGTCCAGCCGGAGCTATCCCGGCGGATCCTCGAAGAGAAAATGGAGGCGGTCCGGCGGACCGGCGCGGATATAATTGTCACGGCTAACCCGGGCTGTCAGCTTCAGCTGATGGCTGGGGTGCGCCGGGCTGGTCTTCGGGCGGAGGTGGTGCACGTCGTGGAGCTGCTGGACCGGGCTTACCGGGCCGAGCAGGGAGTGTCAGCAAACCCGGAGCCGGTGGGGGCCGGGCGCTAAAATTTTAGGCTCTAAAGGAGGAACCTTTGGTACTCTCGGAAAGAATGCAGGCTGAGCTGAACGAACAGCTTAACGTCGAATTTTACTCGGCCTACACGTACCTTTCGATGGCCGCCTATTTTGAGGGGCAAAACTTTCCCGGCTTCGGCAAGTGGCTCCGAATCCAGGCTAGGGAGGAGCTGGGCCACGCTATGCGGTGTTTTGACTTTATCATCGACCGGGGCGGTAAGGTGACCCTGACGGCTATTGACCAGCCGCCCGGGACCTTTTTGTCGCCGGTGGAGGCGTTTCAGCAGGCCCTAGCCCACGAACAGAAGGTGACGGCCCTCATCCACCGGCGCTACGCCGTCGCCGTCGAGGAAAAGGACTACGCCAGCCAGACTTTTCTGCACTGGTTCATTAACGAGCAGGTCGAGGAAGAAAAGCTGGTCTCTCAGATCCTGGCCATGGTCGAGCGCGCGGCCCACGATCCGGCCGCCATGCTCATCCTCGATCGGGAACTGGGCGGCCGGCCCGAACAGGAATCCGAGGCGGGGTAGCTACGGGAAGGGCGGGGTGGACCTGGTCCGGCTCCTCCGGAAGTTGGTTGCCTGCCCGACAGACCAGGAAGCCTACGGCCTTCAGCTCTGGGTTGCCGACCTGCTTGCCGACCTGGGTTTTGACGTCTCCCTGCACGAGGTGACTCCGGGCAGGCCTGCCGTTTACGGGATCCGGGGGGATGGGGAGCTGCTGCTCTGCTCCCACATCGATACGGTACCTCCCTTGGATCACCCTGACCCCTTCCGGCTCCGTCAGGAGGGAAACCGGCTGGTCGGCCGGGGCGCCCTGGATGCCAAAGGCCAGGTGGCGGCCCTCATCCGGGCTGTTGAGCGGACCCGGGCCCCCTGCCAGGTGTTGATTACCGCCGACGAAGAGAATGATGCCCTTGGCTCGGAGCAGACCCCCCTTACGGCCCGGGTGGCCGTGGTCCTGGAGCCCACCCGGTTTGAGGTGGCTGTAGCCCAGGCCGGGTATGTGGAGGCCGAAATCAGCGTGCCCGGGACTTCGGGCCACGGAGTCTTTCCCGACCGACTGCAAAACGCCGTTGCGCGGGCCTGCGAGGCCCTTGAGGAGTTGCGGCGCCTCCCAGTGGTCACCGCGGCCCACCCCCTGATTCCGGGAGGTTGGGTCAACCCCGATCGGATCGAAGGTGGAGTCGGGCCATTGGTCGTGCCCTCGGAATGCCGCCTCTGGGTGGACATCGGGGTGCTCCCGCCCCGTACAGCCGCCCAGGCCATCGCCGAGCTTTCGGCGTGGGCCGAAAGTCGGGGATTCGGCTTTAAAGTCCTCGACCAAAGCGACCCCTTCGAGCTGGATCCGGAGGAGCCGGTCGTTAGAAAGCTTCTGGCCGCGGCCGGCGCCGTGCTGGACCGGCCGCTGGCCGTGACCGGCTACCGGGCCTGGACGGACGCCGAGAACCTGAACCGGCGGGGCATTCCCGCTGTCATCTTCGGGGCCGGCGACCTGGTCCACGCCCATTCCGGGTACGAGTGGGTCGACTTAGACGAACTGGAAATGCTCAGCGAGATTCTTGCCCGGTTGGTTGCGGACTGGTAAGGTCCTTTACCATTCGGACCCAGATCCGCCACTGGCCGACCCGCCTGAACCCGAACTTTTCGTAAAGCCTGATCGCCCGGTCATTGTGCTCGCCCACCCACAGGTCCAGGGTGTCACGGCCGCACCGGCGGGCGTACTCCTCGGCCACCTCCAGCAGCTGGCGGCCGATGCCCCGGCCCTGGTAGTCTGGGTGGACCACCAGCTCGTGGAGCTCGGCCATCAGGTCGCCCCGCCAGTCGTACCACTCCCCGTGGACGGCCGCAAAGGCCACCGGCCGGCCGTCGTCGAAAACAACAAAAAAGCCTTTGGGGTCCCCCCGGTAAAGCCAGGTTAAATAACCCTCCACCTCCCCTGGCCTGGCCTCGGCGTACTCGGGCATATCCCGGTAGGCGCGCTCGTAGATCTCCACCAGCCTGGGGAGTAGGCGGCGGAACTGGCGGCTGTTGGGAACAACAATTCTCATAAGGGAGGTATACTTTAAAGTAGGGTCCGTCTAAATGGGAATCCTTGGCTTGATGTTCTTTTTCGGACCTGCAAGTTCAAACCTACTAGGCGAGGTGGAAAAAGATGGAGACGTTGCTGTGGTTGTTCCTCCTCGCCCTGGCACTGCTGGCTGGTGGAGCGGCCGGATTTTTTGGCCGTCAAATTATAACCGGTCGGAGGGTTCAAGCTGCAGAGCAGGCTGCAAATCGGCTGATCGCCGAAGCCAGGGCGAAGCAGAAGGAGATCTTACTCGAGGCTAAAGACGAGGCAATCCGGGTTCGGAATCAGGCCGAAGCCGAACTACGGGAGCGGCGGGCAGAACTCCAGCGCCAGGAGCGGCGGCTGGCCCAGAAGGAGGAGAACCTGGAGCGCCGGGCCGAGGCCTTGGAGCGCCGGGAGCGGGCCGTGGCGCAGCGGGAGCGGGAAATCGAATCCCTCCGGGCTAAGGCTGAGCACCTGGCAACTCTGCAGCAGAAGGAGCTGGAACGGGTGGCCGGCCTGAGTCGGGAGGAGGCCAAGCAACTGCTGCTTCGGTCGGTGGAAGCTGAGGCCCGGGAGGAGGCCGCCCGACTAGTCCGCCAGATCGAGCAGGAGGCCCGGGAAGAGGGGGAGCGCCGGGCCCGCAACATCTTGGCCACGGCTATGCAGCGGCTGGCCGCCGAGGTCACCTCAGAGCTTACGGTCTCGGTAGTCCCCTTACCCAATGAGGAGATGAAGGGCCGGATTATTGGCCGGGAGGGCCGCAATATCCGGGCGTTGGAGAACGCCACCGGGGTGGACATCGTCATCGACGAGACCCCCGACTGCGTTACCCTTTCGGGCTTCGACCCGATTCGCCGGGAGGTGGCCCGGATCGCCCTCACCCGCCTAATCAGCGACGGGCGGATCCACCCGGCCCGTATTGAGGAGGTGGTGGCCAAGGCCCGCCAGGAGGTGGAGGCCAGCCTCCTCGAGGATGGCCAGCAGGCGGCCGCCGAGGTCGGTGTCACCGGCCTGCCACCCGAGGTTTTGCGCACCTTGGGGCGCCTTAAGTACCGCTACAGCTACGGTCAGAATGTTTACTACCACAGCATCGAGTGCGCCAAGCTGGCCGGCCTGATCGCCACCGAAATCGGGGCGGACGTCGACCTGGCCAAGAAGGGGGCCCTGCTCCACGACATCGGCAAGGCCCTGGACCAGGACTTCGAAGGTCCCCACGCCCTGGCTGGGGCGGAGTTCTGCCGCAAACACGGGGTATCGGCGAAGGTGGTAAACTGCATCGCCGCCCACCATGGGGACGAGGAGCCGGCTACCGTGGAGGCGGTCATCGTGGCCATCGCCGACGCCATCTCCGGCAGCCGGCCCGGCGCCCGACGGGAGTCCCTGGAGCACTACATTCGGCGCATTGAGGCCCTGGAGAAGATCGCCACCTCCTTCGAGGGGGTGGAAAAGGCCTACGCCATCCAGGCCGGACGGGAGGTGCGCATCATTGTCAAACCCGACCAGGTGGACGACCTTTCGGCCATGCGGCTGGCTAGGGATATCGCCCGCCGCCTCGAGGAGAGCCTGGAATACCCCGGCCAAATCAAGGTGACCGTCATCCGGGAAACCCGGGCCGTTGACATCGCCCGCTGATGCGTATTATGATGGTCGCCGACATCGTCGGACGGCCTGGCCGGGAGGCCGTCCGACAGCTCCTGCCGGCCCTGCGGCGGGAGTACGCCATCGACCTGGTCATTGCCAACGGCGAAAACGCCGCCGGCGGCCGGGGGCTGAGCCTGCCGACCGCCGGCGAACTTTTTGAGGCCGGCATCGACGTCATAACCTTGGGCAACCACGCCTGGGCCCAGCGGGACCTGGTGGCCAAGCTGGACCAGCTGAACCGGGTGATTCGGCCCCTCAACTACCCCCCGGGTGCCCCGGGCCGGGGCTACACCACGGTGGGCCCGGTGACGGTGGTCAACCTCATCGGCCGGGTCTTCATGGGAACTTACGACTGCCCTTTTCGGGCGATGGATGCTCTGCTATCAAACCTGCCGGGATCACGTATTATCATAGTAGATTTTCATGCGGAGGCAACGGCGGAGAAGGTTGCCCTGGGCTGGCACCTGGCCGGCCGGGTTTCGGCCGTCCTTGGCACCCACACCCACGTGGGTACCACCGACACCCGGATCCTGCCGGGGGGTACCGCCTACGTCACCGACGTGGGTATGACGGGGCCCTGGAACTCGGTGATCGGGCACGAGGTGAAGAAAGCGGTGGAACGGTTCCTTACGTTGCGGCCCGTGAGCGTCGAGGTGGCCGACGGACCCGTTGTCTTTAACTCGGTCGTTGTGGAAGTGGATGACGAGACGGGACGAGCTCAGGCCATCTGGCGCCTTGACCGTATTGTTGGGGATTGACATCATAATTACACAGGGAGCAACGTCCTGGCAAGGAGGTGCAAGCCGTGCAGGTCCTAAAAGTCAAAGCAACATCCAAGCCGACGGCGGTAGCCGGCGCCATTGCGGGGGTCATTCGGGAGCAGGGGCGTGCTGAGGTTCAAGCCATTGGGGCGGGCGCGGTAAACCAGGCGATCAAGGCCGTGGCCATTGCCCGGGGCTACGTGGCCTCCAGCGGCATCGACCTCATCTGCATCCCGGCCTTCACCGATGTTATGATTAATGACGGCCCGCGGACGGCCATCAAGCTCATCGTTGAACCCAGATAGATGGGGGAAGTTGATTTACATTTACATACCAACGCCTCCGACGGCCGGTTAACCCCCCAGGAGCTGGTCAGGCTCGCTGTCGGGCGGGGGCTTAAGGTCATTGCTATAACCGACCACGACACCACCGACGGGGTTCGACCCGCCCAGGCGGCCGCTGCCAAGTCCGCCGACCTGCGGGTCATCCCTGGGGTAGAGCTGAGCGTGGACATTGCCGAGGCCGAGGTCCACCTGCTGGGCTACTGGGTCGACCTGGAAAACCGGGAGTTTCAGCGGCTCCTGGCCTGGTCTCGGGACGGACGGGTGAACCGGGCCCGGCAGATTTTGGACAGACTTGCCGAGTTGGGTATGCCCGTCGATTGGGAGCGGGTCCGGGAGCTGGCGGGGGACGGGGCCATTGGGCGCCCCCACATCGCCCAGGCGATGGTGGAGAAAGGTTATGTGGCCGACATCCGGCAGGCCTTTGAGCTTTACCTGGGCCGGGGACGGCCGGCCTACGTGGAGCGGGAACGGCTAAGCCCCGAGCAGGGGATCCGCTCCGTCCTGGCAGTAGGAGGCCTGCCGGTGCTGGCCCACCCGGCTGAGATCGCCGGCCTTGAAGAGCTGCTCCCCGGCTGGGTTGCAGCCGGGCTTGCCGGTATCGAGGTCTACTACGCCGGGTACACCCCGGACGTGGTGGCGCGCCTCCTTGGCCTTGCCGACCGGTACGGCCTGGTCCCCACCGGCGGGAGCGACTACCACGGTTTCGGTACCCCCGACGAGGCCCTGCCTGGCACCGTGGACGTGCCCCGGGAGGTGGTGGACCGGCTGGTCAAGCGGCGCTTTCGGTTGGCGTCTTGATGGACATTGGGGAGATATTAAAAACAATCCCCCACCGCTACCCCTTCCTGCTGGTGGACCGGATCCTAGAGGTGGAGCCGGGACGCCGGGCGGTGGGGCTCAAACAGGTGACTATCAACGAGCCCTTCTTCCAGGGCCACTTCCCAGGCTACCCGATTATGCCCGGGGTGCTCATCGTTGAGGCCCTGGCCCAGGTCGGGGCCGTCGCCGTCCTTAGCCTGCCCGAGAACCGGGACAAGCTGGCCCTCTTTGCCGGCATCGATAACTTCCGCTTCCGAAGGCCGGTGGTGCCCGGAGATTCCCTCCGGCTTGAGGTGGAGCTCACTCGGATGCGGGGGGCGGTGGGGAAGGGGCAGGCCCGGGCGTTGGTGGACGGGCAGGTGGTGGCCGACGGGGAGCTGATGTTTGCCCTTAGGCAGTATCAAAAGGCCTAATGAAATTCCCGGCCAAGCCGGCCTCCATTCTGGTTCTCAAGCCCTGCTGCCTAGGCGACGTCCTGGCCGCCACGGCCCTGGTCCGGGAGCTGCGCCTTAACTTCCCAGAGGCCAGGCTAGACTTCGCCGTGGGGCCCTGGTCGCGGCCGGCCGTGGAAAGCAATCCCCGCATCGACGGACTCATCGATTGCGGCCGGGTGGGAAGCGGCCGGTATTCCCCGGCCGAATATCTTGACCTGGTCCGCCGGATTCGGGCCCGCCGTTACCAGGTCTGCTTCGTCCTGGAGCGGTCCGTGTGGCTGACCATGGTCCCCTGGCTTGCCGGCATCCCCGTTCGGGTGGGTATCGACAGCGGCGGCCGGGGCTTCAGCTTAACGGTGAGGGTCCGGTGGCGGTCGCCCCGCAACGAGGCTGAGCTTTACCTGGACCTGCTCCGGGCGGTGGGAATTGAGCCCCGCAACCCCCGCATCGAGTTCTTTCCCCGGGAGGCGGACCGGATCTGGGCCCGGCAGGTTCTGGGACCGGCCCGGCCGCGGGTCGTCCTGCAGCCGGGGGGCGGGGTTAATCCGGGGATGGTCCTGCCAGCCAAGCGCTGGCCGCCCGACCGGTTTGTCGAGGTGGGGCGCCGGGTCCTGGGGCTGGGGGGCACCGTGGTGGTCATCGGGACGGGCTGGGACCGGGCCGCAGTAACCCCTGTCCTCCGCCGGCTTGGCGACCTGGCGGCCCCAGGCCGCCTGGTAAACTTGGTCGAGGCCGTCGATTTCATCCGGCTGGGGGCGGTGCTCGCCGAGGCCGACCTCTTCATCGGCCCCGACAGCGGGCCCATGCACCTGGCGGCGGCCGTAGGAACCCCCACGGTGGCCATCTTCGGGCCGTCATCCCCCGAGGTTTACCGTCCCCTAGCCCCCAACGTCATCACCCTTTACAACCCCGTCCCCACAAGCCCCTGCTTTGTGAACGGCCGCTGGAACGCGGCCTGCCGCAACTGGGCCTGCATCAGGGCCGTGTCCGTCGACGAGGTCTGGGCCGCCGCCACCCGGCTGCTGGCCGACCGGCTTGCCGGTCCGCTCCCCGGCCCAGCTTGAATCCGAGGCCGGGTATAATCGGTTTAGGCCGCCGTCGGAGTTGAGCATGCAGACAATCAAGCGTTGGGTCCTGCCCGAACCCGGACCCCCTCCCCAGTTGGGGCCCCTGCCGGAGGCGGTGGCCCGCATCCTGTTCAACCGGGGCATCAGAACGGCCGAGGAGGCCGATAGGTTTCTGGCCGCCGACGAGCGCCTGCTGGCAGACCCCTTTGCCCTCGCCGATATGGGGGCAGCCGTCGAGCGGCTTATCCGGGCTATTCGGGCAGGGGAGCCGGTGGGCGTGTACGGCGACGCCGACGCCGACGGCCTTACGGCTACCCTGGTGCTGGCCGAAGCCCTGACCTCCCTGGGGGCCCACGTGGTACCGTACATCCCGGGCCGCCGGGAGGGATTGACAGTGGAGGGTCTGGTGCGCCTGGTCGAAGGCGGCTGTCGGGTAATAGTCACCGCCGACGTGGGGGTCTCCGCGGTGGCCGAGGCCGAGTTCGCCCGGGCGGCCGGCATCGACCTGATCATTACCGACCATCACCTGCCCCCAGGGAGGCTACCGCCGGCCGTGGCGGTGATAAACCCCCGCCGGGCGGACCAAGAATATCCCTTCGGCGACCTGGCGGGGGTTGGGGTGGCCTACAAGCTGGCCCAGGCCGTGGCCCAGACCCTGGGCCGGGAGCTTGAAGCCGAACGCCTCCTGGAGCTGGTGGCCATCGGCACCGTGGCCGACGTCATGCCTCTTACCGGTGAGAACCGGTACTTGGTTAGAGAGGGTCTTCGGGCCCTGGCAAATACCGGCCGCCCGGGTCTCCGGGCCCTGACCGCCCTGGGTCGGGTCAACCTGGGGGCCGCCACCGCTGACATGATTGCCTTCCAACTGGCCCCGAGGCTCAATGCTGCCTCAAGGCTGGGGGACGGCATCCTGAGCTTTCGACTCCTGAGCACCCGGGACCCCAGCGAGGCCCAGGTTCTGGCCGAAACCCTCGAGCGGCTCAACGCCGAGCGCCAGCTGACCCTCAACGAGGTGACGGCCCGCCTGTGGCCGCAAGTGGACGCCGCCCTGGCCGCCGGCCTTAACCTTGTCTTCATCGAGGTGGACGGTTGCCCACCGGGTCTGCTGGGTCTGATTGCTAGCCGGATAACCGATGCCGTCCGTCGACCGGCGGTGGTGGTGACCTTCGAAGGGGAGGAAGGCCGGGGTAGCGGCCGCAGCATTCCCGAGTTCGACCTTCACGCCGCCCTTACCCGCCTCGCCGGCTATCTAACGGCCTTCGGCGGACACCGGCTGGCGGCCGGGTTCAACTTCCGGCGGGAAAACCTGCCGGCCATCAGGGCCGAGCTTAGCGAGCTGGCTGAGGCGGAGCTGGCCGGCCGGGACCTGCGCCCGGTTATAACCGTGGACCTGGAAATCCCCCTGGTGAGCTTAAGCCCGGGGCTCTACAGCTGGCTTGAAAGGCTGGCCCCCTTCGGCCACGGCAACCCCGAGCCCCGCTTCCTGAGCCGGGGGGTGGAGGTTCTTCGGGCCGAACGGCTGGCCACCTCGGGCAACGGTGAGTACTACCGGTTGATTCTGGGCGCCGCCGGTGAAACCGGCCATGCCGGGCGGACCGTCCGCTGGCCGGCGGTGGCGTTTTCTGTGCCGGAAAATTTCGAGCTGCTCTACACCCGGCGCTGGGATGTGGTTTACGCGGTGCAGCTTAACCGTCGGCGCTACCCCCCGACCCAGGAGCTGAACATCGTCGACCTGGCGCCGGCGGAAACTTCAGGGGAGGTCTGACCAATGGCCTTCGAGCAGATTCTGACTGAGGTTCGGGATCGGGTGGGGATTATCACCCTGAACCGGCCCGAAAAATTGAACGCGATGACGGCCCAGATGCGGCGGGAGATGCGGGAACAGATCGAGGCCTGGAATGGGGACGACCGGGTCGGGGCCATCGTCATAACCGGGGCTGGCCGGGGATTCTGCTCCGGCGCCGACATCTCCGGTTTCGAGCAGGCCCTCCAGGGGGGCGAAACGGTCGCCCGCGACTGGGCCCGGGAGCCAAGCTGGGTCGATCTGGTCCGGCGCTCGAAGCCCATTGTCTGCGCCATCAACGGGGTGGCCGTGGGGGTGGGGGTCACCTTCACCCTGCCCTGCGACATCCGGGTGGCCTCGGACCAGGCCCGTTTCTCCCTCCGGTTTCCCCGAATCGGCCTGACCCCGGAGCTGGCTAGCACCCACTACCTCGTCCAGCTGGTCGGCTTGGGCCACGCCCTGGAATTGATGCTCACGGGCAAGTTCATCGACGCGGCCGAAGCCTACCGGATCGGCCTGGTCAACCACGTCTACCCGGCCGACCGGCTACTGCCGGAGGCCATCGCCCTGGCCCAGGAAATCGCCGACAACCCCACCTGGCACGTCCTCCAGATCAAGCGGCTCATCCACGCCCATTACCTGGAGCGGGATATCGATAAGGTCCTGGCCGCCGAGGACGAGGTTTTCCGGCAGGCCAGGCTCTCCGACGCCCACCGGGAGGCCATCACCGCCTTCCGGGAAAGGCGAGAGCCCCGCTTTCACTGAGGCCGTTTCGGAAGGTAAAGCCGGCCCCCAACCCGGAACCAGGCAACGGCGCCGTCGGGGCTGCGCAGAAATTCGCCCCGGGTTCCCTTAAGGGGCTGATCCAGGGCCACCACCTGGTCCTCGGCGTAGAAGGCCAGCCGCGAAGGGGGTGGGGCAGGTCGGGGCGGCGAATCCTTCCGAGGGAAGCCCCCCTTGGGCCGCTGTCTCAGGACCAGCCAACCATTCTCTACCGCCAGGTGGACATCGGCCAGGACCCCCTCGTAGTGGCCGGCGTAGAGGGCCAGCTCACCGGGGGGCAGGTTATACGTGTCCGGCTCGGACCACCTCACCCCCAGGAAGGCCTCCACCGCCCAGCGGGTAACCTCTGCGTTCACGGCCCCGCCTCGGTCGGAATTGGTCAGAACGACCACCGCAAAATCCCGGCCGGGCACGAAGTTAAACAAGGATACCTGGCCGTTGGTGCCACCGCCGTGGCCAACGAGTCGGATGTCCCCGGCCACCGGCTGAATGAACCAGGTAAGGCCCATAAGCCGGCCGGCGTCGGCCTCGCAAACCGGGGTTTGCATCAGGCGGCGGGATTCGGCCTTTAAAAGCTCCGGGCCCTGGCCGAGGTGGAAACAGGCGTATTTAAAAAGTTCCCGGACGTTGGTTATCAGCCCGCCGACCGGGTTGGCGCACCGGGGCAAAGCCCAGGGCCGGGCAACGAAGGGTTTGTCCTCGCCCGTCAGGTGGCCGACGGCGAACCGGCGGGTAATAACGTCGTGGGCGAAAAAGTAGGCGTGCTCCAGGCCCAGGGGTTCCAGTACCAGCCCCTTGAGGGCCTCCTCGTAGGGTTTTCCCGTGACCACCTCGACGATCCGCCCGGCCACGTAGAAGCCAGCATTGTTGTAGGCCCAAACCGTGTCGGGCGGGGTAAGCTGGGGGAGTTCGGCTAGGGCGGCCACCATTCGGGCGAGGGCATCGTCCCCAAGGCCGAAATCGTCGAAGTAGTCCCCGACCCAGCCAGCGGTGTGGGTCAGCAGGTGGCGAACCGTAACCGCGGCCGAGACCTCCTCCCTTTTGACCCGGAAATCCGGCAGGTATTTCCGGACCGGATCGTCCAGCCCGACCTTGCCGGCCTCGACCAGCCGCATCAGGGCGGTGCCGGTGAAGGTCTTGGTTATAGACCCCACCTGAAAGAGGGTATCGGCGGTTACCGGCAGGGGATTTTCGAGGCTGGTTACACCTAAACCGGCGACATATTCCCGGCCGGCGTACAGAATCCCGAGGGCGACCCCCGGCACCCCCAGTTGGGTCATAAGTTCGGCCACCCGCCGAACCAGGGGGGCCAGCCTGGCCTCGTCGCTTACTTCATTGACTGTCACGCCAAGACCCACCATGGTCTAAACCCCCGGTAAAGGTTACCCTGAATCGCTGGTTTCGGCAACCGCTCCACCACTTGCGCCAAGCCGAGAACGGGGCTATCATTGAGCGAAACCGCCAATGAGAGGGGCGGAAATGGGCGCAACAACCGGAGCGGGATTCCTCCGCCGGGTCAGCTCCCGTTCCCGGGACCTCTGGCACCGGGGGGAGCGGGTGGACGACCCAACCGTCCACCCAGCCTTTAAAAACTGCCTGGCTTCGTTGGCTGAGCTTTACGACATCCAGTGGAAATACCCGGACGAGATGCTTTACGAGTCCCCGACCACTGGTGAGAAGGTCGGCCTCTCCTTCCTGATAGCCCGAAGTCCGGAGGACATCCGACGGGTGAGTCGGATGATGAAGCGCTGGGCCGACCACCACTTCGGCTTTATGGGCCGGACGCCCGATTACCTTAACCGGGCGGTCACGGCCTACGCCGCCGGGGCCGATTTTCTTGGCTACCGGGAGCCGGCCTTTGCCGCCAACATCCGCCGGTATTACGAGTACGTCCGGGATAACGACCTGTGTCTGACTCACACCCTGATCAACCCCCAGGCCAATCGGTCAGTGGGGCCGGCCCGGCAGGCCGACCCCTTCCTGGCGGCCCGGGTGGCTAAGGAGACCGATGGGGGCATCGTGATCAGGGGCGCCCGGATGCTGGCAACCCTGCCGGCCGTGGACGAAATAATGGTCTTTCCCTCAACCCTGCTCCGGAACACCGAGGAGGACACCCCTTACTGCTTCGCCGTAAGCCTTCCCTGCGACACCCCCGGCCTGCGGTTCATCTGTCGGGAGACCGTGGACTACGGCCGGTCCCACTTCGACCACCCCTTGGGCAGCCGCTTTGATGAGATGGATGCAGTGGTGGTATTCCACGACGTCTTTGTCCCGTGGGAGCGGGTCTTCATTTACCGGGAGGTGGACCGGGCCAACCAGGCCTATGCCGCAACCGGCGCCATCGTGGGCATGGCCCACCAGGTGGCGGTCAAAAACATCGCCAAAACCGAGTTCTTCCTGGGCCTGGCCTCGCTGATTGTGGACACCATCGCCATCGAGCAGTTCCAGCACGTCCAGGAAAAGGTGGCCGAAATCTGGGTTTACCTGGAGGCCATGCGGGCCCTTCTGCGGGCCGCCGAAGCCGACGCTGCCCCGGACGAATGGGGGGTTTACCGGCCGGCTTGGCCGCCCCTGGACGCTGCTCGCAACCTCTATCCGAAAATCTACCCGCGCATGGTCGAAATCATCCAGCAGCTCTGTGCCAGCGGCATCGTGGCGATCCCCACCGAGGCCGACGTCCGCAACCCGGAGCTGGCCGAGGACATCCGCCGCTACTTCCAGGCGGCCCGGGCCGAGGCCCTGGAGCGGATACCCATCTTCCGGCTTGCTTGGGATGCGGCCCTCTCGGCCTTTGCGGCCCGGCAGGTTCAGTACGAAAGGTTCTTCTTCGGCGACCCGGTTCGGATGGCGGGAATGGTCTTCCAGACCCACGACCGAGCCCCCTATATGGAGCGGGTCCGGGAATTTCTGGCCCGGGCGCAAGTTGAAGCGGGAGGAGACGATGCCGGCCTTTAACATTACCCGGGCCGCCCACATCGAATACCGGGTCACCGACCTGGACCGGGCCCGGGCCTTCTACGTGGAGGCCCTGGGGTTTGTGGAGACGGCCCGCGACCGGGACCGAATTTACCTAGGCGGCCTCGAGGAGCGGGACCTTTACAGCCTCACCCTCCGCAAGGCGGAAAGCCCGGGGGTTACCCACCTGGCCTTCCGGGTGGCTGCCCCCGAGGACCTCGACCGGCTGGCGGAGCTTTACGCCGCCCAGGGGTGCCCCATTCGCTGGCTGGAGCCGGAGGCGGAAGAGGCCGGCCAGGGCCGGGCCCTGCGGGTCCAGGATGTGAGCGGCCTTCCCCTGGAGTTTTTCTGCCAGATGCGCCGGCGCCCCTGGCTTCTCCAGCGCTTCGACCAGTACCGGGGGGCCATGCCGATGCGGCTGGACCACTTCAACTGTCAGGTCCCGGACGTGGAGGCCGCCGCGGGGTGGTGGCAGGAGCGTCTGGGCTTCTGGTGCTCGGAGTACACCGTCACCGAGGCTGAGCCGCCGCGCCTCTGGGCCACCTGGCTTCACCGGAAGCAGAACGTCCACGACATCGCCCTGATGACGGGGACCGGCCCCCGCCTCCACCACACCGGCTTCTGGGTGGCGGACACGCTTAGCGTCTTGCGGGCCTGTGATATCTTGGCGGCCCTGGGAATGGGCGGGGCCATTGAGCGAGGCCCGGGCCGCCACGGCATCAGCAATGCCTTCTTTCTCTACCTGCGGGACCCCGATGGAAACCGCATCGAGCTTTACACCGGCGACTACTTGATCCCGGATCCCGACTGGAAGCCGGTGCGCTGGACGGTTAACGACCCCCGGCGGGCAACCTTTTGGGGGCATATCCCGCCCCGCTCCTGGTTCGAGGAGGCTACCCTGGTCGAAAATGTTGTCACGGGGCAGTTTATGCCCACCGAACCCCCGAAGCTCACGGACCGACCTATATTCGCTACATAATTTGGTAAAATGCCGAGTGGTGGGTATGAACCACGGGAAGCCCGCTTCAGTCGTCCCCCGCCTCGCCCGTTTCGCCTGGCTCTCCCTGGCCGCGGCCGTCGCCACCGTCGGCCTGAAGCTGGTAGCCTACCTGCTTACTGGCTCCGTTGGCCTCCTCTCCGACGCCCTGGAGTCCCTGGTAAACCTGGCCGCGGCCCTGCTGGCCCTGGGGACCCTCATCTTTGCGGCCCAGCCGCCCGATGAGGAGCACCCCTACGGCCACACCAAGGCCGAATATTTTGCCAGCGGGGCCGAGGGCTTCCTTATCTTAGCGGCGGCCCTAAGCATCGGGTACGCGGCCTTTCAGCGAATCCTCCATCCTCAGCCCATTAGCAACGTCGAATTGGGGCTTCTGGTGTCCGTAGCAGCGGCCCTGGTTAACTGGGTGGTGGCCCGGGTGCTACTCTGTGCCGGGCGCCGTTACCGGGCCATCGTGCTGGAGGCCAACGCCCGTCACCTTTTGGCCGACGTCTGGACCACCGTTGGGGTCGTCCTGGGGGTGGCGGTGGCGGGCCTGACCGGCCTGTACATTCTGGACCCGCTTTTGGGGCTATTGGTCGCTGCAAATATCGTCCGGTGGGGGATTGTGCTGGTGCGCCGGTCGGCTTTGGGGTTGCTGGACACGGCCCTTCCCCCCGAAGAGCAGCAAATTATCCGGCAGGTTCTGGACCGCTACCAGGAACAGGGGGTCCGCTATCATGCCCTCCGGACCCGGCAGGCCGGCACCCGCCGGTTTATGAGCGTGCATGTCCTGGTTCCAGGTAGCTGGACGGTGGCCCAGGGCCACCACCTGCTCGAGGAGGTGGAGGCCGAGCTCCAGAAGGCCCTGCCCGGGATCTCGGTCTTTACCCACCTGGAACCCCTCGAGGACCCCAGGTCCTGGCAGGACATCCACCTGGACCGGTCCCCATCGGCCCCGCCCACAAGGGTTAAAGACTCAGCCGGCCGCTAGCAGGTGTGGTCCAACAATCTCAGCCAGCTTTGCAGGCACCGGCGTCCGGCCGAACACCTCACCGAACGCTTCCACCACCGGCCCGATGACCACCTCCCTGGGCAGGCTCGTTCCCAGCTCGGCACTTAGCGACGTGACGCCGTAACCCCGGATGCCACAGGGAACGATGTAATCAAACCAGCGCAGGTCGGTGGAAACGTTCAGGGCAAAGCCGTGGCTGGTAATCCAGCCGGAATTAAGCTTTACCCCGATGGCAGCAATTTTCCGGTCCCCAACCCAAACCCCGGTATACCCGGGTTTGCGGCCCACCTCTAGGCCGAAACGGGCCAGGGCCCGGATAAGGACCTCCTCCAGACTCCGCAGGTAGCGGTGAAGGTCCCGGCCCCAGGCGGTAAGGTCCAGGATGGGATAGCCCACAAGCTGTCCGGGGCCGTGAAAGGTGATGTCACCGCCCCGGTCGACTTCAAAGACGTCCGCCCCCTGGCGGCGGAGCCACCCGGTGGGAACCAGCAGGTGCTCGGCCTTTCCACCCCGGCCCAGGGTGTAAACAGGGGGATGCTCCAGCAGAAGGAGCAGGTCCCCGACAAGCCCCTGACGCCGGGCGGCGACGAGCCTAGCCTGAAGCTCCCAGGCTCCCCGGTAGGAAATGGTTCCCAGGTCGCACCAGTAGAGGGCCGCTTCAGCCATTGGAGGTGGACGCCCGCCGCTGCATCTCGTCGACCTGTTCCCAGGCGTGGTAGGAGCTCCGGACCAGCGGCCCCGACTCGACGTGGGCAAAGCCCATTTTGAGGCCCTCAGCCTTGAGCTCCTCAAACTCTTGGGGAGTGTAGTATTTCATCACCGGCCAGTGGTTCTTAGAGGGCCTGAGGTACTGGCCAATGGTGAGCAGATCGACCTTGGCTGCCCGCAGGTCGGCCATCGTCTCCAAGATCTCGTCTTTGGTTTCGCCCATCCCGATGATAATGCCTGACTTGGTGGGAATATCGGGGGCGATCTCCTTCGAGCGGCGGAGCAGCTCGATGGAGCGCCAGTAGCGGCCGGCCGGGCGGACTTTGCGGTGGAGCCGGCGGACGGTCTCGATATTGTGGTTAAGGACGTCCGGGTGGGCTTCCAGAACGGTGCGGAGGGCGGCCTCGGAGCCGCGGAAGTCCGGGATTAGGACCTCGATGGTGCACTCCGGGTTTAAGGCCCGGATCGCCCGGATGGTCCGGGCGAAGACCTCGGCCCCACCGTCGGGTAAGTCGTTGCGGCTCACCGAGGTCACCACCGCATGCCTAAGGCCCATCACCTTGACGGCCTTGGCCACCCGGAAAGGCTCGGCCCAGTCGACGGGCATGGGCTTGCCGGTCTGAACGGCGCAGTAGGCGCACCGCCAGGTGCAGATGCTGCCCAAAATCATGTACGTGGCGGTACGGTGCTCCCAGCACTCGTAGATGTTGGGACAGTGGGCCTCCTCGCAAACGGTGTGCAGGTTGAGGCCCCGAACGAGGCTCTTGATTTCCCGGTAGTTGGGGCCGGTGTGGAGCCGAATCTTAAGCCATTCCGGCCGGCGCTCGGTGGCAACTTCGGCTGCAGGGTCCATAACTGGGTCTTCCCTCCGGTTCGACTCGATCAATTATCCCACACCTGGGCCCGGCCCCGTCAGGCGGCCTCAGTAGACCGATGTGTTCTCGTCTATCCCCTCGAGGCGGCGCTTAACAGCCTGCAGAAACCGGGAGGCCGTGAGGCCGTCGATGACACGGTGGTCGAAGGAGAGGCACAAGAACATCATTGCCCGGATAGCGATGGCGTCGTCCACCACCACCGGCCGCCGGACGATGGCCTCGCTGGTGAGGATGGCCACCTGCGGCTCGTTGATGATAGGCCGGCTGATGACCGAACCCAGGGCGCCGGTGTTGTTAACGGTGAAGGTCCCACCCTGGACGTCTTCCAGGGTCAGGCGACCGGCCCGGGCCCGCTCGGTGAGGTCGGCGATGGCCCGGGCGAGGCCGGCGACACTCTTCTGGTCGGCGTCTTTAATGACCGGGACGATAAGGCCATCTTCCAGGGCCACGGCGATGCCGACGTTAATGCGCTTTTTCAGGATTATCTTGTCCTCGGCCCAGACGGCGTTAAGAATGGGGAACTCCTTGAGGGCCTCCACCGTCGCCTTGACCACAAAAGGCAAATAGGTCAGCTCCACCCCCTCCCGCCGCCGGAACTCGGCCTTAATTGTCTCCCGGAACCGGACTAGCTTGGTGACGTCGGCCTCCATGGCCAGCCAGGCGTGGGGGATGGTCTGATAGGAGCGGACCATATGCTGGGCGATCTGCCGGCGCATGGGGGAAACGGGGACGGCCTCCTCTTCGGGCGCCGCGGTCGGTGGGGTCTCCAGCCTGGGGGACGCGGGGGCTTCCCTGAGCGCGGCCGCCCGTTCCCGTTCCGCCACGTACCGGAGGACATCCTCCTTGGTCACCCGGCCCCCCAGGCCCGTGCCCGGCACCTGGGAGAGGTCGATGCCGTACTCCTGCGCCAGCCGCCGGACGATGGGCGAGTAGCGCTGTCGAAGCCCCTCCCCGGCTTCGGTTATCTCCGCCTGGGTCCCGCCCTGGCCCGTGGGGACCGCGGCCGCAACGTCGGCCTCAGCCTCGGCGATCACCGCCAGCTCCCGGCCGACAGGGACTGTCTCGCCCTCGGGCACCAGAATCGCCTGCAGGATTCCGGCCGCCGGGGCGGGCACCTCGGCGTTCACCTTGTCGGTCATCACTTCCAGGAGGGGTTCGTACTTCCGCACCCGGTCACCGACTTTTTTGACCCAGCGGACAATGGTCCCTTCAGTGACGCTTTCCCCCAGCTGGGGCATCACGACCTTGACCGTCATCCCCACCCTCCTCAGTAAGCTGCCAGTTGCCGAATCTTGGCCAAAATCTTCTCCGGATTAACCATAAACACTTCCTCAAGGGGGGCGGCGTAGGGCATGGCCGGTACATCCGGGCCAGCCAGCCGCATTACCGGCGCGTCCAGGTACGGAAAGGCCTCCTCGGCGATGATGGCTGCAATTTCGGCCCCGAAGCCCCCGGTGAGGTTGTCCTCGTAAACGACCAGCGCCCGGCTCGTCTTCTTGACCGACTCGAGGATGGTCTTCTTGTCCGGGGGATATAGGGTCAGCAGGTCCACCACCTCGACGTCGATGCCCTCAGCGGCCGCTCGCTCGGCCGCCTCCAGGGCGTAGGTCGTCATCAGGCCGTAGGCGATAACCGTCAGGTGCCGGCCGGGGCGGGCGACTTTGGCCGGGCCGATGGGAACGATATAATCCCCCTCGGGGACTTCACCTTTGACCAGCCGGTAGGCCTTTTTGTGCTCGAAGTAAAGGACCGGGTCGTCGTCCCGGATGGCCGCCTTAAGGAGGCCTTTAGCATCGTAGGGACTGCTGGGGACGACGACTTTGAGGCCCGGAACGTGGGTGAAGTAGGCCTCGACCGACTGGGAGTGGTAAAGACCCCCGTGGACTCCGCCCCCGAAGGGGGCCCGAATCACCAGGGGACACCACCATTCGCCGGCCGAGCGGTAGCGGAGCCGGGCCGCCTCGTTGGCGATCTGGTCGATGGCCGGAACGATGAAGTCGGCGAACTGGATTTCGGCCACGGGCCGGAAGCCGTTTACGGCCGCCCCAATGGCGATACCGACAATGGCGGACTCGGCAAGGGGGGTGTCAATGACCCGCTCCGCCCCGAATTCTTGAAGCAGGCCCTCGGTGGCCCGGAAGACCCCGCCCCGGTAGCCTACGTCTTCACCCAGCACGATGACAGTAGGGTCCCGCCGCATCTCCTCGAAAAGGGCATCCCGGATCGCCTCGATCAGGGTCTTGACGGCCATGGCTTCCTCCTAGCTTCCGGCGTAAACGTGGGTGTAGAGCTCGGAAATGTCCGGATACGGACAGGCCTCGGCGCGGTCGGTGGCCTCATCCACCTCGGCCAGGGCCTGAGCGTGAATCTGCCGGTCGAGCTCCTCGTCCAACAGGCCCGAAGCCATTAGATATTTCTTAAAGAGGACGATGGGGTCCCGCCGGCGCCAGGCCTCCACCTCCTCCCGGCTGCGGTAGGTGCGGTCGTCGTCGGCGCTGGAGTGGGGGGTGAACCGGTAGCACTTAGCCTCGATGAGGCTCGGCCCACCGCCACTGCGGGCCCGGTCGACGGCGGCCTTAACAACCGCGTAGGTGGCGATGGGGTCCATCCCATCCACGACCACCCCGGCCATCCGGTAAGCCGGGGCGCGGTCGGCCACGTTATCGCAGGCCACCTGTTTGTGATAGGGGACGGAAATGGCGTAGCCGTTATTCTCGCAGAAAAAGATGACTGGGAGTTGATGGATGCCCGCAAAGTTCATGCCCTCGTGCCAGTCGCCGGTACTGGTGGCACCCTCGCCGAAGGAAACGAAGGTGACCCGGTCCTCCCGCCGAAGCTTGCAGGCGAGGGCAACCCCGGCGGCGTGGGGCACCTGGGTGCCCACCGGACTGGACCCCGAAACGATGTTAAGCCGCCGGGCCGACCAGTGAACGGGCATCTGGCGGCCACGGGAGCACGGGTCATCCCGCCGGCCTAGGAAATTAACCATAATCTCGTAGGGGGTGAGGCCCAGGGTGAGGACCAGGGCCAGGTCGCGGTAGTAGGGGAGAATCCAGTCATAACCGGGCCGCAGGGCGAAGGCGGCCCCGACCTGGGCGGCTTCGTGGCCAGCGCTGGTTAGGACGAAATGGACCTTGCCCATTCGGCCGAGGGTCCAGACCCGCTCGTCAATGGTCCGGGCCAGGACCATCTTTTTGTACATCTCGAGGGCCTGTTCATCGCTTAGCCCCACTTCCCGGTGACGGCCCGGGGTGGTGTAAGCCTCGGTTAAGGTTTGGTCCTTAAGCATTGCGCACCTCCAGAAAATGTTTTGGCCCCCAAACCCTTGGGGGTTTGAGGGCCACAACCCCGCGCCGCGGGGCTAATAATGGTGCCGATAATAATCGCCGGCTTAAGGGTACCGTCCGCGCTAAGACCGCCTCCGGCACCCCGTCGTGCCCGACCACCAGCACGGTGAATCATCGGAAAGTCTCTCAGTGCCGGCATCCCTTTTATCATAGTATTTCGGGCGGCGAAACGCAAGGGTGGACTTCTTCGGGCAGCGGTTCCCGTTCTGTCAGGAGCTGGGGCTATTTAGGCCCACGGCCGTGCGCGGTTACAAGCGGACTACCGCTGGTGTAGTAAGCCGGAAAGATAATCGGGGCGCCGGCATTAAGGGCAGTCGGCTTGACCTGCAGCGCCCAAAACGGTATTATTGATACCGAGTATCACAAATGGGACCCGAGCTGGAAGGGCTCCGAAGGCGGCTGGAAGCTGGGGGTTACCGGCTCACCCGGCCCCGCCGCCGCGTCCTAGAGTTCGTCGCCCGTCGCCGCTCCTTTACCCCCAACGAGGCCTTAACCCAGCTCACCCCGGGCCTCGGCCGGGCCACGATCTTCCGAACTTTAAGGCTCTTCAGCAAGCTCGGCATCATCGAGCAGGTGAGGACTGCTTTAGGTCGGCCGATTTACATCCTCTGCCTTCCGGACCATCATCACCAGCTCATTTGCATCGCCTGTGGTCGGGTAGCGGAGGTTGCCGGCTGCGAAATCCTGGCGGCGGTGAGCGCCCAGGCGGCCCGGGCCGGCTTTGCCGCCACCGGCCATCGGCTGGAGATCCTTGGGCTCTGTGCTGCCTGTCAATCCTGCGAAGGCCGGGAGGTACCGGATTGCGCGTCCTGGTGACCGGGGGGGCAGGGTTTATCGGGTCGGCTGTAGCCGAGGCCTACGTCCGGGCTGGCCACGAGGTGGTCGTCGTTGACAACCTCAGCACCGGCCGCCGACAGTGGGTGCCGGCCGGGGCCGCCTTTTACCGAATGGATATCCTCGACCCCCGCCTCGAGGACATATTCGCGTCCCAGCGCTTCGACGTGGTGAACCACCACGCCGCCCAAGTCAGCGTCGCCCGGTCCGTGGCCGACCCCTTGGCCGATGCCCGCACCAACATCCTGGGCAGTCTGGCCGTGCTGGGCTTAGCCGTCCGCTGGGGCGTCCGGCGGTTTATCTTCGCCTCATCCTGCGCCGTCTACGGCGAGGCTGAACTCCGGCCAACCCCGGAATCGGCGCCGACAAAACCCCTCTCGCCTTACGGTCTGGCCAAGCGGGTCGTCGAAGACTATTTGGAGCTTTACGGCCGGCTTGCCGGGCTGGAGTGGGTCGCCCTGCGCTACGCCAACGTTTACGGTCCCCGGGCCAAGCCGCACACCGAGGCGGGGGTGGTTACCAGATTCGCCACCGCCCTCCTTTGGGGCCAACGTCCCACCATCTTCGGCGACGGCCTGCAAACCCGGGACTTCGTTTACGTGGAGGACGTGGTTGCGGCTAACCTTTTAGCCCTGAACCGGGGCCAAGGGGTGATCAACATCGGCACCGGCCGGGAGACTTCGATCCTGGAGCTCTTCCGGACCCTAGCCCGGCTGACCGGGTTTGAAGGCTCGCCGGCCTTTGCCCCACCCAGGAAGGGCGAGGTCCGCTTCAGCTGCCTGGACCCGGCCCGGGCCGCCCAAGTCCTGGGCTGGCAGGCCGAGGTGAGTCTGCCGTCCGGCTTGGTTCCGGTGGTGGAGTCTCTGAAAAAGGGAGGAGTTTAGAATGAGTCACATCCATCTGCCGGACGGAATTTTGCCCCTCTGGCTGGTGGTTGCCGGCTGGGCCGTCACCATCGTCCTCCTTGGGGGCATTCTCCGCCGTCTGCGCCGGAACCCCGAAGAGTTAACCGGGCGGGTAGCCCGCCTCGGGGTGGTCGCCGCCCTAATGATGGTGGGGATGTCCCTGGAGGTGGTCCCCATCGCCTATCACTTCAACCTAAGCGTGCTGGCCGGCATCCTCCTCGGCCCGGCGGCCGGTTTCCTGGCCGCGTTCTTGGTGGTATTCATCCTAGCCCTCTTCGGTCACGGGGGTATCACGGTAGTCGGCCTCAACGCGCTGGTCATCGGGTCGGAGGTGGTCTTAGGCTCCGTTCTCTTCTGGGTTTTCGGCCGCCTGCTGGGTGACCGGCCCTTCTGGCAGGCTTTCTTAACCACGGTGGTGGCCCTGGCCGTGAGCACCACCGTGATGGTGGGCCTAATCGGGGTGGCACAGATTAACCCTGCCGAGCAGGCCCCCAGGGCCGTCATCGCCTTCAAGAACCCCTTTGAGGGGGGACTTTTCCGCCTGGAGGTCTTTACCGAGGAGCCCCACGAAGCCCCCGAAGCCGGGGGCCTGGACCTTCCCACCTTTGCGGCGGTGGTTTACACCCTAGGGCTGGTCGGCTGGGTGCTGGAAGGTATCCTCACCGGGGTTATTGTCAGCTACTTGAGGCAGGTGCGGCCGGACCTCTTACCGGCCAGTGGGGCACCCCATGATTGAGCTGGTGGATTTCTGGGCCATCAAGCTCACCAGCCCGGTCCACCGGCTGGCCGCGGGGCCGAAATTCGTTGCGGCCGGCCTCATTCTCTTCGGGATTATCGTAAGCCGGGACCTGATCTTCCTGCTCGGGACGTTCTTGCTGCTAAATGCGGCCATTCTGTTGGCAGGTCTGCCCTGGACCCGGGTTCTCATTACCGGGTTCTACCCGGCGGTGCTGTTGGTGCCCCTTCTCATTGCCCAGGGGCTGGCCAACCCGCCGGGAAGCTTGCTGATGGTGGGGAAGGCCGTGAATGCCGCCCTCACCATGCTGGCCCTGATAACCACAACCCCCTACCCGGTCCTCTTCTCGGCTATGCGCCGGGTCGCCCCCGCCCTGCTGGTGGACCTGCTCTTCCTGGCTTACAGGTCCTTTTTCATCCTGGTGGCCATCGCCCGGGATGTATTTACGGCCCTACGGCTACGGGGCGGGCTTTCAGCCCGCCACTGGGGCCGGCGGCTAGCCAACGTGGGCCAGGGGATCGGCCTCGTTATTGCCCGGGGATTTGACCTGAGCGAGGACTTCGGCCGGATTCTGCGGCTGCGGGGCTACCGGGGCCGGCTGGCCGTGGCGGCTACGGAGTGGAGGTTGGGTCCGCCGGAGCTGTTGGGCCTTATGGTGGGGGCGGGAACGGCGGCCTTTGGGGCAGAGCATCTGCTGGGCAGCGGGCTTGCGGCTTACAACGGGTATTGGCTGGCCCTGACGGCCGTGCTCTGCTTGGGGACGGGCACTTTCCGGTTTTTGAGGAAAGGCGGTTAGGTCCGGTGGAAATAATCGTTCGGTTCAAGGATGTAAAATTTACGTACCCGGACGGGACCGCCCTGTACTTTACGGGCGAAGAGCTCATCGTGCGGCGGGGGGAGCGGGTGGCCCTGCTGGGGCAAAACGGCAGCGGCAAGACGACTCTCTTTCAGCATTTACTGGGACTGCTCCGGCCAGAATCCGGGGTTGTGGAGGTCTTTGGGCTCGACCCCTACCGGGACTTCGAGAAGATTCGGCCCCGAATCGGCTTTCTATTCCAGAATCCCGACCGGCAGATCGTGGCCCCGACGGTGCGGGACGATATCGGGTTCGGCCCCCGCAACCAGGGCCTTCCACCCGCTGAGGTGAACCGGCTGGTTCAGGAGGTGGCCGCTGAGCTGCGGATTGAACACCTGCTCGACCGGCTCGCCCACTATCTGAGCGGCGGGGAGCGGCTGAAGGTGGCCCTGGCCGGGGCCCTGGTGATGCGCCCGGAGCTTTTAATCTTAGACGAGCCCTTTGAGGGGCTCGACGCAGCCTCCCGGGTCGAGCTTGTCGAGCTCCTTAACCAGCTTCACCAGGAGCGAGGCCTAAGTTTCATCGTCTCCGTCCACGAGGTTAGCCTGGCCCCCCTTTTCCTCGACACCATTTACGTCCTGAGTCAGGGGGGGCATTTTGTGGCCAAGGGCTCCCCCCGGGAGATCTTTAGCCAACCGGAGCTTTTGGCCAGGCACCGGTTGGAGCCGCCCTTAGTAGGCCTCATCTGCCAGCGCCTTCGGGCCCGGGGCTTCGACGTACCCCTTGCCCTCACCGCGGATGAGGCGGTGGAAGCTCTAGCCAGGCTCCTGGCGGGAATCCCGGCGGCGGGGGCCCAGTCGCCAGACCTTTAAGGTTAGGCGCAGTGAATTATAATTATTATTGAAATGGCCGAAGAACCCGTTACGCTGGCCGAAAAGCGGTGTGTCCCCTGCCGCGGGGGGATTCCGCCCCTCACTCCGGAAGAATTTGCCCCCCTTCTGGCCCAGGTTCCAGGTTGGCAGGTGGAAGATGGGCGCCGGCTGGTAAAGGGCTTTAAGTTTAAGAACTTCCGGCAGGCCCTGGAGTTTGCCAACCGGGTGGGCGAGGTGGCCGAGGCCGAGGGCCACCACCCCGACCTTTACATCCGCTGGGGTGAGGTTCGGGTTTACTGGTGGACCCACAAGATTGGCGGCCTCCATGAGAACGACTTTATCATGGCCGCCAAGGTGGACCGGCTCTACGACCAGTTCCAAGCCGGGCTAGCCCGTTGATACCGTGGCCGATTACCCCGAAGCCCGCCTGGCCGACTACTGGGCCCGTCAGCGGCGTCGGCCCCACATCATCGGCCGGGAGATTTATCATTTAGCCTCGGTTGGGTCGACAATGGACGTCGCCCGGGAGCTGGCCGCCTCCGCCGGGGGCGAGGGCCTGGTAGTGCGCGCCGAAGAGCAGACGGCCGGCCGGGGCCGTCAGGGGCGGCGGTGGGTTGCCCCTGCCGGAACTAGCCTGCTTTTCACCGTGGTTCTACGTCCCCCCCTCCAGGCCGTGGAGGCGCTGCCCATGGCCGCGGCGGTGGCGGTGGTCCGGGCTGTAAGGAGGGCGACAGGTCTTAACCCGGCCATCAAGTGGCCCAACGACCTGGTGGTCGACGGCCGCAAATTTGGTGGAATCCTGGTGGAGACCGAGTTCTTCGGCAACGAGCTGGCCTGGGCCCTAGTGGGCATCGGCCTAAATGTGAACTGGGATCCCGGGTCCGAGGTTCCGAAGCTGGCCGGGCAGGCCACCGGCCTGGTCCGGGAACTGGGTCGGCCGGTGGACCGGGAAGTTCTTTTTAGGGAGGTATTACTTGAGCTGGACCGGGCCTACATCAGGCTCTTGGGCGGTTGGTCGCCCTTCTGGGCCTGGCGTCGCCGGCTGATTACTGTGGGCCGGGAGGTGGAGGTGGTGGCCGGCAGCGAGAAGCTACGGGGGCTGGCCGCCGGGGTGGACCGGGCGGGGCGGCTGCGGCTCCGGACCGAGTCGGGCCGGAGCCGGGTTATAAGCTTTGGCGACGTGTTTAGTCTGGTCCGGCCGGGACCGGCTCAATGACTTCCACCGTCTCGAAGACCTGCTCCAAGGCGCTCCCGGCCGGATTGATAAACCGGTTTCGGTACTCGTTGAGAAAGGCCCGGTAGGTTTCGGACCCCAGGTAGGCCTGCAGGGCGGCGGCGCTTTCGAAGACCAGGAGCTGGGCCAGCTGGGGCGGGGCCGAGCGCAACATAAAAAACCCGTGTTTCAAACCCTGCATTTTGGCATACCTGGCCTTCAGGCCCTCAAGCCAGCCCCTAACCTGGTCCTCGGTGCCGGGTTCCAATGGGTAGACGATAAGCCTGGCGATCACGGGCGCCTCCTGGCCGATGGACTCCGCTTATGATGTTATACTGAATGGGATGACTGGTCTGTCTATCACCAAGGCCTTAGAACGAACCCGCCGCAACCATGCCCTGGAGCATGCCACCGTTGGGGTACTCCTGCAGCGGCTCGGTCCCACCATCCGACTGGTCGCCCGCTCCACCCCCCACGGCTTTTACATTTACGGCCAGCTTCCCACCGATGCCATCAGGGCGGCCGTTGAAGAAGCCCTGGCCCGGCTGCAGGCCGGCGAAAGGGAGCTTGCCATCTCCCCCCTCTGCGGGACCAATGTGGCCGTGGCCGGTTTGCTGGCTGGCCTGAGCTCCCTGGCCGTGACCGGCTCTTTGCGCCGGCCCTTGGACCGCCTGGTGGGGGCGGTGCTGGCGGGGACCTTCGCCGTGCTGCTGGCCCAGCCCATCGGCCGGCTCGCCCAGGCCCGCCTGACGACCTCGGCCGACGTGACCGGGCTGCAGGTGCGCCGGGTGGAACGCCTGAATATCGGACGGGTGCCCGTTCACTGGGTCGAGACGGACTTCAACTCCGGCTAGAGAAGCGGTCATGCTCGGGTCAAAGGGTGTTGAAGCCCTCGACCGAGTTCGCCCGACCCTGGCGGGCCTGGCCGTTGATGCGCCCCGCCGCTTTGAATACCTTCACTACGCTGACATCCGGTTCGAGGCCGTTGAAGTTCGGGGGGCGGTGGCCGAGAACGGCCTGCCCAAGGCCGGCATCGAAGAGGTCACATACGCCCTGGGGATCCGGGTGCTGGCAGGCCGTCGGCTGAAAGCCCCCGGCTACTACGGGGCTCAGCTGGGGGAGACCGACCTTTTGAAGGTGGCCCGGCTGGTTCGGGCCGGGCTTCGGGCCGCCTACGAGCGGGCTTTGGCCAACGCCGAGCAGAAAGCCCTGACCGCCGGCCGCTTCGGCCCCCTGGGCCGAAGCCTGTGGGATACCGAGCTGGCGCCTATCCCCGTAATGCGGGATACTGTGGGACCAGTTTTCAGCCAGGATCCCCGTTCGGTGGACCCGGCCCGGGCGGTGGCGGCGGTGGTGGGGGCCTCGAAGGCGGCCGCTGGTGCTTCGCCCCTTATCCGCTTCAATTTGGTGGCGGCCCAGACCGGGCTGGAACGGCAGGTTTTCGTCAGCAGCGAAGGCGCCGATATCGACCAGCTAATCGCCCTGACCGAGGGTTTCGTCTTCGTGGTGGCCCAGGGGGAAGAGTCGGCCCAGGAGTTCTACGAGACCATCGGCCACCAGCGGGGCTGGGAGGTGGTGGAGGCCGGGGCCGATGATAACTTCCTCAAGTTTCCGGGCCTGGCGGACTTTGCGGTGGGGCTGGCCCGGGAGGCAGCGGAGGTTTCCACGGCCCCGCCCTGCCCCACCACCGAGGGGGAGGTTGTGGTGGTTACCGACCCCGACTTTAACGCCCTGCTCTGCCACGAGGTTATCGGCCACCCCACGGAGCTGGACCGGGCCCTCAAGATGGAGACGGCCTACGCCGGCCGCTCTTGGTTCTTCCGAAGTTTTGAGGACAATGAGCTGGGCCGGCAGGTGGCATCCCCGCTGGTGACCTGCTTTTCCGACCCGGGTCTTCCCGGCTTCGGCCACTACGCCTACGACGACGAGGGCACCCCGGCCCGCCGGGTGGTGCTCATCGAGCAGGGCATCCTCCGGGGCTTTATGAACAGCCGCCAGACCGCGGCCATAGTTGGGGCCGAACCGAACGGCCATTACAAGGCCAGCGGCGCGGCCTACGTTCCCCTGATCCGGATGTCCAACACGGTGTTTGCTCCCGGGGCCCGGGACCCAGCGGCCATCATTGGCGAGGTGGACCGGGGCTACTACGTCGTGGGCAAGCGGATACCATCCATTGCCGAGTCCCGGGAAAACTTCCGAATCTCGGCCCGCAGGGTTTACGAGATCCGGAACGGTCGCCTCGAGCGGCTTTACCGCAACGGGGGAATCACCGCCGACACCAAGGATTTCTTGCTGAGCATCGACGCCGTGGGCAACGACTTTCGGCTCTTTCCCATCCCCAACTGCGGCAAGGGACAGCCGATGCAGACGAAACGGATGGGCAACGGCGGGCCGACCCTGCGGGGCCGGGCCCGCCTGACCGGGGAGGCCCGGTGATGGTTGGCCTAGGCGAGCTCCGGGGGGCGGCAGAGCGAGCCTTTGCCCACCTTCGGCAGAAGCCGGGGGTACGGGAGCTGGAAGTCTTCGTCTCGGCTAACACCAGCCTCTTCGTCCGGCTTAACTACACCTCCCACATCCCTTGCAACGGGGTGGAGGAGCCCAAATCGATTTATTCTTACGGCATCGGGGTCCGGGCGGCCTTCGATTCGGCCGAGGGGGTGCTTTTCGGGTTCGGGTCTGAGCCCGGCCGCGTCGACCTGGCGGGGGCGGAGGCCGCCCTAGAAAAGGCCCGACGGGGGGCCGTTCACGACCCCGAATTTACTTCCCTGCCGAAGCCTACGGGGGACCGGCGCAGGCTCCGGCGCTACCACGACCCGGCCCTGATGGGCCTTTCCGGGGGGGACCTGGTGGCGGCCGGTTGGCGAGTTATAAATTCTGCCCTGGAAGTCTTCGCGGCCGACGAGACGGTGGGCCCCGCCGACGGGCTTATCGTTGGGGGCGACGTCACCGTCTTGCAGGAACGGATGGCCGTTGTTTCAACCTACCTGCCGGAGGTTCAAACCGACCAGAGCGCCGTCATCCTGGCGTCGGTCACGGCTATGGTGGAGGCCCAGGATGCCAAGGGTACCGGCTGGTCAGCCCACACCCGGCTGGCCGAATTCGACGGCGGGGCCGGGGCGGAGGCGGCCCGCAACGCCTTAAAATCCCGGCTGGGTATTCGGGTTCCCACCGGTCGGTACCGGGCCATATTGGGCCCTCAGCCGATGGCCGACCTGGTAAACAATCTGCTGGGTCCGGCCCTGAGCTTAGAGGCTTTTTACGCCGCCGCCAGTCCCTTCACCGGCCGCCTCAACCAACGGGTGGCGCACCCAGAGCTTAACATCTATGACGACGGGGCGGCTCGGGGCCTGGTGGGCAGCAAGGGCATAACTTGTGAGGGCCTGCCCACCGGCCGGACCTGGCTCATCCGCCGGGGCCGCCTGGTGGGGCTTCTGGCGAACTGGTACGAGGCCCAGCGAATCCGTCGGGATCCCCACGGCCGGGAAAAGCTGGGTATCGACCCGGAGCAGGTTCCAGCGGCCTTGGTTCCCCGGAATGGGTTTCGGTTCGGCCGGGGCGGGGGGCGCCACTTCGATGTGCCCCCCGGAATCCACCCAACCAACGTGGTCATAACCGGACGCAGCCCAAAGTCCCACGACGAGCTGCTTCGGCTGGTAGGAGACGGCCTCTACATCGGCCGCATCTGGTACACCTACCCGATAAACGGCCTTCGGGCCGGGGATTTTACCTGCACCGTGGTGGGGGACTCTTACGTAATCCGGGGTGGGCAGGTGGTGGGGGCCATCAAGCCTAACTCCATCCGGATCAACGACAGCCTCCACCGGGTCCTTAACAACATTTTGGGCATCGGGGCGGCGATCCGGCCGATTGCAGTCTGGGCCTCCGACGAGGTAACTTACGCCCCGGAAGTGGCGGTGGACGGCCTGCAGGTGGAGGAAATAGCCGGCTTACTGGAGCCCGGCCGGTAAGGGTAGACGGCCCGGCCTGTCGGGCCGTTGCCTGCAATTTCCCGGGCCTGTATAATTCTAGTCGCCGGTTAACCTCGGAGCGGCCTGTCAGGGCTCAACCATCCACTCAAGAGGAGGTACAGTGGGAAATGACGGTAACCGGGCGTCCCTCTCAGCAGTTCGTTCAGCCGTGGCTTGTCAGCAGAAATTGGGACCTGACTTTTTTGATCTTTAGCGCCGTTCTGTTTTTCGCCCCCTACCTCGTTTACGTGGTCCTTGGGGGTGACCCCTTCGCCCGGGCCGACCAGCCCGGAACCCCAGCCTACCAGGCCAGGGTGGTCGTCAACCTGCTGGTGGCCGTTCTGGTGGGCGGCCCCCACATGTACGCGACCTTCACCCGCACCGTGTTCGACCCGGACTTTCGCCAGAAGCGGTCGACCTTTTTGCTTTCGTCCTTGCTCATTCCCCTGATGGTGGTCATCCTGGCCACCAGCAGTTATGAGAGTTACGTCTGGCTCCTTACCCTTTTCTTTGGGCTTGCCAGCCTCCACGCCCTCCAACAGATCGTCTGGCTAACGGACGCCTATACCCTGAAGGCCCGGGGCACGGTGAACCTGCGGGACCGGCTGGTAGACTACGGCCTTATCTTAAGTAGCCTGTACCCACTGGCCCTGGCCAAAATGGTCAACGGCCAGTTCTGGATCGGCCCCGTTAACCTTAAGATCAACGACATCCTCTACGGGCAATACTGGCTTGCCTACATGGCAGGTGCGCTATTTGCGGTCTTCTTCGCGGCCTTCATCGGCCGCACGGTCAGGGAGTACCGGGAAGGGACTCTCAACGTCCCCAAGACCCTCCTTATCCTGATAACGGCCACGATAATGTTTTTTGCGCCGGCCCTGCCCAACCTGGACACGGCCTTCCAGGGGATCAACGTTTGGCATTCCTTCCAGTACCTGGCCTTGACCTGGCTGGCAAACCGCCTCCGGGAGGAGGCCACGGGCCGGCCGGCCAGCCCGTTTGGTCCCGTCTCGGCCCGGTCGGTGGGCTGGGTCCGGTTTTACGTCTTCTGCCTGGCGATGCTGCCGGTCTCGGGGCTCCTGATCCTGGCCGCTGGGGTGCTCTGGCCGGGGCTGCACTGTCCGGGTGGGCAATGTCTGCCCGGTGCCGACGAAGCCTATACATACATCGGCATCCTGTCGGTATTACTGGTCCATTACTTCCACGACGGGGTCCTCTTCACCGAGCCGCAGGCCATCATTGCCGAACGGACCCTGGGCAGCCGGCCGCCAGCGCCGGAAGCGGCCTGAGGCACCGCCCGGCCTTTGACGCGGACCCCGCCGGCCCTTACAATGGGTTAAGCTAGGTCCGGTGAAGGACTACTACGCAACCCTCGGAGTGGACCCCCGGGCTTCGGAGGCGGAGATCCGGCAGGCCTTCCGTCGGCTTGCCCGCAGGTTCCACCCGGACCTCAACCCGGACAGCCCCGAAGCTGAGGCCAAGTTCCGGGAGGTCAACGAGGCTTACCAGGTCCTGGCTGACCCCCAGCGGCGCCGCGAATACGACCAGGCCCGGCATCGGCTGGTGCCCACCGACGTGGTAGACGGCTGGGTACGGACCCGGCGCCGGGTTTTCAGCGCCTTCTTCGGGGGGGTGGTCAGGGGCCGCACCGGGTTTCGCACGGCCGGCCGGGCCCGGGGCGAGGACCTGGAGGCGGAGGTCGAACTCACCCTGGAAGAGGTCTTCCGGGGCACCGTCCGGCAGGTAGAGGTTGAGGCCGAGCAGACCTGCCCCTCCTGCCGCGGGTCTGGGGCATATCTTAATCGGCCGTGCCATACCTGCGGGGGCGGCGGAACCGTCCGCCGGAAGCGCCGAGTTGAAGTGGGCATACCGCGCGGGGTGGCTGAAGGCACCAGGGTGCGGGTCCCGGAGGCCGGGGGCGCCGGCCGGGGCGGTGGGGCGGCCGGCGACCTTTATCTCAAAATCACCGTCAAACCCCACCCCACCTTCGAGCGCCACGGGCCGGACCTCTTCGTAGAAATCCCGGTTCCCCTCACCACAGCCGTCCTTGGGGGCGAGGTCGCCGTGCCCACCCTCGACGGTCCAGCGAAACTTAGTATCCCGGCCGAGACCCAAAACGGGCGGGTATTCTGCCTGCCCGGCCTTGGCCTGCCCGACCCCTGTAACCCCGAGCGTCGGGGTGACCTGTACGTGCGTGTACGGGTGGTCTTACCCCAAAACCTGAGCGCCGAACAGCGGGAGCTGTTCGAGCGCCTGCGCCACCTGGAGGCGCCGGGCTAGGGTTGCCCTTCGGGCCGGGGGTCTCCATGGGCCCGGCGGCGCACGGCCACAAGCTCGGCCCCAAAGATCACCACCACAGCCGCCAGGTACGACCAGAGCAGGAAGGCTAGGACCGCCCCTACCGACCCGTAAACCAGGTTGAAGCTGGCGAATCGGTCCAGGTAAAGGAGAAAGAGATGCTTGCCGACCTCGACCCCCAAAGCGGCAAAGGCAGCCCCGGGCCAGATGTCGGCCCAGCGGAGCGGAAGCGCCGAAAGGAAGCGGTAAGCTAGGGCGAATACCCCGAAAGAGATGGCGACGGAGATGCCCACGCCCAAAAAATAGGCGCCTGAACTGCCGGTCGGCAAGGCGATTAGGCCACCGAGGAACCGGATGGCACCCAGTAACAGGGTCGAGCCCCAGAGGAAGAATCCCGCCCCCAGCACGGCCCCGACCTCCACCAGCTTCTGACGCAAGAAAGGTCTGGGGGTTTCCACCTCAAGGGCCCGGTTTATCGCCCAGGATACCGCCCCCACGACGCCGGTAGCCGACCAAAGAAGAAGCACCACCGAGACGAGGCCGACAGTTTCCCGGGCCCGGGTTGCCTCATCCAGCGCCGAGCGAACAAAGGTTTCGGAACCCGGGATGTAGGCGGTTACCTGGCCGACGACGGCTGCCCTGACCTGCTGGGCTTCAAAGACTAGGCCCAGGATGGCGATAATTCCGAGCAAAAAAGGGAACAGCGACAAGAGGGCGTAGTAGGCAATGGCTGCCCCCAGGTACGCGCCCGAGTGGGTCTGGAATCGCCTGAAGGCCTCGGCTAACAGGCCGACGAGCTGGCTGATTTTCCGGATGGGACCGCACCCCCGCCGTCAACAGCAGTATATATTCACCAACCGGAAGACGGCAAACCAGAACATGGCCTGGACCACAGGCGCGGCCCAGAGGACTATGAGGGCGGCAAAGCGGTCAAGGCGGTGGAGGGCAGCCCCGAGGACGGTGTTCAACAACAGTAGGGAAAGGCCAAAGGCCGGAAGCCGGAAAATGTCGACCCGGTAGCCGATGAAGTCGGGTTGACCAAAGGCATTGAAGTGCAAGGGGATAAGCTCCGGGAGGCGGGGGTAAACTAGGCTGAGGTACATGAAGAGGCCGAGGCTCAGGCCGGCCCCAACGGCAATGGGAACGAGGGCCAGCATGTCGTCGAAAATGGCCACCCTATGAGGGCCCTCCCAGACGGCACCCTCGGCGGTGGGTACCAGGGGGCCGGCAAGCTGTAGGGCAGCCAGCTGCTCTTCGAAGAGGGTCCGGTCGGGGACACCGAGCACGTAGGTTAAGCTTCCGGTGCTTAGGCGCACCAGCTGGTTGGGATGATGGGCGGCCGCCAGGTAAATGGGCCCGTCGGGCTCGCGGTCCCGCCCGAACCAGAAGCCGGGCCAGGCAATTCCCCGGACCTGCCGGAACTCGGGGAAGGCGGGGGATTGGCCGGTCAGGACCCGCAGTCGATGGGTGGGCAGCTGAATGCGGCCGCCCAGCCACGTTAACTCAAGACGGTTGCGGTCAAGCCGGTACCGGAGGCTGGCACAGACGAGGGCCCAGTAGGCCAGGTAGGCCGACACCAGGGCCAAAACCAAGCCGGCTGCCCCGTAGAGGGGTGACCAGACCCCGACAGGTTCGTTCAGGGCAGCGATGAGGGAAACCGCCGCGGCGGCGAGGCCCAGGGCAGTTAACGTAAGACCGGTGGCAACCCCGAGCCTGGTCGGGGGCCTGATAACGGTCTCAGACAGAAGCGAGGCTCGGTGCGACGGGCGTGCACCAGCTAAGATACTTCGGATGCTGACCACGAATCACCGCAAAATAGAGCTCCATCAGCTTGCGGGTGACTGGACCAACCTGGCCATCGCCCACAGGCCGGCGGTCGATCTCGACGACGGGGGTGACGTGGGCGGCCGTCCCGGTCATGAAAACCTCGTCGGCCACGTAGAGCTCGCTCCGGTCCACCGACCGCTCAACGGTCTCGATGCCCAGCTCCTCGGCGGCCAGGCGAATGACAGTATCCCGGGTAATGCCCACGAGGATGTTGTCGCTAACGGGCGGGGTAACGAGCTTGCCCTTAATGACCAGGAAGATATTCTCCCCCGAGCCCTCGGAGACGTGGCCTTCGGAGGTCAATAGGATGGCCTCATCGAAGCCGCTTTCGTTCGCCTCCGTCTTGGCCAGGGCTGAGTTGACATAAAGTCCGGTCACTTTGGCCCGGGCCGGGATCATGGTATCGTCGATGCGGCGCCAGGAGGAGGTGCAGGCCCGGATACCCCCTTCGGCATCAAGGTAGGGTCCGAGGGGGGTCACGAAGACGGCCAGGTCATCCTCCAGCCCGTGGAGTTTAACCCCGATGGCCTCGCTGGCCTTGTAAGCGATGGGCCGGATGTAGACGTCCTCCCGAAAGCCGTTGCGGGCGACCAGGTCCTTAGTAATCTCGCAAAGGTCCTCGACCGAGTAGGGAATGTTGAGCCGAAGGATCTTGCAGCTGGCCTTAAACCGTTCGTAGTGTTCGGGCATGCGGAAGATGAAGATTTTGTTCTCCGCGGGGTTCCAGTTACCTCGGATGCCTTCGAAGACGCCGGTGCCATAATTAAAGGCGTGGGTCATGATGCTGATTTTGGCCTGTTCGATGGGAACCACCTGCTTTTTAAAAAAGGCGAACCGGGTCACGGTGACTGACTCCTTCCTGAGACTTCACGTCGCACCGGCAGATTATAACACCTGTGGCCGAAAAAGACCCGAACCTTTTGGCCCCGGCTCCCCCTCAGTCGCCGCCGGCCGGCGCCGTGAGAATTCCCCGGCCTACTTCCCCCACCACCCGCATCCGGTAGCCCCCGTGCTCGATGAATTCCTGGGCGTAGGCGAAGAGGGCCGGCTGGCCGCCGGTATGAAGAAACACCACCCGGCTCCCGGCCGGGATGATGCCCCGCCGAACGTAATCTACAAGGCCGCTGAAGGCCTTGCCGCTGTAGACCGGGTCCAGCAGGATGCCCTCAGTTCGGGCCAGAAGTTCGATGGCGTCGAGGCCCGCCGGGGTTACGACCCCGTAGGCCTCGCCGACGTAGTCGTCGCTGTTTTCCACCTCTTCCGGCCCAATCCGCACCTGGAGGCCCAGCAACAGGGCGGCCTCGTTGGCGACCGTGGCGATCTGTTCCTTGACCGTTGCCTCCGGCACCCGACTGGGGCGGAACCCGACGACCCGGGTCGGTAGGCCCAGGGCCTTGGCCCCGAGGAGAACCCCGGCCTGGGTCCCGCCGCCGCTGGCCAGAACCAGGTATTCCGGCGGTTCGGCCAGCTGCTCGGCCAGCTCGGCCACGCAGCCGGCATAGGCCACCGCCCCCAGCACCGCCTCGGTGTCGTTGAGGATATAGGGTCGGTGCCCCAGGGCCCGGAGCTCGTCGGCCAGCCTCTTGCGGGCCTCGGCCAGCTGTTCCGGGGGAACCAGCCAGACCTCGGCCCCCAGGATGAAATCAAGAAGGTAGTTACCTTGGATGCCTACCCGGCGGGCTCGGTCATCGTAGCGGTTGACCAGGTAGCATTTCAGGCCAAGCTTGGCGCAGGCGGCCGCCGCCTGCCGGGCAAAGTTGGACTGGCTGCCAAAGCCGGCAACGATGACGTCGGCCCCTTTGGCCATGGCATCCCCGAATACGAAATCGAACTTGCGGGTCTTGTTGCCCCCAAAGGCCAAGCCCGTTAAGTCGTCCCGCTTAACGGCCAGACGAATCCCCAGCTGGTGGCTCAGGTTAGGGCACTCATGCAGGGGGGTCGGTAGCACCGCCAGTTCGACCCGGGGAAGGCGCCCCATCGCGGCCCGTAGCTGCTCTGCCGTCAGCATGCTCGATTCCTCCTGAGTGTGTCGCTCCTATTCGCACGGCGGACCTGCGGATGGCGCCGGTCGCGCCCCCGACCCGGCCGGGGCCAGCCTGAAAGGCCTGCCCCACCGGAAGGTTTGCCGGGACCTTAACCTGGGCCTAGACCTTGATGCCGGCTTTCTGTTCGAAGGCAAAGGCGGCCCGGAGCAGGGTTGCCTCCATGTTTAGGGCGGCGGTTACCTACCTCCAAAAAGCGCATAGCCTGCCCGATTTTAGATTGTCCCCGTCGGGCCGTCAAGGGGCAGGCGATTGACGGGCGGCTGCCTGCTTTACTATCATCTGAGCGTGGAGCGGTCGGCGAAGCTCGACGAAGAAGCCGTCTGCCGGGCCTGGGAGGAGGGCCGGGTAGCCTCCACCACCCTCCGGGCGGTGGATGGCCGGGCCTTCCGGGTGGCCTTCCCGGGTCGGCGCCAGCGCGGTCCCGGCCCCGACTTCCGGGACGCCCGGCTCTACACCGAGGCCGGCGAGTTGGTCGTTGGCGACCTGGAAGTGCACCGCCGGGCGGCCGACTGGGAGGCCCATGGCCACGGGGATGACCTGGCCTACGCCGCGGTTCGATTCCATTTGGTGGCCCAGCTGGGGCCGCGTTCCGGTCCAGCCGGCGGGGCGGTCATCACCTTCAAGTTTGAGGCCGGGGCCGTACCACTGCCCGGGTGGGGCGAGCCATGCCGAGCAGCTGCCCGGCGGCTCCCGACGGCCGAGCTGCGGGAAATTCTTCGGACCGCGGGTCGGGATCGTCTGGCGGCCAAGGTGGCTAGGGTCAGGCTCTGGATTTGCCTTTTGGGGCGAGATGAGGCCCTTTTCCGTCTCCTAGGCCGGGCCTTTGGGTACGGCCTGCCGGGGCCCGGCCTGACCCTGCCGGAAGGGGGCGTTGGCTGGGCCGGTCTCCGGGCGAAGTTGGTGGACCTTCCCGAAAGCCTGCGGCCCGAATATGCCGCCCGCCTTTTGGCCTTGCCCAGGCAGGTGCCCGACCGGCCGCTGGTTTCGGTGCGGCCGAATAACCGTCCGGACCTTCGGCTCCGGCAGTTAGCCCAGCTTCTGGCCAGCTGCGCGGCTGGGGGCCTTTGGGCCGCCTTTGAGGCCTGTTTTGGGGAACCGAGACCATTTACGGCCGTGGTCAGGCTTTTGCGGGCCCGGGTGCCCGGCCTCGGGGCCGAACGGGCCCGGGTAGTCGCGGTGAACGCGGTGATACCGGCCGTCGCGGCCTGGGCCGAGCTTATAGGTAACGAGGGTCTGGGCCGCAAGGCCCGGGCTGTCTGGGAAGAGGGGCCGGGCCTTGGGGAGAACTTCATTACCCGCTACCTGCTCCGGCGAACCTGGATGCTCGAAGGTCCCCTACCGGCTGCCGAGCACCAAGGGGCCATTCAGCTTTACCACAACCTCTGCCAGCCTGGCCGGTGTGACTTCTGCCCGCTAAACGAGAAGCTGCAGGCTATACTGTAACTGGGCCGATGGAGGTCTCAGGGGCAGTGCTGGCCGGTGGGAGGGGCACCCGGCTAGGGCAGGATAAGGCCTTGGTGGAGGTGGGTGGGGAATCCCTGTTGGCCCGAGTTGTCGGGCGGCTGGCTCAGGTCTGCGCCGAGGTTCTGGTGGTGGGCCGTGTCACCGGTCCCCCACTCCCCGCCCCGGCGAGGTTTGTTCCAGACCTCATTCCGGGTCAGGCCGCCCTTGGGGGGCTTTACACCGCCCTTTCCGCCGCCGCCTGCCCGCTGGTGATTGTGGTCGCCTGTGATATGCCCTTTGTGGAGCCAACCCTTCTGCGGTTCCTGCTCGGCCTTTTCGGGGACGGGGTGGACGCAGTGGTGCCCCTGGTCGGGCAGGAGCCCCAGCCCCTCCACGCTGTCTACAGCCGGACCTGCGCGGCAGCCGCGGCCACCCAGGTCGCCACGGGCGACTTGAAGGTGGCCCGGCTGTTGCAAAGGCTACGGGTCCGGTACGTTGCCGAGGCGCAGTTGAGGGTGGTTGACCCTGAGTTACGGTCGTTTTTTAACATCAACACGCCGGCCGACCTAGAGCTGGCCCGGAGTCTAGTCGGGGGATGGGCGCATTGAGGGGGGCTCTTCGGCTATTATTAAGCCGGGAGGTGTAACCATGCCCGAACGGCGTTTTTTCGAGTACGAGGCCCGGGAGGACGAGCCTTTCGGCACCCTGCACATCCGGATACCTATCCGGCGCCGGCTTATGCCCCAGAGTGCGGCCCGGCACCTTCGTAACGCCGTAAAAGAGGGCCTGCTGGCGGTCCGGGCCCTGCTGGATGAGGCCATCCAGGGACTGGAGCGGGACCGGACCCGCCCGGCCGCCGGCTAACCGATGCAGGAGGTTAGGCCCGGCGTCTTTATCACCCGGACTCGACACAGCGCCAACAGTTATCTAATTTTTGCGGAGACCGGGCCGCGGGCGGTTCTGGTCGACCCTGGCAGTGTTGCCGGAGCAGGCGACCTGATTCGAACGCTGGTAGCTTACGGTCTTCGACCGAACGACTTGGTTGCCATCCTTCTCACCCACACCCACCCCGACCACGCCGGGGCTGCCGCCCAGCTTTGGGAGTGGTCGGGGGCCCCGGTCTACGTCCATCCGGCCGAGTTGGGCCGGCTCCGGCAAGGCTCAGGACCGCCACTCCGTTGGCTGGGGCGATTGCGGATCCCGCCAGTTCCGGATGCAAAACCCCTGGCAGATGGGGCCTCCGTTCCGGGCTTTGAAAGCCTCGTCGCCGTTCACACACCGGGCCACTCGCCGGGTCACCTCTGCTTTTTTCTGCCAGAACAGCGAATAGTTTTTCTTGGAGACCTCCTCCTCCGAGTTGACGGCCGGTTGGCTAGGCCCGTGGGCCTTTTCGGCCGGCAAGGCGAGCTTCACCTGGCCTCCCTAAAGCGGCTCCTTAGGCTGGGTGCGGAAGCCGCCTGCTTCGGCCACGGGGAGCCTATTCTCCGGGGATTTTCGGTCCAGTTGGCCACCTTCCTGGAAGGGCTTCGGCCGGAGCCGGAATGGCTTCGGCTTCTGCGCCACCTGCCCGACCTCCTCCGCTTCGGTCTAGGGACCTAATGGGTTATACTTCTGCGGACACCGTTTGGAGGTTATTAGATGGCTGAAGGGCTCATCATAACCCGTGCAGAAAGCCAAACGGCCGGCATCCCGGGCCGCTCCCTGAACACGGTCCGTAACCACCACTTCGTTATCGACGAGCCGGCCTACGGTGGCGGACCGGGGGAAGAAATCACCCCCGCCGAGGCGTTCCTGGCCGGGGTTTCAGCCTGCGGGGTCCTGCTTGTGGACGCCTTTGCCCGGGAGGCCGGCTGGCCCCTGGCCTGGGCTCGGGCCGCCATCGAAGGCGTGCGGCTTGGGGCTGACCCGGCCAATTTCCAGGAGGTGAACCTTAAATTTGAGCTGGCCGGGGTTACCCAGGAGCAGGCCGAGGCGCTGGTGGAACGTTACAAGAACCGCTGACCCCTCTACCGGGCGGTCGCGGTCGCGACCCGGGTTAACGTTGAAATTATGACCCAACCTGCCTAGTGCGGACTATGGCTCGGACCCTGACCTTTGGGGTACTTGGGCTGCAGGACCCGGAAGTTTTTGGCGGTTCGACCTGCCCCTGTTCGCCCGGCGCACGAAGGAGGTCTCGGACCTGTTGCCCGAGCTGTACCTGCACGGACTCGCCGAGGGGGACTTCGACCTGGCCCTGCGGGGGCTGCTGGGCGAGGAGGCGCCGCTTTCCGCCCGCACGGTGGCGCGCCTGAAGGAGCGGTGGCAGGCGGAGTGGGAGGCGTGGCGGACGCGGCGGCTGGATGACCTGCAGGTGGTCTACCTGTGGGTGGACGGGGTGTACGTGAAGGCGGGGTTGGAGCGGGAGCGGGCGGCCTTGCTGGTCGCCGTGGCGGGTTTGGCGGACGGCCGCAAGGAGGTGGTGGCGGTCGTGCCGGGCTACCGGGAGTCGGTGGAGAGCTGGTCGGAGGTGCTGCGGGACCTGCGGGAGCGTGGGATGAACGCGCCGCGGCTGGTGGTCGGGGACGGGCACCTGGGGATCTGGGGGGCGCTGCGCAACGTCTGGCCGGAGGCCGACGAGCAGCGGTGCTGGAACCACAAGGTGCTCAATGTGCTGGAGCAGCTGCCGCGCCGCCAGCAGGCCGTGGCCAAGTCGATGCTGCGGGCCATCGCCTACGCCCCGACCCGGGCGGAGGCGGAGCGGAAGCGCAAGGAGCTCGAGGCCTGGTGCCACCCGCACGGGTACGGGAAACCGGCGGAGGCGCTGGGGCGGGACTCCCGAGCGGATGGTGACGTTTTACCGGTACCGGAACTTGCTCAGACGGTGCCGAACCCGCAACTGATCCTGCTTGGCATCCTCCCCGTACCAGATCCCGCAACGCCTCCTCGTCTTCCCCAGGCACCCAGGCCGCCACCAGCTCCCCGGCCCGCAAAAGCTCCGCCAGCCGCACCGCGTCCCGTCGGTCTGTTTTTACACGATCGCCGGGCCGCACCGGTGTCAACGATGGGGCCGCCACGATGCAGGCGATCCCCATCCCCTCCAGTTGGCGCTGCAAACCGTAACCCGTCGGTCCAGCCTCGTAGGCCACCATGAGCTCCTCGGGCCGCCCCAGTTGCTGCATGAGCCTCCGCACCGCCTCCGGCTCGTGCCTGCTCCCTCCCCAGAAACGGCCCCTTCCTCCACCCGCGTCGGCGATGCCCACCTCGATCCTCTCCTTGGATACGGCCATCCCGACGAACTTTGTGATACCCTGCATCTTCACCGGCCCCTTTCGTGTGTGGCTCTGTGCTGGGGGCACAGGCAACTCCAGCGTAACCCACGTGCCGCGAAACGGGGCCGGCCTCGTTCATTGTGACTATTGACGAGACCTCTCCTTCGGCTGCTCCGTCGCCCAGTAGGGCGAAGGCGGGATTCAGCACCAGCCCCGGGGTCCTTCTTGGGTTTCTTCTCCGGTTGGGGCTGCGCATCGTACTGGCCTGCGGCGGCGGGATGGTCCGTCACGCGGCGGGAAGCCTGGCGCAAATCCATACAATGGAAGTGTCGTGCCACAGCCAGCTTTGCCGAGCCCGACAGCCTCGTCTTCGTCCCCCAAGCGGTGGCGGGTGCTGGTAGTCGCCACTTTGCAGCAGGCGGGTCTAACCTTCGTACGCTTCGGGCTTCCGACGGTGGCGCCGTTTCTGCGCTCGGACTTGCACCTTTCCCTGGCCCAGACGGGCGTGGTGCTGGGTGCCTTCGACCTGGGGGCCCTGGCGGCCTTCTACGCCACAGGCCTTGCCACCGAGCGGTGGGGCGAAGGCCGCGTGATGGCTTCCGGAGCCCTGGTGACCGCCCTGTTCACCGCGCTTGCCGCCCTGTCGCCGTCCGTGGGGTTGGTAACGCTGGCCCTGGCCCTTGGGGGTTTGGGATTCCCTTCCAGCCAGGTGGCCGGGAGCCAAGCGGTGATGGGGTGGTTTCCGCCGCGGGAACGCGGGGTGGCCATGGGAGTCCGCCAGGCAGGCCTTCCCGTGGGCGGCCTTGTGGCGGCCTGGCTGCTGCCGTGGCTGGCGGCCTCGTGGGGCTGGCGCATAGCACTCGTGGTCGCATCGGTCGGGTGCGGCCTAGCGGGAGCAGTTACCTACTGGGCACTGGGCCCCACACCCTCCCTGCGGGGCCGAGTGCTGAGACCGACGGGCAGCGTGCGGCGCAGCCCGGTAGGGTTCCTCCGCAGCCCTCCCCTGATGCTCACCACCATGACCGCGTGCCTGCTGGCGGCAGGGCAGTACGCCCTGACAGGCTACCTGCCCCTATACTTCGTGGACACCTTCCGCTGGCGCGCGCAGGACGCTGCGCGGCTTTTGCTGTTCGTCCACCTGGGCGGCATCGCCGGACGGATGGTGTGGGGCTGGGTCTCCGACCGCCACTTCGGTGGGGACCGCCCGCGTCCCATGGCCCTGGCAGCCTGCTGCGCGGCGGCCACCGTGCTAGCCCTGGCGCTGTTGTCGCGGTGGCCACGGGTACCGGTGGGCTTGGCGGTGTTGCTGGCACTGCTGGCGGGGTTCACCTTGCTGGGATGGAACGGGCTGTACGTCACCCTCATCTCCGAGCTGGCGTGGGGGGCTGGGGCCGTAGCCGTGGGCTTGAGCATGACCGTTCTGTACGTGTTCACCATGATGGCACCGCCCGCCTTCGGCTGGGCGGTGGAGCGGGCCGGGAGCTCCTACACCGCCGCGTGGCTCGGGGTAGTGGTGTTGCAGCTGTGCGCGGCGGCCACCATCCTGTCCGTCCCCAGAGTCCGCCGCGCTCCCA
>PSKS01000081.1:0-7894 GCA_040289115.1 Chloroflexota bacterium
TGCTCTGGGTTACCTCTGTCAAGTTTCCGGAAGGATGCCCCTTGGTATTTTTTAAGTCAAGGTCTCGGCTGCCGGCCCGGCCGCGGTCTCAAATGTTTCTGAACTTACATGCGGCATCCCCTGACATCTCCCACCTAATTTGACAATCGGGGCAGTCTGGTTATAATAAATTAAATAAAGCGGGCGTTCTACCGATGCCCATCTTACTGGCTGGAGAAAGGGGGTGAGAATCCGCCGAATAACCTGCCCCTGGCTTCCAGGGTCTAAACACCGCAAGAAAAACGGGTTAAGGGGGTGTTTTTATGGGTTTCCGCAGACTCCTTGTGGCAGTCAGTGTGGTCTTACTCCTGTCGGGCGGCATCTTCCAGGCCGGTCCGGCCGAAGCCCTCCGGCAGGAGCCTGCCGGACCGGCCCCGGTCGCTGTGAGTGACCAGCCTGAGCCGTGGCCGCCTGTGGTCGTCCAGATGCGGGGTACTCGGGTGGGCGACATGGCCACCTTCGTGATGCTGGTGATGAACCGCAGTCCCCGCACCTACAGCTACGAGGTCAAGGCCCGGCTCCCCGAAAATTCCACCTTAGTCTTCTGCCAATACGGTACCCACCGGACCGACTGGCGCCAATGCGGCCTGGATGGCCAGGGCAACATTGGCTGGAACAACCGTGTTGGGATCGCCGGCGGCCGTATCGTGGGGCCGTACACTTTCACTGTGCGGGTCACGGGCGACGGCCCGGTCACCAGCTACGCCTGGATACACTTCTACAATAACTCCCCGGCCGGCTTCTGGACGGGCCCCGTTGTGTGGGCCGGGGGCGTGACCTTGACGGCCAGCCTGACGGGTGCCGCCGAACGGCCGGGCCCGGGCGACCCCCGGGGCTCCGGCTCGGCCGTCATCAGCATTAACCCCGACCAGGGCCGGGTCTGCTTTGACCTGACGGTCCAGGGCATTGACCCGCCCATCGCCAGCCACATTCACCGGGGCGGGCCGGATGTTGCCGGACCCGTCGTGGTACCCTTGCCGGCCCCGACCACCGGCAGGTCGGTGGGTTGCGTGGACGGCATCAGTACCGAACTGCTGACCGACATCGCCACCAACCCCGGCAACTACTACGTAAACATCCACACCCGGCCCTACCCCGATGGGGCGGTACGGGGTCAGCTTACCATGGCCCGCTGACCTTAAGGGCCCGAGCCGGGGCGGCCCCAGGGGACTAACCCCTGGGGCCGCCCTTTCTTTGGTATCATTTAGTGAAACCTCAAAACGGGACGACCAAGATGACCTTAGAACGCACCCGAACCGGCCAGCTCCGGTCCCGGTCGACGGCTAAGGACCCCTACGGTTCGATCCTGCCGCCCACAGGTTATTCAACGGGCAGCCGGCCCGTTTACTTCCCCAACGTTCCGAATCGGGTGGACGACCGGCTCTACAATCACCCATACCTGACCGGCGGCGGCCTGCTTGGGCTTTTGGTCCTCGGGCTCGTGGTTGCCGCCACCGTTTACCTTATTTTTTATGCCCTGTTAAGTTTAGTTTTGCCCAGCTGCCCCGACCTTCAGGCGGCAAACCGCTACTTCTGGGAGCCGTGCGTCTGGCCCCTGCGCTGAGGGGGTCCCCGACTCGGTGCGCCTCCTGGTTGACGGCCGCTACGTTCAGGACCATTTCCCAGGGGTCGGCCGCTACGTTTACGGGCTGGTCCGGGCCCTGGCCCAACTGGGCGGTCCGGACCTGGAGATCTGGCTGGTCGTTGACCCAGCGGCCCGAAACACCCGCTTCGACCTAAAGGAACTTTTTGCCGGGGGGCGGTTAAAACCGGTGGAGGGGCCACCGGTTTTCCACCCCGCCGCCCCGGCCGCCCTCGCCCGACTGGAACGGCGGCTTCGGCCCGACGTGGCCCACTACACCCACTATTTTCGCCCCTGGGTCCGGGGCGCCCTGTCGGTGGTGACCATCCACGACCTGATTCCCCTTAGCCTCCCCGAAAGCATGCCAGCCCGAACCTGGCGGCTGGTATACCGGATGCTGGTCTGGCTGGCCGTTCGCCTCTCCGACGCTGTAATCGTCCCGTCGGCGGCCACGGCTGCCGCCCTGGCCAGGCACTTTCCGGGTCTGAAGCCGGTGGTGGTGCCTGGGGGCGTCGGGCCGGAGTTTCGGCCCCTGCCGGCCGGGGAGGTGGAGAATCTCCGGCAGCAGCAGGCTCTGCCGAGCAGGTTCTGCCTTTACCACGGGAGCAACAAGCCCCACAAAAATCTGGCCGGCCTGCTGGCCGCCTTTAGCCTGGTGGCCGACCCGTCGGTGAGCCTGGTGATAAGCGGCCACGTTGACCCGCGCCTGCCCCGGCCGAACCCCTCGGGGCCCGGGGCCGACCGAGTTCGGTGGCTGGGTCCGGTTTCGGATGCCGAACTGGTGGGGCTTTTAAACGCCGCCGAGGTCTTCGTTTACCCGACCCTGGCGGAAGGCTTCGGCCTGCCGGTGCTGGAGGCGATGGCCTGCGGCCGGCCGGTGGTAACCTCGGCGGGCACGGCCGCGGCCGAAGTTGCCGGGGAGGCCGCTATCCTGGTAAACCCCCGGGAGCCCGCCGAGGTGGCCCAGGCCATTTCCAGGGTGCTGGCCGACCGGAACCTGGCAAAGCGGCTAGGCCGGAAGGCCCTGGCCCGGGCGGCGGAATTCAGCTGGGAGCGGACGGCCGCCCTGACCCTGGGGGTGTACCTGGGCGCGGCGGAACGGGCCTCCCTTAAGCGGGATTGAGGGCTTCGGGGCGGGGCAGCCACTTTTCGCCGAACTCGGCCAAGGCGTCAATTACCTTCAGGGCCGCCGACCCCATCGGAGTGAGGGCATATTCCACCCGGGGCGGAATCTCCGGGTAGAGCTTGCGGCTGACTAGGCCGGCCTCCTGAAGCCTGCGCAGCCGCTCCGAAAGGACCCGGGGGCTGATCTTAATGACCGACTGAAGTTCCCCAAAGCGGCGGGGGCCGGCCTGAAGCAGGTGGACCAGAAGCAGAGTCCACGTATCCCCCAGCAGGGCGGCCGCCCGGGCCACCGGACAGCCTGACTCGCGCCCCCGCCGCCCCCGGTGGGTCACCCTACAGGCCGGACAGATGGGCACGGGGTTTTCGGCCACAGGACTTTCACCTCCCAGGGCTTTTTAGTTTGTATGGGCGGACGGCTATGCGTTCCGACAGCCTGCCCGATTACCGCCTGCCGGGTCATTTTGCGGACAATAAAACCAGGGTCGCCTAATTCACTTGCCCAGCACCTTGACAGCCTCGGCCGAGGCTTGCTATTAATATAATAGAGACTTTCAGAGCAGAACCGCAAATACTCGGCAGAAGGGGGTGAAGGGTGATGACCGTTGACCTGGGCCTCTTGATCCTGCGGGTAATTGTCGGGCTGCTCTTTATCGGCCACGGCGCCCAGAAGCTCTTCGGCTGGTTCGGCGGCCACGGCATCAAGGGTACCGGCGCCTGGTTTGAGTCCGTCGGCATTCGGCCCGGCGTTTTCTGGGCGACGGTCGCCGGCTTGGTCGAGTTCTTCGGTGGCCTGCTCTTCGCCCTCGGCCTGCTGGCGCCGGTCGGCTCGCTGGCTATCATAGCCTCGATGCTGACGGCCATTGTCAAGGTCCACTGGCCGAAGGTTTGGGTCACCGAGGGCGGCTTTGAGTACCCGCTGGTTAACGGCGCCGTCGCCTTCGTAGTCGGCCTGCTGGGGCCGGGCGCCTATGCCCTGGATGCCTACCTGGGCATCCGGCTGCCGATGCCGGAGACGTTCTGGGTCGGTCTTGTCGTGGTGCTTCTGGGCGTGATTGTGGCCTCGGTCTCCGGCGCCCTCTTTGCGCCGACGGCTACCCGCCGGACGGCGTAAAAGGGCCCCGAATTTTCCACCGGCCGGGGTGGGAAACCCCGGCCGGTTTTTATTGACCCGCCCCGGAGCCCGGCATTAGAATGGGTCAGATGAATTGGCCTTTCCGGCCCGAACCGAGCCTGCGGCCCGGAGGTGGGGGGTGGCGAAGGCCCCGGTCCCGACCCCGCCCTTGCCCGGTTTCCCTGAGCCTACTGACCAGGCCGATTCTTGTCCTATTTTTCGCCGTCCTGGCCGGCCCAGTCACCCCGGCCCGGGCCGTCGAGCCCCCCGAGCCCCGCCTCCTGCCGCCCCCTGCCCTCTTGGCCCAGGCCCGGGCCCAGGTCGAGGCCCTCGACTTCGAGGGCGCAAGCCGAACTTTAAATACCCTACTCGCCCGCTTTCCGGATGCGACCGAGCGGCCCGAGGCCCTGCTCCTTTACGGCCGGGCCCGACTGGAGCTGGGCGACCTTGGTCAGGCTGCCCGCCAGCTGGAAGCCCTCGTTCAGGCCCACCCCGAAGACGCCCATGTGGGGGTGGGCTGGCTCTTGCTGGGCCGGGTCCGGTGGGCGGCAGGGGACATCGCCGGGGCCGAGGCCGCCTGGCTGCGGGTCGGGGAGGTCTCACCTGAGCTGGCCGGCATCGCCGCCCGGGAGCGGGCCGAGCTTCAGCTCGGGCAGGGCAAGACCGACGAGGGAGCCGCCCTCTTGGCCGCGGCCATCCCCGCCCTGCCGACCGCCCTCCGCCAGCCGACCCGGGCCCGCCTGGCCGAGGTGTTAAGGGCCGCCGGCCAGGCGGAGGCCGCCCTGGTAGCTTGGCAGGAGTTCGGCCGCAACTCTACCCTTCGGGTTGAGCGGGCCCAGGCCGAGCTGGAGCAAGCGAAAATCGAGGCCGAGCTGGGCCGGACCCAGGCCGCCCTAAGCCGGCTTTTGGGCCTGGTGGCCGCAAGCTACGACCTTTCGCCGGCGGCCGAGGCCCTGGACCGGCTAGATGCCCTCGGGGTGGCCATTCCCCCTTACCAGCGGGGCTTTGTCGCCTACTACCGCCGACGCTGGGCCGACGTTATCCGCTTCCTCGAGCCTGCCCTTCCTGGCCTGGGCGGGACCCGCCTGGCCGAGGCTTGCTATTACCTGGCCGATGCCTATCTCTACACCGGCCGTCCGGCTGAGGCCCGGGCCTATTACCTCAAAAGTTATGAGGCCGACCCGACCGGTCCCTGGGCCGAGGCCGCCATCTGGGACCTGGCCCGGGTGGAGGAGCGATACGGCGACCCCGACCGGGCCCTGGCCTACTACCGTCGCCTGGCCGAAAATCTACCCGAGAGCAACCGGGGCCAGGCGGCCAGGTTCCACCTGGGCCTTGCGGCCTACCGACAGGGGCGGACCGATTTGGCCGCCGCCCACTGGGAAATGCTGGCCGACCGGACCGGCCTGGCCGGCTACCAGGCCCGCTTCTGGCTGGGCAAGCTCGCCCTCCGGCAGGGGCGGACCGAAGAGGCAGCCCGCCGCTGGGCGCCCCTTCTAGACGGCCTGCCGGGAACTTTGGGGGAGGCCGTTTACTACCAGGTCCGGGCCCGGGAGATCCTTGCGGGGACGGTTCCGACCGGGCGCCAGTATCGACCCGTGCCCCCGGTCGGACTGAACCCTTCCGGGGGCGGAGAGGAGGGCCCCTTCCCGGCCGACTTTAAGACGGGGCTCCTCCTCTGGAAGGCCGGCTTCGCCGACGATGCCCGGCGCATCGTCCGCGGCCTTATCTGGGCCGTCGACCCCGAACTGGGTAGCCGGCTCGGGACTCTGCTGGTCGAGGCCGGCCTTTACAGCGACGGCGTTTCGATGCTCACCGTCGCGGCCGGCAAGTCCGGGCGGGTGCCGGCGGGAACCGAGCGGGCCTTTTATCCCCTGCCCTTCGCCGGGTTGGTGGAGGCCTCGGCCCGCCGGTTCAATATCGACCCCCTCCTCCTTTACGCCCTGATCCGGCAGGAGAGCCGCTACGACCCCCGAGCCGTGTCACCGGCCCAGGCCCGGGGTCTGACCCAGGTGATCCCCCCCACCGCCCGGGACATCGCCGCCCGGCTCGGGTATAAGGACTTCGACGTGGAGCAGCTTTTCCGACCAGCGATAAGCATTGAGTTCGGGGCCTATTACCTTTCGGCCCAGCTGAGCCGGTTCGACAACCTCTGGCTGGGGCTGGCCGCCTACAACGGCGGGCCGGGCAACGCCCAGCGCTGGCGGGACCAGTTTGGGGTGGAGGACCCGGACCTCTTTGTGGAGCTGATCCCTGTGCGGGAGACCCAGGCCTACGTGCGCCTGGTTTACGGCTTTTACGGGGCCTACCGCCAGGTTTACCGGCCGTGAGGGAGCTGGTTGGGGAGGCCCTCAGGGTCCTTCGGAACCGCCCGGCCGGCCTCATCTCCGACTTTGACGGCACCTTAAGCGAGATCGCCCCGACCCCCGAGGCTGCCCGCCTCCACCCGGCCTGCCGGCGGGCCCTCCGGGCCATCGGCCGGCACCTGGAGCTGGTGGCCCTGGTTTCTGGCCGGAAGGCGGCCGACCTCCGGGACCGGGTCGGCCTCCCGGGCATTTGCTACGTCGGCCTCCACGGGGCCGACTGGGGCGAAGGCCCGCCCGCCGAGCCGGCCGTAAGCCGGCTGGCCGGATGGCTTCAAGACCGGTTGGGTCCGGGCCTTCGCCTCGAGCTTAAGGGGCCCGGTTTTTCGGTCCATTACCGGGGGAGCCCCGACCCGGCCGAGGCCCGCCGCCAGATTCTGGGGCTTCTGGCCGACCGGGTGCCCCCGGGCTACCTGGTTACCGAGGGCAAACAGGTGGTGGAGGTGCGGCCGGCCGGGGCCGATAAGGGGCTGGCGGTGGGGCGGCTCATCGAAAGGTTTAACCTCCGGAGCCTGATCTATCTGGGGGACGACCTGACCGACCTGGAAGCTTTCCGGGCAGTGGACCGCTGGCGGGTCGGAGGCGGGCTGGGCCTGACCATTGCCGTGGCCGGGCCGGAGACCCCGCCTGAGGTTACTGCCGCCGCCGATAAGACCCTGCCGTCCGTTGAAGAGGTGTGCAGGTTTTTAAGCCGGCTTGCCCTGGAATTAAGACGGTCAGCATAGGCCTTAATCTTCGGTTTGCCGCCGGCGGTGCCGGGCTGGCGGGCAGTACGAAAGTACTTGACCGACCGGTTGACAGCCTTTAGATTAAATGTTAAAATTAAGCCAACCTGCCGGCAATCGGCCGGGTTATTTCCTCTCAGCTGAGCGGAAGTTAGCGGTCCCCAAGCGGTCCCCTTAGCGGCAGAAAGCGGCAGATTTCGGGAAGGTTGTTGGTTTTTAACCCGTTCGTAACCTTTTCTCAACCTTCTCGCAACCGCCGGCCTGGTTAAATGATACTAAAGCTGGCTGGCGAGGGCTAGCCGGCAATTTGTGGTGGACGTGGGTCCGCCGGCCCCGGAGCGGTTCCTCCAGCGGTCAGTAGCGGCACAGTCGAACAAACCTGAAAGGATTAAAGAAATGAGCAACCGAAACCCTGCCAATTATACCGGCCGCCGGGCCGGCGGCTGGCTCCTTATCCTGGCTGCCCTGGCCGTTGTGGGCTTGGTGTTCGCTTATGGGAGTACATCGTACGTTCCGCAAGCCGAAGCTAATTTACCATTAAATACAGGATCTTGGCACCTTGAAAAGACTGGAACCGACTCTGGTACCGTTAAAATCAAAACCGGTGTCACGATCACCATTCAGAATGTTTTTGACCGATTTATTGCCTGGGAAAGTGGAGAATCTCCGCCATGCCAAAAAGATAAAGCTACTTTTGATGCGGGAGTAACTTTTGGCAGTGATTCCCACGGCCACACGCTGACCGCAGGGACCAGCTTAGGCCCAGGCGAGCATGTATTTCCATGGTCAGCCTCCAGCTTTCCGACGACAAAACATGCGAAGAATTTCATTGAAATCACCGTTGATGGTGACACCAAAAAAGCTTGCGGTGGCAGTTTCCAGCCGCCCACGGCAACCCCAACGCCGACCAACACCCCGACGGCCGTTCCGCCTACGGCAACCCCGACCA
>PSKS01000013.1:0-15571 GCA_040289115.1 Chloroflexota bacterium
TGTCAGGCCCCGCTCGACGGCCTTCTTGGCGAGCAGCCCGGCTCCGACCATGACCGAGGGGTTGGAGGTGTTGGTGCAGGAGGTGATGGCCGAAATAACCACCGCCCCGTGGCCCAGCTCGCCGTGGACCCCATCCAGGGAGACGTCCACCTTACGGCTGAGGAGGGCCTCAGGGGGGCTGCCGTCCCCCTCGCCCGGGCCCGGCGGCAGGAAGTCCTTAAGGACGGCGCGGAAGGTGCGCTTCAGTTCCCGCAGGGGCACCCGGTCCTGGGGCCGGCGGGGGCCGGCTACGCTGGGCTCGATGGTGCCCAGGTCGAGCTCCACCACCTCGGTGAAGGTGGGGTCCGGGGTTTCGGCCGTCCGGAAGATGCCCTGCTCCTTGGTGTAGCGCTCCACCAGGTCGATAAGGGCCTCATCCCGGCCCGTCGTTCGCAGGTAGCTTAAGGTCTCGGCGTCCACCGGGAAAAAGCCGATGGTCGCCCCGTACTCGGGGGCCATGTTGGCAATAGTTGCCCGGTCGGCGAGGGTCAGCTGGTCGAGGCCTGGACCGAAGAACTCGACGAACTTGCCCACGACCCCTTTCTTTCGGAGGAGCTGGGTAATCGCCAGCACCAGGTCGGTGGCAGTGGTTCCTTCCGGCAGGCGGCCGTAGAGCTTGACCCCTACCACCTCGGGGAGAAGCATATAGAGGGGCTGACCGAGCATGACGGCCTCGGCTTCGATCCCCCCGACTCCCCACCCAACAACTCCGAGGCCGTTGATCATAGTGGTGTGGGAGTCGGTACCCACCAGGGTATCAGGGAAGGCCACCGTCTCGCCGTCCCGCTGGGCGGTGAAAACGACCCTTGCCAGGTACTCTAAGTTCACCTGGTGGACGATGCCGGTGCCAGGGGGAACGACCCGGAAGTTGGCGAAGGCCCGCTGGGCCCAGCGCAGGAGGGCGTACCTTTCCCGGTTCCGTTCGAACTCCTTCTCGACGTTGTAGAAAAGCGCGTAGGCCGAACCGAAGTAGTCCACCTGGACCGAGTGGTCGATGACCAGGTCGGCAGGCACCACCGGGTTAATCTGCTTGGGGTCGTGGCCGAGGCGGGCCACCGCCGAGCGCATGGCCGCCAGGTCGACCACTGCCGGGACCCCGGTGAAATCCTGCAGGATCACCCGGGCCGGCATGAAGGGAATCTCCTCCTCGGGCAGGTTCCGGCCGGCCCAGCGGGCAGCCGCTAGCACGTGGTCTTCGGTAGCGACCCGGCCGTCGCAGTGGCGCAGGAGGTTCTCCACCAGAATCTTTATGGAGAAGGGGAGCTTTGATACCGGGCCGATGCCTTCGGCCTCAAGGCGCTTTAGGTCGTAAAAATAGACCCGGCCGTGGGGGGTTTCCAGGGACGAGCGGCTTCCGAAGGGATTAAGCCTGGGCATGGCGACGCTTCTCCGCAAAAGAGTTCCGGCGCTGAGGCTGCCAATTAGATACTACCACAAGGCGGCCCCAGCGGCCCATTGGGGCTTATCGGCCCTGGGGGGCGCGCCTTTATGATGCCCCGTGTTCCCCAGGGTTGGGGCGGTCGGTCAGGTGGTCAGGCGGCGGTACAAGGCTGGGAGCCGCTTGGGCAGGGCGTAGATATTGCTCAAGAGCTCGTAGCCGATGTCCCCGCACATCGCCTTAAGGTAGTCGTGGCCCAGCTTGTCGATGGAGAGGCAGAAGGGGGTTATGTTGCGCTGTTTGGCCTCCAGCAGGGCCTTCTTCGTGTCGTGGATAGCGTACTGGCGTTCGGCCTGGGCGCCGGGATCATCCCCCACGGGCATAAGGAGGGGGCCCGAGAGGCCCTGAAGCAGGTAGCGGAAGTCGACTGGGTCCCGGCCGTAGTCGTGGTCCTGGGGCCGGCCGTCGCTTATGAGGAACAGGATCCGGGTGCGGGCCTCGGCCTGCTCCAGCTTGTAGGTCGCGTGGCGGATGGCCGTTCCCATCCGGGTGGCCCGAGCCGGGGCGATCCGGTCGATGCGGCTCTTAACCCGCTCGGAGAAGGGTTCCTCCAGGTCCTTGATGATGTAGAACTCTACGTTCTCACGGCCATGGCCTGAGAACCCGTAAATCCCGTAGGTGTCCCCGATGGACTCCAAGGCGGTGATCAGCAGGACGAGGCTTTCTTTCTCCAGGTCGATGATGCGTTTGCCCCGTACCCGCCAGCCCCGGCTTGGGTCGGGGTCGCCGTACCAGCGGCCGCCGGGCTCGATGGTCTCACCCGTGGAGGCGCTCATATCCAACAGGAAGGCCACCGCCACGTCCCGCTCGACCTTGTTGCGGCGGGCGTAGACCTTCTCCGAGGGTGCCTGACCGGCCCGCTTTTCGAGAATCGCCTCGATCACGGCGTCGAAGTCCAGCTCCTCCCCGTCCCGGAGGCGCTTAACTTTGCGAAGGAGCTCTGGCCGAAGCATTTCGAACTGACGGCGGATGTCGTAGACTACCGAGGCGTAGGTTCGGAGCACCCGGTCGAAGTAGCTGGGGCTGCCTTCTTCGATCGGGCGCTGCCGGAGCCGGCACCAGGCCGGCCGATAATCCCGGGCGCGGTAGTCCCACTCGTCATAGTAGAACCACTCTTCAGCCTCTTCAGGTTGGGGCTGGGCCGGGGAGGTTCCGGCCCGGTTGGTGCTCTCGGCCTCGAGGACCTTGACGAGCTGGGGTTGGGCTGGGCGCTCAACTTCAGCGCTCTTTTCCAGTAGCTGGTTGAGCTGGGCCCGCTGTTGCTGGCCGTCGGCCGCATTCTCCCGTAGCTCCTGAAGGGTTTGAACCAGCTCGGGTTTAAAGTCACCCCGGTATTCGACGTCGGGCGGGCTCTCGTAAGGTTGCGTTTCCGAGCCAGCCTCGCCGTCTTCAGGCTCGGCGTTAGCCGACTGGAACTGGTTTAAGAGTTGGTCGAGGTCTTCCGGGTTCTGCTCGGCATCCTCAGGCGGCTGGACCTGCTCCTGCTGCTCGTTCTCCTGCGGGGGCTCGTTGGGAATCTCTCTGGCCAGGATGTAAAGTCGGATGGTGGCCTCCGCCGAGTCCTCCACCGTGGCCTCAGGCCGGCGGAGCCGGTTGAGGATCCTTAGGGCCTGACGGAGGTGGTCGGCATAACGGGCCGAGAACTCCACGGCATCCACCGCGTTCAGGCTGAAAAGGATGAGGGCCTCGACAAAGGCCTGCCTCAAGGGTAAGGCCTGCAGGGGCGGGCGTCGGCCGGCGGACCAGGCTTGGAGCCGCCCGTAGGCCTGTCGGATGCCGGCGTATTCCCGGAGGACCCGGCTATCTACCCGGGTATCCTCGACCACGGTGAACAGGTCACGGGCCAGCCGCCGGTCCGCGAAAAGGTCGAAGAAGCGCTCGAAGTCGCTTACGGCCGGGCGGTTCCGGTGCCCGTCACCCGCCTCCCCAAGCCGCGGCCTTAGGCTGTCGAAGATGGCAGCCGCCCGGTCGTAGTCGAATTCGAAGGTGCCGAATTCCAGGTGGGCCGTCTGGTGGGTGGCGTAAACCTTAAAGGCCTCAAAATTTGCAGCCTGGGTCGAGAAAGTTCCCAGCCGGGACGGCAGGTAGACGGTGCGCCCCTCGGTGGTGGGCTTTTCGACGCTGGTCCAGCCGATGCCCCGCTCCACCAGCTCCTCGACGGGCCGGATTTCCAGGCTCCGCCCGGTGAGGGCCCGGCAGTAAAGCTCTAAAACCCCTTTGACAGACTCCAAGTCCAGACCAGGCATTAGCCGCCGGGCCGTGGCCAGGGCCCGCTGCGACTGCAGCCGGAAGTAGGCAAGGCCGGCCGCCTGATTTTGCTGAAGGAGGCCGATGCCCTCGGCCACCCAGGCACGTAGGCCCTCCAGCGAGAGGGAATCTAAAAGGCGGGGCCCGGTCTTAATGAACTCCACCGCCGCCGTCGGGGAGAGTCGTCCCACCTGGTCGGCCATGGTGAGGATCTCCCCCTGGGCCTCGGGGGGCAGGGCGGCGAGCACTTCAACCCCCTCGGTGAAGAGGGAGAAAAGCTTTTCCCGGGCGTGCTCGGCCATTCCCGAAGCCAGCCTGAGGAAGGTGGCCCGGTGGGCCTGGGCCAGCTGCTGCAGGGCCCGCGGGCTTACCTCAAGCATGGGGCGGGTCGCCCGCCAGTTCAGGTCGGTAACCTGAACCGCTAGCCTCAGCAGGTCGTTGCGCAGGCCGGGCTCAATTTCGGGCAGAAGCCGGTTCAGGATCCCCAGGCATTGGGCGGCCAGGTCCTGGGAGCGGCGGGCCAACCTTTCGGTTAAGGCCACCCCCAGCCGGATTCCTTCGGGGTCTAGGAGGCGGGAAAGGACCGGGGCCACATCGATGAACTGACAAACCAGGGCAGCGTTGGCCTGGGTGTTGGTGTAAAGGCGGGTTGCTAGATAGCCATGGTGAAGCAGCTCTTCGAAGTCCACCGCCCGGGCCAGCTCAGGAGTTCCCCGGATGAAGGCGCTGCACACCGGCTGGGAAAGGTGGCCCAGGCGCCGGACCAGTTGAGTCCACCGGATCAGCTCGGGTGGGGACATAATCTGGGCTGCCTGGGGGTAAACCCGAAAAAGCTCCAGGGCCGACTCCCAACCCCGGTAGGAGTCCCGGGCCAGTTCCAGGCCAGTCTCCCCAAGCAGCCGGGTCAGCTCCCCGCCTTCCCCGATTTGCCGGCAGGCCCGCCGGTATTCGGCGGCCAGCGAGGGCGAAATTGCGGCGATCTCGGCGTCCAGCTGGCTTTCGTATCCCAACCTTTACCCCCTAGCAGGCGCTTCCCATCGGTTTATATTAAATTTTAACCCATCCCGGCCGCGGCCGAAGGGTTTTATTGGCCGGTCACCGGACGGCGGAGGTGCCAATCGGTTACTTGCTGGTAAGCATCCCCTATCCGTAGGATAGTCGCCTCGTCGAAAGGTCGGCCGACGACCTGCAGGCCGATGGGCAGGCCCCGGCCGTCAAAGCCACAGGGGATCACTAGGGCCGGAAACCCTGCCAGATTGAAGGGGCTGCTGAACCGGGTCAGAGTGCCGCGGACGTCGTATTCCCGGCCGTTGATTTCCACCCGGGCCTGGCCCAGCCGCGGGGCCGTCACCGGGGTGGCCGGCATCACTAGCGCGTCCACCTCCTGCAGGGCCTCCAGAAGGTGGCTCAGGATGAGCCGGCGGGCCCGCTGGGCCTGCAGGTAGACGGCCGCCGGCACCCGCAGGCCGAATTCCAGCCTGGCCCGGACGTCAAACCCGTAGTCCGAGGCCCGCTGGGCCAGGAGCTGCCGGTGAAAGGCCGCCGCCTCGGCCGTAATAATCACGGCGGCCGCCGCCCCGGCGTACTCGGCAAAGGGCAAGGCCACTTCTTTTACCTCTGCGCCCAGGTCGGCTAGCACCCTGACGGCTTGCCGAACCGCCCCCTCCACCTCAGGGGCGAGTTCGTCAAAGAAAAAGTTGGCCGGAACCCCGAGCCGGAGGCCCCGCAAATTTCCGGTCAGGGCCCGTAGATAGCCGCCAGCCGGCATGTCGGCCGAGGCGGGGTCAGCCGGGTCAAAGCCGGCAATGGCCTCCAAGATGGCCGCCAGATCCCGGGCTGTTCGGGCCAGGGGGCCGCAGTGGTCCAGGGACCAGGCTAGGGGAAAGACCCCGGCCCGGCTCACCCGGCCATAGGTGGGCTTAAGGCCGCTGACCCCGCAGAGGGCCGCTGGAATCCGGATGGAGCCGCCGGTATCAGAGCCCATTGACCCGTAGCCGATGCCGGCTGCCACGGCCGCTCCCGACCCCCCGCTGGAGCCCCCAGGCACGTGCTCGGGGTTCCAAGGGTTGCGGGCCGGGCCGAAGTGGGGGTTGTTGGTGGTTACCCCGTAGGCGAACTCATGGAGGTGGTTTTTGCCGAAGATGACGGCCCCGGCGGCCTTCAGCCGCCGCACCACCTCGCAGTCGGCCGGGGCCACGTACCCGGCGAAGATCTTCGAGCCGGCTGTGTTTCTTACCCCGGCCACCGGAAAGATGTCCTTGACGGAAAGGGGTATCCCGTGGAGGGGTCCCCGCCAGTTTCCGGCCGAAATTTCGGCCTCGGCGGCCCTGGCCGCGGCTAGGGCTTCCTCGGGCATGAGGGTAATAAAGGCGTTGAGCTTGGGATTAAGCCGTTCGGCCCGCTCTACCACCGCCCGAACCAGCTCCACCGGGGAAACCTTCCGGGTGCGGACCAGCTCCGCCGCCTCAGTGAGGGAGAGATAGTAAAGGTCGGCCGGGGTCCAGGGGCGGGGCGGCATGGGCCAAGTAACCGAGTTCCCGGCCGGACCCGGCTGGGCCGCCGGCGGCCGGGACCAGACGAAGACAGTGGCGGGCTCGTGGTCGGCCACCTCGAGCTCCGCCAGTCGCTCCACCATGTGACTCAGGCCCTCAACCAGCGGTCGGATTTCAGCGGCCAGCTCGGGTGGCGCGCCGGCCGTTAAGCGGCTTACGATTTCCTCGACGGGGATAAACATCCGCCGACCTCCTGGTGGGATTCTAGGGGAATTTTAAGCCGAAAACTCCTTTGGACGGTACGGGCTAAACTTTCAGTGGCAGCCTATTAATGGAGGTGCAAAGGGTGGAATTTATCCGCTGGCTTGGCAATGCTGCGGACACGGACCGACCTGAGGTGGGAGGCAAGGCCCTTGCCCTCGATGGCCTCATCCGGGCGGGTCTTCCCGTTCCCCCGGGGTTCTGCTTGACCACGGCGGCCTACCGCCGGTGGGTGGAAGCCGGCCGCCCGGAGGCGCTTCCTCCCGAAGTTGCTGCCGAGCTGAGGGCGGCGGTGGGGCGGCTGCTGGGGTCGGAGGGGGCCGCCGAGTTTGCGCCCATGTTGGTCGTACGGTCCTCGGCCGTGGCCGAGGACGCCCCGGCGGCCTCCTTTGCCGGCCAGCTCCTCACCCGGCTAGGGGTCCTTCCGAACCAGGTTGAGGACGCCGTGCTGGCCGTCTGGAAGTCTACCTTGGGCGAGGGGGTTCAGGCTTACCGGGCCCGGCTGGGCTCCGCTGACTTGGAGGTGGCCGTACTGGTCCAACCGGTGGTTCCGGCCGAGGTCGCCGGGGTGGTATTCACGGCCGACCCTGTGTCCGGCGACCCGGAGCGGCTGGTGGTGAATGCCGCGTGGGGCCTCGGGGAGGGGGTGGTGGCGGGCCTGGTGAGTCCCGACCACTGGGTGCTGGCTAAGGCCACGGGTCAGATTCTGGAGGCCCAGGTGGCCGACAAGGAGCTGATGGTGGTTCTAGACCCGTCCGGCGGAACCCGCCAGGTCCCCACCCCAACCCACCTCCGGGACCGCCCGACCCTCAGCCCTGAAACCCTTGGCGAACTCTGGCGGCTCGCCCGACTGGTCGAACAGGTCCGGGGCAGTCCCCAGGATATCGAGTTTGCAGCGGCCGGGGGGAAGGTCTACATTTTGCAGGCCCGGCCGATAACTGTCCGGCCGGCCGAGGGCTGGGTTTCGGAGTTCGATTCGGAGACCGACCCGGACACCGTCTGGACGGCGGCCAACATCCAGGAGGTTCTCCCGGGCCTGGTCACGCCCCTGACCTGGTCGGCCATGCGGGAAAACCTGAACTACGCCTTCCGAAAGCCTTACCTGGAAACGGGGACTCTGCGCGACCCCAATCGGGTCTTCGTGGCCCAGTTTTACAGCCGGGTCTTTCTCAACGTCAGCGCCCTGCGGGAGGTGGCTTCACGGGCCCTGGGGACCTCCCCCGAGGCGGTGGACGAGCAATACCTGGGCCGCACCCACGGCCCGGACCGGCCCGGCCGGATTTTTGACTTTTCGAAGGTTCCGGTCTATCTCTACACTACCCCCAAGATTTTCTCATTCCTGCGGCGGACTCCTGGGGAGGTGGCCCGGGCCGAGGCCCGGCTTCGCCCCCGCCTGGCCGAGCTCCGGGCCCGGGACCTTTCGGCCCTGGGGCTAGCCGACCTTCTGGCCCTTCGGGAGGAGCTTAATCGGGAGGTCAAAGAGGTGGGGGCCATCCACATTTCCACCTCGTCGGGGGCCAGTGTCTTCTTCGAGAGCCTCTTTCAGCTTCTCCGGTCCGCCTTCGGCCTCGAGGCCTACGCCCTCCAGGCCCGGCTTCTGACCGGCCTGGCCGAGCTGCCCAGTGCCCGGCCAGGCCTCGAGCTGTGGGAGCTGGCCCGGGTCGCCCAGCAGGACCCGGCCCTGTGCCTCGCCCTCTTGGCGTCGGACCCCTGGTCCGAGATCAGGCGGCTGGAAGGCCCCCGGGCGGCCGAGTTCCGGGCGCGGCTCGCCCAGTTCTTAACAAAATACGGCCACCGGAGCGTGATGGAGGCGGAGTTGGCTGCCCCAGCCTGGGAAGAGGACCCCAACGCCGTGCTGGGGCTGGTTAAAAACTTCACCGGGTTGCCCCCCGAGGCCGCCCCGGACCGGGTGGCCCAGCGCCAGGCCGCCGAGCGGTTGGAGACTACCCGGCTTATTGAGGGCCGTTTGGGCCCGGTGCGTCGTCGCCTCTTCCAGTTCCTGCTGGGGCAGGCCCAGCTCTACGTGGTTTTGCGGGAGCAGACAAAGTCCCTCTGGATGGAGGTTACCCATGCCGTTCGGCGGATTTACCGGGAGCTGGGTCACCGGCTACACGGGTCGGGGATTCTAGCCGACCCGCAGGATATTTACTTTTTGACGGTGGAGGAGGTTCGGGAGCTGGTCCTTGGGAACCTTACGGCCGACGAGGCCCGGGGCCGAATTGGACGGCGCCGGGCGGAGTTTGAGCGCAACCGCCACGTGAGACTCCCCGAGTTCTTCAAGGGCCGACCCCGGCCGAGCTTTGCGGAGCCCCCCATTTCGGCCGCCGCGGTCCTGCGGGGCATACCCGTAAGTCCAGGGGTGGTGACCGGTCCGGCCCGGGTAATCGTCGACCCCAGGCTTCAGCCTGAGATCCGGCCCGGGGAAATTCTGGTCGCCCCGGTGACCGACGCCGGCTGGACGCCCCTCTTTTTGGTGGCGGCCGGGCTGGTGGTGGACGTTGGGGGTCCCCTTTCCCACGGGTCCATTGTGGCCCGAGAGTACGGAATTCCGGCGGTGGTGAACGTAAAGAGTGCCACTGGCCTCATTAGCACCGGGCAGACCATTACCGTGGACGGGTCTCGGGGTGAAGTCTACATCCACGGCGAAAGGACCCAGGGGTTATAATCCGGTTGTAGGTTGCAGGAGCTTAACCCGCAAGTCGGCGACCTTTAGCACAGGGAGTAGGCAAGATGGCGCGCAAGCTTGCGGCCGAGCAGATTCGGCCGGTAGTGGACCCAGCTAGCCTTGGGATTCGGACGACCCAGGACGCCCGGCCGGTGGAGGGGATCATTGCCCAGCCCCGGGCCACCTCCGCCCTCCAGTTCGGCCTGGATATCCGGCAGCCGGGCTTTAATGTTTTCGTCGCCGGGGTGGTCGGTACGGGTCGGCTCACGGCGGTCCGGTCGTTTCTGGAGGAGCGGTCCAAGGCCGAGGCCCGGCCTGACGACTGGTGCTACGTCCACAACTTTAAAGACCCCTACCAACCCCGAGCCCTGCGCCTCCGGCCCGGCCAGGGCCGGGAACTGGCGGCGGATATGCGGCTGCTCATCGACCGGATCCGGCGGGAGATTCCCCGGGTCTTTGAAGGGGACGAATATGCTGCCCGGCGGGATGCGATAAGCCAGGAGCTCAACCGCCGCCGGGAGCAGCTTATCACCCGCTTTGGTGAGCGGGCCCAGCAGGCGGGCTTTCTGTTACAGGCAACCCAATTCGGGTTTGTGCTTATCCCGATGATGGGGGGCCAGCCCCTGAGCGACCAGGCCTTCCTGGCCCTGCCGGAGGCGGTGCGGGAGAGCATCCGGCAGCGGCGGGAGATTCTAGAGGCCGAGCTTAAGGAGATCCTCAAGGAGATCCGGCGATTGGAACGTGAGGCCCACGAGCAGCTTCATCAGCTGGACCGGCAGGCGGTGCTGGGGGCCATCGGCGGGCTTTTTGAGGACCTCATTGAAAAGTATGAGGACAACCCAGCCGTCGTGGCATATCTAAAAGATGTCCAGGAGGACATCATCCAGAACTGGTCCATCTTCCTGGCCCAACCGCAGATTCCCACGCCCAGCCCGATGATGCCCCCAGGGGCTCAGCCAGGAATGCCGATGGGCCTGGGTATATTGCCCTTCCGCAAGTACGAGGTAAATGTCCTGGTGGACAACAGTGAAACGGTCGGTGCACCGGTCGTCATCGAGGATAACCCCACCTACCAGAACCTGTTCGGGCGGATCGAGCGGGAGCCGCAATATGGGGTCCTTTACACCGACCAGATGATGATCCACCCCGGCTCCCTGCACCGGGCCAATGGGGGCTACCTGGTGGTCCCCGTCGAGGAGCTGCTGATCAACCCCTTCGCCTGGCCCAGCCTTAAGCGGGCCCTCCAGACCCGTCAGATCGACATTGAGGACCTGACCGAAAAGATCGGGTTCATCGCCGTCAAGACCCTTCACCCGGAGCCGATACCCCTCGACGTCAAGGTTATCCTTATCGGCACGCCTCTGGTCTACCAGCTCCTTTACCTACTGGACGAGGATTTCGGGGAGCTTTTCAAGGTTAAGGCCGAGTTCGATACTTTGCTTAACCGGGATGATTCCGCCCACAGTCTGTACACCTCCTTTCTCTGCATGCTGACCAATAAGGAGAACCTTAAGCCCCTGGACGCTACTGGGGTTGCCAAGGTTATCGAGTACGGCTCGAGGCTGGCCGAAGACCAGCAGAGGCTCTCCACCCGGTTTGGCCTGATTGCGGACGTGGTGCGGGAGGCCCACTTCCAGGCCGAGCGGGAGGGCAGCCAGCACATTACGGCCGACCACATCCGCAAGGCCCTCGATTTCAAGGTTTACCGCTCGAACCTCATTGAAGAGCGCATCCGGGAGATGATCACCCGCAACGTCCTGCTGGTGGATACCGAGGGCGAAAAGGTGGGGCAGGTTAACGGCCTCTCGGTGGTCATGCTGGGGGACTACGCCTTCGGCCGGCCGAGCCGCATAACCGCCAGCATCGCCCTGGGGCGGGAAGGCGTTGTGGACATCGAGCGGGAGGCCAGGCTGGGCGGCCCCATCCACACCAAGGGCGTGCTTATCTTAAGCGGCTACCTGGCCGCCAAATACGCCCAGGATAAGCCTTTAACCCTGGCGGCCAGAATCGTCTTCGAGCAGTCCTACTCCCTGGTGGAGGGGGACAGCGCCTCAGCCGCTGAGCTCTTTGCGCTCCTTTCGGCCATCTCCGGGCTCCCCATTAAGCAGTCCATCGCCGTTACCGGCTCGGTTAACCAGCGGGGTGAAATCCAGGCCATCGGCGGCGTCAACGAGAAAATCGAAGGCTTCTTCGACGTCTGCCGGGTTAAGGGTTTAACCGGCGAGCAGGGCGTCATCATTCCCGAGGCCAACATCCAGCACCTGGTGCTCCGGGAAGACGTGGTTGAGGCCGTCCGGGAGGGCAAGTTCCACATCTGGGCGATCCGAACCGTGGACGAGGGGATGGAGATCCTGACCGGGATCCCGGCGGGGGAGCGGGGGCCGGACGGGAAATACCCGGAGGGCACGGTGAACTACCTGGTGGACCGGCGACTGGCCGAGATGGCCCGGGCCCTGCAAACCTTCGGCCGGGAGGAGCGGGAACCCCCCAAGCGGGCGGAGGAACCCGAAAAGGAGCCGGTCCAGACGGGCGGGCCGCCGGAGCCCCCGGCCGGGTCCGGGCCGCCCCAGGGCTGAGCCGCTGGCCCCTACCAACGTACAAATGTGCTATAATATTTTGCGACCCGGGGAGGCTGGCCGACCGGCCCGGGACCGGTTGGTTCCCGAGGTTATAATCGACTTGGACCGCGAGAATTGCGGCGGTGATTCCGGTCAGGCTAAGGCTGCATAATTTCCTCTGCTACCGGGACCCAGTCGTCCTGGATTTTACCGGCTTCCGATTCGCCTGCCTTAGCGGCGACAACGGGGCTGGCAAGTCGGCCCTCCTAGATGCCATCACCTGGGCCCTCTGGGGGCGGGCCCGGGCCCGGAGTGCCGATGAGCTCATCCACCTGAACGAGAACGAGATGGCCGTGGAGTTCGAGTTCCGGCTCGGGCCCAACCAGTACCGGGTGGTCCGGCGCCGCAGTCGGACGGCCCGCTCGGGCGCCTCCGTCCTGGACCTGCAACTGCTCACGCCCGACGGCTACCGAAGCATTGCCGGCAACAGCGTCCGGGAAACCGAGGAGCAGATCCGCAGGCTTCTGCGCCTGGACTACGAGACGTTTATAAACAGCGCCTTCATCCTCCAGAACCGGGCTGACGAATTCACCCGTAAGACCCCGGCCGAACGCAAGGAGATTCTGGCGGAGATCCTGGGCCTGAGTATCTACGAGGACCTGGCCAAGCTGGCCCGGGAGCGGGCCCGGCAGGCCGCCGAACGGGTCAGACTGCTGGATGCCCAGACCCAGGAGCTGGAGGCTGAGGTGGCCCGGGCCCCGACCTACCGCCAGAACCTGGATGAGGTCGAGGCTGAGCTCGAAGTCGTCCAGGCCCAGCTGGAGGAGCTGGAAGGGGTCCTGGCCGAGGTCCACCGCCTCGAGCTTCGGGTAAGCGAGCTTACGAGCTGCCAGCGGGATGTGGAGCAGTGGGTCGACCACCTTAAGCGGGAGCGGGAAAGGCTTACCCAGCTCATCGGCCAGCGCCGGCTCGACCGGGAGCGGCTCGGCGGTCTGCTGGAGCGGGCCGGGGAGGTCGAGGCCAATTTCGGCCGCTTTAAGCAGCTCCAGCAGGAGAAGGCTCGGCTGGATGGGATGCTGCAGGACTTGGCCCAGCTGCAGGAACGGCTCCGTATCCTCGACGCCAGGCTTCGGGGTGAGCTCCAGCAAGTGGAGCGGGAGCGGTCCGGCCGGGCCGAAAGGTTGAACGGCCTGCGGGAGCAGGCTGCCCAGGGACCGGAGCTTCATGCGCGGCTTGAACGGCTGCAGGCAGACCGAGAGGCCCTGGAGGCGGAGTTCGGGGTCAAAATCGCCCAGCAGCGGCAACGGATCGACGAGGCCCAGCAGGCCCTGAACGAGCTTAAGGCCGCCCAGGGCATCCTGGGCCGGCAGCTGGACGACCTGCGCCGCCGTTTTGAGGTACTTAAAAAGGGAACCGAACAGTGCCCTGTCTGCGGCTCTCCCCTCACCCCGGAGGACCGCCAGCGGCTGGAAAGGCAGTATCTCGAGGATGGGCGGGAACTCAAGCGGCAGCTGCAGGCGGCCCAGGAGTCGGCCCGGGAGCGGGAGGCGGAGGTTCAGCGCCTCCGGCACGAGCTGGAACAGCTGGAACGGGAGCGGCAGCGCCAGTTGGAGCGGCTCAACCTGCAGCTGGGCCAGGCTGAGGCCAACCTTCGACGCAGCCGGGAGGCCGCCGCCGAAATTCCGGGCCTCGAGGCGGAAGTTAACAGGCTGGGGGAGCTTGTTGCCGCCATCGAAAGGGTCCTCCGTTTCGACGGCCCCGAGGTGGATGCCGAGACGAAGGCGGCCGGCCAGCTCCTCCGGCAGCGTCCAGAGATTTACAAGACGGCGGCCGAATTCGTCAAGCTTAAGATAAAGCTTAACACCTTGGGCTACGACGGCAGCAGGCACCAGGAGGTCGCCCGGGAGCTAGATGCGCTGCGGGAATATCCGGTCCTGAAGGACCGCCTCGACCAGGCCCGGGCCGAGCTTCCCCGGGTGGAGGCGGAGCTTGGGGAGCTGGAGGGGCAGCTCCGGGAAAATGAGGTCCGGCTGGCCGAGCAGGGGCGGCGGCTGGCCGAGTTGGAGCGGCAGCGGGCGGCCCTAGCCCGGCAGGTACCCCGGGTGCCCGAGTTTTGTCCCTGCCTGCCGGCCCTGGCGTCCCCCGCCGGTCTGGATGAGGTCCTGCGGCGGGTCAAGCGGGAGGTGGACAATTGCCTGGAGCAGAAGTCGGCCCGCCGACGGGAGCTGGACACCCGGCGGGGCTCCCTGCGCCAGCTATTGGAGGACTGCCAGCGGAAGGCGGCCGAACTGGAGCGGGTCAGGGCTCAGCGCCAGCAGGCGGCCGAGGAGCAAAGCCTTTACGAGGAGCTGTGCCGGGCCTTTGGTAAGAAGGGGGTGCCGGCCATGGTGATTGAGGCGGCCATCCCTGAGATCGAGGATGAGGCGAACCAACTCATCACTAGCATGACCGACCAGCGGATGCATATCAGCTTTGAAACCCAGCGGGCAAGCCAGTCTGGGGATACGATTGAGACGCTGGACATCAGAATCTCGGACGAGCTGGGAACCCGCAACTACGAGCTCTATTCGGGGGGCGAAGCCTTCCGGATCAACCTGGCCATCCGGATTGCCCTCTCCCGGCTGCTGGCCCGGCGGGCCGGGACCCAGCTTAACATGCTGGTCATCGACGAGGGCTTCGGTAGCCAGGATGTCACCGCCCGGGAGCGGCTGGTGGAAACCATCACCAGCGTCGCCCACGAGTTTGAAAAGTTGCTGGTAATTACCCACTTGCCGGATTTAAAGGACCGGTTCCCGGTGCGGATCGAGGTTACCCGGGGGGAGCGGGGCTCCCAGATAACGGTGATTTAAGGCGGTTTAACGGTGGAGCTTACCTGGTTTGGCCACGCCTGCTTCCGGATTCGGGCCCGGGAGGCCACCATTATTACCGACCCTTATGACCGCCGGGTCGGCCTTTCGCTGCCCCGGCAGACGGCCGATATTGTCACCGTAAGCCACTACCACCCGGGGCACGGCAACGTGGAGGCCGCGCCTGGGGCCAAGGTGGTGGACGGGCCCGGCGAGTACGAGATCCAGGGGGTGTTTATAACCGGCATCCGCACCTTCCACGACAACGAGGGTGGAAAGCGGCTCGGCCCGAATACCGTCTTCGTTATCGAGGCCGAGGAGCTGACCCTCTGCCACCTGGGCGACCTGGGCCACGTGCTTACCCCGAACCAAGTGGAGGCCCTGCCCAAGGTCGACATCCTGCTTATCCCGGTGGGCAACCACTCCACCATCGGGCCGGCCGAGGCGGCCGAAGTGATAAGCCTGCTGGAGCCGAGCATCATCATCCCGATGCACTACCGGATCCCCGGCCTAAAGACGACCCTGGAGCCGGTGGACCGCTTTTTGCACGAGGTGGGGCAGGAGGCCATCCAACCCCGACCCCGCCTCAACATCACCCGGCGGGAGCTTACGGAAGAGCCCCAGGTAATCCTGCTAGAGCCGCGGGGGGTCGACCGCTCTTAGGGGATGGGCCGGAGGGGAATTACCTGATTGCGCTCCGGGCCCACGCTCACCAGGCTTACCGGCCGGCCCACCAGCTCCTCGAGCCGGCGGACGTAGCGCTGGGCGTTGGGCGGCAGGTCTTCGAAGCGGCGGACTCGGCTGGTATCGGTCAGCCAGCCGGGAAGCTCCTCATAGACGGGCCGAACGGCGGCCAGACGGGCGACGCTGGTGGGAAACTCCTCCGACACCACCCCGTCGGTCTGGTAGGCCACGCAGACCTTGATGCGGTCGAAGGCGTCCAGAATGTCGAGGCGGGTGATGGCGATGCTGGTTAGGTCATTGACCCGGGCGCTGAAGCGGGCGAGGACGGCGTCGAACCAGCC
>PSKS01000013.1:15719-48882 GCA_040289115.1 Chloroflexota bacterium
TGGGTGGGGCCGATACCCACCCCGAGGCAGGCCCCCCCGGCGCCGGTGGAAGACGAGGTCACGTAGGGGTAGGTGCCGTAGTCGAGGTCCAGGAGGGTTCCCTGGGCCCCCTCCAGGAGGACCAGACCATCCTGCTCCAGGGCCCGTAAAACGATCAGGCTGGTGTCCCGGATGAAGGGCTTTAGCCGTTCGCCGTAACGCAGGTACTCGTCGGCAATCTGCCGCCAGTCAAAGGGCTTAGCGCCGTACACCCGCTCAAGAATCTTGTTTTTGTATTCCACGACAAACCTGAGCCGGCTGGTAAAGGCCTCGGGTTCTGCCAGGTCCCCCATTCGGATGCCCAGCCGGGCGGCCTTATCGGCGTAGCACGGCCCAATGCCCCGGCGGGTGGTGCCAATGGCGGCCTTTCCCTGGGCCTCTTCCTCCAACCGTTCCAGCTCCAGGTGGTAAGGCATGACCACGTGGGCCCGGTCGCTCACCGCCACCCGGGAGATGTCCACGCCCCGGGAGGCCAGCAGGTCCAGCTCGGCGAGCAAAACCTTGGGGTTAACGACCACTCCGTTGCCGATGACGCACTGGGTCTGGGGATAAAAGATGCCAGCAGGCACCAGGTGGAGGGCAAACTCCCCCAGCTCGTTAACGATGGTGTGGCCGGCGTTGTCCCCGCCGTTGAACCTGGCAACAACAGCCGCGTCTCGGGAGAGCAGGTCCACAATTCGGCCCTTGCCCTCGTCGCCCCACTGACCCCCGACGACGACTACCGCGGGCATGGTTTGGCTCCGTTCGGCATAGTTAACACCGGGGTTAAGTTTAACACTTTCCGGCCGGCCTTAACCATACTTCTAAGGGGTCACCACGGCCAGCTTGCGGGGCCTCCGACAAAAAATGGGTTGTGTGTAAGTTCAGAAACATTTGAGACAGCGGCCCGGCCGGCACAGCCGATTTCACCGGCCGGGCCGGCAGCCGAGACCTTGACTTAAAAACACCGAGGGGCATCCTTCCGGATGAAACTACACTTGACATAAAAACAAAGCGTTTATGTCAAAGTCGTCAAGTTTGCGGGCCTGGGCGGTAACCCATTGTTGACAAAGAAATAACCTGGGAATATAATCAAGTGAGGCTGGCAGGAGGTGCAAAGATGAAGCCCGTCACCGTCGAGGTGCTGGCCCACGCCCCCACCGCCTATTATCATTGCCTCCACTGCGAGTTTGTCTGGCATGGCGTGGGCCTCGGGCAGTCCGTTCACCGGGAACAGCTGGACAGTTCCCTACCTGAGGACCTGCAGGCAGAGTACCGGGAGCTTGTTGACGGGATTCAGCGGCTGGTCAACAAATACTGCGGCCGGGTCGTGGTCAAGGTTGTCGACGCTGCCTCGCTGGAGGGAATGTGGAAGGCCCTTAAGTACGGGGCCCGTCGGCTGCCGGTCTTTGTAATTGATGGCCGGGAGAAGGTCATCGGGTTACGGTGGGAGGAGGTGGAGGCGGCCCTGGACCGCAGGCTTGCCGGGGTGCCGGGTTAGGGGCGCCCCGAGCCGCTTTTAAGGGGGTGAGAGCCGCGCCTGAAGGTTCTTAAGGGGTTTGGGTTGGCGTAAAGCTGCCGAACCTTTCAGAGGAGGTGCCCTGAAATGCACGCGCTCTTTGCCCTCATTCTAGGGGGGCTGGTTACTATTGCGGCCTACACGTTATATGCCAAGCGGGTTGACCGGGAGGTAATCCAGTCCGATCCCCGGCGGGCAACCCCGGCCAGGCTCTACATGGACGGTGTCGACTTCATGCCCACCAGCCGGAACATCCTCTGGGGTTACCATTTCAAGTCCATCGCCGCGGCTGGGCCCATTGTCGGCCCCATCACCGCCGCCCCCCTCTGGGGCTGGCTCCCGTCCCTGCTCTGGCTGATGCTGGGGGTAAGCTTCATCGGCTGGGCTTCCGACTACAGTGGCATTATGGTGTCCGTTCGCAACGACGGCAACACCCTGAGTGCCATTGCCCACCGGCTGATTGCCCCCCGCACTCGGCTGGTCCTGCTGGTCTTTATCTTTTTCTACCTGCTATTGGTGGCCGGCGTCTTCGGCTGGCTCGTCTCTGACGTGCTCAATTCCCAGACGCAGGCCCCCTTCGGCATCCTGGCCCTGATGCTGATGGGCCTACTCGGGGGCCAGATGCTCTACCGGTGGCGGGTTGACCTGCTGGTAACCAGCGCTGTGATCGTCCTGGTGACGCTGGTGGCCATCCTGCTGGGCCCCACCGAGGTGGTCCGGGGCTCCGTGAAGGCCTTAAACGATGGCGTCAACGCCATCACCGGCGGCCAGCCCATCGTCAGCTACCTGGACCCGTGGGCCATCAACCCGCAGACGGGTCAGCTTGGGGTCGTCCGCAAAGTCCTGCCCAGCTTCATCCTCTGGATGGCCTTTACCTTCTTGTTCTGCTACCTGGGGTCGGTCCTGCCAATCTGGCGCTGGGCCCAGCCCATTAACTACATTGGCTTCTGGATCACCGCGTTCACGATGGTGCTGGGCGGCCTGGGGGCGGCCCTAGCCTTCTTCGTCGCCCCCGAGATCTCCAGCTTTAAACTGCCAGCCTTCAAGGAATTTGCGCCGGTGGTGCAGAGCGGGACGGCCCGGGGAATCCAGCCACTCTGGCCCATGCTTTTTATTACCATCGCCTGCGGGGCCATCTCCGGGTGGCATGCCCTCTTCGGATCGGTGGGCACGGCTCGGCAGATTGAAAATGAGACCGATGTCCTGCCGGTGGGCGGGGGGGCGATGCTCTTCGGGGAGAACATGTTGGGCATCCTCTCCCTGCTGGCGGTGACCACTGCAGGCCAGGGGGCTGGGGCGGCGGCCTTCGCCGGCGGCATCGGCCGCTTCCTTAGCATTTTTGGTATCCCGGTGGAGTATGGTACGGCCCTCGGCTTTGCGGCCTTCGTCCTCATCGTCATCACCGTACTTCAACTCGGGTTCCGGGTGATGCGGGTAGCCCTGGCCGAGCTTTTGGGTGACCGCTGGCCCCTCTTCCAGAACATCCACGCCGCAACCCTAATCTCCGTGGCGGCCGCGGCTTTCCTGGTCCTGACCGGTGTCTATCTCTACCTGTGGCAGATGTTCGGCGCGGCCAACCAACTCATGGCGGCCCTGGCCCTGCTGGTGGTCACCGTCTGGCTGGTCTCCAGTGGTCGCAGCCCGCTCTACGCCGGGCTGCCCGGGGTGTTCATGCTGGTGACCACCATGGCCGCCATCCTGGTCAACATCTACAACCTGGTAAGCAGCGTGGTCATCCCGGCGTCGGGGGCCGGGCAGTTCGGCATGGTGGCCGGGGCGGTGGTCATGATCGCTATCGGCGCGCTGCTGGAGGTGGCGGCTATCCTGATCGCCATTGACAGCTTTGCGGCCTACCGGCGGTACGCCGCCCGGCCGATGCAGCCCGGTCCGGCGCCGGCGGCGGACTAAAGGGGGGCCGGGACCACGACCGCAAGCGGTGGGGCGGGGCCCATTCCGGCCCCGCCCCCACGTTTGCAACCTGGAGGGGGTCCATTTTCCTCAAGGCGAATAGACCGGATATAATAATCTGGAGGCGGCCGTGGTCATCCAACTTAGAACCGACCGGGTCCAGCGCTTCTGGCAGGCGGTCAAGGAGTTTTTATACGGGATGACTGCCTATGAGTTCGAGCACGAGGCCGCCCGGATGCGGGCAGACCTGGAAACCCTCTTTCTCCTCATCGTTTTCGGGGACATGATCGGCCTGCCGATTCTGCCTTCGTATTATTCTTTGCGGCTTTTACCGTACGTGGTGCCGGTGATCGAGCGCTGGAAGCGGCGGGTCCTGCGGGAGCGGGACATCACCGAGCTCGAAGAGTTTCACTTGATCGAGATGTGACCGGAGGGATGCCATGACCCATCATCAGCCCGTACCCACCACCCAGACGGAGCCCCAGCGTCCCGGCGGCCTGCGGGGGCTTTGGGAGGCCTTCAAGGAGCTGGTCTACGGGATGGCGGCCCACGACATGACCCGGGCGGCCATCCGGACGCGGGCCTCGATGGAGCACCTCTTTATCCTGATCACCATGGGTGACCTGCTGGGGGTGCCCATCCTGCCCCCGTACTATTCGCTGCGGATCTTGCCCTACGTCGTGCCCCAGATTGCCACCTGGAAGCGGCGGATGCTGCGGGAAAAAGACCTAAGCGACGCCCTCTTTTAAGGAGCTGCCATGTCCCTGCGAAAGGCCATCGAGGAACACCCCGAGCGTCGTTACATCATGTTTGGGGGCAAGGGGGGCCTGGGGAAGACCACCTTCTCGGCGGCCACCGCTTTTTGGCTTGCCCAGCACGGCCATAAAGTCCTGGTCTTCTCCGTCGACCCCCAGGCCAGCCTGTCAGATATCTTCCAGCAGGACCTTTTCGGCAAGGGGCCGGTAAAGATCGTCGAAAACCTGTGGGCCCAGGAGATCGATGCCGACCAGCGGGTCCGGGAGTACCAGGACGAGATCCGGCGCAAAATCCTCGAGATGTACGGCTTCGACAAGGTCCCCGACGAGATCGAAAACTACATCCAGGCGGCCTCGGCCGAACCGGCCATGGAAGAGAGCGCCATCTTCGACGCCGTGGTAGATATCGTCGTCCAGGGGGGCTATGATTACTATATTTACGACCTGGTGCCCCTGGGCCATGCCCTCTACTACCTCTCAATGGCCAAGGTCTACGACGAGTGGATCCAGAAGATCACCAAGCTTCGGGAGGAGATGCGGGAGTACGAGGAAGTGGTGCGGGTCCTGCGCCGGAGCAGCATGCTCGAGGAGGACAAAATCCTGGCCGAACTGCAGTACATTCGGCAGCGGATCAGTACCTCCTCGTCGATCCTCACCGACCGGCGGAAGACGGCTTTCTTCTTCGTGCTGGTCCCGGAGGAGATGGTCATCATCGACACCCGCAAGGCCGCCGAACTTTTTGCCCGCTTCGACGTCCCCATCGCCGGGTACGTGGTCAACCGAGTGATCCCCCGGGAGCTGCTTGGGGAAAATATTCCCGAGTACTTACGGAACCGAATTCGGATGCAGGAAAAGTACCTGGCCGAGATCCGTTCGACTTTCGGCAACCAGGTCCTGGCTTATGTCCCGGAGCTGGAGCGGGATGTGACCGGCCTGCCGATGATCGAGCGGATGGCCAAGATAATGTTTGAGGATGGTGCCGCCCAAGGAGGAGCCTGACCGATGGTAGCCACCCGGCGCTTCAACCTGGAAATCACCCAGTCGGTCCGGGAGTATTTCGAGGGGCACCCGGGCCTTAAATACATCTTCTTTGGGGGCAAGGGGGGTGTGGGCAAGACGGTCCTGGCCGGCGTAACCGCCCTCTGGTGGGCCAAGCAGGGCCGACGGACCCTTCTGGCATCCACCAACCCGGTCCATAGTCTTTCGGGTCTCCTCGACCAGGACGTCTTCGGCCGACACACCCCGGTGGCCGGGGCGCCTAACCTCTGGGCCTACGAGATCGACACTAAAGACACCATCGAGCGGCTCAAAAACGAGATCCGGGACAAGATCCGGTGGTTTTTGAAGTTCGCCGACATCCAAACCAAGGCCGACGAATTCGTCGAGTCGGCGACGATGAATCCGGCCTTTGAAGAGTCGGCCATGTTCGAGAACATGGTTGACCTGATGCTGGCGGGCCAATATGACGTCTACGTCTTCGACACGGCCCCGACGGCTAACGCCCGCCGATTGCTGGGGATGTCAAAAATCTACTCCCTCTGGGTTAACAAGATGCTCAAATCCCGGGAGGAGGCCCGGAGCTTGCGCCAGATGCTCTCCTTCTCTCGGAAGGAGGAGCCCGACCCCCTCCTCGACTACCTGCTCCAGTTCCGGGACCGGATGGCCCAGGCCCGCAAGCTTCTTACCGACCCGGACCGGACGGCCTTCTTCTTCGTCACCCTGGCCGAGGCCCTACCCATCGCCGTCATCACCCGCTTTATCAACTGGTTCCATGACTTTGGCATCCCGGTGGGCGGGGTTGTCGTGAATATGCTGGTCGATAAAGACGCCCTGGGGGCCGACCCGCCGGAGTTTGTCCTGAATCGCGTTCGGATGCAGGAAGAGTACCTCAAGGTGATCGCCGAAAAGTTTAACGGCATGGTGCGGGGAGTGTTGCCCCTCTTCGAGACGGAAATCCGGGGCGTCGACATGCTGGAGCGGGCCTGTGCTGAGCTCTTCGACCGGTAAGTCAGCCCGCCCTACCGGCCGCCCGGCCGAATGGGTGGGCTAGATGTTGTAACCGGGGCATTCGGTTTTACCGGCAGGTACATCACGGCCCGGCTCCTTAGGCTGGGCCGGAGGGTAAGGACCCTGACGGGCCACCCCGACCGGCCCAATCCCTTCGGGGCGGCCGTGGAGGTTGCCCCCCTCAATTTCGCCGACCAGGCCGGCCTGGTCAAAAGCCTTTCGGGGGCCGAAACCCTCTATAACACCTACTGGGTGCGGTTTCCATACCGGGGTGTGACCTTCAACGACGCCGTGGCCAACAGCCGCCGGCTGTTCGCCGCCGCCCGGGCGGCCGGGGTGCGGCGGGTAGTCCACATCAGCATCGTCAACCCCTCCCCCGATTCGCCCCTCCCCTATTTCCGGGGCAAGGCCCTGGTGGAGGAGGCCCTGATAACCTCGGGCCTCGCCTACGCCATCGTGCGACCAACGGTAATCTTCGGGCCGGAAGACATCTTTTTTAACAACATTGCCTGGATGCTTCGGCGCTTTCCCGTCTTCGGTATACCGGGCGATGGCAACTACTGCCTCCAGCCCGTGTTCGTGGACGACGTGGCCCGCCTCGCCGTCGAGTTGGGGCGACGGGAAGATGACCTCATCGTGTAGGCGGCCGGCCCAGAGGTCTACACCTTTAAAGGGTTGGTTAGGCTGATTGCCGAAAAGGTGGGAGGTCGGGCCCGGCTGGTCCACGTCCCGCCGGGTGTTGCCCTTCTGGCGGCGGGGCTCATTGGCCGGCTGGTGGGGGACGTGGTGCTCACCCGGGACGAACTTTCCGGGCTGATGGCAAATCTGCTGGTTGCCTCCGGACCGGCGACGGGGGAGGTAACCTTCAGCCGGTGGCTTGGGGAAAATGCCCACCGGGTGGGCCTGGCTTACGCTTCGGAGGTTCGGCGGCACTATGCCTGAGGCGGCCCGGTTCGGTTTGTCACCGGCGGTATAATCTGGCGTGAAGCTTCTTTGGATGGAGGCGGGCCTTTGGCTAAGGGGCAACATCCCCAATGCGCTGTTTGCAAGAAGCGGCGGGCAGCGTTCCCCAAGACGGAGCCGATGTACTGCGCCGATGACTGGCAGCGGAAATTCGACCTGCTAATGGGGGCCGGCCTCGACTTTAACTTCGTCCGGTACTTCCGGGCGGAGCACGCCGAGGCTTACCTGGTATTCCACCGCCGAAGCACTGACCCGGTGGGCCGACTGGTAGTCCTAGCCAGGCCCGGCGAACGGCTTGTTGTTCAGTTGCTCGAAGACTCGTTCGAATGGGAAGCCCCTGCCTACGAGCTGCCGGGCGACCCCAAGGTAGACACTTGGCGGCAGGCGCTGATTCCGACTATTTTCAGTCACATTCTCGATTCGTGGGCTGGGGTTAACGAGGAACCATCGGCGGAAATCTGGACCTTTAAGGGGCGCCTGGTCGACACTGAAGCGGTGGAGGTTATTCAGGGCGAGCGGGTCCTGTGGGGATAGCTTATCATGGGTGGAATCGGCGAGGTTGACGCAGGATTGGCATTACTGGCCTTTCTGGTTGGGGCAACCGGCCTCTGGTACATCGTCGGGACGCGGGCCAACCGGCGGGTCGGGTGGAACCTGCTTAAGTGGCTGCGGGAGGGGACCTGGGCCTACGGGGAGCGGGCCCAGACCAACTGGTTCGGCACCTCGAACTTCTGGTTCCGCATCGACCCGGCCAAGCGGCCCTACCGGCGGTTTCAGATTACAGTTTTGCTGGAGCCCCGGGACATGGCCTTTTGGGGCCTTTTTGCCAGGTTCTTTTTCAACCGCCGGGACCTCTTCGTCCTGCGGGGTGACCTGCGGAATCCGCCCCGGTACGAGCTGGAGATTTTCGACCGGATGGCCAACGTCCCGGCCGAGACGAGGCGCCGGATCCGGGCGGACGGCTGGGTGGTGCGGAAGTTGCCGGACCTTGGGCTTACGGTGGCCTCGCCGGAAGAGGTGGGGAGTGCCCCCGAGCAGCTCGTCGCGGCTATCGCCCCCTACACCCGCCGGATCTGGCGGCTGGCCCTGCGCCGGACCGCCCCCCACCTGGTCCTGGCCTGCCACTTCCCTGACCCGGTCCGCACCGCCCCGGCTGAGTTTTTCGGGGCCATCGAGCGGATGATCGACCGGGCGACCCCCGTCTCCACCGGGGACCGCTAGCCGGCCGTTCGGCCGCACGCGGTTGACAGCTCCTTCGGGTTATCGTATATTAAAAACAGGCCGAAGCCGGCCGTTTTATTCTAACGCAGAGTCGCACCCTGGCCAGCGCAGGCCGGACGAAACCTCAGCACCGGGCGCTCAGGGTGCCGTTCCATTTCCCCGGGCAGTGACCGCCCCACCCAAAGATTGCCGCTTCCCACCGTCGGGCAGACCCTAACGTGAACCCGTTTAATCGAGACGTTCCCGAAGGAGGCTTAAGGCCCGATGGAAGCACCCGGAAGCCACGGCCTTTATGACCCGCGATTTGAACAAGATTCGTGTGGGGTCGGGTTCATTGCCCGGCTGGACGGACGCCAAACCCCGGAGGTCGTCCGACTAGCCATCCAGGCGGTGGTGAACCTGAGCCACCGGGGGGCGATGGATGCCGACGCTAAGACAGGCGACGGCGCCGGCATCCTGGCCAGGCTACCGCGGGCCTTTTTCGTCCGGGAGGCGCGCAAGCTAGGGGTTAATTGTTCGTCCCCCGACCGATTAGGGGTTGCCATGACCTTTCTACCGGCCGACCCGGACCAGGCCAGGGCGGCGCGAGAGACCTTCGAGCGGGCCTTTGCTGCCCGGGGCCTTGAGGTGACGGCCTGGCGGCCTGTACCCGTGAACCTAGAGGTTCTGGGGGATAAGGCCCGGGCGACCTGTCCCCGCATCGAGCAGGCCCTGATTCTGCCGGCTAGCCCACTGGCCGGCCTTGAGTACGAACGGCGGCTTTACCTGGCCCGCAAGGAGGCGGAAGCGGCCTTCAAAGCCGAGGGCCTCAGCGTCTACATTCCCTCCTGCTCCCATCGGACCATCGTTTACAAGGGCCTGCTGGTGGCCAAACAGCTGGCGGGCTTTTACCCCGACCTTTCCGACCCGGATTTCGTCTCGGATTTCGCCATATTCCACCAGCGCTACAGCACCAACACCTTCCCCACGTGGCCCCTGGCCCAGCCCTTCCGGCTCCTGGCCCACAACGGCGAAATTAACACCCTCACCGGCAACGTCAACTGGATGAAGGCCCGGGAGCCGGAGCTGGCCTCCCCAGTCTGGGGGGAGGCCCTGGGCTCCATCAAGCCGGTGATCGTTCCCGGCGGCAGCGACTCGGCCATGCTGGACAACACCCTGGAGCTTCTGGTGCTTTCGGGCCGGAGCATCCTCCAGGCCATGCTCATGCTTATTCCCGAAGCCTGGGAGGGGCGCACGGACCTGGACCCGGAATGGCGGGCCTTTTACGATTTCCACGCCGGCCTGATGGAGCCTTGGGACGGGCCGGCGGCTATCGCCTTCGCCGACGGTCGCTACGTGGGGGCCATCCTGGACCGCAACGGCCTGCGGCCCCTGCGGTACCAGGTCCTTAAGGATGGGCTGGTGGTGGCCGCCTCGGAAGTGGGGGTCATTGAGGTGGACCCGGCCCGGGTCGAGTACCGGGGCCGGCTGGGACCGGGGGACATCATCGCCGTGGACCTGGCCGCCGGCCGTCTTCTGAGAAAGCCTGAAGTTCTGGCCGAGGTGGCCGAGGGCCGGCCTTACGGGCGCTGGCTTGCGGAGCGACGGTTTTATTTCGTTCCCAACGGGGTCACTGGGACGGCCGCAACCGACCCGGCCGAGCTGGCCAGGCTTCAGTGCGCCCACGGCTGGACCAACGAGGACGTTAAAATGGTGGCCAAATCCTTGGTCGCCCAAGCCCAGGACCTGGTCTGGTCGATGGGGGATGATACGCCCCTGGCGGCCCTGTCGACCTTCCGCCGGCCGCTCTCGTTCTATTTCAAGCAGCGGTTCGCCCAGGTTACAAACCCTCCCATCGACCCGCTCCGGGAGGGCCTGGTGATGTCGCTGGACGTCTACCTGGGCCCGCGGCCGAGCCTCCTGGAGGAGTCGCCCGAGCATGCCCGCCTCATCCACCTGCCCAGCCCGATCCTTACCGAGGCCGAGCTGGCGGAGCTGCTCGCCCGTTCGCCTTTCCGGACGGAGGTTCTGCCCTGCCTCTTCCCGGCCGCCGCCCCCGACGGCCTGGAGGCCGCGGTAGATGGGCTGTGCGCGCGGGCCGAGGCGGCCGTGGACGCTGGGGCGGAGCTTCTGGTCCTTTCCGACCGGGGGGTCGGCCCAGACCAGGCCCCAATCCCGATGCTACTGGCCGTCTCGGCGGTGCACCATCACCTGATCCGGCGGGGCAAGCGGATGCGGACGGACCTGGTGTTGGAGACCGGCTCCGTCTGGGATATTCACCAGGCGGCCCTGTTGGTGGGCTACGGGGCCGCGGCCATCTGTCCTTACCTTCTCTTTGAGACGGCCCGAACCCAGGTGACCACCGAGCGGGACCTGGCCGGGATGACCCCCGAGCAGGCGGTAAAGAACGCCAAGGTCGCCTTAGAAAAGGGCCTCCTTAAGATCATGTCCAAGATGGGAATCTCCGCCCTGCGCTCCTACCGGGGCGCCCAGGTCTTCGAGGTGCTGGGCCTGGACCATGGGCTGGTGGAAAAATACTTTCCGGATACCCCGGCCCGCCTCGGGGGCGTGGGCCTACGGGAGCTGACCGAGGACATCCTTTACTGGCACCGGGTGGCCTTCGGGGGCCAGCTCCAGCGGGACCGACTCCCCGACATCGGGTACATTCGCCACCGCCGGGACGGCGAGTACCACGGTTTCAATCCCGAGGTGGTGCGGGCGGTCCACCGGGCCGTCGAGTCGGGGGATTACCAGGACTACCTGCGCTACCTGGAGTTGGTTCGGGCCGGCCAGCTCCGGTCGCTGCGGGACCTGATGGAGATCGTCTCCGACCGTTCCCCCATCCCAGTTGAAGAGGTGGAACCGGTGGAGGAGATCCGCCGCCGGTTCGTGGTCTCGGCCATGTCGTTGGGGGCCCTTTCCCGGGCGGCCCAGGAGACCCTGGCGGTGGCGATGAACCGGATGGGCGCCCGGACGAACACCGGCGAGGGGGGCGAGGACCGGACTTGGTACCGCCCCCTGCCCTCCGGGGACTGGGCCAACAACCGGATCAAGCAGGTGGCCTCGGGGCGGTTCGGGGTCACCACCGAGTATCTTATAATGGCTGACGAGCTTGAGATTAAAATCGCCCAGGGCTCCAAACCCGGGGAGGGCGGGCAGCTGCCCGCAATCAAAGTTTCCGAGTTCATTGCCCGGGTCCGGCACACCATCCCGGGCATCCAGCTTATCTCCCCGCCGCCCCACCACGACATTTACAGCATTGAGGACCTGGCCCAGCTCATTTACGACCTGAAGACGGTGAACCCCCAGGCCAGGGTTGGGGTCAAACTGGTGGCCGAAAGCGGGGTGGGCACCATCGCCGCCGGGGTGGCCAAGGCCTACGCCGATTACATTCAGATAAGCGGGATGGACGGCGGAACCGGCGCCTCGCCCCTCTCCTCCATTAAGAACGCCGGCTGCCCGTGGGAGCTTGGCCTGGCCGAGACCCAGCAGGTCCTGATGCTCAACGGCCTGCGGGGGAGGGTCCGGCTCCGAACCGACGGGGGCCTCAAGACCGGCCGGGACGTGGTTATCGCCGCCCTACTGGGGGCCGACGAGTACGGCTTCGGAACAGCCGCCCTGCTGGCCATCGGCTGCGACATGGCCCGGCAGTGCCACTTGAACACCTGCCCGGCCGGCATCGCCACCCAGCGGGAGGAGCTTATCCGCACCCGTTTCAAGGGTCGGCCGGAGCACGTGATCAATTTCTTTACGTTCATTGCGCAGGAAATTCGCCAGATTTTGGCCGCCATGGGCTACCGGCGGCTGGACGAGATCATCGGCCGGGTCGACCTGCTGCAGCCCCGGTCGGACCTGCCAGCCGGGTCCCGGGCCGCCCGCCTAGACCTTTCGGCTATTCTGAAGGACCCCGACCCCTCCCGGACGTTGCCCCGACGCCAGGCCCAGGACCGGAACGACCCGCCCCACCCCCGCTTTGACGACCGGGTCTTGCCAGAGCTGGAGTCGTACATCCGGGCTGGCCGGCCGGTCTGCTATGAAGCCGCCGTCCGTAACTCCGACCTGGCCATCGGGGCCCGGATTGCGGGGGAAATCGTCCGGCACCACGGGCCGGAGGGCCTGCCGCCCGGCACCATCGAACTGCGGCTTAAAGGCTCGGCCGGCCAGAGCTTCGGGGCCTTCTGCGCCAACGGCCTGCGCCTCATCCTTGAGGGGGAGGCCAACGACTACGTGGGCAAGGGGATGAGCGGCGGTGAGGTCATTATCTACCCGCCGCGGAGGGCCCAGTTCCGGCCAGACGAGAACGTCATCGTGGGCAATACCGTCCTTTACGGAGCCACCGGCGGCCGGCTCTTCGTGGCCGGACGGGCCGGGGAGAGGTTCGCCGTCAGAAACTCGGGGGCGGTGGCGGTGGTGGAGGGGACCGGCGACCACTGCTGCGAATACATGACCCAGGGACTGGTAGTCGTCCTGGGACCCACCGGCCGCAACTTCGGGGCCGGAATGAGCCACGGTCGGGCCTACGTTTTCGACCCCGCCCAGACTTTCCCCGCTAGATACAACCCGGACATGGTAACCATTCGGCGGCTGGAAGAACCTGAAATCAACGAGCTCAGGGAGCTCATCGAGACCCACCTCCGGTATACCGGAAGCCCGAAGGCGGCCGAAATCCTCGCCACCTGGCCGGAATCGGTCAGTCAGTTCTGGGCGGTGGTCCCGAAGGCGGCCCCGGCGGTCATCCCTGAGCCGGCGGCCGCACCGGCCCGGGAGGAGAAAGCGGCCGACTAAGCAGCCCTTGACGGAGCCCGGGCAAAGGGCCGAAGATCAAAAGGGGTAAGCCTCCGTTTATGCAGGCAACCTGGGAGAAGCCATGACTTCGACGGAGCGGGACATCAACTGGGTGATCGGTGGGCCGCAGGGCAGCGGCATAAACGTGGCAGCCGAGACCTTTGCCAAGGCGCTGGTTCGGGCCGGATACCGGGTCTATGCTGCCATCGAGTATCACTCCAACATCATGGGCAAGCACAGCTACTACCGGGTCCGCATCAGTGACGCCGACCGGCGCAGCCCCCTCGGCCGGGTCCACGTCCTGGTAAGCCTTGACGAAGAGACCCTTTTGGGCGATACCCACCACGAGTTTCCCGCCCACCGGGGTCACCTTCATGAAGTCGTCCCCGGTGGGGCCGTCGTTTTCGATGCCCGCATCGGCCTTAATCCGGGCCGGGATGACCTAAAGCTTTACCCGATACCTTACGCCGAGCTTTTAGAGCTGGCCTTGATGGAGTTCGGCCGCCAGGCCGAGCGCCATCGCTTTCGGGTGGTCCAGAACGTAATTGCCCTTTCGGCCTCGGCTGCGGTTTTGGGCTTTGAGCTTTCGGCCCTTAAGGAGGCCATCTTAGAGGGCTTTAAGGGCCGGCGGGCCGAGGCCGCCGGGATAAACCTGCGGGCCGCCGAGCTAGCTTATGAATACATTAAGACCCACTTTGCGGATGACTTTGGGTATAGGCTTTCCGGGCTTAATCGGCGCCCGGAAAGGCGGCCCCTGCTGGTCCGGGGGGTTCAGGCGGCGGCCATTGCCAAGATAAAGGCGGGCTTGGGCTTTCAAAGTTACTATCCGATAAGCCCGGCCACCGATGAAAACGTCTACCTGGAGGCCCAGCAGCGAAAATATGGCTTTGTAGTTGTGCAGGCCGAGGACGAGGTTGCGGCCATAAACATGGCCGTTGGGGCCGCCCACGCCGGGGTCCGGGCGGCCACGTCCACCTCGGGCCCAGGCTTTACCTTGATGGCGGAAGGGATCGGCTTTGCCTCAATGACGGAGGCCCCAGGCCCGGTGGTCTTTTTGTGGCAGCGGGGCGGGCCCTCCACGGGGCTACCCACCCGGCAGGAGCAGGCCGACCTGCGCTTCGCGCTGCAACCGGCCCACGGGGAGTTTTCCCACCTGGTGGTTGCCCCTGGGGACATCGAAGAGGTGGTCTTTGACTCATACATGGCCTTCAACTGGGCGGAACGCTACCAGCTTCCCGTGATTGTGCTTTTAGACCGGCACCTGGCCGGGGCCTATGTTACGGCCGAAAGCCTTGGGCTTGAAGCCTTGCCGCCCGTCGACCGTGGGTTGTTTTACCAGCCTGAGGGGACTTCTGAAGGGGATTATTTTCGTTACGCCTTTACCGAGACGGGGATAAGCCCGCGGACCGTCCCGGGGACGGAAGGTGGGATCTTTTGGACCACCTCCGATGAGCACGACCCCAGGGGGCATATCACCGAGGGGGCCGAGAACCGGCTGAAGATGGTGGCTAAGCGGATGAAAAAGCTTGATGTGGCCGCCCGGGAGATTCCCCCTCAGGCCAAGTTTAAAGTCTACGGGCCTGCGGATGCCGATTTTACGGTGATAGGCTGGGGTTCAACCAAGGGGGCGATTTTAGATGCCTTAGAAGAGCTTAGGGCCGAAGGCCATAAGGTTAACTTCGTGCAGGTAAGGCTTATGCGGCCGTTCCCGGCCGAAGAGCTTAAAGGGCTCTTAAGCCGGGCCAAGAATCTGATCTTGGTCGAGGAAAACTACACCGGGCAGCTGGGGGCCTTAATCTGCGAGCAGACGGGGATAAGCATAACCCGGAGGGTTTTAAAGTGGGACGGACGGCCTTTCACTCAGGAGGAGCTCAAGGAGGGGCTTTTAAAGGCGATGGTGGCCGAAGGGACGGTTTTGGCATCCCACCTTCAAGGTTGAGGTAAGCGATGGCGACAAAGCTTAAGGTTTACGAGGTTAAAGACTACCGGGCGGATATTGACAGTGATTGGTGTCCTGGTTGTGGGGATTTTGGGATTTTGGCGGCCATTCAACAGGCCCTTTACAAGCTTCAGATACCACCCCATCGGGTTGCGGTCTGCTCGGGGATAGGCTGTTCGGGCAAGACGCCGCATTATCTTAGGGCCTACGGGTTTCACACCCTGCACGGGCGGGTTCTGCCCTTTGCTGCGGGCTTAAAGCTTGCTAACCACGGCCTTACGGTGATAGCCGTTGGGGGCGACGGCGACGGCTACGGGATCGGGGCCGGCTATTTCATCAACGCCGGGCGGCGCAACATCGACTTTACGTACATCGTGTTTAACAACGAGGTTTACGGCCTTACCAAGGGCCAGGCGGCCCCGACCTTGCCCCAAGGGGCGAAGACCAAATCGATGCCGGAAGCGAACATCCAGCAGGGACTCAATCCCATTGTGTTGGCCATCGGGGCGGGTTATACCTTTGTGGCCCGGGGGTTTGCCCTGGATGTAAAGCACCTCTCAGAGCTGATTGCCCGGGGGATAGCCCACCGGGGCAGCGCCTTCATCGACGTTTTGCAGACCTGTCCGACTTATAACGACATCCACACGAAGGAGTGGTACTTGGGGCTGGACCGGCCGGAGAAAAGGCCCCGACTTTACAAGCTTGAGGAGGCGGGCTTCGACCCGGTGGTGGCCAACCCCGAGGACCCGGAGGAGGTTCGGGCCAAGCAGCTTGCGGCCATCACCAAATCTTACGAGTGGGGTGAAAGGATCCCCATCGGCGTCTTTTACCAGGTAAAGCTTCCCACTTTTGAGGACAGGCTTCGGGAAAAGGGGATTTTGGGGGAGATTCCCCTGGCCGAGGCCGACCTTTTTAGGCGGGACGTGACGGAACTTATCGAGGCCCTGCGCTGAAGCCGTCTGGTACCCCGGTCGCCGGGTTCATCAGCACCGCCAGCGGCGACTCCGACGCTTACCTGGTGTGGTTTTACGCGACCTTCTGTCGCCTCGATTGCCGGCCGTCCCATTTGCTCTTTTCCAGTGCACCCCCAACCTTCAAGACTATGTTCTGCGCCCCAGGATGTCGTCTTCGTCGGCGGGGGTAATACCAAAGGCCTCCTGGCCGTCTGGTGGAATTGGGGCCTGCCCGTGTTATCCGGGAAGCCTGGGAGAGTGGGCTAGCACGTGTCAGCGCCGGGGCTATCTGCTGGTTCGAACAGGGAGTGGCCGACTCGCGGGCTGGGCGACCGGCCGTTCTAGAACGCCTCGGATTTGGCCGAAGAAGCTGCTGTTCCCACTTCGACGGAGAGCCGGACCGCCCGCTGGTCCGCCATGATTTTCTCCGATTTTCGCGTCTGGGGTGAGCTATCCCCGGGACTGGCCACCGAGGACTGGGCGGCAGTGCACCTGGTAGACGGGCAGGTTTACCGGGTGGCCAGCTGGCACCCGGCGGCCAGGGTCTGCCGGGTCCGGCCGGGCCCCTCGGCCACGTAGAGCAGGCCCTGCCAGTTGCCGTCGCCGGGGAGGGACCACAGGCTCCAGGCCACGGGGCCCTGGCTCAGTCTCCCAAGGCGGGTCTAGCCGGCGGCCTTAAGCTGGGCAGCGAAGTGGGCCTCCGGCTCGGGGGAGGCGACGAGGCGTTCGGCGAGACCCTTGAGCAATGCCGCGTCGGAAACCGGGGGGACTCCGGCTTCGGGGCTTCAGTGTGGTGGCTGACAAGGATGCCGAGGCGGAGACCAGTTAGTAGGGTAGCTAGGCTGAGCTCGGCCAGGCTCACCAGGGACCGGATGTGGTGGCTTCCCATCGGCGGGTAGGTCCTCCCTCAGCTTAAACGCCGGCAATGGGTAGGGTCGGTTTGGCTCTTACTGGCGCTGGTGGGCTTTTTCCCTGACCGGGGCGACTCAATCCGCTTTGTTTGCGGCCGCCGTGGCGTCCGTGGCCCTTCTGATAGCCGGGACCCACAAGCCTGGGACGCCGTTATTTACATTGTGACCGGCGGGACCGAACCGGACGGAGGAACCTTGGGCCGTTAACGGAAACGTAGGGGGGCGCTCGGGCTTCGTCCCCCGCGCCGTGGTGTATGCCCGCGGGGCGCCGCTCAGGTCGCAGTGCTGGCCGCTGTACTGTGATAATATAAGGCGGCATGGAGTACGAGGCGGTCATCGGCCTTGAAGTCCACTCCCAGCTTCTAACCCGCAGCAAAATGTTCTGCCGCTGCCCGGCCTTGGACTACGCCCGGGCCGAGCCTAACACCCGGGTATGTCCCATCTGCCTGGGCATGCCGGGGGTCCTGCCAGTCATCAACCGGCGGGCGGTGGAGTACACCATCATGACCGGCTTGGCCCTCAACTGCGAAATTGCCCGGTTTTCCAAGTTTGACCGCAAAAACTACATGTACCCCGACTTGATGAAAAACTACCAGATCTCCCAGTACGACCTGCCCCTTTGCCGCAACGGTTGGCTCGATATCGAGGTGAACGGGCGGACGAAACGGGTGGGGATCATCCGGGTCCACCTGGAAGAGGACACCGCCCGCCTTCTCCACCGGACTGATCCCTCGGGGGAGACTTACTCCCTGGTGGACGTTAACCGCAGCGGGGTGCCCCTCCTGGAAATTGTCACCGCCCCCGACCTCCGCTCCCCCGAAGAGGCCCGGGCGTTTCTCATCAAGCTCCGGACCATTCTGCAGTACCTTGGGGTCTCTTCCGGCAGCATGGAGGAAGGGAGCCTGCGTTGCGACGCCAACGTGAGCGTCCGGCCGGTGGGGGAGGCCCGCTTCGGCACCAAGGTCGAGGTCAAGAACATGAACAGCTTCCGCTCGGTCTACCGGGCCCTGACCTACGAGATCGAGCGGCAGATAAGCCTTTTGGAGGCGGGGCAGGAGGTGGTCCAGGAGACCCGGGGCTGGCTGGAGGATAAGGGGATAACGGTGCCCCAGCGCACCAAAGAATACGCCCACGACTACCGCTATTTCCCCGAACCTGACCTTCCGCCCCTTACGCCGGCCCCGGAGTGGGTGGAGTCCATCCGCGAAAAGCTTCCCGAACTTCCAGACGCCCGCCGAGACCGGTTCATGGCCGAGTACGGACTGGGCCGCTACGATGCCAGCCTCCTTACCGAGGAGAAGGCCCTGGCCGACTTCTTCGAGATGGCCGTAAAACTTACGGAGGGCCGGCCGGCCCTGGTTAAGGTCCCCCTGCCCCAGCGGGCCAAAGCCCTGGCCAATTGGCTGCTCAATGAAACTCGAGGCCTGCTGGAGGTCACTGGCCGCAGCCTGGCCGAAACCGACCTTGGGCCGGAGCATTACGTGGAGCTCATCGAGCTTCTGGAGGAGGGAACCTTAAGCAGTCGGCTGGCCAAGCAGGTCTTCGAGGAGGCCTTCCGAACCGGGAAACTACCCCGCCAGGTGGTGGCCGAGCAGGGGCTGGTGCGCATAACCGACGCCGACCAGCTGGTGGCCATTATCGACCGGGTGGTGGCCGAAAACCCGGCGGCCGTCGCCGACTACCGGAAGGGCAAGACCCAGGCTCTAACCTTCCTGGTGGGACAGGTGATGAAGGCGACCCGGGGCAAAGCTGACCCGGCCCTCACCAATCGGCTGCTTAAGGAGCGGTTGGAGGACCGTTTGGAATGAGCCTACTGAGGTGGCTGTCTCCCGGCATTGAGGTAAAGCGCTGGCTTATCGTCCTGGGGCTGGGCATCGCCGTGGTGGGCCTGGGCCTTGGCTACGTGCTCCGGGACATCTATGATTATTACACCTTTCCCGAGTGGGTTTACTATGTCACCCTTCAGTTTCTGCCCCGCTGGATTCGGGCCGTCCTCTTTTTAGGGGTGGGTGTGGGGCTCATCGGGTTCGGGCTTTATAAGCTAAATCGCTCCCTCCTCTCCGCCGTCCACGGGGATTACTCGGGAACCCAGCTTTTGGACATCCTTTACCGGCGGCGCTACCTGAAGCGGGGCCCCCGGGTGGTGGCCATCGGGGGCGGGACCGGCCTCGCCACCCTGCTCCGGGGGATTAAAAATTACACCGCCCAGGTCACGGCCGTGGTCACGGTGGCCGATGATGGGGGGAGCTCAGGCCGGCTCCGGGAGGAGCTGGGTATCCTGCCGCCGGGCGACATCCGCAACTGCATCACCGCCCTGGCCACGACCGAGCCCCTCATGACCCGGCTCTTCGAATACCGGTTCAAAAATGGGGGCGGCTTAGAGGGTCACAGCTTCGGCAACCTTTTCATCGCCGCCCTCACGGAAGTCACCGGCAGTTTCGAGCAGGCCGTACTGGAGTCGAGCCGGGTCCTGGCCGTTCAGGGCCGGGTCCTACCGGCCACCCTGGCCGACATTCAGCTCTGCGCCGAGCTGGAAACGGGCGAGGTGGTCCGGGGCGAATCGAAGATCCCCAGGCGGGCCGGCCGCATCCGGCGGGTATTCCTGGTACCTCCCGATCCCCCGGCCTACTCGGCCGCGGTGCAGGCCATCCTCGACGCGGACCTGGTGGTGCTGGGGCCGGGAAGCCTTTACACCAGCGTCTTGCCCAACCTGCTGGTTTCAGGCATTCGGGAGGCGCTGCGGGCCACCCGGGCCCTCCGGGTCTACGTGTGCAATGTTGCCACCCAGAAGGGCGAGACCGATAACTTCACCGTGGCCGACCACGTCCGGACCCTGGTGGAGCAGGCCGGGGGTGGCATCTTCGATTACGTTCTGGCCAACAGCCTGCCGGCCAAAAGCACCCACCCCGAGTGGGATGTGGTCAAACCGGAACCGGGGGGGCCCATCCCGTCCGGCTTAAGGGTGGTCTGGGCCCCCGTCATCAATGAGGCTAACCCCCACTACCACGACCCGGACCGCCTGGCCCAGGCCCTCCTCGACCTCTACTTCCGGCATCGGCGGAGTCTGGGCAGGCTTTTTGCGGTGGGAGCCGTCGGATAAAAGCTCAAGGCGATGGCAGCAGGCAGAGTTGTGGGGCTGAGCCTGCGGGGCTTTGGGGTCGGGTTGGGGGAATTGCTGCGGCGGCACGCCGGCGCGGCGGCAGATTTCTTGGCCGCCGTTGGGGTGGTGGCCGCCGGGCTGGGCTTCATCGGGCCACTTTTACGGGCAGGCCTGGTTTACTACGAGCGGGATACCGTCGTTTTTTATTACCCGGTCCTGGCCGCTATTCACGGCCGGCTGCGGCAATTGGAGCTCCCCCTCTGGACCCCCCATATCCTGGGGGGATACCCCATCTTCGCCGACGGGGAGGTGGGCGCCTTTTACCCGCCGGTCTTCTTTGGGGCCCTCCTGCTGGGGCCGGTGGACCTTTTCGCCGGCCTGGTCGCTGTCCACCTGGTCCTGGCTGGCCTCAACATGTACGCCTTCGGCCGAGCGCTGGGCCTGAGTCCGGTCGCGGCGACCGCCTCGGCCTGCGCCTACATGCTATCCGGCTTTACGATAGCCCAGCTCCACCACTTGAACATCCTCGCCGGCCTGGCCTGGACGCCCCTGGTCTTTGCCCTGGCTGAAGCTGCCCTGCGCCGACGGGGCCGGTCCCGGCTGGCCGCCATTTTCGGGGCGGGGGGAGCCTTCGGGCTCCAGTGTCTTACGATTCACGTCCAGGTGCCGATGATGACGGGGTTCGGCCTGGCCGTCTACGTGGCGGGCCGGGTCTTCCTAGGCCCGGTGGCCGGCTTTGGGGTGCCCCTCTCCAGTCGGGCTTTGGGCCGAACCGTTGCGGTGATAGTCGGTCGGGTGGGGCTCGGAGCGGGCATTCTGGCGGGGGTTCCGCTGGTGGGGGGAGTGGTCGGGGCGGTCCAGCTCCTGCCCCTCCACGAGCTGGGAACCTTCTCGGCCCGGGCAACAGGCCTGAGCTACGAGCTGGCCGGCCGGCATGCCGTCGCCCTATCCCACCTCTGGACGCTAATTAACCCCTACTTTTTCCGAACACCCGACGGCTTCGACTGGTCTCTCTGGTCACCATGGGAAACCGCCGTCTACGTAGGAACGGCCGCACTCTTCTTGGGGGCAACCGGCCTGATTTTCGGGCCCTGGCGGACGGCCCTCCCCGTGGCCGGGGTGGGGGTGGGCGGCCTGCTGGTGGCGCTGGCCTACTACGCTCCGGTTAACGTCCACCTCTGGCTCTGGCACATCTACCCCTACAACCTCATCCGTGCCCCCGGCCGCTTTAGCCTGCTCTTCGCCCTGGGGGTGGCGGCCCTGGCTGGCCTGGGGGTCCAGACCATCCTTACCGCCGCCGGCTGGCGGCGCCGACTGCTGCTCCTCTGGGTCTGCCTTTGGGCGGCCGGCCTCTGGGCCGGGCAGCGGCTGCTGGAGCAGGCAGCCTCGGAGGTGACCCAAAAGGCCGGCTGGGTGGTCGGGTGGGTGGACTACTACCTTTCCCTACCCCGAATGAGCCGGTTGCATGCCCGGACCCTGACGGAGGAGCGGGTTTACGAGGGATTGCGGGCAAGCCTTTCCCCCGAGAACTTCTGGTTCCAGGCAGCCGCCGTCTGGGTTGGTCTGACCCTGCTGGCCGCCGCCCTGGCTCTGGGCCTCCGCCGGGGTCGGGCGGTGGTCCTGGCGGCCGTGGCGGTGGTAGTCGCCGCCGAACTTATTCTGGCCGGCCGGTCCTTCCACCCCGTGATGCCGTTAGCAGAGCTGGCCGCCCCCCAGCCCCTGGCCGCGGAGCTGCAAAAGCTGGCCGGTCCCGGCGACCGGGTGTTTACCCTGCACGGCGCCAGCCCCGAGCCCAATACCCTGCTCCCCCTAGCTTTGAGCGACTTAAACGGCTACACCTCCCTAGTTTATGCCCGGCACCTAAGCTTTATTTCGGCCGCCAGCTGGGTGGAAGGACCCCTTCTGGACGCGGCCGCTGTAAAGTATGTGCTTCGCCGGGGCCGGTACGTGCCCCTTCCGTCGACAGAGCTTACGGCCTACGACCCGACCCGGCCCCTGCTAAGCGCCGTGGGCGGGGGAGCGGCCGCCACCGCTTGGTTCCGGGTTTCGCCCGTTTTTGAGGCCGAAGAGGTGAGGGTAATTTCCCTCCTGCAAAACAGCCTTAACGTCGGGCAGGGAACCCCAGTGGGGGAGGTGGTGCTCCTGGGTCCGGCCGGACAACGGGCGGAATTCCGCCTCCTGGCCGGGGTCCACACCGCCGAGTGGGCCTACGACCGGGTCGATGTCCGGCCGGTGGTGAAGCACGCCAAGCCGGCGGTGGCGGCCCAGTGGAAAACCTTAGGTTTCGACGCCAACGCCTACCTGGCAAAGTTTCCCCTCCCCAGGCCCTTTCCCGTGGCCCGGGTCCAGCTCAAAAGCCTGGCGACGGGGGCGACCGTGCAGTTTTACGGCCTTAGCCTGGTAAATTACCGCCGGGGCGAGGTCTACAACCTGGACCCCTTAAACCGGGAGCGGTTTAACATCATCCGGCGGGGGGAAGACGGCATTATCCTGGAAAACACCCAGGCCCTGCCCCGGGCTTTCCTGGTGGCCCAGGCGGTGGTCCTTCCGCCAGGGGCCGACGTGCTGGGCTTCATGCAGGGCGGCCCCTACGACCCGGCCCGGATGGTGGTCTTTGAGGCCCCGGAGGCCCCGCCCGAGTACCGGGTGGACTCGCTGCGGCTGGATGGGGGGCCTGGCCGGGACCAGGCCGGCACCGTCCGCTGGCTTGCCGACGAGCCGGAGTACATCCGGCTCGAAGTTTCGACCCCCTACTGGGCTTACCTGGTCCTGGCTGACAGCTACTACCCCGGCTGGGTGGCGACGGTGGACGGGGTGCCGGTTCGGGTCTACCGGGCCAATTACATCTTTCGGGCCGTCCAGATTTGGCCCGGGGTCCACCAGGTGGAGTTCCGCTACGTGCCCGAAAGCTTCAGACGGGGCTTTCTTATCACCTTCGCCGGCACCGCCATCTTGGTCCTTTTGCTTTTAGAGCTTCAGTTGCGGCTTTTTAGCCGGCTGATAGGCCTTACCCGGAAGGTTCGGGGACATCTGTGAAGACCGTCGAGGTCGCGGCCGAAATCTCCCCGACGGTGGGCGGGCGGCTGACCCTGCCGGCGGCCCTCGGCGCGTTCTTCCTTTCGGGGTTTGCGGCCCTCCTTTACCAGGTGGTCTGGCAGCGGATGCTGGTCTTCTTCTCCGGGGCGGACGTCTACTCGGTGACGGTGACGGTGGCGGCCTTCATGGCCGGCCTAGGCTGCGGGAGCCTGGCCGGCGGCTACATCGCCGACCGGGTTCCCCAAAACCGGGCGCTGGCCCTCTTCGGCCTGGCTGAGCTTTTGGTAGGGGCCTTCGCCCTCCTGAGTAAAGGGTTTTATTACGACTTTCTGTACGCCCAGCACGGCTACTTGGCCCGGGACCTTTTCACCCTGGGTCTGGTGCTCTTTTTGAGCATGCTCTTTCCCACCTTCTTTATGGGCATGTCTTTGCCCCTCCTCTCGCGAGCCCTGGCCTCCACTCTGGAGGCCGCCCCCGGAACTATCGGCGCCCTCTACGGGGTCAACACCTTCGGGGCGGCCGTTGGGTCCCTGGTTACCACCTGGTTTCTTCTGCGGCGGTTTGACTTCGAGTCGGTCCTTCAGCTTGGGACCGCCCTGAACCTGGCCTGCGCCGCCACGGCCATTCCCCTGGGTCTGCTTACGGCCCGGCCCCTAGCCCGGGCTCGGGAGCCGGTGCCGGCCCATAACCCCGGCGGGGTGGAGTCTGGCCTCGGCTTCGGGGCCTGGGCGGCGGTCTACGGGCTCACGGGGTTTATAAACCTCTCCCTGGAGGTCCTCTGGTTCCGGCTGCTGAGCACCATGCTCAAGGCCACCGCCTTCACCTTCGGCACCCTCTTGGGAGTTTACCTGGGGGGCCTCGCCCTCGGGACCCTGGCCGGCATTGGCCTGGTGGGCCGGAGCCGCAGTCCGGCCCGGACCTTCCTCCTGCTGGAGGCCGCGGTTGGGGCCTACGCCCTGGCGTCCCTGACCCTGCTGGTGGCGACTGTCGACGGGGTGCCCGCCCTGGCCCCCCTCTGGCGCTACTTCAGCGAGTACGAGCCCCTGGATGTGGGGCAGGCCCTGGCTTACCTGCGGGCGTACCTGCTGGGGACCGCCCCCCTCGACCCCACCGCGGACCGCCTGACCCTGAAGTTTCTGGGAATCTATTTCCTGCTGCCGGCGGCCATCGTCGGGCCCCCAACCTTCTTGATGGGCCTCAGCTTCCCCTTCTTGCAGAAGGCCACCCAAACCGACGTTGCCAGGATCGGCCGGCGGGTGGGCTGGCTCCAGACGGCCAACATCGCCGGCAGCCTCGCCGGGACGGTGGCCACCGGCACCCTTTTGCTGGCGACCCTGGGGACGGCGGAAACCCTGCGACTCCTGGTGGCTTTAAGCGGCGGACTTTTACTGCTGGCTGCCAGCCTCACCGGGTCCTTGGCCCGGCGGGCCGCCTGGGGGCTGGTGGCCCTGGGTCTTTGGGGGGCGGTCCTCCTCGGAGGCCCTCCGGCCGACTTCCTCTGGGCCAAGCTGCATGGCACGACCCCGGACCGGGTCATCTTCTTTGAAGACGGCTCGGGTCTTTCTTTGATTAAGAACGAGCGGCCGGATTTCGGCGGCCGTTCTTTCATCTTCGCCAACGGCCGGGGGGAAAGTTGGGTCCCCTACGGTGGAACCCATACCCTCTTAGGGGTCCTGCCGGCCATGCTCCACCCGGAGCCTAAGGAGGTGGCCGTCATCGGCCTGGGGTCGGGGGACACCCTCTTCAATATCGCCAGCCGCCCCGAAACCATCCGGGTAACCTGCATCGAAATCGTCGGCTCCCAGCTGGACGCCCTGCGGACCCTGGCGGCGCGCCAGCCTTACCGGCCCCTCCAGCTCCTCTGGGCCGACCCCCGCATCGAGCTGGTGGTCGGGGACGGCCGCACCTACCTGGCCCGCTCCGGCCGGAAGTTCGACATCATCGAGGCCGACGCCCTCCGGCCCAACAGTGCCTACGCCGGAAACCTCTATTCCCTGGAGTATTTCACCCTGATGCGGGAGCGGCTTAAACCCGGGGGCCTGGCGGTCACCTGGGTGCCGACCCTGCGTACCCATGACACCTTTGTTAAAGCCTTCCCTTACGTGGTGAGTTTCGGTATCATCCTGGTGGGGAGCAACGAACCCATCGTGGTCGATCGGGAAGCCATCTGGCGGCGGCTGTCGGACCCCTTCGTGGTGGAACGCTATCGGGATTCGGGCCTGGACATTCCCGGCGGCCTCCGTTGGCTTCTGGACACGTACCCCCCGGCCTTTATCGGACCTGAATTCGACCGGTCGGCTATTCGGGACATAAACCGGGACCTTCAGCCCAAGGATGAGTTCATGGTTGCGGGGAGGCTGCCATGACGCAGGTTTTAAGTCTGCCCTTCGGGACCGGAAAGGTCGAGGTCGAGCTTCCCGACGACGCTCAGGTCATCCGGCCGGCCCAGGCCCGGCTGGAACCCCTGGCGGACTTCCGGGCGGCCCTTGAGGCGGCCCTGAGCCGGCCCCTGGGTCTTCCGCCTTTGGGGGAGCTGGTGGGTCCGGCCTCCCGGGTGCTCATCGCCTTCGACGACCCCTGCTCCCCCGCCCGGGGACCCATTCGGGAGGTGGCCATTAAAACCGTCCTAGATGCCCTGGTGGAAGCGGGGGTGCGTCTGGAGAACATTCGGGCGGTGGTGGCCAACGCCCTACACCGCAAGTTTAACCGGGCGGAACTGGTCGCCACCATCGGGGCGGAGCTGGTGGAGGCGCTGGGGGAAAGGCTCGCCTGCCACGACGCCGAGGATCCCGAAAACCTGGTTTACCTGGGGAAAACCCCCTCGGGCTACGACGTCGAGGTCCACCGGGCGGTGGTTGAGTCAGACCTGACGATTTATATAAACAGCGGCTACAACCTGGGATTTAACGGGGGCTGGAAGTCGGTGTGCGTGGGCCTGAGCACCTGGCGATCCATCCGCTGGACCCACACCCCCGACGGGATGTCCATGTCCATCCGCAACAACCGGATGCACCGAATTTTGGACGAGATGGGGGCGCACTTAGAAGCGTGCCTGGGCCGGCGGATCTTTAAAATCGAGATGCTCCGGGCAACCTACGAGCAGCCGGCAGCCGTCTGGGCCGGCGGAATCTGGGAGACCCGGCAGGCGGCCCTGGAGACCCTGGCCGCCCAGCTCCCGCCCCGCCGGTCGGCCGTTCCCGGGCCGGTGGACATCCTGATCTACGGGGTGCCCGACAACAGCCCCTACGCGGTCTTCGCCCGGACCAATCCGATTTTAACCCTGATTTCCAGTGGCTTGGGCTATCTGGGCGGCTACATCGAGGCCGTCGGCAAGCCGGGGTGCACGGTGATCCTGGCTACCCCCTGCCCCGAGGAGTGGGACCTGGAGCACCACCCGTCCTATAAAGAGGTCTGGGACCGGGTGCTGACGCAGACCCTGGACCCGTACGAGATCATGGCCCGGTTTGAGGCCGAGTTTGCCGTCCACCCCGGTTACATCGAAAAATATCGCTTCGGCTTTGCCTTCCACCCCGTCCACAGCCTGCTGGCCACCCACCCCCTGCGGCGGCTCCGCCACGCCGGGCGGGTGTTTGTGGCTGGGGCGGTGGACCCGACGGTGCCCGAACACGTCGGGTTTAAGGCTTTTAAAACGGTGGAGTCAGCCCTGGAGGCCGCCCAGCAGATTCACGGACCCGGGGCAACCGTCGCCGTCGTGGATTACTCCGACCAGCTCCGGCCGACCCGAGGGACCTAAAAGGGCCGGAGCTCGACGGCCAGCAGGCCCGAGGCCGGCAGGACCTCGAGGGGGAAGGGCCCCTTCCGGGCCAGAAAGAGGGCGTCAAAGCGGTCACCCAGGGCCAGACCCAGGGCGCCCAGGGGCAGGCGCAGTTCGACGACCCGGGTTCCGATGGCCAGGCCGACTTCGGCCTCGACCCTCCGCCAATTGCCGTCTCCTTCGGCCAAAAAGAGGATGGCCTCGCCGCTCGGTGGTTCCACCGCCAGCTCGGTCGAGAAGCCTGTTCCCCGGGGCAGGCCCGGCCAATCCACCGATACGCCCGTGCGGAGGTGACGGGCCTGGGGCCGGTTCGGGAGCCGTAGCAGGGTCGAGAAGGCGTACTCGGCGATGGGCCGGTGGGCCTCAAGCCGCAGGTAGAGGTTCTCAGGGTCGTAGCCGTAAAGGACCCGGCGCAGGACCACCAGGGCCGGCCGCATGGTGGTGGCCTCAACGGGGGGCTCCACCCACCCGGCATCGGACCAGCCGGCCCCGGCCGGGTCGGCATCCAGGGCCGGCCGGAGGTAGCCCAGCGGGGGCCGGGTTGGGGGGCGGGCCGGCTCCGGGCGGATGGGCTCCAAGAGCCAGCCAGGCACAGGCCGTCCGGTGAACAAGTAAACGTTTGCCAGGTAGTAACGGAAAACCTGGTCGAAGGGGTTTTCTGGCCCGGCGTGGTGGCGGGAGTAGTACCACCAGAACCAGTCGCTCCCCTCGGCCGTATAGATCGACCGCCAGGCGGCCGCCAGCACCTCGTGGTCAATCCCCGGGTGAGCGGCCTGGAGTTGCAAGAACTCCGACCGCGTCCGGGCCAGATACTCCCAGGCCTGGTTCTGGGCGGGCTCCCCAACCCACGTCTCCAGGTGGGCCCCGATCCAGCTCCCGGTGTGGAGGTTTTCTAGTTCCATTTCTGGTGGAAACTGGGCCAGGTATTCGCTGAAGGTAACTGTCTTTAGCTCCGGGTCCTCGGTCAGGAGGCGGTAAAGGGTGCGCAGGAACGGGTTGCCGTTCTCTTCGTAGCCGTCCCAGCAGTTCTCGCCGTCTAAGGCGATGGTGACCACGAAGGGTCGGTCCTTGGGCAGGCGCTGCCGGATGACCTTGAGCCGGCTGTAAAGGTCCTGGGCGGCATCCACCCCGGAAAAGTGACGGTAGACAAAGCCGATTCGGTCCGAAAGCACCTGGTCCCGGAAAAAGATGGCCAGGGTCCGAGCGTTCCCGGCCCTCACCTGGTACGGCCGGCAGAGAACCTGGGGGTTGTGTGGGTGGCCGTCGGCATCCCTTTCCACCCCGACGCCCAGGCTCCGGCTCAGGATACCCTCGTCGGTGACCAACCAGCGGAAGTTTTCGAAACGGCCAACCAACTCCACCGTCTCAGGCGAAAGGGCTCCCTCCGGGGGCCATAGGCCGGCCGGAGCCCGGCCAAAGGTGCGCTCGGTGAAGCTGACCGCCAGCCGGAGCTGTTCGAAGGCGTCCTCCGGCCAGGCCGGGGGCGGGTCGGGCAAGGGGAGGTCCGGGCTTGCCCGCCGGGCCGAGGCGCCGTCGATGAGCAGGGGAAGGATGGGGTGGTAAAAGGGGGAGGTGGTGACCTCGGCCTGGCCCGATTCGATGAGCGCCCGGTAGGCGGGCAGGGTCTGCCGTGCGAACTCCCGGTGCTTGCGCAGTATAAGCCGGATATCTTCCCGGGTGAAGTTCCGGCCCCGGACTATCAGGGCGGAGAGCTCGGGGTCGGCCTCCAACTGGTCCGGGGAGACCCAGGCCAGGTTGAACCAGGCCTGAAGGTCCCCCCAGTAGGCCGGCCCAAAAAGGTCGGGATCCTGCTCGGCCTCGGTCTTAAGCTCGAAGAGGCGGGCATACCGTGGGTGGCGGCGGATAACCCGGTCGGGGTTGATACTGAAGAAAAGGCGCAGAATCTCCCGCTTCTCCTCCGGGGTAAGCTCCGCCGGGTCCTTGAGGCTTAAGGCCTCGGCCCGGTCGGTGGTCCGGCCGGCGGCGTAGTCTTCCAGCTGGCTTATAAGAACCGGCGTCAGGTTAAAGGTTACTTTAAGTTGGGGAAATTCGGCCACCAGCCGGGCCATGTGAAGGTAATCCTTGGCGGCATGGAGCCGGGTCCAGGGCAGGTAAACCTCCCCCGTGAGGCCGTTGCGGTACTCCGGCTGGTGCATGTGCCAAAGGAAGGCGACGTAAAGGGGATATTCGGCCATAAATAAGGGCTATTCTGGCGGGATGGGTCGGAGGTGGGGGAAGGGAATCACCTCCCGAATAGACTGGTTGTCCGTAAGGAGCATGACGAGTCGGTCGATGCCCAGGCCAAGGCCGCCCGTGGGGGGCATGCCGTGCTCCAGGGCCACCAAAAAGTCCTCATCCACCTGCTCAGCCTCCTCGTCCCCGGCCAAGAGCCGGCGGCGCTGTTCTAAAAAGCGCTCCCGCTGGTCGACGGGGTCGTTAAGCTCGGTGTAGGCGTTGGCGATTTCCATCCCGCCGATAAAGCCCTCGAATCGCTCCACCAGCCGGGGGTTCCCGGGCTTGCGCTTGGCCAGGGGGGACATCTCCACCGGGTAGTCCAGGACAAAGGTGGGCTGAATGAGCTTTGGCTCGACGAACTCCTGCAGGAGCCGGTCGACCACCTTACCCCAGCCCCGGGCCGGGTCGACCCGCAGTCCCAGCCGAGCCGCCCGATCAGCCAGGGATTCGGCGTCGGGGTACTCTTCGAAGTCGATGCCGGTGAACTCCTTGATGGCCTCACGCAGGGTTATTCGCCGCCAGGGGGGCGTCAGGTCAATCTCGTGGCCGGCGAAGGTTATTTTAAGGGTTCCGAGGACCTTCTCGGCCACGTGGGCCACCAGCCCTTCCACCATCCGCATCACGTCGTTGTAATCGGCATAGGCCTCGTAGCTTTCGAGCATGGTAAATTCGGGGTTGTGCTTGGTGGAGAGTCCCTCGTTTCGGAAGACCCGGCCGATCTCGTAAACCTTATCAAAGCCCCCGATGATAAGCCGCTTTAAGTAAAGCTCCAAGGAGATCCGCAGGTAGACGTCCTGGTCGAGGGCCTCGTAGTGGGTTATAAAGGGGCGGGCGGCGGCCCCGGTGGCGCTGGTCTGAAGGACGGGGGTCTCCAGCTCGATGAAGCCCCGGCCGTCTAAAAATTCCCGGACGGCCGCTACGACCCGGCTCCGAGTCTGAAGGACCCGACGGGAGCGCTCGTTGGCGATGAGGTCCAGGTAGCGCTGGCGGTAGCGCTTCTCCACGTCGACTAAACCATGCCACTTTTCGGGTAGGGGCCGCAGGGCCTTGGCCAGGACGGCCAAGTCACGGACTTCAACCGTGACTTCCCCAGTTCTGGTCCGGAAGAGGGGGCCGGCGGCCCCGATAAAGTCCCCCAGGTCGAGGTCTTTCAACAGCTCGTACCGCTCCGGCCCAAGGATGTCCCGACGGAAGGCCAGCTGAAGGCGCCCGGCCCCGTCCTGGATGTGGGCGAAGGTGAGGCGCCCCATAACCCGGAGGCCGACAAGCCGGCCGGCTACCCTGACCTCGACCGGGCCGCCCCGGCCGGCCTCGGCGGCCTCGAAGAGGGCCCGGGCCGCGGCGGTGGTGTGGGTGCGGGGCCACCGGGGCGGGTAGGGGTCGATGCCCCGGGCCCGTAGCCGCTCCAGTTTTACCAGGCGCGCCTGGTAAAGTTCGTCAGTTACCTCCATCCTTTAACCAGGATTATAACCCGTCCGGGCCGGCCGCCGGTGTATAACCGGAAAGGGAGAAGCCTGCCGTGCGTCCTGGAAGGATTCGCACCCGCCTTAAGTGGGAGCTTTTCTGGTGGCTCCTGATCGGTTGGCGGCATCTCAACCGGTTGGTCCGCCGGGTGAAGGTCCAGCTGGTCAGAGCTAAACTTCCCGGATCCGGACAGTAATGGCGTGGTAGCCCGAGGCCCCGTCGGGGAGGGGTGGCCGGGGGGTAGGGTCCTGAAGCTGGCCGGTCCCGTCCACCGCCCGGACCACCACCCGATAACTGCCGGGCGGCGGGCTCCATTCGGCCGTCCAGAGCACCCAGCTGTAGGGAGAAAGGGCCGGGCGCAGCCGGGCCGGCTGCCAGGTTTGCCCCCCGTCGAAGCTAACCTCCACCAGCAGGACCCCCCGGTCGCCCGCAAAGGCCACTCCGCCTAGCCTCACCGGCCCGGGACCCCGCACGGCCAGGGTCCGGCTGGGAACGATGATTTCGGACATGGTCTTGATGACCGCCCGGTCGCTCCAGCCCCGCTGCTCCCAGTACCCCAGGTAATCGTAGTCAACCGCCTCCACGGCTTTAACCCACTTGGGGTTTTTCATCCCGTAAAGGCCGGGGGCAACCAGGCGCAGGGGAAAGCCGTGCTTGTGGGGGAGGGGCTCCCCGTTCATCTCGTAGGCCAGGATGGTGTCGGGGTGCAGGGCCTTTTCTAAGGGTATGGCCGTGGAGTAGTCGTCCCAGGCCCGGAAAATCACCTTCCGCACGCCAGGCCGGAGGCCGGCCTGCGCCAAAAGCTGAGCCAGGGGTACGCCACGCCAGCGGGCCGTGCTTATAAGGTCGCCTCCAACCTCGTTGCTTATGCACTCAAAGGTTACGACCTCTTCCTTAGCCGGCAGCCGGCGAAGCTCTTCGTAGTTGAGGCTGAAGGGCCGTTCGACCAAGCCGCCGATTTCCAACCGCCAGCGGGCCAGGTCCACCGTCGGGTCGACGATGTTCTTTGAGACGATGTAAAACTGGTCGTTCGGGGTGATTTCGGGGGGCATCGACTCTTCGGGGGTGGCGGGGAGGCTAAACCCGCCCCCGCTCTGACTTCCGGCCAGGTTAAGCCGGCCCAAGAGACCCCCGCCGGCCAGGAGCAGGCCAACGCCCGCCCCCAGGCTGGCCAGGAGGCGGCGCCGGCCCACGTCGACGGCGGCCGAAGTCCCGGCTACCCCCAGAAGCCTCCAGGCCCCCGCAAGCCCCAGACTGTAGCCCAGGCAGTTAACTAGCAGGCCGGCGGCTGCCGGCAGGATCCCCCCGGGAAGGCCTGCCCCAAAAGGCCCGGCCCCTAGCAGGGGCATCCCCACCAACCCCAAGAAGAGCCAGGCCCCAAGGCCGAACCCGAGGCCGGCCGGCCACAAGGCGACAGGCCCAAGGGCCAGACCTGCAAGACCCCCGACGGCGGCCAGGCCGAAAAGTATGCCCAGGTAGAAAAGGACCTTGGCCCAGCCGCCCAGAAGGCTTATGCCCAACGAAAAAAGGTCCAGGGGAACGACCAGCAAGATCCGGTCCACCAGGACGTCGGGGAGGGCCGGCCAGCCGACGGTTAGCTTGACAGCCAGCACCGTCAGGCCGAAAACCAGCCCACCGAAAGCCCCGGCGGCGAAGCGCCAGCCTTGTCCGGGCCGTGCGTCCATGCCTCACCCCGCCTTTGTGCTCCTTTATTATATGCTAAACTTAATAAATGGACGTACCCTTACCGGGGGGAGATGGCCAGAAAGCGCAGGAACAGGAAGGGGAAGGCCCCGGCTCCGGCCGAACTTAAGTCGCCCGATGGCCGGGTCGTTTTCGCCCACGTCGCCGAAGCGGAGTTCGCCCGGCTCCTCGATTTCTACCAGATAAAGTGGGAGTACGAGCCCCGTTCATTCCCCCTCCGCTGGGACGAAAACGGCCGGCCAACCCAGAGCTTTACCCCCGACTTTTACCTTCCGGAATTCGACCTTTACGTCGAGCTCACCACCCTACGCCAGCGGCTGGTAACCCGGAAAAATCAAAAGCTCCGGCGGCTTCGGGAGCTTTACCCATGGGTCAACATCCGGCTCTTTTACGCCCGGGATGTCCGCAACCTCTTCCTCAAGTACGGCATCTCCGGGCTGCTCGGTTCGCCGCCCACAAATGGGTCGGGGCCGCCGAACTCTGCGCAGTAAACCCGGCCGCGGGGCCCGTTAGGTGGCCGCTACTTTTGCCCAGGACGTCGTCGGGACCGTTCTTCTAGACGCCGAAACCATCGGCCGGCGGGTGGCCGAGCTTGGGGCCGAGATCTCCCGTGATTACGACGGCCTTGAGCCGGTGTTGGTCGGGGTCCTACGGGGAACGGTCTTCTTTCTAGCCGACCTGATCCGGCACATCACCATTCCTGTTAGGGTCGACTTTTTGGCGATAAGCTCCTATTCGCCCCAGAGCACCAGCGGCGTGGTCCGGATAACCAAGGACCTGGACGAGAATATCGAGGGCCGCCACGTCCTGGTCGTCGAAGACGTCATCGATACGGGCCTAACCCTCCGGTACATTATTCGGACCCTGCAGGCTCGCCGGCCGGCGAGCCTG
>PSKS01000082.1:0-7713 GCA_040289115.1 Chloroflexota bacterium
GGCGGGGCTGCCGGCCGGCAGCCCCACTGGGATGAGGCGGGCCTCCCGGTCGACCCGTGGAAGCTTGATAACCCGCTCAGACAAGGACATCCTCCCCGCCCCGGGAGATGACGATCTCCTCGGCCTCGTCCAGGCGGCGGATGATGGCCACGATCCGCTGCTGGGCCTCTTCCACCTGTCTGAGGCGCACCGGCCCCATCATGGAAATCTCCTCCCGCAGCATCTCGGCGGCCCGGCTGGAGAGGTTCTTAAAGACCTTCTCCCGCAGGGCCTCGGGAGCGCCCCGGAGGGCCAGGGCCAGGTCTCGGGTGTCCACCTCCCGGAGCACCCTTTGCAGCGACCGGTCGTCCAGCTGGATGATGTTGTCGAAGACGAACATCTTCTTACGGACCTCGTTGGCGATCTCGGGGACGTCCTGGTCCAGTTGCTCCAGCACCGTCTTTTCGGTGCCCCGGTCCACGTAGGTCAGAATCCGCACCAGCGAATCGACCCCGCCCACGGCCGAGTAATCCTTGGTTACCAGGGAAAGCTTGCGCCTCAAAACCGAGACCACCTGTTGGACCACCTCGGGCGGGGTTCGGCCCATGGTGGCAATCCTCTTGGCCACGTCGGCCTGGAGGTCGGGCTCCAAGGCCGAAAGGAGCTGGGAGGCTTGCCGGGGCGGAAGATGACACAGGATTAAGGCGATGGTCTGGGGATGCTCGTGCTGGATGAAGTTCAGAAGCTGCTGGGGGTCCGCCTTGCGCAGGAACTCCAGCGGGTAGCCGCCGCTTCGGGCCTCAAGCTTCGAAAGGAGGTCTTCGGCTCGCTGGCGGCCCAGGGCCCTTACAAGAAGCTCCCGGGCGTAGGCGTCCCCGTAAACCACCACCTGGTTGCCCAGGGCAAGCTCATGGGCCTGTTTTAAAACCTCGTTGCGCACTTCGGCCGGAACCTGCCCCACCCGCATGAGCTCGGCGGCCAAAAGCTCCACCTGCTCCTCGGGCAGGGACTGCAGCACCCGGGCCGAAAGCTCCGGGCCCAGGCTCATCAGCAGGATCGCCGCCCGTTGGCGGCCGGTAAGCTGGGTTGCGCTGGCCGTCATCCTCTAACCCCTTTTACCGGGTGTTCTCCTCGTTCAGCCAGCCCTGAATCACCTGGGCGATGACCTCGGGCCGCTGGCGGGCAATGCCGGTAAGCTGTTCGACGTAGCCCGGGGCCAGCGGCACCGGCTGCTCTCCGGCCCGAAGTTCGGACTCCTCGGTCCCCGTATCCACGGGGGCCGCCGGTGGGGGAGCCGGCGCCGGGACCGGAACCGCATAGTAGGTCCGGGTTCGGCGCAGAAGGAGAAAGACCAGCAGAATCAGCGCCAGCGGGGCCACCACCAGGGCGGCCAGCCGGCCGTAGGCCAGGGTCCGTTCCAGGTCCGTGGGCGGGGTGGATGCCGCGGCCTCCTCCGGCCGGGGCTGAAAAGGCAGGGTCGTTACGGTCAGCGTGTCCCCCCGATTCGGGTCGATGCCAGCTGCGGCCGCCACCACCTGCCGTAAATTCTCAAGCTGGGCCGCCGTCACCGCCCCGTCGTTCACCACAACCCCGACGGAAAGGCGGCGAATTCCCCCCGGTGTCCGAACCACCCGCTCCACGCTCCGGGAGGCGTCGAAGGTGTTGTTCACCTCCCGCCGCTGGTACTCCGACTGGCCCTGGCCGCCGGTTACAGCCGGGTAGGTGGGCACGTTGCTTTCCGCCCCCGGAACCCCGCCCGGAACGGTGCCCGACCCCCGGAAGGTCTCCGTTATCTCCCGGGAAGCCCGCAGGGCACCGGTGGGGTTGCGGGGATTCAGGGTCTCGACCTGAGCCTCGTACTGGTCGGTGTCCAGGATAGCGCTAACCTGCACCACCGAATTGCCAGTCCCAACCAGCCGGTCCAGGACCGTCTGAACCTTCTGGGTAAGCTCCAGCTCCACGACCCGGCGCTGCTCCTCCAGCCGGGCGCCGGGGGCGGCGCTGGCGCCGGACCAGAGTAGCCGACCGGTGTTATCGACCACGGTGATGTTTTCGGGCTTGAGCCCCTCCACCGCCCCGCTCACCAGGTAGGTTACGGCCCGCACCTGCTCATCCCCCAACCGGGCCCCGGGCCGGAGCTTGAGCACCACCGAGGCGCTGGCCGGCTGGGAGCGCTCGGTGAAGGGGCTCGGCCGGGGGAGGACCAGGTGAACCCGGGCCTGCTCGACCCCCTCTAGCCGGCCGATGGTGCGGCCCAGCTCCCCCTCCAGCGCCCGCTGGTAGTTGACCCGCTGGGCAAAGTCGGTAACGATGAGGCCCGGCTGGCTAAAAAGCTCCAGACCCCAGCCACCGTTTTGGGGCAGGCCGGCGGCAGCCAGTTGGAGCCGAACATCGGGAACCTGGGCCGCCGGCACCAGGATGGTGGTTCCGCCGTCGGCCAGCCGGTAATTTACCCCCAATTCCCGGAGTTTAGCTGTTACGGCGGCGGCGTCCGACTCGTTAAGGCTCCGGTAAAGCACGGCGTAGTCGGGGTTCTGAACCCAGCCGATGATGGCCGCGGCCAGGGCTACCCCGAGGCCCAGCACGAGGATGAGCCCGACCCGCCGTCCCGGGCTTAAAGACGCCCAGAGCTGGCGGACCGTGTCCAGGTAGGCTTTAAACTGACCCATCAGAGCTGCAGCCGCATGACCTCCTGGTAGGCCTCGACTACCTTATTGCGAACCTGCAGCGCCAACTGGAACCCCAGGCTCGCCTTCTCCAGGGCGAGCATTACCTCGTGGAGGTCGACGGCCTCCCCGGCGGCCAGCCCGGCCGCCAGCTGGTCGGCGTCGGCCTGGAGGGCCGAAAGCTTCGCGAGCAGGTCTGTAAAAAGCCCGCCAAAGTCGCGGTCTCGCAAATGGCTTGGAGAGGTCCCGGATAGGGCGGCCGTTTGGGGCGTGGCCGATGGCGATAGGCGTTGGATCTCCATGGCTTAAACCTCAGCGACCGAGGTCTAGGGCCCGCTGGGCCATCTGGCGCAGGGCGTTAAGGGCCGCAACGTTGGCCTCGTAGGCCCGCACGGCGCTCACAAGGTCCGTCATTTCGGTAATCAGGTTTATGTCGGGCATGGCCACGAAGCCGTCGGGGTCGGCGTCGGGGTGTTCGGGGTCGTAAACCCGGCGGAAGCGCCCTTCCGAAAGGACGGCCGTCACCTGGACCCCAACACCGCCCGCCCCCGGCGGGACCCACGGGGCGAAGACGACCTTCTGCCGGCGGTAAGGTCCCCCCTCGGGGGTGCGGGTGGTCTCCAGATTGGCCAGGTTGCTGGCGACCACGTCCAGCCTGAGACGCTGGGCCGTGAGGGCCGAGCCGCTTATACGAAGGCTTTCCAGTAGGCCCATGGCTTCGCTTGCTCCGCTCTAAAGGCTCCGCAACTATCTTGGGCGGTGAAGGTGCTTGCCCGGAAGGCCCACCTGGCCCATCCGGACCTGGCCGGTTTTCCCGGTAACTTTGGCCCCCTTATTGACCCGCTAAATTCTGCCGATAGTAAAGACCGGGTGGCATGGGAAATCCGTACTATTTCGGCCGGTACCTCCGGCCCTGGCGGCGCCCGGCCGCTCGGCGGTAAGTTGGGTTAGGAATGATCAAGCTCTCCCGGCTTGACGGGCAGGAGTTCGTCTTAAATGCCGACCTTATTGAAACCATCGAAACGACACCGGATACGGTGATCAGCCTGGTGACCCACCGGAAACTTGTGGTGCGGGAGTCGGCCGAGGAGGTGGTAAACCGGGTCATCGCCTACCGGCGGGCCATCGGCTGCCCGCATCCGGGCTGGCTGGGGATGGAGGCCGAAGCCTGATGGAGCTGGGGACGCCAGTTGGCCTGGTGGTCGGTTTCGGGGCTCTGCTGGTAGCGGCCATCCTGGAGGGGGGCGAGGTCCACAGCTTCATTCAGGGAACGGCGGCCCTCATCGTCTTCGGGGGGACCTTCGGGGCAACCCTGGTAAGCTTCCCCTTAAGGCGGGTAATGGGCCTTCCCCGGCTGATTATGGAGGCCTTCCTGGAATCCCACCGCCAGGCCCCGGCCGAAATCGTCGAGCACTTCGTGCACCTAGCCCAAGTCGCCCGCCGGGAAGGGCTTCTGGCGCTGGAGGAGGAGGCTAATAAACTCGAAGACCTCTTTTTAAAAAAGGGGCTCCTGCTGGTGGTAGATGGCATCGACGCCGAGGTGGTGGAGACGGTGCTGACCACCGATATCCAGGCCCTCAGGGAGCGACATGAGGCCGGCTACGGCATTCTGGAGGCGATGGGGGGCTATGCCCCCACCATGGGGATCATCGGCACCGTTATGGGCCTCATCCACGTCCTTTCGAGTCTGGAGGACCCCTCGAAGCTTGGGCCGGCCATCGCCGTGGCCTTCGTCGCCACCCTTTACGGGGTCGCTTCGGCCAATCTTCTTTGGCTGCCCCTGGCCACCAAGCTTAAGGCCAAAAGCAAGCACGAGGTCTTCCTGCGGGAGCTGGCCCTGCAGGGCTTGCTGGCCGTTCAGGCCGGGGACAACCCCCGCATCGTCCGGGAGAAGCTGGAGGCCTTCCTCTCCCCGAGCCACCGGGGCAAGGGAAGTGAGGGGGGTGTCCCCCAGGGCCAGCCCGCGGCGGCGAGGGCGGCGGGATGACGGGGCGGGGCCGGGCGGCCCCGGCGCCTTCGGCGCTGCGCCGGGCCGGACGGGGGGGTGCCCAGGGTGCCCACGGGCCCAGCCATGAGCGCTGGCTTATCACCTACGCCGACCTTATAACCCTGCTTTTGGTCTTTTTCGTCGTCATGTATTCGATCTCTAAGGCTGACGAAGCTAAATTCGCCAAGCTTAACGCCTCCCTCCAGCGGGCCTTCAACGTCGTCGTCCTGGAAGGCTACGACCCCACCGCCCTGAGCGGCCGACCGGGGGGCGCCAGCGGCAACTCCTTAATCGACGACTTCATCGCCATCCGCAACGACCTGGGCCAGCTGGCCATAAGCCGGCTGCCAGCCACGGGCGTAGACGTCCGGATCAACCGGGAGGGGATCCTCATCACCATCTCGGGGGCCCTGCTCTTCCCCTCGGGCCGGGCAGACCTAAGGCCCGAATCCCTGCCCGTCCTCGACCGCATCGCCCAGCACCTCCGCCGCATCCCCAATGAGGTCCGGGTCTCCGGACACACCGACAACATTCCCCCCGACTCTCCCATCTATCCGACTAACTGGGAGCTTTCCACCGCCCGGGCCATCGTGGTCGCCCGCTACTTCTCCGAGGCCTGGGGTATCGCCCCCGCCCGGCTGGCTACCGTGGGCTACGGCGAGTACCGCCCGGTGGCCGACAACTCGACCCGGGAGGGCCGCATGCGCAACCGCCGAGTAGAGATCCAGATCGTCTACCCCGAGGCCCAAAACCTTCTTAACGAGCCCGAACTTCGGGAGCTGAGATGAAGCCGATAACCCGCCTCCTTCCCGTCCTCCTGCTCATACCTGGGTTTATTGCCGGCCTCGTCCTGGGCCGGACGGTTGCCCTGCCTTTCATCGACCCGGGCCTGGCCGCCGGAAGCCCGCCCCAGGAGAAGGGCTCGGTAATGTACTCCCTTAAAGAGCGCATCTTTAACCTGGCCGACCCCGGTGGGGGCCGGTACATCAAGCTAGAGGTGGTCATCGAGTTTGAGGACCCCAAGGCTTTGGGCCTTAAGGGCGAGGCCTACTTAAAGCACCAGGAAGAGTTCGCCAAAGAGCTGGCACCCGTCAAGCCCCGGCTGGACGACGTTCTGCTTCGGGCCGTAAGTTCCCGGACAAGTCTGGAGCTTCTCCGGCCGGAGGGCAAGGAGGCCTTGCGGGCGGAGCTTAAAGAAAAGTTCGGGCAGGTGGTCCATGAGGCGAAGATCCGGGATGTCCTTTTTGCCCAGTTCGTCATCCAGTAAGCCCAACGTAAAGCCCTACGACTTTCGGCGGCCGGATAAATTCTCCAAGGAGCAGCTTCGGGCCCTGGAGACGATGTTCAACACCTGGGCCCGGGTCGCAAGCCTCACCTTATCGTCGTATTTGCGCACGCCCGTTCAGAGCGGAGGCGTCGAGCTTGCCCAGATTCTCTTTGACGAGTACGTTCAGGGCCTGCCGGAGCGGCCGATTATCGGCCTGGTGAGCTTGGCCCCCCTGCCCGGTACCGTGCTTTTGCAGCTGGACATCGAGCTGGCCTTTGTCATCGTCGACCGGCTCCTGGGCGGGCCGGGCCAGGTGCCGGCCCACCTGCGGGAGCCCACCGAGATCGAGGACCGGCTGCTCCGGGAGCTTCTGGGCCAGCTCGTGGCCAACGTGCGGGAGGCCTGGCGGATCCTGGGCAACTTAAACCCCGCCCTTGAGGACGTTATTTACTCGGCCCAGCCCATCGTCCAGTTGGCCCTGGCCACCGAGGCTTGCCTTAAGGGTCGGGTGGAGTTTAACCTTTTGGGGCGGCCCTGGTGGGTTACCTTCTGTGTGCCCTTCTCCGTCATCGAACCGGTGGCCCGCCAGCTCAACATTCGGATGCTCCTGGACGTCCGGCGCCGGGAGCCCGAGCGTAATGACGCCTTAATTCGCCGGCGACTGGAACAGACCCAGGTCGACCTAAGGGTGATCCTGGGCCGGACAAACTTAAGCCTTAGGGACCTTATCGGCCTCGGACCCGGCGACGTCATCCGCCTAGAACAGCCCATTGACCGGCCGCTGGAGCTACTGGTAGCCGGCCGGACCAGGTTTTTGGTCCGGCCGGGGCGGGTGGGCCGGCGGCTAGCCGGGCAGGTCGTAAAAGTCCTTTCGGAGGAGGAAGCCAGAAATGGCCCAAGAGACGCCGGAAGTCAGGCCGGCTGAGTTTGCCGAGCTCAATTCCCAGGACGGCGGGGCGACCCCGCCAGCCCCAGGCGGCCTGGAGCTTCTGTTGGATATTCCCTTGCCGGTCACCGTGGAGCTTGGCCGGGCCCGCCTGGCCATCCGGGAGATCCTGCAGCTCGGACCGGGCTCGGTCATCCCCCTGGACCGGCTGGCGGGGGAGCCGGTGGACGTGCTGGTGAGCGGCACCCTGGTGGCCCGGGGGGAGGTGGTGGTTGTGGACGAAAACTTCGGGATCCGGATAAGCGAAATCGTCACCAACCGGCCGGCCGACCTCCTGGGTTAAAAACTCGACCTAAGCGTCGAGTTTGGAGCGACCTAAACCCGTTCGGCCGTGACCACCAGCCGGTGGCTGTAGATGCCGTCGGGAACGCAGGTGATCATCAGCACCAGCTCCTGGTCGGTGGGCTCCAGCACCCGTACCTCCGTGGGCAGCACCACCTCCCGCTTCACCACCCGGTAAAGATAGGCCGTCTCGACGGTGTATAAGACTACCGCCGCTCCCACCTCGAGCTCGGGTAGCCGGTGGAAAACGTTCCCCTCCCGGGGGCTTGAGATGTGGCCCGAAAGGACGATTTTCCCCGGCTCCCCGGGGCTGGCCGTCCCCCGATGGTAGCCCACCGCAAAGGCGGCTGTCTCCCAGACCAGGTTCCCGGCGGCATCCGTCCGGGTGCCCACCGGCACCACCTTGCTGTCCAGGCCGATGCTGGGAATCACGACCCGGATTGGGGGCGGCCGGCGGGGCCCGGCCCGCACCGGCACCGCCGGGATCACCCGGGCCATCGCCTCCTCGGCCGAGGTGGCCGGGCCCACCACCGGCGAAGTTGGGGTGGGCGTCGGCGACGGCGCGGGCTGAGTTGGGGGCGGGCCG
>PSKS01000014.1:0-48473 GCA_040289115.1 Chloroflexota bacterium
CCTTTACCCGGGCGGCCGCAGACTTTAAAGTCTGCGGCCGCTAGTCTTCGGGGTCTTCCCCGTTGTCCTCGCCAAGCTGTTCCAAGAGCCGGGCGGCCCGGTTGTAGCCGATGCGGAGCTTGCGTTGGAGGAAGGAGACCGAGACCCGCCCGTGCTGGCGGAGGAGGGCTCGGGCCTCCTCCAGTAACTCGTCCGCCTGCTCCTCCTCCGACCAGCCCTTAACGTTAACCAGGTCCTCCACATACTGGGGCGGCCGGTTCGACCGCCACCAGTTGACCAGCCGCTCGATCTCGGTGTCAGAGACGAAGCAACCCTGGAGGCGGATGGGTTTGGGCGCATCCCCTGGCAGGAAAAGCATGTCCCCCCGGCCCAACAGTTTCTCGGCCCCGACCGTGTCTAAAATCGTCCGGGAGTCCACCTGGGAAGAGACGGCAAAGCTTATCCGGGAGGGGAAGTTCGCCTTGATAAGACCCGTCACCACGTCCACCGACGGCCGCTGGGTGGCCAGGACCAAGTGGATGCCGGTGGCCCGGGCCAGCTGGGCCAGCCGGCAGAGCAGCTTTTCGGTCTCGTCGGGGGCCAGCATCATCAGATCGGCCAGCTCGTCAATGATGAGGACGATATACGGCAAAGTCGGCTGCTTTTCCCGGACGGCCCAGGCGTTGTAGGCGGTGAGGTTCCGGACTCCCACCTCGGCAAACCGCCGGTAGCGGTTGTCCATCTCCCCGGTAACCCACTTAAGCACCCCGATAACCTTCTCCACCTCCACCACCACCGGCGCCAGCAGGTGGGGCACGTCGTTGTACTGGACCAGCTCCACCCGCTTCGGGTCCACCAGGATCAGCCGGACCTGCTCCGGCGTGTTGTGCAGCAGCAGGCAGCAAACGATGGAGTTAAGGCAGACCGACTTGCCGCTGCCGGTGGCCCCGGCGATCAGCAGGTGGGGCATTGCCCCCAGGTCCGCCACGATGGGCTCGCCGGCCACGTCCTGGCCCAAGGCTAAGGCTAGCCGGGACTTGGCGGCGAGCCGCCGAAACTGGGGTGTCTCCACCACCTGCCGCAGGGTTACCAGGGTGGTGTTCACGTTGGGCACCTCGATGCCGATGTAGGGCTTGCCGGGCACGGGTGCCTCGATCCGGACGGAGGGCACGGCCAGGGCCACGGCCAGGTCGTCTTCCAGCTGCTTTATGCGCCGCACCTTGACCCGGGTACGGGAGACCTCCTCGACCCGGATTTTCGGGTTGCCGTCCTTGTCGTACTTGATCCGGCCCTGGGCATCCCGCTCCTTGACGATGCGGGTCTTAACTTCCCAGCCGGGCTCAATGCCGAACTGGGTGACGGTCGGCCCCTGGTTGACCTCCACCACCCGGGCATCAACCCCGTATTCGGCCAGCTTCTCCTCGATGAGCCGAACCCGCTGGCGGTTGTCCATGGCCACTGTTTCCCCTTCCCGCCCCGGCTCCAGTAGGTCGATGGGAGGCAGGGCTGGGACCCCCTTCGAGGCCCCGGCCGAAACGATGGCCGTGCGCACCCGCTCCACCACGGGGACCGGTTCCGGCGCTGGGGTCACCACCGCCGGAACCGCCGGCCGGGGGCGCCGAACCAGCACCCGGGGGGCCTGGCGGGCCGCTCGGACCCCAACCCGCACCAGGGCGCGGCCGGTGACAAAGGTGGCCCGGGGGTGCAGGAGTACCGTCCCAAAGCCGGCCAGCAGTCCGAGCCGAACCAGCCCGACTACCAGGTTTGGGCCGAAGAGGGCGGCCCCCAGGTGGCCGCCCAGGGAGACGCGGCCGAAATCTACGTCGGCAAATTTAAGGCCGGCCGGGTAAACCCCGCCCAGCAGGACCCCCAGCCCCAGGGCAAAGACCTCGGCTGCCAGCGCCTGCCGTAGCCGGACACTCCTGGGCAGCTGGCCATCGGCCAGCCGCCAGTAGGCGAGTGCCCCACCCAGGATAAAGACCGGCGGCAGAAGGCCCACCTGGGCCACCGCCCAGCTGAAGGCCCTCAAGAGGAGCCCCCAGCTTAACCAGAGGACACCCCCCAGGAGTACGGACGTCCCCAGAAGCCAGGGAAGCCAGCTTAAAATCCGCCCGGCCGCGGCAAAGGCAGACCGCCCGGCCGACCTTCGGCTGGCCAGCCGCCGTTTTCGGGCATGGGCTCGGGTTCGGGCTACCGCCATCGGTTAAATCTCGACCGGCACCGAGAGGATGAGGGGCCGGGCCCTGGTCTCCTGATAGACCAGTCGGCCGAGCACCTCCTTAACTTTAGCGTTTATAAAACTCCAGTCGGCCAGTCGGTCGGAGCGCCGGTCCAGGGCGTCCATCAGGACACCCCTGGCCCGGTCCAGCAGCTCCTGAACCCGGCCGTCAGCCCCGAGGCCCCGGGCGATAATATCCGGCCTGGACAGGATCCGGCCCGTGCGCCGGTCCACGGTCACGATGACCACCAGCACCCCATCGGCGGCCAGCCGCTGCCGGTCCCTGAGCACCGCCGGCCCCAGCTCCCCAAGGCTGTCTACGAAAACGTAGCCGGCAGGAACCTTCCCCGTAACCCGGGCCGTCCGGTCCGTAAGCTCCAGAACGTGGCCATCTTCTAAGACGAAGATGTTGTCGGCCGGGATTCCCATGTTCTGAGCAAGGCGGGCGTGGGCAAAGAGCTGCCGATACTGGCCGTGGATAGGGACGAAAAACTTCGGCTTAAGCAGGGCCAGCATCAGCTTGAGCTCCTCCTGGCTGGCGTGGCCGGGGACGTGGACGTCGGCAATCCGGCTGTAAAGGACGTTGGCCCCCTGCTTGAGCAGGTTGTCAATGGTGCGATTTATCGCCTGCTCGTTGCCCGGGATGGGCGAGGCCGAGATCACCACCGTATCCTCGGGGTGCACCTTGATCCGGTGGTCCCGGTTGGCGATGCGGGCCAGGGCCGAGCCGGGCTCCCCCTGAGAGCCGGTAGTGAGCAGGGCCAGGGCCCGGCGGTCGTAGCGGTTGACCTCATCGGCGTGAATCATCACCCCGGGCGGGGGCGTAAGGTAGCCCAGCTCGACGGCCACCTCGACGTTCTGAAGCATACTCCGGCCGAAGATGGCCACCTTGCGGCCGGTCTCGAACGCGGCATTGATAACCTGCTGAATCCGGGATATGTGGGAGGCAAAGGTAGCCACGATAACCCGGGCCGGGGCCTGGGCCATCACCTGCAGGAGGGCCCGGGAAACCACCGCCTCGGACGGGGTGTAGCCGGGCAGGTCAGCATAGGTGGAATCCGAGAGGAGACAGAGCACACCCTCCCCACCCAGCTCGGCCAGTTTGGCAAAGTCGGTGGGCTTGCCGTCCACCGGCGTATGGTCGAACTTAAAGTCGCCGGTGTGGACGATGGTTCCGACCGGGGTGGTGATGGCCAGGCCAATGGAATCGGGAATGCTGTGGTTGACCCGGAAGGGTTCGACCCGAAACACCCCGACCTGAACCGGCTCCCGGACGGTCAGGGTGTGGAGGGTGCACCGTTCCAGCAGCCGGTGTTCCCGAAGCTTGGCCGAGATGAGCCCTAGGGTCAGGGGGGTGGCGTAAATGTGGGCAGGGCCGAGTTGGGGCAAAACGTAGGGCAGGGCCCCGGTGTGGTCCTCGTGGCCGTGGGTTATTACGAAGGCCCGGATGCGGTCTTTATTCTGGACCAGGTAGGTGGTGTTCGGAATGACGAGGTCGACCCCGAGCATCTCCGCCTCGGGGAACATCACCCCGGCGTCGACCACCAGGATCTCCTGGTCCCACTCAAGGACCGTCATGTTTCGGCCGATCTCGCCGAGGCCACCCAGGGGGATTACCTTAAGCTTACCCGAACCGGCCATTAAAAGAGGCTTAGCTGTTGGGGCCGGGAGTCGGCAGTGGGGGTCTGCCGCCGAGCCTCGGCCAGGATCTGCGGTAGCTTCTCGAAGTCCTTTATGAGGGGCTCTCTAAAACGTTCCTGGTGCAGGGCCGCCGCCGGGTGGAACATCGGCACGATGATCCGGCCGTTTACCCGGTGCGGCTGGCCGTGGACCTTGCTGATAGACTGGTTGGGCAGAAAGAGGGCCATGGAGTAGCGGCCCAAGGTGACGATAACCCTGGGGTCTATGATTTCGACCTGCTTTTCGAGCCAGGCCGAGGTGCACGTCTTGATTTCGATGGGGGCTGGGTCCCGGTTATTAGGGGGCCGGCATTTAACCACGTTGGTGATGAAGACCTCCTCCCGCCGGAGGCCGGCCTGGGCCAGGAGCTCGGTAAGAAACCGCCCGGCCGGCCCGACGAAGGGCCGACCCTGCTGGTCTTCGTGGTAGCCTGGGGCCTCGCCGATGAGCATAATTTCGGCGTCGGCCGGCCCCTCACCGGGCACCGCCTGCTTGCGGTAGGCGGCTAGGGGGCAGAGTGTGCAGACCCGAATGGCGTTGGCCAGCTCGTTAAGAAGTTCGGCTGCCGTTTTCATTTTCTTTGATTATACCCCTTGCCGGGAGGCCCCGTCCAACCTGTTTGCACCCCGGATGGGGGCGTGTTAGAATAAACATCGGTGTAGTCACCGGGAGGTATGGAGCATTTGCGCGACTACGAGCTGGTATTTATTCTTCGCCCCGACCTCGAAGACGAGGCTGTTCAGGCGTTCATCGACCGGGTTGCAAACTTAATCCGGGAGTACGGCGGACAGGTCAAGAAGGTCGAGCCCTGGGGCCGGCGCAAGCTGGCCTATTTCATCCAGCGCCATCGGGAAGGGTACTACGTTCTCATGCAGTTTGCCCTCGGGGCCCGGCGGGTGACGGACCTGGAACGCTGGCTGCTGCTCAATGAGGATGTGATCCGGCACCTGATCGTGCGGCTGGAGGAGGCGGTCCAGGCGGCTGCCGAGCCGGCGACCACCGAAAAAGAGCCCGGCCCGGAGGTGGAGGTTGGGGCGACGTCGGCAAGCGAGGAGTAGGTTCAGATGGCGGGCTCTTATTGCAAGGTGATTCTTGTTGGGAACCTGGGGGGCGACCCGGAACTACGTTACACCCAGGAGGGTTTGCCGGTGGTTACCTTCAATGTGGCCGTTAACCGCCGGCGGCGCCAGGGCGAGAACAACTGGGTGGAGGAGACCGATTGGTTCCGGGTTACGGCCTGGGGCCGGCTGGCCGAGACCTGCAACCAGGTGCTGAGCAAGGGCCGTAAGGTACTGGTGGAAGGGCGGCTTCAGACCCGCACCTTCCAGGGCTCCGACGGCCAGACCCGGAAGTTCATCGACGTTATCGCCAGCCAGCTGGTCCTACTGGACCGGCCGCCCACTGCCGAGCCGGTCCTCGAAGAAGAGACTATTGAGGCCGAAGATTTGCCATTCTAAAAGCGGGGTGAGAGTTTGGCTGAAGCAACCAAGATGACGACCCGAAGGGCCGAAGGCCGCCGCTACATTCCCAGGCGGAAGCTTTGTCCCTTCTGTACCGAAGATATCGACTACATCGACTACAAGGATATTGCCCGCCTGCGGCGCTTCCTTTCAGACCGGGCCCGGATCGAGCCCCGGCGCAAGACCGGCGTCTGCGCCAAGCACCAGCGTCGGCTTGCGGTGGCTATCAAGCGGGCCCGCCACCTGGCCTTGCTACCCTTCACCCCTGAGCACATCCGCAAGACCGGCGGCGTCGGCATCCGGGCGTGACCGGGCCCGGGGGTCTGACCACCCACCAGCCCGTGGCTAAGAAAACCGCCCCCAGTTCACCCCGCCCGGTCAGCCGGCGGCTCGCCGCCCGGTGGGCCCGGGAAAGGCGCCTCCAGCGGCTGGCCGTGGCTGGCATTGCCGCCGTACTCCTGGTGGCCCTGGGGCTCCCAGCCTACGCCTTCTACCGGGAGTACGTCGCGATGGGCCTCGAGCCCATCGCCCGGGTCGAGGACCGGGTCCTCACCATGAACGAATATTTAAAGCTTCTCCGCTACCGGGATTATTTGCTCGACCTTCAGGTCGGCGCCAACCCCGGGGATGCGCTGGCGATGCAGCGGGCGGTTCTGCCCACCCAGGTGGTCTTCGACTGGGTGGACGACCAGATTGTCCGGCAGGAGGCCGAAAAATACGGCCTTACCGTCGCCCCCGAGGAGGTCGACCGGGCCCTCAACCAGGACTTTACCCCCCAGGGTCCGACTACCCAGGCGGCGGACCCGGCCGAGCGCTTAAGGACTTTCTTAGGGCGCACCGGCCTTTCTGAGGCGGAATATCGGGATATCGTGGCCGGCCGGCTTCTGCGGCAGAAACTGGATGCCTTCGTCCGGGAGCAGGTTCCCACCGTGGCCGAACAGGCCCACGTCCAGGCCTTGGTTTACGACAAGCCCGCGGATGCCGACCAGGCTTATAACCGGTTGCAGTCCGGGGAAAACTTTGAGACCCTGCTGGCCGAGCTGCCCGCCGGCCAGGGCGGGGACCTGGGCTGGTTTCCCCGGGGCGTCCGGGATGCCGAATTTGACCGGGTCGTCTTCGAACAGCTTCAGCCAGGACAGTTCAGCCGGCCCTTTGCCACCACCGAAACGCCCCCCAACGACATAAACGCCCTGCTAAACCCCCAGCAGAAGTACTACATCGTGCGGGTGGTGGAGCGGGACCCGGCCCGCCCCATTGACCCGGATAAGCGGTCGGTCCTGCAGGAGCGGGCGCTGGGCCGGTGGCTGGACGAGCACCGGCAAAACTACCGGGTCGAGTACCTGATAACGTCCGAAAAGCAGCTGTGGGCCGCCCAGCGGCTTGAACGGCAGCGGCAGGCCCGGTCGGCTAGGCCATGAGGTTGAAGGTCTGCGTCGGCGGCTCGGCCCCCGCGTCCTCGATATCGGCCAGGGCCCGGCCAAGCTCCCCCTGCCCCACGAGCTTTAAAAAGGCGTCCACAACCTGGGGGTCGAACTGTCGGCCCCGCTGGGCTTCAATCTCCGCAACAGCCTCTTGCCACGGCCAGGCCGGCTTGTACGGCCGGACGTGGGTCAAGGCGTCGAAAACGTCGGCTACGGCCACGATCCGCCCCGGCAGGGGGATGCGGTCCCGGCTCAGCCCGTGGGGATAGCCCTTTCCATCCCAGCGTTCATGGTGGGAGAGGGCAATTTGCTCGGCCAACTGCAGGATGTCAAAGCGGCTGCCGCTCAGGATCCGGGCCCCGATGACGGTGTGGGCCTTTACCACCTCGAACTCCTCGGGGGTAAGGCGGCCCGGTTTGAGGAGGATTCGGTCGGGAATTGCGACCTTGCCGATGTCATGGAGGGGCGCGGCCCGCTCGATAAGTTTCACCGAGCTGGGGGGCAGGCCAAGCTCCCGGGCGATTAAGGCCGAAACGCGGCCCACCCGCCGAATGTGCTTACCGGTGGCGTCGTCCCGGTACTCGGCCGCCAGAGCCAGCCGCTCCAGGATCTCCAGGCGGGCGGCCTCCAGGGCCCGAGTGCGCTGACGCACCCGCTCCTCCAGCACCTGGCTATGGTGCTGAATCTGAAGGTAGAGCAGGCGGGTCTCCAGCAGGTTTTTGACCCGGAAGAGGACCTCAGTCCGGTCGAAGGGCCTAACAATGTAATCCTTGGCCAGCAAGAGGAGGGTCCGCTCCCGGAGGTCCAAATTGGCGCCGGAAACGACGGCCAGAATGGGAACGTACTCGTTCTGATGGATCGCTTGCTGCAGCCGACGCAGTGAGTCGACTCCCTCGGCGTCGAGGGTATCCAGGTCCAGGATGATCAGGTCCGGGTAAAACCCATTCTGAACCGCCAGAAGGGGTAACCCAAGGTTTGGGGCGGTCAGGACGTTACTATAGCCTGCCTGCTGAAGAGTGTCCTGGAGGGCCTTGGCGTCGGCCTGGTCGCGGTCGATAATAAGTATCCGGGCCTTAGCGATCTCTCCAAAATGCATCCGTTGCTCCGGCGTTAAAAGGCTACGACCCCCGCAGACGGCCTGGACGGCCCCGAATCCGGGACCGGCCTAATATCATTAATCGGCAACAACGGCCGCCTTAAGCAGGGGACGGACGCAGAAAGGGAGGCGAACCAGGAGTCCTTTTCCGGGGTCTCAGGGACGGGAGGCGAAAATAAGACCATTGCTTTAACCTCTAAGCTCCGCTCCGGTGCCGCCGCACCACTATCTTTTTAGCACAGAATCCTTAAAAAGGTCAAGCATTTTAAGCCGACATTTTTGCGTGAAGGAATACCCCAAGCCTTCCCGTACTGTAAGCACAACAGGCTTGTTGTGTCTTGTCAGCAGGTGTTTGAGAGGGTGGGTAAGAGGCGTATTTTAGTTACCCGGCCGAAAGCCGGTGTCAACCAACGCTAGCGGCCGGGGGCGGTGGCCTCCAGCTCCACCCAGCGGTCGGCCCACGCCTGGAGCGCCCGAACCACCTCTTCCAGCTCCCGGCCCTTAGGAGTAAGGCTGTACTCGATCCGGACGGGGGTTGTGGGGATCACCCGCCGGACGATGATCCCTTCCCGTTCAAGTTCCTTAAGCCGCTGGGAGAGGAGCCGGTCGCTGATCTCGCCGATGTAGGCCCGGATCTCGGAAAAGCGCCTGGGCCCGCCCAAAAGCGAGCGAATAAGCAGCGGCGTCCAGGGTTTAGCCAGTATTCGAACGGCCCGCTCGTACCTGGGGCAAAAATTAAGCACATCCATTTTACTCTACCCTTTGCATATTATACATTGTTATTTCTGCAAAGCGGGCCGATTTGGTATAATCTTTAAAGCTATGCTCAGTCTGCAGCTTATCCGGGAGCAGCCAAACCTGGTCCGGGCCGGCCTGAACCGCCGGGGCGAAGATACCTCGGTAGTCGACCGGGTCCTGGCCCTAGATGAGGAGCGGCGCAGGCTTACGGCCGAGGCTGACCGGCTCCGGGCCGTCCGTAACGAGGTGAGCCGCAAGCTAGGCAAGCTGGCCGTGAAGCCTCCGGAGCTCATTGCCGAGATGCGGGCCGTGGGCGACCGGATAAAGGAGCTTGAGGCCCAGCTCGAAGAGGTTGAGGCCCAGCTCAACGGCCTGCTTCTCAGCATCCCCAACCTGCCGGACCCCTCGGTCCCCGACGGTCAGGACGAGCGGGATAATGTCGTCGTCCGTACCTGGGGCGAACCCCGGGTGCCCGATTTCCCCCCCAAACCCCACTGGGAGCTGGCCGAGCTTCTAGACATTATTGACTTCGAGCGGGGGGCTAAGCTTTCAGGCAGCCGCTTCTATGTCCTTAAGGGGGCCGGGGCCCGCCTTCAGCGGGCCCTCATCGCCTGGATGCTGGACGTCCACACCCGGGAGCACGGCTATACCGAAATCTACCCGCCTTACCTGGTTCGGCGGGAGGTTATGTTGGGCAGCGGCCAGCTGCCCAAGTTTTACGACAACCTTTACCATGACGAAGAGGATGACCTCTGGCTTATCCCCACGGCCGAAGTTCCCCTGCTCAACCTCCACCGGGACGAGATTTTAGAGCCCGGAACCCTCCCCCTTTACTACGTGGCCTATTCGGCCTGCTTCCGGCGGGAGAAGGCCGCGGCCGGTCGGGACACCCGGGGGATCAAGCGGGTCCATCAATTCGACAAGGTGGAGATGTTTAAGTTCGTCGAGCCGGCCGCTTCTAACGAGGAGCTGGAAAGGATGGTTCGGGATGCGGAGGATATCCTCCGGCGGCTGGAGCTTCCTTACCGGGTGGTGCTCCGGTGCGTGGGGGACCTGGGCTTTACGGCGATGAAGGGCTACGACCTGGAGGTCTGGGCGCCCGGGGTGCAGGAGTGGCTGGAGGTCTCCTCCTGCAGCAACGTGGGCGACTTTCAGTGCCGGCGGGCCAATATCCGCTACCGGCCCCAGCCCCGGGCCCGGCCCGAATATCCCCACGCCTTAAACGGCTCCGGGGTGGCCCTCCCCCGCACGATGATCGCCATCCTGGAAAACTACCAGCAGCCCGACGGAAGTGTGGTCATCCCTCAGGTCCTGCGTCCCTACCTCCAGGGCGAGGAGGTGATCCGCCCGCCCCAATGACACCGGCCGGCACTGTGGTCGCCGCCCAGCTCTGCCCCGGCCACCGGCTGGCCATGGTAGCCCGGGCCGAAGTCCGGGCCGTGGCCGGCCTGGGCCTGGAGGGCGACTTCCATGCCCGGGGCGGTCGACGCCAAGTTCTCCTCATCGACTTAGAAATTCTCGAAGCCCTCGGCCTTAAGCCCGGCCAGGTCAAGGAGAACCTGACCGTCCGGGGGATCGGCCTCCAGGGCCTGCCGACCGGAACCCACCTGCAGGTGGGGCCCGAGGCGGTGCTGGAGCTCACCGGCCCGTGCACCCCCTGCAGCCGGATGGACGAAATCCGTCCGGGACTCCAGGCCGAGCTGGCCGGCCGTCGGGGCATCCTTGCCCGGGTGGTGCGCGGCGGCACCATCCGGGTGGGCGACCCGGTCCGGTTGGTGGCGGATTTCACACCGTAAACGGCTGGCGCGGGCCGGCATGCTAGCGTAAAATTAAGGGGTCCCGTTCGGACGGCAGGGCCAAAGGCTGGAGGGGACCAGGCTTTTAGAGGAGGGCCCGGATGAAGACCTCGAGGGTTTTGGGGTCGTTAATCCTTGCGATCCTGCTGGCGGCCGGCTGCATGCCCCAGCCGGCAACTCCGGCGCCGCCGGCTGGCCCCACCGGCACCCTTGTCTACGGCACCACCGCCGAGCCGAGCCGGCTTAATCCCATCGTTGGCCCTGAAGTCCACACCAAGGCCGCCCTTGACCTGATCTTTGACCCGCTGGTGGCCGTCGACGACCAGCTGGCCCTGATTCCGGCCCTGGCAACCCGGTGGGAGATATCGGCCGACGGGCGCCAGTACGTTTTTCACCTGCGGCAGGGAGTCCGCTGGCACGACGGCCAGGAGTTCACCGGCGAGGACGTCAAGTTTACCCTGGACACCATCCGGGACCCGAATGTGAAGGGCACCATCGCCAAGACCGACTACGCCGGAATCCAGGAAATTACCCTGCCCGACAAGTACACTGTCAAAATCACCCTTCAGGCCCCGGATGCTTCTTTCCTTTCGAAGCTTACAGTGGGGATAGCCCCCAAGCACCTGCTCGAAGGGCAGGATCAGCTCAACACCCCCTTCAATCGCAAGCCAGTGGGCACCGGCCCGTACATGGTCGAAGAATGGGCTTCGGGTCAGCAGCTCCGGTTCAAGGCGAATCGTGACTACTGGGGGACCAAGCCGGGGATTGAGACCATCATCTGGAAGTTCCTTAAGGACTCCAACATCCTTACCGTCCAGCTTCTGAGTGGGGAGGTGGATGCGGCGGCCGTTCCCAGCACCGATATCGGTCGCGTCCGGCAGGAGCGCAACCTGAGCTTCTTTGAGACCCTGGGCTTTAACACCTACATCGGCTTTAACAACGAGCACCCCCTTTTCCGGGACCGGCGGGTTCGGCAGGCCCTCAACTACGGCCTGGATAAGCCAGCTATTATTAACGGTATTCTCGAAGGCCAGGCTGTTCCGGCGACCTCAGAGATCTTACCCAACACCTATTACTACAACCCCAACGTCAAGCCCTGGCCCCGGGACCTGAACCGGGCCCGGGTGCTCTTGGCCGAGGCCGGCTGGCGACCGGGCACCGACGGCATCCTGGAAAGGGACGGCCAGAAGTTTAAATTTAGACTGCTTACCAACTCCGGGGATAAGGTCCGGGAAGAGATCGTACTCTTTATCCGCCAGCAGTGGCGGGAGCTTGGGGTCGACGTGGAGCCAGTGTTCCTGGAGCTCAACACTTTTATCAACGACTACGTGCTCAAGAGCAACTTCGAGGCTATCTTTATCGGCAGTTCCGTCAACGTCGACCCGGACTTTCTCTTTCGCCGGTTCCATACCAGCTCCATTGCGGCCGGCCACAACTTCCTGCGCTACAGCAACCCCGAGCTGGACCGGCTCTTAGAGCAAGGCCGGCGGGAGGCCAACCCCGAGAGGCGACGGGAAATCTACTTCCGGGCCCAGGAGCTTATCTACCAGGAGGCCCCGTCCATCCCCATCTTCCACCCGAAGGTGGTCTACGCCTTCCGGCCGCAGATTTCGGGGGTCAAGCCGTCGCCGATAAGCCTCTGGTGGAACGTGGAGGAGTGGCGGCTACGCTGAGGCTGGCCGCCAGGGGCCCTCTTCAAGAACGACCGCCGCGATGAGTCGGGCGGGCACCAGCTCAAACCCCGGCTCCATGGGGGAATGGGGCGGCCCGGGCAGCAGCTTAAAAGAGGTCGCCACCACGTAAAGGGGTGCCCCGCGCCCGGCCAGGGCCTCGGCCAGGCCGAGACTTGGTGACCCGTTGATAACACTGCCGTCGACAAAGACGGCATCGGCCCCGATAAGGCCCACCGGCTGGCCTAAACCTTCCAGGGAGGTTATAACTTCGGCCCCGAGGACGGCCGCCGTCCGCCGGCCGACGGGGTCCTGGGGGTCGGTGACCCAGACCCAAATCCGCCCGCCGCCCCGGCCCCGGTAAAGCTCCACGGCCCGGACCACCTGCGAGCTGTAGCTGGCCGTAACGACGTCGGCCCCCAACGAAAGCAGATGAGCGGCCCGTTCGGCCGCTCTTTCGGCGGCCCCTTCCAGCTCGGCCAGCAGCTGGCTCACGGCTTCGGGGGTAAGCCCGCCGCTCCGGGCCAGCTCACTCAGCCGACAGCCAAGGTTTACCAGGACCGCAAAATCCGGCCGGGCCGTCGTAAGGAGTCGAACGGCCTCCGCCGGGTCCTTAACCCCGCCGGCGGCGATATGGGCTAAGGCCCGGCGGGCAATTTCGGTGGCCCCGGCGGTCCGGTCGGCCAGAATCACCCTCAGCTCGGCAGTCATCTTCCGTTTCGGTATAATATCCCGCAGAGTGGATGTTTTCCCGGTCGGCGGCCCCGGCTTGACGGGAGCCGTCAACCCATCTAACATCATAATGTGCGGTATTGCGTGAAGGGAGGGTCGTGCGATGACGGCCAACAGCCTTAAGACGGTGGTTCTCCTGGCCCTGCTGGCCGGCCTGCTGGTCTTCGCCGGGCGGGTGATAGCCGGTCCGACGGGGATGTTCGTTGCCCTGGTGCTGGCCCTCTTAATGAACTTCTTTGCCTACTGGTTCAGCGACAAGGTGGTCCAGCTAATGACCGGGGCCCGGGAGCTCCCCTATGAAGACCTCCCGTGGCTGCACGAGCTGGTGGCCGACCTGGCCTATCGGGCCGGCATTCCGAAGCCCCAGGTCTGGCTGGTAGACGCCCCTCAGCCCAACGCCTTTGCCACGGGCCGGGACCCCAGCCACGGGGTTGTGGCGGTGACCACCGGCCTGCTTCGCCTGCTCAATCGGGATGAGCTGGCTGGGGTGATTGCCCACGAGCTGGCCCACATCAAGCACCGGGACACCCTGATTCAGGCCGTGGTGGCCACCATTGCCGGGGCCATTACTTACATTGCGCAGATGGCCCAGTGGGCGCTCTTCTTTGGCGGGTTTGGCCGCTCCGACGAACGGGAGGGTGGTGGCCTGGGCGAGCTGGCGGCAAGCCTGCTCTTCGTGATGCTGGCCCCCATTGCGGCCCTGATAATTCAGCTGGCCATCTCCCGGGCCCGGGAGTATGAGGCCGACGCCGGTGGCGCCCGCATCTGCGGCGACCCGCTGGCCTTGGCCAGTGCCCTGGAGCGTCTGGAGGCGGCCAGCCGGCTCGTTCCCATGGAGGTGAACCCGGCCGCTTCCCACCTGTTCATCGTCCAGCCCTTCAGCGGCGAGGGTCTGATGGGCCTGTTCAGCACCCACCCGCCCATCCGGGAGCGGGTCGCCCGGCTGCGCCGAATGGCCCTGGACGCCCGCCGACAGGTGGCATAACTCGTTTAACGACCTATGTCAACTTTGCAGGAACTGGGCCTTTACCTGTTGAGCTTGGCCCTTGGGGGTGCGGCCGGTGGGGCGGTCGGCTGGGCGGCCGATTCGGTCCTGCGAACCCAGGGTTGGTGGTTTGTGGGCATCTTTGCCGGGATGCTGGTCGGAGCCTTCTTCGTCTACACCCGCCTCTCCCGGGTCGGTCCCGCCGCTTAACCCCGCCGATGGCAGGCCTGGACCCGAGGGCGGCTGGTCGGCCGCCCTCAGCTTTTAGGGGCGCCCAGTAGGTCCCGGCAGTGCCGCAGGCTCTTGCCCCTGCGCCAACCCACTTAGATAGGCTAAAATAGCGGCGGACGCCGTGGACCGCAAACCTCGCCTCGAGCAGGTCATACCCGGCGTTGGCCGGCTTACCCTGGCCGACGACCAGGTCATGCACCTTTTCACCATCCAGATTTACTTTATCGGGGACGGGCCCATCGCCATTATCGATTCGGGTACGGGTGAGTCGGAGATGACCCGGGCCATTCTAGATGCCTGGGAGGCGATGGGTTCCCCCGAGGTTGGGGCCGTCCTGCTTACCCACGGCCATCCCGACCACATTGGCGGGGCCTGGGCCTTGGCCGAGGCCACCGGGGCCCCGGTCTTCATTCATCCGGCGGACGCCCCGCCCGGCCGCCCCACCCAGCCCCTCACCCACGGCCAGTTGTTTCGGTTCGGTACGGTGGATGCCTTTGCCCTGCACACCCCCGGCCACAGCCCCGGCCACGTCTGCTTTTACCTGCCGGGCCGGAGGCTTCTGCTGAGCGGCGACCTTATCCTGGGTGAGGGGACGGTAGTGGTGCGGGACATGACGGCGTATCTGATGTCCCTGGAACGGCTTCTCGGCCTTGAAGTGGACCTGATCGCCCCGGCCCATGGCCCCCTGGTGACCGACGGGCCCCGCCGGATTCGGGCTTACATCGAGCACCGGCTCATGCGAGAGCGGCAGATTCGGGAGGCCCTGGTCGGGGGAGCGAAAACGGCCGAGGAGCTGGTGGACCTGATTTACCGGGGTCTTGACCCGAGGCTCCGGCGGGCGGCCCTGACCAATGTGGAGGCCCACTTAAAGAAGTTGATGGCCGATGGGCGGGTTTCCCGGTTTGGGGACGGGCGGTACGGGCTGGCCGGGGGGCGGCCTTGAACATCTCCATTGAGGACGGCTTTCGCTTCGGGTGCGGCTTTATCCTGGCCTGGGTCGTTTTCTTCATTCTGGTGGCCATTGCCGTCCTGGCCATCCTGGTCGTCTTAAGCCTGGTGGGAACCCCGGTAAGCCTGCCGCCGGTGGTCGTTCCCCCGGCCCCCACCCCGACCCCGGGTTAAGCTAATCCCCCGGGGCCGGGCGGCTGGCCATGTGGTCCCGGACGCTCCCGGTCGGGAACGCCATGAGCCCCAGGACCAGCGCCAGCACGGCAATGGCCAGGGGTAGCAGAAACACCGTATGGAGGGCCTCGGCCAGGACCCCCTGAAGGGTCCCGAGCTGGCCGGCATAGCGGCTTCGGGTGGCAGGGTCCAGCAGGTTACGAACAACCGCGGTGGGGTCGGCCCCGGTCCCCAAAAGCTGCCCGGCCAGACGGGCTTCCAGTTGCAGGTTGAGGAGGGCGCCCATGAGGGCCACCCCGAGGCTTCCGCCGATGGTCCGGCTGAACTGGTTAAGGGCGGTGGCAACCCCCCGCTGCTGCCAGCCGACGGCATTCTGAATGGAGATGAGCACCGGGGTGGAAGTGAGGCCCATTCCCAGGCCGACCAGGGCAACGTCGGCCATCACCAGGGGCAGGGGGGTTCCGGGGCGGAGGAGCTGGAGGGCGGCCGTCCCCAGGGTGGTGGCCATCAGCCCCCCGAGCAGGACCGGTCGGTAGCCGAGGCGCAGGATGAGCCGGCCTGCGGTGATGCTGCCGACGGGCCAGCCGATGGACATGGGGGCCAGGACGGCCCCGACGCTGAGGGGGCTTCCACCCAGGGCCCCCTGGACGAAGAGGGGGATAAAGCCGGTGGTGCCGAACTGGACGGCCCCGCTCAGGATGCTCACCAGGTAGCCCGTGGCAATAAGGGGTTTGGCCAGCAGGCCGAGGGGGACGATGGGCTCGGGGGTGCGGGTTTCGACCAGGACGAAGCCCCCCAGCAGGCCCAAGGCCACCAGATAGAGGACGGGGTATTGGGCATTCTCCAGGCCCAAAAGCAGGGCGTTGATGCCGGCGGTGAGGAGGGCGGCCCCCAGGAAGTCGACGGCGTGGCGTTGGCGGACGACCTGCTCGTGGTAGGTGCGGCCGAGCATCAGCAGGGCGGCCAAGCCGATGGGGATGTTGATGTAAAAGACCCAATGCCAGGAGGCGACGGCGATTATAAGGCCCCCAAGACTCGGGCCGACGATGCTAGCCGTGCCCCAGACGCCGCCGAAAAAGCCCTGAACCCGGGCCCGCTGTTCCACCGGGAAGAGGTCGCCCACGATGGTGAAGGTTATGGGCTGGATGGCCCCGGCTCCCAGGCCCTGGACGGCCCGGAAGAGGATGAGCTGAACCATCGATTGGGCCAGGCCGCACAGGGCCGACCCGACCAGGAAAATGATAATTCCGAAGACCAGGACCGGCTTGCGGCCCACCATGTCGGCGATGCGGCCGTAGAGGGGCACGGTGGTGGTTGAGGTGATCAGGTAGGCGGTAATAAGCCAACTGTATAGGGAGACGCCGCCCAGGTCGGCGACGATGGTGGGGAGGGCTGTTCCCACGATGGTGGCGTCCAGGGCGGCCAGGGAGAGGGTAAGCATCAGGGAGGCGACGACCAGGGCCGTCTGCCGCCGGTCCAGCGGGGTGCGTCCGGCCGCCGGCTTTGCCGCCGTATCCGGGTCCATGGTTGCGGGCTCCTTCTGAGGCAACTAAAACCATTATATGGCCGCGGGGCCTTTCAGGTAGTCTCACCGTCGGCTGTAGGGGGCACGGCTGTGCGCCCCGGCGGGTCGGATCAGGGCCCTGATCCGACCAATCCAAAGTTGAAAGGCCGCCGGCCGGACCCCTAGAATAGGAGAGTAGTTGGGAAGGGGTCTCGGACGGCTGGCAAGCGTATCGTCTTAATCCTGGTTGCCGTAGCGGCAGTAGCCTTCCTCGTCTACCTGGCGACACCGGTGGGGGATGGGCTCCTGTCGTGGGCCCGCCTGCAGACGAGCGAGCCAACGCCCACGGCCGTTGGGCCCGACCCAGCGGGTTCGCCGACCCCGGTGGCCACCCGTACCCTTAGGTTTCCGGTAGTTTCCAACCATTCGGCGCCCCAGGCCGCGGCGGTCCGGCCGTCCCCTACCCTGAGCCCCCGGCCCTCGCCGACGCCCTCACCCACCCCGGCGCCCCAGCTTCCGCCCCGGCTTCAGGGACTGCCCCCCTCCCCATACAAGCGGTTGGCCGATTACCCCCGGCCGAAACCCGATTCCGGCTACGGGTTTCACATAAATGCGGCTGCCTATCCGCCCGACCCGGCCGTCTTCGAGCAGCAGATTCTGCCCAACTTAAAGGCCCTGGGGGCCACTTGGGTGACAGTCTGGCTGGCCAATGCCTCACCGGCCAGCCTTGATTACGTCAAGAAGCTTGTTGACAACGGCTTTGAGGTGGTTCTGCGCTACCACCCCGTAATACCACCCCCCCATCCCCATTACGTTCCGGACCAGAACGAGCTGGCCCAGTTCACCCGGCTGGGCGTCCGCTACATTGTGACGGGCAACGAACCGAACCTCAAAAACGAAAACGTTGACGACCGGGTCCATTCCCCAGCCGAAATCGCCCGGCAGTGGGTGGTCTCAGCCGACCGGATCAAGGCTGCCGGTGGCATCCCCCTCCTTTACCCGATGTCTTCGGGCCCCTCCGGCATGGAAATGCTCCGGGGGATGCTGGAGTGGATGAAGGCCAACAACGCCCTGGACGCCTTGGATGGGGCGGCGGTGGCCGTTCACAACCGCCCGTTAAACAAGCCCCTCGACCTCATCGATGACTCCTCCTTCCGGACCTACGAGCTGGTCGACGACCTCATTCGGCAGTACCTGGGGCGTAGTCTACCTATCCTGGGGACCGAGGCTGGTTACACCTTCGGCGACCTGGTCGACCCCAGGTTTCCCCGGGTGACCCCCGAGGCCCACATGAATGGCAACCTGGAGATAATCTTCGGCTTCCGGGACGGCCGGTGGCGTGACAGCCTCTTCTGCCAGAACTTCTGGATCCTGAGCGGCTTCGGCACCCGGACCTTCTTCGCCGACTGGTGGATTGAAAATCCCCTCTACTTCGGCCGGGACCTCCCCATTGTCGAGGTCTTGAAAAACCTGCCCAAGTTCGAACGCAAGTTCCAATCGCCCGAGTTCCAGCGCTGAAACTCGGCCGTTGTGCTATTCTCGTTGGGAAATTCTCAGCGCGGAGGCCCACAGCCGAAGATGGAACGGGAGCTTTACTACGAAGTTTTAGTCGTAGGCGGTGGGAATGCGGGGCTTTGTGCGGCCATGGCCGCCTTGGAGGCCGGGGCTTCGGTTGGGATTATCGAAAAGGCCCCCAAGACCGAGCGGGGTGGCAACAGCGCCCTTACAGCCCACATGCGCTTTGCCTACCGAAGCGTCGAGGACCTCATACCCCTGATGGACAACCCCTCCGAACACGAGCTTAAAATCCTGGCCGAGCGGGCCCCAAAGCACACCGAGGCCGACCTTTGGGACGAGACCATGCGCGTCACCGAGGGCCAAGCTGACCCCGAACTTTTAGAAGTTCACGTTCGGGAGTCTTACCGGACCGTCCGCTGGCTCCGGGAAAAGGGCCACAGCTGGGTCTCAGCTGTGGCCAATCCGACGGCCGGCTTTCCCCTGATGCTGAACGGGGGCGGCTACGGCCTTCAAGAGCGCAACTTTGCCTACCTGGAGCGCCACGGGGTTTCCATCCACTACGAGACGGCCGCAACCGAGCTCGTTTTGGACAACCGGGGTCGGGTGGTGGGCGTCCGGGCCCTTTCGCCCGAGGGCTTTTTGACCTTCCGGACCAGGGCGGTGGTTCTGGCCTGTGGTGGCTTTGAGGGCAACCCCGAGATGCGGGCCAGGTATTTAGGCCCCCGCTGGGACACGGTTAAGATGCGAGGTGTGCCTTACAACACCGGCGATGGGCTTAAGATGGCCTTAGAGATTGGAGCCATGCCCTACGGAAGCTGGTCCAGCTGTCACGCTTCACCCCAGGATTACAACCGGCCACCTTGCAGCTACCCCTCGGCGATGACGGTGGGGGGCATCGAGTGGAACCGGTACGCTTATCCTTTCGGGATAATGGTCAACGTCGAAGGCAAAAGGTTTGTGGATGAGGCCGAAGACATCCGGGCCAGGACCTACGCCAAGATGGGGCGGGCGATTTTAGCCCAGCCCGGGGGCATAGCCTTCCAGATTTTCGATGCCAAAGTGCGGCGGCGGGGCCTGCTGCCGCCGACCTATGATAAGGCCACCGGGGAGCGTGCCGAAACCCTGGAAGGTCTGGCCGAAAAGCTGGGAATAAAGGTCAAAAACTTTTTAGAGACCGTAAGGGCCTTCAATGGGGCCTGCCGGCCGGGGGAGTACAACCCGAATCCTTTCAAGCCTGACGGGAAGGGTACCGAGGGGATTTACCCGCCCAAGAGCAACTATGCGGTGCCCATTGATGAGCCGCCCTTTGAAGGTTATGCCGTCTGCTGCGGCATAACCTTCACCTTTGGGGGCCTTAAGGTAGAGCCGAAGACCTGCCAGGTTCAGCACGTTTCGGGCCGGCCGATACCCGGACTTTACACGGCCGGGGAGATGCTGGGCGGGCTCTGGCACTGGAACTACCCTTCGGGTTCCGGGATGATGGCTGGGGCGACTTTCGGCCGGATTGCCGGGACCCACGCCGCCAGGGCCGCCCTCGGGGCGTAGGAGAACTGCGCCGGTCTAGGCCCTGGCGGCGTGCCGGCCAGCGATGTAGCCGAAGGTCATGGCCGGGCCGATGCTGGCCCCCGGCCCCGGGTAGCCTTTCCCTAGCCAGAAGGCCGCAATGTTGCCGCAGGCGTAAAGCCCCGGAATCGGCCGGTTCCAGACATTAAGAACCCGGCCGTACCCGTCGGTCTGAAGCCCGCCCTTGGTCCCTAAAACCCCGGGCAGCACCTCCACAGCGTAAAAGGGCGGCTCCTCGATGGGGGCCAGGTTGGGGTTGGGTTTTACCTCCGGGTCGCCGTAGTAGCGGTCGTAGGCCGTCTCCCCCCGCCCAAAATCCAGGTCCCGGCCGGCACAGGCCATCCCGTTGAACCTTTCCAGCGTTCGGGTAAGTCCCTCGGGTTCGAGGCCCACCTTCTCGGCCAGCCGGAGGCACTCGTCAATGCCCTCCAGGGCCAGCTCAAAAGCATCCTCGTAGGGGGCGGGAATCAGCGGGTGGCGCCGCCCCGCCGAAATAACCACCAGCCGGGCTCCGATATCGGCCGCCAGCCAGATGGTATCTTGCAGCTCCTTAAGGCTGGCCCTGCGGATAGCCGGGTTTAGGCTCACCAGATTTAAGTCCAGGAAGGTCGGATTAACCGAAAAGACCTTAAGGCCGAGCCGCCCTAGCAGCCGGCCAAGACGCCGGCGCTCAAAGGGGCCGAAGTGAGCCGGCCGCAGGAATGGGGGTGTGGTCACCAGCTCCAAGGTCCGGAAGCCGAAGCCGGCGCACCTTTCCAGGGCCCCCTCGAGGGAACACTCCCACAGGTAGGTGTAGACTGACGTTCCCAGCTCCACGGCTTAGCCCTCCCCAAACCAGGCCGGGTCCGGCGCCGGCGGTGGCAAAGGCGGCAGCTGCCAGCTGGCGGTGGCTGGGGGCTTTGCCTCACGGTCCACCCGCACATCCAGCACCCAAGGGCGTTCAGACCTTAAGGCCGCCTCCAAGGCCGGCTTAAGGTCCGAGGGTCGCTCGACAAGGAGGCCTTCGGCCCCCATTGACCTGGCAAGACCCGCAAAGTCCACGCTGAAAAGCTCGCCGGTAGCCTCCCGCAGAAAGCTGGTGGCCAGCTCCCGGCCGGGCCCGAAGTAGCCCAGCTGCTGGTCCCGGATGGAGCAGTACCCGTAGTTGTTCCAGACCACCCAGACCACCGGGATATCGTACTCGACGGCGGTGGCCACCACGCCGGGGAACATCAAAAAGCCGCCGTCCCCCACCACCGCCACCACCGGGCGGTCCGGTGCCGCCAGCTTGGCCCCCAGCGCCCCGCACACCCCGAAACCCATGGCCGCAAAGCCCCAGCTCTGAAGCAGTGTGCGGGGCCGGAAGGCTGGCCAGCACTGGACTACCCAGTTGTGATGAACCCCCACATCGGCCAAAACGATGGCCTCCTCGGGAAGCACCGAGCGCAGGTCGGCTAAAAGCCGCTCTGGCCGGATGGGAACGGCCTCCGAGTGGCGATATTCGGCCAGATAAGCCTCCCACTTCCGCCGCCAGCCGCCGACCCGCTCCAGCCAGGGTCGTCGGTCGAGCCGCCCGGCAACCCCGCGGCGGAGGGCGGCCTCATAAAGCTGGCGCAGGACGGTCCTAACGTCCCCCAAAATCCCGACGGAAACGGGGTAGTTACGCCCGAGCTCCTGGGGGTCGATATCCACATGAATGAGCTTGGTGGGCGGGATGGCGTAGGTGTAGCCGGGCAGCCACGAGCTAGCGGCCCGGTCGTCGAAGCGGGTGCCCAGGGCCAGAATCACGTCGGCCGTCCGGGCGGCCTGATTGGCCGGATAGGTCCCGTTCCGGCCCGTCTCCCCCAGCCACAGGGGCGAACGGGGGTCAAATACCCCCTTCCCGGCGGGGGTTGTGGCCACGGGAACCTGCAGCGCCTCGGCTAAGGTGGCCAGCTCTGCCGCTGCCTCGGCCAGCTCAACCCCGTGGCCGGCAACCATGAGGGGCCGCTCGGCCGAAATCAGTAGGTCTAAGGCCCGCTCAATGGCCTCCGGCTCGCCGCCGCTGCGGCAGCTGATGCCGTGACGCCAAAGTCCAGGCTCGGGAATCTCCACCTCGGCCCTTTCCACAAAAACGTCCAGGGGGACATCGAGGTTAACGGGCCCGGGCCGACCCTGCAGCATGACGGCGAACGCCTGACGGACCATCAGGGGAAGCTGCTCCGGCCGGGTTGCCTGAAAGCTACGCTTAACGTAATGGCGGACGACGCTGGGGAAATCGGCCTGAAAATGCCGCCCGGTCTCCTGGAAGGGCCCTCGGTTAAACTGGCTGGTGGGCACATTGCCCGTGATGGCTAAAAAAGCTGAGGAATCCATGAAGGCCGAGGCCAGCCCCAAAAGCAGGTTGACGGAGCCCGGGCCGCAGGAGGAGAAGGTGGCCACCGGCCGATGGGCCACCCGGAAGAAGGCGTCGGCCATGAAGGCGGCCGCCGCCTCATGGTGGACGGATATCACCTTAATCCGGTCCCGGTAAGCGTAAGCGGCATCCAAAAAGCCTAAGATGCCGTGGCCGCAGAGGCCGAACAGATAGGGCACGCCTTCTCGGACCAGGTACTCGATGATGATTTCAGCGCCGGTGTAGCTAGCCAATAGGCACCTCCTAAGGCGATGGGCTCGGACTGGCCGGCTTAACTCAGCCGGAGCGGACGCCTTACCCCGGTAGGAGCGGTGGGTCCCGGCGCCGGGTCGCAGCAGGAGGCTGATGGCCGCGAGAGCCTGCCCGAAACGGGCAATTTACCGGGGTGGAGACGCAACATGGCTCCAGCTCGAGCTCCTCACCCGAACGAAAAGACCCGCCCCGATCTGGTCGAGTCCGTTAATGTGTACCAGCCCGCGCCGCCACCGTCAAGGGTATGCTGAGCTTCGGGGTGGAGACCGGACAAGGCCATAAACAGGTCTGCGGAAGACCTTGTTCTTCGCCTTCGACCAACGGCCGGATTCCGTTTCGGCCGCCCGAAAGGGCCCTTCTATTACCCTACTGCCGGCCCCTGTCCGAACTGCCCGCCGAAGGTCTGTAGGGGATTACAGCGGACCACCAAATCGGCCCAAAGTCCGGGCGGTTGTCTCTAATGGCCGCCGACCGGGACTCAGCCTTGGCCCAGGCAGACGTCGGCCAGCCCTTCCAGGTCGAGCACCTGGAGTAGATAGCCGGGCATGGGGGCCACCCCGGCCACGAGACGGCCCAGGGGGCCGGGGTCCCCGGCCGGGGGCTTTAAGTCCCCGGCTTTGCCCCGGACGGTTCCAAGGATGCCTTCGGCCCGCAGAACCACCGGCCCGAAGGCCGTAATCACCACCACGTCCGCCCGGCGGCCGGCCCCCTTCTGGCCGGGAACCCCCTCGAGAACGCCCTTAAGGTCAAAGACAGGCACCACCTCCCCCCGGATGTTAGCCAGGCCCAGGAAACCCGGTTTCTCTACCGGCATTGGGGTGAGGCCTTCCAGGGTAAGGATCTCCCGCACTTGCCCGATGGGCAGACCCAATACCTGGCTCCCAGCCCGCACCGCCAGAACGTGGTAGCCGTCGGAGTCCCGGGTTAGTTGGGCCGGTCCGGGGTCGTGAGGCCCAAGCCTACCGGCTCGGCCGCCCGCCAACCGGCGGACCAGTTCCAGGAAAGCCGGAAAGTCGACCCGGTCGAACTTGGCCACCACCTCGTCGGCCCCAGCGGCCTTAAGCTTTAAGACCAGGTCGGGGGCCTCGGCCAGGTGGCGGGAAACCACTACGACGGGAACTTGCGCCACCGGGTGGTCGGCCGAGCGGATGGCCTGGATGAGGTCCAGGCCGGAGCGACCGGGCAGCATGTAGTCGGTCACCACCAGGTTAAAGTTACCGTCCACGAAGAGGCGGTCAAGGGCCGCCTCGACCGTCTCGGTCGCCACCACCTCGAAGCCGGCGCTTTTAAGGGCGGCTTCAAGGGAATCCCGGAAAAAGGCGCTGTCGTCCACGACGAGGACCCGCCCCGAAGCCCCCTCCGCGCCGGCAGCCTCGGCCTCGAAAAAGCCCTTTACCTGCTCGTTTACCAGGCCGGCGATGTCGGGCAGCAGGTAGACGCCGTCGTCCAGGTTAAGGAGACCCACCAGGAGGCGGTGTTCCGCCGGCCGGGCGATGCCGTCCGCCGGCCCGATCCGGACAACCCGCCCTACTGAGAGGGCAACAGGGTGGCGGTCACCGGTAAGGATGAGGCCGATACCCCGGCCTGGTCCACCGGGGCCGAGACCCAGGGCCCGGTCCAGGTCGATGAGGGGTATAAGGCTGCCGTCCAGCTTAACGTAGGACCGGTCGCCAACTGCAGCCAGGTCTCCGGACTCGAACCTAACGATCCGAGAGACGAGGCGGACGGGCAATCCGTAGCGGTATTGGCCATAGCCCTGGACGAGAATCAGCCGCTCGGCCGGGGTTTCCGCTGTCCGAGCCGATGCCGACAGCTTTTCGGCATCGGCCTCGGTTCCCGCCGGCCGGAGGCCGGCCCCGGCCAGCAGCTTTTCCGGCTCCAAGATCAGGACGATCTCGCCCGTGCCCAGGGATGCCAAGCCCGAGACGGCGTCCACGTCCCTAAGGCCAGGCCCCGGGGGCTTCACGATAAGTTCTTCAAATCGGGCGATGCCGTCGCACCAGAGGCCGGCCACAAGTTCCCCCTGGCGCAGGACTAGCACGTAGCGCTTAGTCCGCCGGGTTTCGGGGCCTGCCTCCGGCCGGCGATCCGGCCAGGCATCCAGGGTAAAAAGGGGGACAAGCCGGTCCCGCAGCCGGAAGGCTTCCTGGGCCCCGTATCGTTCCACCTGACCCTCGTTGATAAGGACGATCTCCTGGACAGAGCTGTACGGTAGACCCAGCAGGTATCCCCGGGTAGAGAAAACCAGGGCATTGATTACGGAGACGGAGGTGGGAACCACCAGCCGGACCCGGGTGCCCTGCCCCCGGGCCGAGCGCACCTCGATGCTCCCGCCCAGCTCCTGGGTTTTAACCGCCACCACGTCCAGCCCCACCCCCCGGCCCGAAACCTCGCTGGCCTCGTCTCGGGTGGTGAAGCCCGGCCGCAGCAGAAGCTTTGTCAGTTCCTCTTCGCCGAGGTGACCAGCTTCCAGGGCTGACGCGAAGCCCCGCTCCACCGCCTTGCGCCGGACCGCCTCGAAGTCGATGCCCCGGCCGTCGTCGGCCACTTCGACTACCAGGTTAGACCCCTCACGGCCGGCCCTGAGCCAGACCCGGCCCCGGGCCGGCTTGCCCGCGGCCACCCGACTATCGGGCAGCTCGATACCATGGTCCACCGCATTCCGCAGCAGGTGGACCAGGGGGTCCCGGAGCTCCTGCAGGATTCGCCGGTCCACCTCCAGCTCCCCACCCTCTACGACCAGCTCCACCTCTTTGCCAGTTGCCCTGGCGGCATCCCGGACGACCCGGCGCATCTGCGCAAAAAGGCTACCGATGGGCTGAAGCCGGGTTAGGGCAGCGATGTCCTGCAGCTCGGAAACCATTGCGCTCAGCTTCTTGGAAGCGGCTACCAACTCCCGGTGCTCCAGGCTGGCCGAGAGGCTACTTATCCGGTTGCGGGTAACCAGCATCTCTTCCGCCAGCCGTCCCAGGCGGTCGAGGACGGCCACCGGCACCCGAACCGTGGAGCTGTGAAAGCTATCCGGGGTTTCGGCCGGTATCACCGGGGCCGGGGAAGGTTTTTGGGATTCGCCCCTAAGCTCGGCCGCTTCCCTGAGGCGTGCCACCAGGTCCGCCGCCTGGGGCGGGGACGAACCCGCGACCAGGGCTGCCAGGTAACCTTTAAGGAGGCCGGCGGCCTGGAGGAGAAGGTCCACGTGTCCTGGCCGGACCTCCTCCCCTTTCCGCATCCGGTCGACCAGCTGCTCGGCGATATGGAGGACCTCGACCAGCTCGCTCAAACCGAGATAGCCGGCGTTGCCCTTGGTCGAGTGGAGGTGCCGGAAGATGTCGTTAAGGACCGCCTCCCGGCCAGGACCCGGCTCCAACCGCTCCAGCTCCACCAAAAGGGCTTCCAGTAGCCCCAGCCTCTCCTGGGTCTCCTCGATGAACAAGTTGAGGACGTCCTCGTCGTGGCTGCCGCTCACGGTCTAGCCCCCAATTAAAGCTCCGGGAAAGGCCGGCCGACCCGGGCCAGGCGGCCATTTCCCCCGGGGCGGGGTGGAGCGGTGGGCGCGGCCAACGGCCGCCGGCCGACGATCGATTGCCGGCCGTCGGGGCTGGAACCCTCTGCGGCCAGGCGGAAGCGACCGGTCAGCTCTTGGAGGGTCTGGGCCAGGTCCTGCAAGGCCTTGGCCGATGCCGTGATCTCCCCAAGCTGGGTGGCGATCTCCTCGGCCGCGGCCGACACCTCCTCGGCGGCGGCCGCATTCTGCTCGGTAACGGTGCTTACGGCCTGCATCGCCTGCCGGATCTCCTCAGCTGCCGACGCCATCTCCGCCGCGGCAGTTCCAGTCTCCTCGACGATGGCGGCGGTGTCCTCCATGCTGGTCCGCAGTTCCTGACTGCTCCGGGCCACGCCCTCGGCTAGGCCCACGATCTTGCCCGAAAGCTGCTCCACTTCCTCGGCCGCCCGGACAATCTCATTGAAGACCCTCCGCATCTCTCCGGCGCCCTCGGCCGTAGCCACGACATCCCGGGCCACATCCCCCATGGTAGCCACGGCTTCGTGGGCCGCCGCCTGAACCCCCTGTACCAGGGCCACAATCTCCTGGGTAGAAGCAGCCGCCCGTTCCGCCAGTTTACGCACCTCCTCGGCCACCACCGCAAAGCCCTTCCCGGCCTCGCCCGCCCGGGCCGCTTCGATGGCAGCATTCAGGGCCAGCAGGTTCGTCTGCTCAGTTATATCCTCGATCACCTTGATAATGGCCCCAATCCGCTCCGAGCGGTCCCCCATGTCGTTCACCTTCTGCTGGGCGACCGCAACCCGCTCCTTGACCGCCTCCAGGGCCTGGATGACCGACCGAACCCGCTCGGCCCCGGCCCGAGCCTGTTCGGCGCTGGCCTGGCTGGATTTAAGGCCGGACGAGGCTGCCTGGGCCATCTGGGTGTTCTGCTCGGCGATGGTCTGGGTGAGGTCGGCGGCCCGCTGGACGGCCCGGGCCTGCTCCTGGGCACCCCTGGCCACGGCCTGGATCGTCTGGGCGAGCTGCTCGAACCCGTTGCTGGCCGCGGCCACCTGCTCCGCCTGGCGGGCCGAACCCTGGGCCACACTCTGGACGGTGCCAGCCACCTCCTGAGCCGCGGCCGACATCTGCTCGGTGAGCTGGTGGTTCTGGGCAGCCGCCCCGCTCACTTCGTCGGCGGCCCGCCGTACCTCCCCGACCAGCTCGGCCAGGCCGCCCACGGTGGCGTTAAAATCCTCCCCCATCCGACGGAAGCTCTCCACCATCGCATTAAAGGCGGCCGAAAGCCTCCCCACCTCATCCCTTCCGCCGGCAGGCAGCGGCTCGACGGCTGTGGCCGTCCGAACCCCCAGGTCCCCATCCCGAAGCTTACCCAGGGCGTCCCGGAAGGCGGCGATATCCTCGGCTACCAACCGGTCGATGCTGGCCACCACCCGGCCCAGCGACCGGGAAAGGACCGAACTGGTAACGAAGCCCAACCCGAGGCCGCTGACAACGGTGGCCAGGGTACCCCAGAGGAGCAGGGTCTGGAGCAAACTGCTCGCCTGGCGGCTCTGGGCCAGTCTCTTGTCCAGAAGATCCCGTTCCGTCTGGACGGCCTCGGCAAAGACCGCTCGCATCCCGTCAAAGTGCTTCTTGCCCTGGCCGCTACCTTCGTACTTGGCCACCTCCTCAGCCGTAGCCTTACCGGCGTTTACATCCTTTCGGAGCTGAATTCCCGGCTCGGTAACTTCCCGCTGCCAAGCGACAGCTCGCTGCTCGATATCCCGCCAGCGCTGGACCTGGGCGGGGTTATCGGCCGTCTCGGCCTGGAGCCGGCGGAGGGCCTCGGCGTAGGCCCGCTGACCCTCCTGGTAAGGCTGAAGGAACTCCTCCCGGCCGGTCACCAGAAAGCCCCGGTAACCGGTCTCCATATTAACCAGGGCCAGTAAGGCATCATTGGCCAGGCCGATGACCTTGTACGTGTGGACAACCCAGTCGGTAGTCTCTTCAGCCTGCTTTACCGTAAGGTAAGTGAAAAAGTTGAGACCGACCATTATCAGCAAAACAACCCCCACTACCCCAAGTACCTTCCATTTAAGGGAGAGATTACTCCAAAATTGCATAATTAAGTTACCTCCTTTCGGGGTCAGCTGCCCGGGAGCTGGCGCCAGCGGCCGGTTTGAAGCAGCCACCGGGTCTTCTCACGGGCACTACCGTCCGTTGTCCGCCAGATGGCATTCGCGGCCAGGCCCTCGGGCATTACCACCAGCCAGGGCGTGCGCCGTTCGTAGTCGGCTGGTCCGGCTTTTGGGGGCGCCGGCCGCTCCTGGTAACCAAAGAGCCCCTGGATGGCAACGAAGCCGTCGCCCCGGAGGGCTTCGGGGAGGTTGGTCCCTTCGGCACCGACCACCTCCTCCAGCAGGACAAACAGGCTGCGGTCCAGCTGCTCCTCCCAAGACCGGGCCAGGACGCCGCAGGCGACCACGTTGCAGATTTCGGCATATGCCATCAGGTCCTGGCGGTTGACATCACTCAGCTCAAGCCGGCCCGTCCGGCTCAATCGGGGCGACTCCCTTCCGGCCGGGGGCCGCCGGAGGCCGATGGCGCCCCACTCCAGGGCCACCTCCAGGGGTTGGACCAGGAAAGCCGGAAGCTTCTCCTGGCCCAGATTGACGGTTAGCCGGGCCACCGCCCACCCACCGGAGCCCAAGCCGGCCGCCGTCCAGCGGGCCGCCACCACCGAACCGGGAATAAACCCTACCGGAACCCCCAAAAGCAGGCCGACGGCCTCGGCCACGGACGGAAAAAGGTAGTGCTCCAGGACTACCGGTCGGTAAAGTTCGGGCACTCCCGGCCGGGGAATCAGCGGGGCATCTGGGGGAAAATCAACCGCGGCGGGACCCATCCTAACCTCTGGCCGAAGTTTTAAGAAGCATCTCCAGGCTCACGGCCAGGGCCTCGGCCGTAACCGGTTTTACCAGCAGGGTATCCACCCCCGCTTCCCGGGCCCGGGCCAGCTGCTCCTGGGTCCCCTGACTGGTAACCATTAGGATGGGGATTCGGGGCAGGTTCTTCTCCCGCTGCCGGCTTCGTACCGCCCGGACGAATTCCAGGCCGTCCATTCCCGGCATATTCCAGTCGCAGATGATCAGGTCGACAGTCCCGGCCGAATCGAGCGCCCGGAGGCCTTCGGCCCCGTCGCCCGCCTCCAGGACCTCCACCTGGTACCCGGCCTGCCGCAGGGAGCGGGCATGCATCAGGCGCATCATCTTCGAATCGTCGACCACGAGGACCCTCATCAGCTACCTCCCAAAGGGGATCTGGCCGCGGCCCAGGCGGCCACTGCCTGGGCGATTTCGGCGGCCTTAAGGACGTGTTTCGGAGCGCCCCGAGCCAGGGCCGCGTTCACCATGGCCGGGATAAGGGCTTCGGACGGCTCCTGTACGGCGGTTTCAGCCCCGGCCTGGGCCAGGGCCTTAAGCCCCTCGGCCCCGTCGCTTCCCATCCCGGTGAGCACCACCGCAAAGGTCCTTGAGGCCAGGGGGCTAGCCGCCACCGAAAGAAAGGTCTTGTCGATACTGGGTACATAGATGTCGGTTGGGTCGGGCCGCAGCACCCGGAGGGTTCCGGCCCGACTGATGACCAGGTTGCGTTGGCCCGGGGCCACAAAGGCCCTATCGGCCGCAAGCTCGGCCCCCTCAGCGGCTTCCTGGACCTGGTAGCGGGAGACGCGGTTGAGCCGCTCGGCGAAGGAGCGGGTGAAACCGGCCGGCATATGCTGAACCACGACCACCGCCAGCCCGAGGCCAGCCGGAAGCTCCGCCATAATCTGGGCCACCACCGGCGGCCCGCCGGTGGAACAGCCGATGAGGAGTAGCCGCTCGGCCCGATGGGGCCTCTCGGCCGCTTCTCCGCCTAGACGGCCGCCGGAAAGCAGGACCTCCAGCCAGGTTCGGAGGTCGGTGGGGGTGGCCGACCGCAGGCTCACCACTTCCACCCCGGAAAGGTTTTCGGGAATTCTTTGTCCGTTTCGGACCAGGATGACCCGACGGCACTGGCCGGGGAGGGTTTCCAGCAGGGCGGCGATAGCCCCCTCCTCCCCACCCGAGGCGTCCACTATTATGATGTCAGGTTCGTACTCGGCCACAGTCCGCCGCAGGCCACGCCAGTCGGCCAAGACCGCCGGGTCGCTCAGGCCGGCAGACCGGGCCGCCTGCCGCCAGAGCACCCGAACCAGGGGCGAAGGACTGGCCAGGAGGATCCGGGTGGCCGTCCCGGCCAGCCCTTCGGCTTTCCGGTAGAAAAAGGTTCCGTGGGCCCGGACCCGCTTGAGGTCGGGCGGCCCCGCCTCGAGGGATTCCGCCGAGCCGACGAAAAAGACCCCATCTGGTGCCAGCTGCTGGGTGAGGCGCCTCACCACCGCCTGGCGGTTTTCCGGGGTCAGGTACATGAGCACGTTGCGGCAGAAGACCACTTGGAAGGGACCTTCCGGCACCGCCTCCACCAGGTTGGCCCGTTCGAATCGTACCAGTCGACGAAGCTCAGGCACGACCCGCCAGCGATCTCCCTCAGCCTTGAGGAAATCGGCGACCCGAATAAGGGCATCCTCCCGGAAGGACCAGGGCCCATAAAGACCCTCCTGGGCCCGGGCCAAGGCCGCCTCGTCGATGTCGACCCCGAGCACTTCAATTGTCTTTGGTTGGCCCTGAAGTGCCCGCCAGGCAGTTATCGCCAAGGAGTAAGCTTCTTCGCCGGTGGCGCACCCGGCCGAAAGCAGCCGGACCTTTTGGGTTTGGGCGGCGAGCTGGGGAAGCAGCTTTTCCAGGGCTGCGAACTGGGCCGGCTCCCGGAAAAAATAGGTCTCATTTATAGTTAGTGCCTGGACGAGCCGGGTAAGTTCGGCCCGGCCTGTGCTCTCCAAGTAGGCCAGGTAAGCCCCCAGGTCGGGAACGCCCACCGCCTTCATCCGGTGGCGAACGACCCGGCCAAGGCGCTGGCGGAGCAGGTCGGTGGGGGCAAAGCCGAGCTCTTTAAAGACGCACTCGGCCAGCTCTTCAAGCAGGGCTTCGGTTGTCATTTCAAGGCCCGTTGCCTGCATCGAACCCGTTATTAGCTATCGGCAGGCCGGGGCTTTCCGAAAAGGGGTCTTTTCGGCCCTTCCGTCGATGGCGGCCTCGACGCTTCCGGTTGGGGACCGAGGGCGCTTGCCTCGCCCCGTCGGACGGCTCATGCCGAGCCGTTCCGGCTGGCCAGCTGCGCGGCCAACTCCAGCAGTCGCCCCGTATCCGTGTGCCGACCCCGGGCCAGGCGGATGGCCGCCAGGGCCGCATAAGCCCGGGACGCCAGGATGGGGTCCTCACTTTTGGCCGCTGCCTCAAGCCAGAGGGCCTCGGCCGCATCAAGGTCACCCCTGGCTTCAAAGGCAGCGGCCAGCAGACCCAGGGCTTCCCCAGCCATGTGGGGACTTCCGTCCCCGACATGCGGCAGGAGGCTTTCAACCACCAGATCCCAGAACCCGAAGCGGCCGTAGAGTCGCCCCAGCATAACTGCCCGTTCGGCCTCATCAGGCCAGAGCCGCTCCACCAGGGGCATAAGGGCCTCGAAATGGTCGAACTCTTCCCGTTGTAGAAGCACCCCCAGCACCCACCCCACCGCCGAGCGGTCGGCCGGAAGAAACTCCTCAAGCCGAGACCGGCCCGAAAGGGCCACGGCCACCCGGCCCACGAGTCCCCCAAGCAAACCCGCGGCCTCCTCGTAGCGACCCTCGAACAGGGCCAAAAACCCCTTTATCTCCGTCTCACCCGCGCCCGCAAGGTGAGCTGCCGCCTCCAAGCCCTGAGGCGGCACCGGCAGGTCCGCAAATATCGCCCTTCCTACGGCCGCGGCCAGCGGCCCCGCAATGGGCTGCCCAAGAATCCGGCTTAGCGCCTCTAAAAATTCCGCCCCACTCGAAGCCCTGGGAAGAAGCAGACGCACCAGAGCTTCGACTGCCGGCCGGTAACAACGGCCGGTCTGAAGGGAAAGTCGCAGCGACCGGGCAAAGGCTTCGACCGCCTCCCCCAGTTTCCCCTCCCGTTCGGCGCAGATGCCCAGCCAGTAGAGGGCCCCATACCCGGCAGCCCCTTCGTTTCTTATTTCCAGGGTCCATGCCTCGGCCTGCCCCCCGGCCAGGCATCCTTCAAAGGACCGGCGAGCTCCTTCGATATCTCCCAGGGCCAGGCGGGCTTGGCCCTCCAGGAGCCGCAGGTTTGGGTGGTCCCCAAGGCCCTCGGCCGCCTCTCTGAGCAGGGCGAGGGCGCCCCGAGGTCGGCCCAGCTTAAGGGCTGCCACAGCCGCCAGCTCAATGGCCCTGGGCAGCCACATCCGATACTCCCCCGGCAGGTACCGGATGGCCCGCCGGAAGCAGAAAAGGGCCCCCTCCCACCGGCCGGCGGCAAAATACTCCTGGCCCAAGTTAAACCAGCCAAAGGCATCGGTGGGGTTCTCGGCAATCTCCTGCCGGGCCAGCTCAATGTTCCGCCGGTGTTTCTCCCCAACCCTAGGATTTATGCTCAAATACCCGTAGTGCTCGATTTCAACGTCCAGGACCCCCAACCGGGCGGCCGGCTTTAGCTCTTTAAGGCTTTCCAAGATCTGCTCGTGGAGCCGGCGACGGAATTTAAGGCCGGGCAGGTTTCTAAAAAGTCTTAAAGCCGGGGTCACAACGGCGTCGGCCGAGCCGGGTTCCGGACCCAGGTAAGTGACCTGGGGCAGCAAAAATCCGTCCGCATCCGTCTTGGTAAGGAAATCCCGTATTTGCGAGACTTTAGTCTCGCAAATGCCCCGACCCAGGGCTTCGTCGGCGTCCAGCACCAGCACCCACTGGCCGCGGGCGCAGCGCAGGGACTCGTTGCGGGCCTCGGCAAAGCTGCCGGTCCACGGGAAGAAGGTTACCTTCGCCCCAAAGGCCCGGGCGACCTCCGGGGTACCGTCGGCTGAGCCGGTGTCCACCACGATGACCTCGTCTGCAATGCCCCGGACGCTTTCCAGACATCGGGGAAGGTCTTTGGCACCGTCTTTGATCACCATGCACAGGGAAATTAAGGGGCGGCCGTCGTCCGCGTCCTCGGGGGGGCAGGTTTTGGCCACGCCGGCCGCCCAGACCGGCCGGCGGCCGGCCTCGCTTAGCCGGGCCAGCACCCCCCGAGCGGCGTGGTCCCAGGTATGGGCCGTGCGGATGCGCCTTGCCGCCGCCTCTCCCTTCCTTCGGGCCTCGTCGTGGTGGTGGTACACCCACCGAAGGAGGTCGATAAGGGCGTCCAGGTCCGGCTCGAAAACCCAGGGCCGGCCCACCAGTTCCGGCAAACCGCCGGCCAGGGTCTTAAGAAAGACCGGTCTGGCCGGAATGAGGTAGGCTGTGCTTTCGTCGGCAAACTCCAGGACCGGCCCGGCCCCGGTGGCGATGACCGGCAGGCCCGAGGCCATCGCCTCGGCTACCGGCAAGGCGAACCCCTCCCCTCGGAAGGGATGCACCAGGCAGTGGCAGGCAGTGTAAAGCCCGGGCAGGGCCTCGTCGGGAAGCTCCCGGTCGATGTAAACAATGGGCGGCCCGTCGCTGGCAGCAAGCTGCTTTACCTTCTCCCGGAGGGTCCCGTCCCGGTAAAAGGAGGCAACGCCCACGTCCTTGACGACCAGGACCACGTCGTCGGTGGACCTGAACGCCCGCCGGTAAGCCTCAAGGAGCAGGTCTATCCCCTTGCGCCAGAGGGTTCCGCCGACGAAGAGAAACTTAAAACCCCGGTCCGGGATGCCGAGGGCGGCTGGCGCGGCCCCGGGATGAAATCGGTCGGGGTCTACCCCGTTGGGGACCACGTGGACCCGGTCAGCCGGAACGCCCCCCTCCACAAAGCATTCCCGGACAAAGGCTGAGGGAACCCAAAGTTCGGCGCCCACCCGGTTTAACCCCTCCACCCACTCCCTGGGAACGCTGCCGTACTCCCACGGCTGGATGACGGCAAAGCGGCCGGCCGGGGGCGGGTTGAAATCCGGGGGCCACCGGTGTCGAACCCACAGGGGCGGCCAAGCCGGCGCGGAGGCAGCTTGGCCGCCCGGTTCGCGGGGTATAACTCTTACACCGGCCCGCTCCAGGGCCCGGGTGAGCTCCCGGTTCACCCGGGCGAAGGAATGGGTCGAGGAGAAATCCCCTTCCCAGACTAGAACCGGCGGCGCCGGTCGCCGGCGTCGGCGGTCGGACCGGGCCGCCTCCTTGAGGATCTCCAGCTCGGCCACAACCCGGCGGGTCACTGCCTCCCGGTTAAACTCACCGAGCACCTTCCGGCGGCCAGCCTCGGCCCGGGTCCGGGCGACATCGGGCCTTTCGACTACCTCCCGCATCAACGCTTTAAGGTGCTCGGCCGAAGGCTCGGCCCAGCGGTGCCCCCGGTAAAGGGCGACCTCTTTTACGGCCTTCTCGGGCACCGGCACGAGCCGGTAGTCGACCAAAAATGCCGTCTCGGGGGTGGCGAAGTCCCGGTGGCCGCCCCACCCGGTGACGATAACGGGCCGGCCGGTGGCCATCGCCTCCGCCGCCGGCCGGCAGAAACCCTCCCCCCGGGTGGGCAGCACAAAGGCGTCGGCCGCTGCGTAGAGCCGGGGCATCTCCTGTGCCGGTATGTCCGAGAAGTAGAGGATGATGTTGGGCGGAAGGTCCCGCCCCAGAAGCTCGCAGATCCGCCGCCTTACTTCGGCCGGGGAAAGCCCCCGGTAAGACCAGACCTTTAAAATTAAGGCCACGTCCGCGTCGGGACCGAAAGTTTCGGCAAAAGCCCGGACCAAAATGTCCCAGCCCTTCCGAAGGTTGAAGTCCAGAACCGAGAGGAAGTTAAAGCCCCGCCGGCCCGGAATCTCCAGGGGCTCGACCCCCCGAGAAAAGCGGGCCCCGTCGATGGGGCTGGGAATGACCGCAAGCCTTTCGGGGTCCACCCCGCTTGCGGCGAAGGTCTCGACGTTGAAGCTTCCCGGCACCCAGACCCGATGGGTCCGGTTGAGGACCCCGACCCACCCCTCGGGAATTCGGTCAGTCTCGAACATCGTCCGGATGACGTGAAGATGGGCCCCAACCGCCGGCCGGTAAAGCTCTGGCAGCGCGTGGAAAACCCCCACCGCCGGCCCATCCCCCACCGGATCTAAAACCCTGGTGAGTCGCGCCAGGGTAAGGGCTTCGTCGGGCGGGAGTTCCACCCGGCTCTGGCTCCAATGGACGGGCAAAGCCCTTACGGGATGGCCCGCCCCGGCCAGGCCGAGGACGAACTGCCTGGCCTCATCGGCGTAGCCGCTCCGGTCGAAGAAGGGTGCTTGCCAAATGACGCGGGGCGTATCGGGCCCCGGGGCTTCGGTGGGGTTAAGGAGGAGGCTTTTTGCCGCCACCAGATTCTCCGGTGGGGCCGGCCTTTGAAGTCGTCCACCCCGGCCGAAGCACGCTCGCCAGCGCCGTAAAAACTCGGCCAGGTTCGAACCGTCGTGCTCGGACCGGCCTGAGCTCTGGCTTTCCAAGTGGTAGACCACCGCCTCCGGCTCGTAGACCACCCTCAGACCCAAAGACCGCACCCGCAAGCAAAGGTCCACATCCTCGAAGCCGTTAAGAAAAGTCTCGTCGAAGCCCCCGAGTTTTAAAAAGAGCTCCCGAGGGATGAGCATGCAGGCGGCCGTAACCATGTCAAAATCCCGGCGTCGGCCCGCCGCCGGGGCGTCGGCCGGGGCAAAGCGGTGGAGGTGGATTGGGGCGCCCCGGCGAAAGACGATACCGGCGTGCTGGATGCGGCCGTCGGGGTAAAGGAGCCTTGCGCCCACGATGCCCACCCCGGGCCGGGCGGCGGCTTGGACCATAGCCTCCACCCAGCCGGGGGTGGGGATGGTGTCGTTGTTAAGGAAAATGAGGAGCCTTCCTTGAGCCTTTAATGCCCCCAGGTTGCAGGCCCGGGCAAAGCCCAGGTTACGTTCGCTCCGAATTACCGTAACCCGGCCGGCAGCCGCTTCCCCGGCCAGGTAAGCTGGCGTCTCGTCCGTGGAACCGTTATCTATGACGATTATCTCGCAAAAGTCCGGGGCCGTCCGGTAGGTCGTCTCCAGACACTGCCGGGTAAGCTCTGCCCGATTAAATACAGGGATGATTATCGAAACTTCAGGCTCCTTCACGGGCAACCTCCACCAGGGCGCTGACAAGGAACTGTAAATCCTGCGGCCGGGCCCGACCCAACCGCGCCAGTGGGGTCAGCAGTGCCGCAGCCAGCTCCGGATTTCCCGCCCGGGCCGCAATGCGGGCCAGCGCCCGAGCCCGGTCATCTTCGTCCGGCCAGACCCAGGCGGCCAGGGGAAAGATTCGGTCGAGCTCCTCGGCCCGTCCCAGCTTAAAGAGCAGGTAAAAGACCTCCTCATACTCGGCCGCTGCCCACCCATCCAGCCAGACGGGGGCCACATCCGGGAGGGGCTCACCCTGAAGGGCCCCCAGAATCCAGGCCCACAGGGGTTCCGACCGGGCCTCAGCCGCAAGATTTCGGGAGCTGGCAGCCAGGGCTGCCGCTAGCCGGTAAAGAATCCGAATTTCGGGTGGTCCGTATCGGCCTGACCTGAGAATCCGAAGGGCCGCCGCAAAACGGCCGGCTTCCAGGGCCGCCTGTGCCCGCCGGATAAGTTGGGCCGTGCCCGGAACCTGCCCGTAAACGGCCAGCCCTTCCGCCACACCCTCCAGGTAAGCAGCCCACAGCAGACGGCCATAGACCGCCTCCAGGGTGGGCTTAAGCTCGGGGTTTTTGGTCACCGAGCCTTCCAGCAGGGCGACCTGGGCCCTAAGACGTTCCACTTCGCCGTCCACCCGGCCTTCAATTCCCGGCAGAAGTCTGGGCGCCAGCTCGGGGTGTTTGTGGGCAAAGACCACCGCCATTCGGCCACAGGTCCGCTGGCGGCTCACGTAGTAGTCGGTGTCGGCGGGGTGATGGTGGTAAACCACCGCCTCGGGCCGGTAGTAGACCTTAAGGCCCCGCCGGGCCAGCCGGTACCCGAATTCGATGTCGTCCCAGAGGTAGGTGAAGGCGGGGTCAAAAAACTCGCCGTGGTTTAAAATAAAGTCTCGTTTTAATGAAAGACAGGTCCCGTAAAAGTGCCAGAAATCCACTTCCTTACCGGGGACAAGGCCCCTAAAGTCGAACTGCTGGCCGCCGGCGCCGGTCACGTATTCCATAATCGGGTTGATCTCGAGCTGCGGCGCCCACTCCACCCGGCCCAACATCCCGACCCACACCTCCGGGTGGTCCCGGTGGAACTTCAGGTGGGACGAAAGACCGTCAGGGGGGAGGGTCACATCGTCGTTTAAGAAGAGGACCACGTGGCCCCGGGCTGCCCGGATGCCCCAATTGCGGGCAGCCGCCAGGCCCCGGTGGGGGCGACGGAGTAAGCGAATTTTAAGCCGGTCCTTAAAGGCTTCGATGGCCGCCGGCGGGTCCGAACCGTCGTCCACGACGACCACCTCGAACTCCCGGCGGGAAATCTTCTGGGCGGCCAGGGATTCCAGGCAGCGGTGCAGCTGGTCAGTTCGATTTCGGGTGCAGATAACCACGCTAAGGAAAGGGCGCGGCTTAGAATACCAGGCCAGGAGTCTATATTTTAAATATTTGCCCGGAGTTACCTCGAACCGGTACGTGTCGTCGAAAAGCACACACCGGCCCCGTCGGACCCCACCGATGAGCTTCCGCACCTGGCGGTAATACTCCGGGTAGACCGTATCGGTCCTTTTGTCGGGCGGATCTAGAAGGAAATTAACCACCACGATTTCGCCCAGCCTTTCCAAGGTCTTAAGAAAGACCCGGGCCTCGGGCACGTGCTCGATGACGTCGAAGCTATAAACCAGCCGATGCCGGGGTATGGGGTCCCTTTCGATGTCATAGACGGGCGCCCCAACCTTTCGGCGTTGAAGCCGCCATTTCAAATAGCGGGTTGAGGGGTTGTCGAAATCGGCGAAGGCCACCCGGCGATAGCCCAGCTCCATCAGCCTGAGGCCGTCGGCCCCGATGCCACACCCGTAGTCAAGGACAGTATCATCAAGGGCCGTAAGGGCCCGGACAAGCCTCAAGCCGGGCGCCTTGGCCCCCGAAAGGTCCCAGAGGGTAAGGTCGTAAAGGTAAATTCGGGAGCGCCGGTAAAACTCCCTGGGGTCATGGAATCGACCGAACTCGGCGTCTACCTTGGCCGCCACGTCCCGGAAAACCTCGGGGTCAAATTCGGGCCCCAGGTATTCTTTAAGCTCGGCCAGCCGGTCATCGGGCCGCACCCGGCCGACACCCTGACCCGGCCTTAAGTCCCAGGTGGCCCCCTCCCGGCGGTAGGCTGCCCCGCAGTAGGCACAGCGCAGAAGGTCCGGTTGGGGAATAAGCCCCCGCCGGCACTCGGGGCAGGCCAGAACCTTAAAAACATCCGGCTCGGCCTTAAGCCCTTTGAGAACGGGCCCCGGCCGACCCGCAAGCTCGACGATAAAGTTGACCCGGTACGGCGTGCCGATGGCTGCCTGCCGGCAGAGGCGAGCCCAGGCCCCAAGCTCAGACTTTACAGCTTCGACGGCCTCCCGCCCGAGGCCAGGCAAATGGTCAAAAACGGTGAGTATTAAGTGAAAAAGAACGTTTTCCCCGAAGGACATATCCAGGCGGAGCTGGAGGTTCTGGACCTCGGCTAGCCCCTTAAGCAACCCCTCCACTTGTTTGGGATCCGGCAGGCCGGCGGCGACATGCTCAGTTACCCAGCCCGGGACGGTGCCGAAGATGGCCTCATGCCAGCGGGCAAAGGCGTTATCGGCCCGGCGGGCCGCCTCTCCGGCGGGGAAAGTTATGAGCAGCCGCCGGGCTGCAACCCGCAGGGCCTCCTTGAGGGCCGCTGGCCGGCGTTCGGGCGGAAGGTGCTCTAAAAGGTCGGCTAAAAGGACCGATTCGAAGGCCCCATCCAAAAAGGGCAGGGCGGTGGCGTCCGCCCGGATGGCGAAGTTTAACGGGTGGGGCGGCCCCTCAAAGCTGAGGTCAACCCCCACAAAGGACCTGCCGGTCCAGAAACCAACTCCGAAGGGGCCGCTCCCCACGTCTAGAGCCGGAAGGCCACGGCTGACCGGCTCGAGAAATGGAGCATATCTTGACAACCAGTTAAGCATTGACTTCCTCCCAGGCCGCCCGAAGACCGGACCAAACCTTTTGGGCTTCGGCAAGCCTGGCCGCATCGGCCGTGAGGCTAGCCTGGACGAGGCGCTCCCACACGAAGATGTAAAGTCGGCGCAGATTCCGGGCTACCTCCCCGCCCTTTTCCAAGTCCAGGGCCTTTAAAAGTTCGGCGACGACCTCCTGGGCCCGGACGATGGGGGGTTCGGCGGCCTCAGGCCGTCCCTCGGCCAGGGCGGAGGCGGCCTCAGCCATAAGCTCCTCGCCCCGGCGAAAGAGCAGCCGCACCAGCTCCAACGGAGTCAGGTTTTCCAGGTTCATGGCCTACCCCCTGTTTCTTCGGCTCCTACACCGACCATATGCCCCTTCCCGGGCGGGGACCAGGGCCAGTTGGCCAACCCCGGCCAGCCGGTGTTACCAGCCCCCTGGGGGAATAATTTCCAGGTCTGCAACAAAAGGGCTTGCCCGGGGTAAGTCCCGGGCAAGCCCTCCGTTTGCAGGCTCCCTTTAGCGAAGAAGGTTGAGAACCACCTGCGGGTTGACGTTGGCCTGGGCCAGGACGGCCACGCCGGCCTGCTGCAGGATCTGCAGCCGGGTGAAGTTGACCATCTCGGAGGCCATGTCGGTGTCCCGGATCCGGGATTCGGCCGCCGTCAGGTTTTCGGCTGCCACCGACAGGTTGGCGATGGTGTGCTCTAAGCGGTTCTGGACGGCACCCAGGCCCGACCGGACGTTGGAGATGTCACGGACGGCCGCATCCACCCCGGTGATGAGGGCCTCGGCCGTGGTCTGGGCCGGGGTCATGTTGAAGGCGTCCACCAGGCCCGAGAGGTTGCCGCCGATGGCTGTGGAATTGACGTTGCTGATGGTCACCGTGATGGTCTGGTTCTGGTTGGCCCCAATATGGAAAAGCCTGCTGAAAAAGCTGCCGTCCAGTAGGTTCTGGCTGTTAAACTGGGTCTGCTGGGCGATCCGGTCCAGCTCGTTCCTCAAGGAGACCAGCTCCTGGGCGATGGCCTGCCGGTCCTCGGTGGTGAGGGTGTCGTTGGCGGCCTGGACGGCCAGCTCCCGCATCCTTTGGAGGATGGAGTGGACCTCGTTCAAGGCCCCTTCTGCCGTCTGGATTAAGGATATCCCGTCCTGGGCGTTCCTTACCGCCTGGTTTAAACCCCTCACCTGCGCCCGCAGCTTTTCGCTGATGGAGAGCCCGGCGGCGTCATCGCCTGCCCGGTTTATGCGGAGGCCGCTGGAAAGCTTCTCCGCCGACTTGCTGAACGCCAGGGCCGTCATCATCAGGTTCCGCTGGGCATTCAGCGCCTCAATATTGGTGTTTACCCGAAAGCTCATAATTCCCTCCTCTTCGCTTGAATTTTCTTTCGTCCCGGACCGTCTGCTTGTCCGGACCGTATTCCACCCATACATATCGACGGGCGGCCGTAAAAAATAAGGGGCAACCTAAGAGGGTTGCCCCAATGGGAATGTTATCCGGCGCTTCAGCCCGCCGGTAGGTCCAGCTCCTGGGCCGTCTGCAGGCCGTTGCCCGTCACCGCGATCAGCTTGACCCGCGCCGGTCCCCCCGGAGACAGCGTTCCCCGGGTCCGGCCGAAGGGGTCCGTGTTGGGCAGAAACAACCCGGTTTCCGCCGAAGGGCCGGCTGGGCCCCCCGAAGGGTTCACCAGCGCCAGCACCACCGCATCGGGCACCGGCCGGCCCGCCTGGTCCAGCACGACGGCCTCCACCTCAAAGCCATGTTCGGATGCGGCCACCCTTACCCCAAGCCGGACGGCCTTAAGGTCCGCCGGGTCGGTCAGGTGGGCGAAGCGGGGCTCCACCGGCCCCTCGAAAAGCTCGGGGGAAACCTGTGCCGCCGGGGAGTTGGCCGCCGCGGGCTCTCTGGCACCGGGAAGGTCCGGCGGGCCCGGTCGGCCAGCCGACCTCAGGAGCGCCCCGAAGTCCCGGCTTCGCCCTGCCTGCTGAGGCCGATACAGGGGGGCCTTCGGCCCCCGGCTGAGGGGCTTTAGCCCGGTATTGGCAAGCCAAGTCGGTTTAACACCCAAAGCTCACCTCCGTTACCGCTTGATGTTGGCCAGCTCCTGAAGGAGCTCATCGGAGGCCGTCAGCACCCGGGCGTTGGCCTGGAAGCCCCGCTCGGCCATAATCAAGTTCGTAAACTCCCGGGCCAGGTCCACGTTGGACATCTCCAGCACCCCGGCTATAATCTCGCCCCGCCCGCCGGTTCCGGCCGTTCCAACCTGGGGGTCTCCCGAGTTGGGCGAAAGGTCGTATAGGTTACTGCCCGCATGCGTCAGGCCCCCGGGGTTGACAAACCTGGCCAGCGCAATCTGGCCCAGGAGCCGCCGCTGGCCGTTGGAATAGATGCCGTAGACCTCCCCGTTGCTGGTGATGCTGAAGGTGCTGAAACTTCCGGGGGAGCTTCCGTCCGTCTCAGCCGTAAGGTTGGTATTCCCGGCCGTCTGGGTCAGGGAGGTAAAGTTCAGGGCGATATCCTGGGGCGTCTGGGGGGCGTAGCCAAGGGTGCCAGGGGTATACGTCACCCGGATGGTGCCGGTGTCGCCGGCGGTAACCCGGCCGTTGGCGTCAAAGGTCAGCGTCCCGCTCCCTGTTACCGCAACTCCGGCCGCGGTGGTGCTCACCGTCCAGCCCCAGGTGTCCGGACCCGTCCGGGTGAAGGTCACCGTAAGCTCGTGGGGATGGCCCAACGAGTCGTAGACCGTCATATTCAAGGTCACCGGGTCGGCCGACCCGGCCTTAAGGTTGCCGTCGATGCGGGCTTCGGCCGTGGCCTGGGCCACCATTCCCGCCCCGAGGGGCAGTGAAAGCGCCCCGAGTGGGCCTGCGGTATCCACCTGCCCGTTCTGGTCGGCGACCCAGCCCATAACTTTAAGGCCCGTGGCCGAGCTTACCACCGAGCCGTCGGGGCCGATGCTAAAAGCTCCGTCCCGGGTATAGAAGCGACGGGTGCCGTCGGTCACGATGAAAAACCCGTCCCCCTGGATCGCCAGGTCGGTGGGCTGGCCGGTGGTCTGAAAGGCCCCCTGGGTGTGCAGGGTATCGATGGCTCCGACCATGCTGCCAAGGCCCACCTGGGCCGGATTTATCCCGCCTCGGCCCTGGGGTTCGGGGGCCGAGCCCGGGCGTACGAGCTGACTGAGCATCTCCTGGAAGGTTATTCGCCCCGATTTAAAGGCAGTGGTATTGACGTTCGAAATGTTGTTGCCGATGACGTCCATGTACATCTGATGGTTGCGCAGTCCTGAGACCGCCGAAAACATAGACCTAAGCATCTCTTAGCCTTCCTCCGACAGGATTTTCCGCACCGTCCCGAAGGGAACGGTCTTATCGCCGACTTTAAGACTTACGGTCCCGGCCATATCCACTAGCACCGCCGAAACCCGGCCCGACACCACCTTGCCGTCCACCTCAGCCTCCACCATCCGACCGATGAGGCCCCCGGCGGCCGCCAGCTGCTGGGTCGTCTGGGCCTGTTTAAATTCCTGGCCGAGGTTTTCTAACTGTTCTAAGACCGCAAACTGCGCCAGCTGGGCGATAAAATCCCGGTCCTCCATCGGCCGCATCGGGTCCTGGTTGCGAAGCTGGGCGACCAGAAGCTGCAGGAATTGATCCTTGAGCACCACGGATCCCCCAGCCGGATGGGCCTGTCCAGTGCCGTTTACGGGACTCACTTTGGTCATAGGCTTTAACCTCCTTAAGCTTTCCGGTCGATGAGGCGGCCCGGGCCCACCGCCTCTGGCTCAGGCCCCGCCGGTACCCCAACAGCCGACGCCAACGCGCCCGGCGGGGCCGGTGGCCTGAGAACGCCTCGACCCCGGCCGCCGCGGGATTCCCGGTCGTGGATCCCACCCCACGGGTCGAAAACGGCCAGCCCGGCCAGGGTCATTCCCCGGCCGGCCAGCGCCTCCTTGAGTCCGTCCAGGGCGCCGGCCAGCAGGTTGTAGGCCGCCGCCGTCTGGGGCCTCAGCTCGACCTCAAAGCTGCCCTCCGGCCGGAGCCGAACCTTGAGCTCGACCCGGCCCAACTCCGGCGGCTCCAAGTGCAGCCAGAAGACCGTTTGGCCTGGCCCCTCCCGAACCAACCGGGCCGCCAGCACCGACGCCTGTTCGGCCAAGGCCCCGGGACTCGCCGCTGGCGTTGGCCCCTCTGACCGAGGGGTAAAGGCCCCCGCCGAACCCGCCACGGCCCCAAGCCTTTCGGCCACGGGCTGAAGCAGCTGGGACAGTTCGGCGCCGGACCGCATTGCCGGTTCCCCACCAGCCGGCGGTCCGGCGGGGGGTGAAACCGCCGCCTGGGGCATGTCCGCTGGAGCCGGCCGAGGATGAACCGGCGCATCATTGGTGCGACCGGACAAATGCGGGTCGGCCCTGGGAATGCCCGCCGATTCCGGGTCTTTAAAGCCCACCGGGTTTCCCCCCGAGACAGGCATCGGCGCGGGCGCCGCGGGCAGCGCCGATGCGGGTTCGTTGCCCGCCTGAGGCAACCCTGGGGAGCGAAGACCGAAATCTTCGGCGCCAGCCTGGATCCCTTGGAAATCGGCGTTGTCGGCAGGGCGAAGACTGACACCTTCGGCGCCGGCCTCGGCCGGGTCGGCGGGCGGGGTTTGGACCGCCCTGCCGGACGGCTGACTGGCTATCCGGTCTCCGGCAAAGACCACGGTCGGCTTTTCGCCGGCCGCGGCCGCCGGCCCGGTCGCAGCTGTCGTTTCCGAACCTACCCGCCCGGTTCCAAGCATCAACTTGCCATCCCCGGGGCCCGAGTCCAAGGGCCACGGCGGGACTGCCCCGCCCGGCTCCCAGCCGCCGTCCCCGGGGCTAGGAGCCTCGTCGGCCGGGCCGAGCAACCCGGCGAGGACCGCGGCCAGCAGGCCCAGGAAATCGCCGGTCGCTGGGGGTACCTGGGGGCCGGTCTTGCTCCCGGGCGGACCGGGGGGCAACGTCGCCCCAACCGCCCCCACTGGCAGGTCTGGAGCAAGGGCTACGTTGGTCAGTGCTTCACCTCCTTTCCGCGGCCCTGAGCCGCCAGGGCCTTGAGGGCGGATACGATGGGGCTTACCCGGCCGCCCGACTTAAAAAGGGCGTGGTCGGTGAAGGCCCGGTCGTAGCCGCCCCCCTCTTCGTTGGCGATTATCCAGTAGGAGTAAGCGAAGTAGTACGGTTCCCGCCGGTCCATGTACCGGTAGGCGTCCACTACCCGGCGAACCTGCTCTGCCTCGGAGAGGGGCGGGAACCGCTTGTCCTCGTGGGCACCGGGATACGCGCCCCCCTCGGTTCCGATGATCGGCATCGGCCGGCCCAGCTTTTCCCGGATGATCCGGTCGTACCAGCGGAACTTGAGGTAACCGTTGCTGTCTTCGGCGTAGTCCAGCGGGTGGTTGAACATGTAGTTGTGCATCGAGAGCCAGGCCCGGTCCAGGGCGTCCGCCTCCCCCCGGGCGACCAGTCGGTCCAGGGCGATCCGCAGAAACTCCAGGTCGTCCATATTGCCGCCGGGGGCCAGGGCTCCGAAGCCCGGGTAGCCTCCGTTGTGCGCCACCACCCGGGCGGCCGGGACCCACCGGTCCAAGTACTTGTCCACGTCAGGGCGACCCTCGGGGTTCTCAACATTAAGATTCGGCTCGTTGTAGAGCTGGTAATAGTAAACCCCAAGCCTTACGTAATGCCGGACCAGGGCGGCCAGGTCCCCCTGAATCGGCCGGCCGTTGGGGGTGTAGATGCGCATAATGGGCATGATCCCGTTTTCTACCAGTCGCTTAACGAGGTAGTCGTTGTCCCCGATTCTGGCGTCCTCGTTTAAGAAAACCACCCACTTTATGCCCATCTCCTTGGCCTCCCGGACGAACCGGTCCACCACCTCCGGCGGCTGGCGCAGGGTGGGAATCCAGTGGATTCCCCAGCCGTTGTCCCCCGGCGGCCGGGGAAAATCCTCAAGCCTTAACGGGGCCGTGCCTACCCTTCCCGGTGCCGCTGGGGCCAGGGCCGCCCCCGGGGGCAGGGTCTCGGCCTTCGGGTTCGATGCGGCCGGCCTGGCCCGGATCGAATCGGACATAAGTTGCGAAAACTTATGTCCGGGCTGTGCTAGCCGGGAGGACCGGGCCGACCAGACCCGGGGCAGAATTACGGGTCGGCGGCGCACCAGGGGCACGAGCATTCCGAACTGACCGGCCACTTAACGGCGGCCCTCCGTTATAGCCAATCTGAGAAGCCCCAGCCGCCGGCTCATCACCTGGGTCAGGGCGGCATAGCGCAGGACCGTATCGTTAAGCAGGGTAAGCTGCTGGTCCAGGTCCACATTGTTGCCGTCGTTGCGCATAGTGGTCGACCCGTCCACTTGGAGCCTGGGCCCAAGCTCCTGGGGGTCGAAAGTTCCGGCCCTGAGGGCCTGCCGCAGCCGGTCCTCAAAGCGGACCCTGAGCCCCTTGTAGCCTGGGGTATCGATGTTGGCCAGGTTGCTGGCGATGGCCCGCTGGCGCAGGCTCAAACCCTTAAGGGCGGCCCCGATAACCTGGTCGACCGGTCCCGTAAAGAAATCCTGCGAGCTCACAGGTTCACCCCCTCCTGGCGGTATCGGTCAAAGAGGGCCTTTACCAGCCTGACGAACTTGCGGGTTTCGGCGTAGGGCGGCACCCCGCCGAAGCGGTCCACGGCCCCCGGCCCGGCGTTATAGGCGGCCAGGGCCAGGTCGAGGTTGCCCCGGTAGCGGTCGAGCAGCTCCCGCAAAAGCCTGGTGCCCCCGAAGACGTTCTCCGCCGGGTCGAAGGGGTCCTTGACCCCCAGCCGGCGGGCGGTGCCGGGCATGAGCTGCATGAGGCCCATCGCCCCAGCCGGGGAGACGGCCTGGGGGTTGCCGCCGGACTCCACCTGAATGACGGCCCGGATAAGCCGGGGGTCTACCCCGTAGCGGTCGGCGGCCGCCGCCACCACCTCCCCGTAGGTCGGGGCGCCGCCCGGGGCGGGTCCGGTCCCCTCCCGGGCAAGCCTGACCGCGAGCAGCCGGCCGAAGTCCCCCCGCTGGCTGGTCACGGCCGTGCGGCCCCGTTCGGCCAACCCCTGCAACGCCTGACTGAGCATCAGGACGAGGAGGTCAGCTAACGGCCCGACCACCCCCGTACCTCCGGCGCCAATGGCGGCTGCTTACCACGTCGTCCAGAAACTGCTGTTCCCGCCGGCGTAGACCAGCCAGCATGGTTGCCTCAAACTCTTCTTTAAGCTTAAGTAGCATCTTGTGCTCCTTTTCGGCGGCCAGAAGCTCCTCCCGTTTCTGGGCAAGCTGCCCTTCCAGGTCGGCGATAGCCCGGCTGAGCTCTTCCGCCCGGGCCTTGAGGCGGTCCAGGTACGCAAAGGCCGTGGGGAGGACCTCCAATTGGGCCCGGGCCAGCCCTTCCAGGGCCGCCGTCTGCTCGCGCTTTAAGGCCTCGTAGCCGGCCCTGGCCGCCTGCAGGCTCCGCTCCAGGGCCGAAAGCTCCAGGGTGAGCAGGTCCACCAGCTGTTCGGTAAACTGAAGCAGACCATCCAGCTTGAACCGGGTCATGGCCGGGCGCCCCCGAGGATTCTGGCCAGTCGCCCCAAGGTTTCTTCGAAGGGGGTCCTTTCGTTGGGGGGTTGGCGGAGAAACTCCCGGATGGCCGGCAGAAGGTCGATGGCCAGGTCCACCTCCGGATTGGTTCCCCGGACGTAGGCCCCGATATTGATGAGGTCTTCGGCCGCCCGGTAGGTGGCCAGGACCTGGCGGAGGCGGCTGGCTAGGGCCAGGTGGGATGGGTCCACCACCGCCGGCATCACCCGGCTCACGCTTTCGAGGATATCGATGGCCGGGTAGTGGTTTTCGGTGGCCAGCCGGCGGGAGAGCTGGATGTGGCCGTCCAGGATGCTCCGGACGGTGTCGGCGATGGGGTCGAGGGGGTCGTCGCCCTCGGTGAGGACAGTGTAAAAGCCGGTGATGCTGCCCCGGGGGCCAGTACCGGCCCGTTCCAGTAGTTTGGGCAGGAGCCCGAAAACCGAAGGCGGGTAGCCCTTCACCGTTGGGGGTTCGCCGGCGGCAAGGCCCACCTCCCGCTGGGCCATGGCCAGCCGGGTCAGCGAGTCCATCAGCAAGGTCACATGGGCTCCCCGGTCCCGGAAATACTCAGCGATGGCGGTAGCCACCCAGGCGGCCTTGAGGCGCATTAGGGCCGGCTGGTCCGAGGTGGAAACCACCACCACGCTCCGCCGGAGCCCCTCTGGGCCCAGGTCACCCTCGATGAAATCCTGCACCTCCCGGCCCCGCTCCCCGATGAGGGCTACGACGCTGACGTCGGCGGCGGTGTGCCGGGCGACCATCCCCAGCAGGGTGGACTTGCCCACCCCGCTTCCGGCGAAGATGCCCACCCGCTGCCCTTTACCGCAGGTCAAAAGGCCGTCAATGGCCCGGATCCCCGTAACCAGGGGCTCGGTGATCCGGGCCCGTTTTAAGGGCTCGGGGGGCGACTGAAGCAGGTAGGTCTGCTCGGAGACCTCCAGGGGGCCGAGGCCGTCGATGGGCCGGCAGAACCCATCCACCACCCGCCCCAGCAGACCTTCCCCGACCGGGACCGTAAAGAGCCGGTGTCCGGGCACGATGACACTGCCAGGCCGAATCCCCTGCATCTCCCCAAAGGGCATCAGCACCAGCCGGCTCTCGCCCCCGTGCTCCCGGAAGCCCACCACCTCGGCCGTCACCCGGGTGCCGGCCGGGGGCGAGTAGATGTGGCAGATCTCCCCTACCGGCAGCGCTAAGCCCACCGCCTCAATGCTCAGGCCGATGACCTGCACCACCCGCCCCTGCCGCCGGATGGGCGGCCCCTCTCGAAGGATTTCCAGATAGCGGCGCAGGTCCACCCTGCTCACGGCCGGTACTCCAGCTCGTGGGCCTGGCGGAAGAGCCGGGCCAGCTGTCTGAGCCGCTCGGTCGGGGCCGAATCGATGAGGGTGCTGGCCGTCTCCACAACACAGCCCCCGGCTTCAACCCGGGGGTCGGCCATCACCGGAAGGTCCCCCCACCTTTCGGCCACCACCGCCCGAACAAAATCAAAATCCTGCGGGTTGACCCGAATCCGGACAACCGTCGCCCCCTCCACCTCCCGGAATGCCTCCGCCAGAAAGTCCGCCACCAGGGCCTGCTCGTCGGCTTCGAGCCGGCGGGCCAGGATATGCCCAGCCGCGGCCAATGCTAGAACCAGCAGCTGCTCCTCGGCCTCCCGTAGAATCCGCCGGTGCTCCAGCCGGGCGGTCTCCACCAGCTGCCTCAGGCGCCCGAGATACTCCGCCGCTTCCAGCTCGGCGGCACGCTTGCCCTCGGCCAGGCCCTGCTGGAAGCCGACCTGGTAGGCCTCGGCCCTGACCCGCTCGGCCTCGACCTGGGCCTCGGCTAGGACCCGGGCCCTAAGCTCGAAAACTTCCTCGGCCGGCGGTTCGCCGGCGGCGGGGCT
>PSKS01000083.1:0-7602 GCA_040289115.1 Chloroflexota bacterium
GGCGGCCGCCGCGGCCGGCGCCCCGGCGGCGCCCGCGGCCCCGGCTGAGGAGAAGACCGAGTTTACGGTAATCCTTAAAGAGGTCGGACCCAACAAGATAAATGTCATTAAGGCGGTCCGGGAGCTCACTAACCTGGGGCTCAAGGAGGCCAAGGACCTGGTGGAGGCCGCGCCCAAGCCGGTGAAGGAGGGCGTCAGCAAGGCCGAGGCCGAGGCCGCCAAGAAGAAGCTGGAGGAGGCCGGGGCCGTCGTCGAGCTGGTCTAGCCGGCCGTTACCTTGGCCGCTCCAGGCTGGCAATACGAGTGCTCGGGGTGCGGGGCGCAGTGGCAGGCCGCCCCGCCCGACTGGCTTTGTGCCTGCGGGCGGCCCCTGGACCTCCGGTGGGATTCGGCCAGGGCCCGGTCCGCGTTTCTGGCCAGGGTGGCCGATTTAAGCCTGGGCGAGGGGAATACCCCGGTGGTGGACCTGCCCCGGGCTGCGGCCCGCGTCGGCCTGGGCCGGGTCCGGACTAAACTCGAGCTGAGTAATCCCACCGGGTCTTTCAAAGACCGAGGAGCCTGGCTTCTAGTTGGGGCCGCCCGGACCCTGGGGGCCGCCGAGGTTGTCGAGGACTCCTCGGGCAACGCCGGGGCCGCCGTGGCCGCCTACGCCGCCCGGGCCGGCTTAAAGGCCTATATCTTCGTTCCCGCCGACACGCCCCCGGCAAAGCTGGCCCAGGCCCGGGCTTATGGCGCCCAGGTCGTCGCCGTGCCCGGCCCGCGGGAGGCCGCGACCCAGGCGGCCGTTAATTTTGCCCGGGAAAAGGGCCTTTTTTATGCCTCCCACAACCGGTCCCCTTTCTTTACGGAAGGCATGGTGGGTTTCGGGGAAGAGCTCCTCCGGCTGGACCCGCCTCCCACCGATATCGTGGTGCCGGTGGGTAACGGCTCCCTGGTAGCCGGTATCTGGCTGGCCTACCGGCGGGCAGGCCGCTGGCCCCCCCGGATTCACGGGGTCCAGGCCGAGGGCTGTGCCCCCCTAGCCGAGGCCTGGGAACGGGGACTTCCCGAGCCGGTATCCGTCAGCCCGGGGCCGACCGTTGCCGGGGGCATCCGGGTTGAGCGGCCACCCCGGGGCGCCCAGGTTCTGGGGATGGTTCGGGCTAGTGGCGGCTCCATGGTCAAGGTTGCGGACGCGGATATCCTTGACTGGGCCGGGTTTCTGGCCGAGAAGGAGGGCATCTTCGCCGAACCCACCTCGGCCGCGGCCTTTGCCGGCCTGGCCAGGCTCATCCGCCTCGGCCGGCTGGGGGTCGGGGCCGACGTTCTGGTGCCGGTTACCGGGAGCGGCCTCAAGGCCGCCATTGCCTGACGGTGTGTTAAAATGGGCCGGCAGAGCCCAAACTACCGGAGGAGGGTGGTTCATGCAGGGGTCCTTTGAAACCCCGGGGGCAACCAGCCGGGGCGCGGTGGCCAACACCACCTACCGGCCGCCGTTTCGTGGGCGGCGGTTTGCCGTAAGTTCGACCCACTACCTGGCCACCATGGCCGGCTTTAAGATTTTGGAGCGGGGCGGAAACGCCGTCGATGCCGGGGTTGCCGCTGGCATCGCCTTAAACGTGGTCGAGCCCCACCTGACCACCTTCGGCGGGGTTGCCCCCATCGCCGTCTACCTGGCCAGAACTGGACAGGTTTTGACCATTAGCGGCTTAGGCCGCTGGCCCCGGGCTGCCACCTTGGATTACTACCTGAAGACCTACGGTGGGGACCTTCCCGAGGGGATACCCCGGACGGTGGTCCCGGCCGCCTGTGATGCCTGGCTTACGGCCCTGGAAAAATTCGGGACGATGACCTTTGAACAGGTCGTTAGTCCGGCCTTGGAGCTTGCGTCCGAAGGTTTTATCGTTTACCCGCGGCTTGAGGCGGCCGTTGCTGCCCAGGCCGAAAGGCTAAAGGGGTGGCCCAGCTCGGCCGAGGTCTTTCTGCTCGGGGGGCAGGTTCCCCGGGTTGGTCAGGTTTTGCGGCAGCCCGGGCTGGCCCGGACATTTGAGGCGTTGATTTCGGCCGAGCGCAAGGCCCGTGGGTCCGGCCGGGAGGCGGGGCTTCGGGCGGCCAGGGATTATTTTTACCGGGGCCCTTTAGCCGAGGAGATAGTTAAGTTTTGTCAAGAGCAGGGTGGGCTTTTAAGCCTTGAGGACCTGGCCGAGTTTTCGGTCAAGGTTGAGGTGGCGGCGATGACGGAGTACCGGGGCTACCGGGTGTATGTTTGCGGGCCGTGGTGTCAGGGGCCGGTGGTGGCCCAGACCCTAAATCTTTTGGAGGGTTTTGATTTAAGAGGTCTTGGGCACAACACGGCCGAATATCTTCACGTTCTGGTGGAGGCTTTAAAGCTTAGTTTTGCCGACCGGGAGGCTTACTATGGGGACCCTGAGTTTGTCCGGGTGCCCATTGATGTCCTTTTGAGCAAGGGTTATGCGGCGGAGCGCCGGAAGCTTATTCGGCCGGAACAGGCCTGGGTTGGGCTTCCGCCGGCGGGCGAGACCGGGGTCAAGCCTGGGCCTGGGCCTGAGGTGAAGGTTGGCCCGGCCGAGGCCGACACAAGCTATGTTTGTGTGGTCGATGCCGAAGGTAACGCCTTTTCGGCGACGCCGAGCGACCCGGCCTTAAGCAGTCCATTGGTTCCGGGGTGGGGTTTTAGCTTGTCGTCGCGTGGGAGCCAGTCGTGGCTTGAGGCCGACCATCCGTCGGTGCTGGCGCCGTGGAAGCGGCCGAGGCTTACGCCCAACCCGGCGTTAGCCCTAGGGCCTGACGGCCAAGTCATCCCCTTTGGGTGTCCGGGTGGGGATGGGCAGACTCAGGCGATGGTGCAGGTCTTTGTTAATCTCGTCGACTTCGGGATGAATCCGCAGGAGGCCGTGGAGGCCCCGCGGGTCATTTCCATGAGTTTTCCCAATTCTTTCTGGCCCCATGCGTATTACCCTGGCCGGCTTTTTGTGGAGGGTCGGATCGAGGAGGGTGTTCGGGCCGGGCTTGTGGCCCGGGGCCATGAGGTTATTGTCTGGCCGAACTGGACACCGGCGGCGTGTGCGGTCTGCCTGGTTGTGGCCGAGCCCGGGGTGGGGCGGGTTGAGGCCGGGGCCGACCCCCGCCGGGACTCCTACGCCGTAGGCTGGTAAAGGAGGTTGCCGATGGCCGAAGACGGCCGCTTTAGCTACGACGGCCTCTGGGCTCCCAAGGCCGCCCGGCCGACCGTTCGGGGTCGGGGGGCGGGCGGGACCCGCATTGACTTCGCCGGGGGCCGGCCCGACCCAGCCTCCTTTCCATATGAGGAGCTGGCCGAGGCCGCCCGCCGGGTGCTGGCCCGGGACGGGGCGGCCGCCCTAAATTACGGCGAGCCCCTGGGCTTCAGCGGCCTCCGGGAGCTTCTGGCCGAAAAGTACCGCCGGGATGAGGGCGCCCGGGTGGAGGCCGATAACTTCCTGATAACCAACGGCTCAGCCCACGCCCTCCAGCTCATCGTTGAGGCGCTGGTGGAGCCAGGCGACCCCGTCATTTGCGAGGCCCCGACCTGGATGGGGGCCGTCCACGCCTTTCGGGTCCAGCGGGCCGAGGTTTTCACGGTCGACCTGCAGCCGGACGGGATGGACCTGGACCAGCTAGAGGAGACCCTCCGCCGCCTGAAGCGGCAGGGACGTCGGCCGAAGTTTATTTATACCATCCCGACCTTCCAGAACCCCGTGGGCCTCACCATGTCCCTGCCCAAACGGCAGCGGCTCCTGGGGCTGGCCCTGGAATACGGCACCCCCATCATCGAGGACGACGCCTACGGCGACCTCCGTTTCGAGGGCGAGCCCCAGCCGTCCCTCCTGAGCCTGGATGCGTCCGGGGCAGTGATCAAGCTGGGCACCGTATCCAAAATCCTGGCGGCCGGCCTCCGGCTCGGCTGGATTATCGCCCCAAAGGAGGTTATCGCCCACTTTTTAACCGTCAAGCTGGACGGCGGGACCAATCCCTTCGTCTCCCGGGTTGCGGCCGAGTACCTGCGGGAGCATATGGACCGTCACATCGGGGAGCTTATTGAAGTCTACCGCCGGAAACGGGATGCGATGCTGGCGACCCTTGGCGAATACGCCCCGCCGGGCTGCGTCTGGACCCGGCCGGAAGGGGGCTTCTTCCTTTGGCTTCAGTTGCCGGCGGGAACCAGCCTTGGGCGGCTTTCAGATCTGTGCGCCCGGAACGGGGTAGGCTTCATGCCCGGGACGGCCTGCTACCCGGACGGCCGGGGTGAAGACGCCATCCGGCTGGCCTATAGCTTCCCCACGGTCGAAGAGATCGGGGAAGGGACCCGACTCCTCTGCCAAGCCATCCGTCAGGCCGGGGAATAAAGGGCCGCCTTCAGCGGGCCACCACGTTAACCAGCCGCCGGGGCACGTAAATGATGTTCACGACTTCCTTGCCGTTGAGCTGGGCCTGAACCCGGGGGCTTTTGAGGGCCAGGGCCTTAATCTCCTCTTCGGGCATGTCGGCCGGGACAGTGATCCGGTCCCGGACCCGGCCGTTGACCTGGATGGCCAGGGTCACCTCCTCTTCCACCACCAGGGCGGGGTCCCAGGTTGGGAACCGCTGCTGGTGGATGCTGTAGGGGTGGCCGGTCCGGACCCAGAGCTCCTCGGCCAGGTGCGGGGTAATGGGGGCCAGCATCAACATCAGGCTTTCGATGGCCTCCCGCCAGGCCGGGGTTCCCAGCACCGGGGTTTCCCGGAACTTGTAGAGGTGGTTGACAAATTCCATCAGAGCGGCAATGGCTGTATTGAACTGAAACCGGTCCAGGTCGTTGTGGACCTTCTGGATTGTCTTGTGGGTTATGCGGCGCAGATTCCGGATGTCGTTCTCGGCGGGTTCCCCGGCCGGGACATTGCCGGCCCTTATATCTTCGTGGGTGCCCAGGACCAACCGCCAGACCCGGTTGAGCCAGCGGTGGACCCCGCTGATGCCCGAGTCGTCCCACTCGCCCCCCTGCTCCCAGGGGCCCAGGAACATCAGGTAGGCCCGGACGGTGTCGGCCCCGAGCTCGGCCACGTACGGGTCCGGGGTGATGACGTTGCCCCGGGACTTGCTCATCTTCTGGCGCTGGACAATGATGTGGCCCTGGTGGTAAAGCCGTAAGAACGGCTCATCGAATTTAACCAGACCCAGATCCCGCAGGGCCTTTATGAAAAAGCGGGCATAAAGCAGGTGCATGGTGGCATGCTCGGCCCCGCCGGTGTACTGGTCCACCGGGCACCAGAATTCGACCTTTTTCGGGTCGAAAGGCCCGTCCTGGTAGTCGGGGCTGGCGTACCTGAGGAAGTACCAGGACGAATCTACAAAGGTATCCATGGTGTCGGTTTCCCGTTTTGCCGGCGCGCCGCACCTCGGACATGTGGTGTTGACAAAGGCCTCGTGGTATTTGAGGGGCGATTCGCCCGTGGGCTTAAATTCGGCATCTGGGGGCAAGAGGACCGGCAGGTCCTTCTCAGGAACGGGTACGATCCCGCAGTTATCGCAATAAATTATGGGGATAGGGGTACCCCAGTAGCGCTGGCGGGAGATAAGCCAATCGCGGAGCCGGTAGGCCACCGTCCGCTTGCCAAGCCCGTGTTGCTCAACGTATTCGGTGACGGCCTCCTTGCCCCGCTCGTTAGGCAGCCCATCGAAGGGCCCGGAATTAACCATGACCCCGGGGCCCACGTAAGCCTCGGTCAGCTCCCCACCCTGCCAGCCCGGCGGGGCGATGACCACCTTGATGGGCAGGCCGAACTTCTTGGCAAAGTCGAAGTCCCGCTGGTCGTGGGCGGGGACGCCCATGACGGCGCCGGTGCCATAGGTTAGGAGCACGTAGTCGCCGATGAATATGGGCACCCGCTCGCCGGAGAGGGGATTACGGCAGTAGGCGCCGATGAAGACCCCCGTCTTTTCCCGCTCGGTGGAGAGCCGCTCAATTTCGGTCTCCCGGCGGGTCTGCTCGATGTAGGCTTCCACCTCCGGCCACCGGTCGGGGGTGGTGAGCTTGGGGACGAGGGGGTGCTCTGGGGCCAGGACCATGAAGGTCACCCCGTAGATGGTGTCGGGCCGGGTGGTGAAGACCCGAATCTCCTCGGAATGGCCCTCAACGGGGAAGGCCACTTCAACGCCCTCGCTCCGGCCGATCCAGTTCTGCTGCATCAGGATGGTCTTCTCGGGCCAGTCGATGACTTTGGAGAAGTCCAGAAGCTCTTCCGCATATTTAGTTATCCGCAAGAACCACTGCTCTAAATCCCGCTTGACGACCGGAGTGCCGCACCGTTCACACAACCCGTCGATCACCTGCTCGTTGGCCAGGACGGTCTGGTCTTTAGGGCACCAGTTGACCGGGGCCAGGGCCCGGTAGGCAAGGCCGGCCTCGTAGAACTTCAGGAAGAACCACTGGTTCCATTTGTAATATTCGGGCAGGCAGGTGACCACCTCCCGGGACCAGTCGTGGGCCGGGCCCATGGACTTGAGCTGCCGGCGCATGTTCTCGACGTTGCGCATCGTCCAGGTGTAGGGGTGGATGCCGTAGCGGATGGCGGCGTTCTCGGCCGGAAGGCCGAAGGCGTCGAAGCCCATCGGGTACATGACGTTGTAGCCCTGCATCCGGCGGAAGCGGGCATGGGCGTCGGAGGGGGCCATGGCATACCAGTGGCCGATGTGCAGGTCGCCGGAGGTGTAGGGGAACATTGTAAGCATGTAGAATTTCGGCTTGGACGGGTCCTCCGTCGCCCGGTAGATGCCGTCCTCTTCCCAGCGCTTCTGCCACTTAGGTTCGATTTCTTGAGGCCGATATTTCTCGACCATAGTCTCCACCTCCGCGTCAAATTCAAAGCTCCCGTCCCTCGGGACGGGAGCTTTCGTTGGGTTGGACTCCCGCGGTACCACCCGAGTTGACGCCGGCCCGGAGCCAGTCGGCGTCCCCTCAGCCGCGCTAACGGGCGGACCCGGCCGGGCCTACTGGCCGCCGTTTGGGGCGTTCGGCCCGGCGGCTCAGGGGCGAGTTCGGGAGCGTGTCCTGCCGGGCTTTCACCGAACCCCGGCTCGCTGGGAGAACAGAGGCTGCCCTACTACTCCCCGTCGACGCTGCTGGGGTCTTAGACTTTCCGTCTAACGGATTATCACACTAGCCCGTTGCTGTCAAGGCTTTCCAGCCCGGGACAGGGCTCTCCAGTTATTTCCACGGTTACTACCATGTAACCACTAGTCTTTGTGTAAGGGTGTACACCCCTACTAAGGCCGGGCAACAGAACGGGAAACCTTTAGGTTCAGTCAACTAAACTGGCGGGTCTGTTTTATAATATATTTTTGGCAAGGAGAGGTCGCCTAGTCCGGTTTAGGGCGCCCGCCTGGAGAGCGGGTAGGGAGTAACCCTCCCTCGTGGGTTCAAATCCCACCCTCTCCGCCCCAATATGAGGGGCCGCGTCGGCCGACGCGGCCCCAAGGTTTTGCTGGGTACGTCCCTTTTCAGTGGGCCTCGCCTTCCCGCTCCCGGCGCAGCCGCTCCCGCAGCTCCTGTTCAACCCGCTCCGCCTCGGCCCGGGCCTGCTCGGCGGCCTCCCGAAGGGTTGCCCG
>PSKS01000015.1:0-48047 GCA_040289115.1 Chloroflexota bacterium
TGGGCGGCGGGCAAGCTCTCCGCCGGGGCCGGCGGCAGTGTTACCTTCTGCCGGGCTTTCGGCTTTTTCTTAAGCCGGCGGTGGGGCAGGGTCTTTTTCCGGTTCATCCGCCAAAGATTATAATCCAGGTGGGCCTCGGGTATAATCCCAACAGGAGCGGACCCTGCCTTTCCCGTTTCGAAGGTGCACACGAGGAACAAATCCCAAATTCGGGCCGGCGAAATCCGAAAGCGCCTCGAAGCCGAGCGGCAGGCGGCCATCAGTAGCCGCGACCCACTGGCCATCCGGTTCGCCATCGACCGGTACGAGGTTCTAACCGCCCTCCTCACCGGCTACGCCGACGACGCCCCGGTGGACCTGGACAAAGTAACGATGCGGGTAAGCCAGGCGGCCAAAGCCCTGGGGTTTACCCCGAACCACGTCCGCCAACTCATCCGCCAGGGAAAGATCCAGGCCTTTAAGGCCAACAACGAGTGGCGCATCCCCCTCCGGGTGGTACTTTGATGAGCCAGCAAAATGTGCTGGCCAAGCCGGGTCGTCAGGTTTGGGTCCAGAAGCTGTCCTACGACGGCAAGCCCGGCTACGGCTACGCCGCCGAACTCCTGGAGGCCGACGACCGCATCGTCGTCCGGGCGCCCTTTCAGTCGCCCCATGGCCGCTCGGTCTTCCTACCCGATGTGGGCATCAGCCTCGATGAAGGGGACCTCTTCATCGAGTATTACTACCGGGACCGCTGGTACAACATCATGAAAATCTTCGAGCTGACTGGGCAGCTTAAGGGCTACTACTGTAACATCTCCATGCCGGCCGAGTTCGACGGCCGCCAGCTGACCTGGCGGGACCTCACCTTGGATGTGTTTATCTTCCCCGACGGAAGTTATAAGGTGCTGGATGAGGCCGACTTTGAAGCCTCCGACCTCTACCCCTTCGAAGTCAAAGCTAGGGCCCGGGCAGCCGTCCGGGAGCTCATCGACCAGGCCTCCGGCGGTGAGCCCCCCTTCGACGAGCTGAAAGGCAGGGGGTTAACACCCGCCGCCCCTTCGGCTGGCGATGACACCCTCAAAAACAACCTGGTCCGCCCTTGACCTGGCCCTCGGAACCCTGGTGGTCGGCCTGGCCGGTTGGCTGCGGCTGGGCTGGCCGGGGGTCAACAACTTCGGCTTTGACGAAGCCTATCTAAGCCGCCTGGCCCTCGAGGCAGCCGCCGGCCGGATCCCTGCGGTGGGCATGCCGGCCTCGGTGCCCATCCCGAACTTTCCCGGGGCGGCCTGGCTGATGGCCCTACCGTACCTCCTGAGCTCCGACCCCCTGGTTGCAACCCTGTTTGTCGGGTTGGCCAACGTCGCGGCGGTGGGCGGGGTCTTTTACCTGGCCAGGCAGGGCTGGGGCCGGACGGCCGCGGCTACGGCGGGACTGCTGGCTGCCGCCTCGTCCCCGTGGGTTCTGCATTCCCGCAGTATCTGGGCCCAGAACCTGATGGCCCCCCTCGCCACCCTCTGGGCGGTTGCGGCCTTCGCCGGGCTTATCCGGGCGCGCCCTGGGGGACTTTTCCTCTTCGGCTTCCTGGGTGGCTTCGCCTTTCAGGTCCACTACTCCGGCCTGACCCTTGGGGCGGCAAGCCTGCTGCTTATCGGCCTTTTCCGTCCCAGAAAGCATCGCTGGGCCCTTGCTGCCGGTTTTGCTGCAGCGGCCCTGGCCGCCGCACCCTTCGTCATAACCGCCCTCTGCTGCCGGCCGGAAATCATCGCCGGGCTCCGGGAGATGCTGGGGCGGCCGGCAACGGTGGACGCCGAAAGCCTGCGGCAGTGGGTCGGCCTCATTCGGGGCGACGACAACTTGGGCGGGGGGTGGCTGGGGGTCGACTTAACCGGCAGCATTACCCTGGCCCTGGTAGCTTTGGGCCTAGCCCGCCTCGGGGTCGGGGCCTTCAAGGACCCCGACCCGGTCCGCCGCCCAAACGTCATCATTCTGGCCTGGGCCCTGACGCCCCCCGTCTTTTTCCTGGCCCACCCCGCCCCCCTTTACGCCAACTACCAGCTTATGGTCCTGCCGTCCGCAGCCATCGCCGCCGGCGTCTCCGCCAATTTCCTGCCCGGCCGATGGACGGTCCTGATCCCAGCTGCCGCCCTGGTCGTGGCCGCAAGTCAGGCCGCAGGTCTGGCCGACGGTTTCCACCGGTTGGCGACCGGACTGCCGGTGGACCGACCCTTTTCCCGGCCCCTCTTCCTGGTGCGGGAGGCGGCCGGGACGGTGCGGGACGGGCGGCCGGTGGTGGTAATAGCGCCCGGAGACGCCCCCGAGTTCGACCCGGAGCCGGCGATTTTCGACGTGCTCCTCTGGGATTACCCTCACCGCATCGTCGACGGCCGCTCCGCCCTGATAATCCCGAACGGCGAGGCCAACCTGCTGGTAACCTCCCCGGGGCTGCCGGCCCTGGAGGAGCTCCAAGCCGCCGGCCCGTCGGCATTCCGACGGGCCGAATTCGGCCGGGGCGGCTGGCCGCCGGTCCTGGCTCTGACCGTGAACAACGGGCAGCCCCCGGGTTTTGCCCCCTTCGGGCCGGTTCCCCTGGCCGGAGATACCGAGTACCTGGGCTACCGCTGGCGGCGGGTTGGTGACCGGTGGCGGCTGAGCAGTTTGTGGCGGGTGGGCCGGCCCCGCCCCGGCGAGATTCTCCTTCAATTTCACCACCTGCGGGCCGGCGACGAAAACGGGCCGGTAATCACCACCCAGGATGTTCGGGTATCCTCCGGGGCTTGGCGGGGCGGGGACCTGGTAATCGTCTGGGCCGACTTTGGGGCCCTACCCGGCCAAGGCCCCTTCTGGGTGGACACCGGTCTTTATCAATACCCGGAGATCCGGCGGGTAGACCGGCTGGGCCAGCCCCCCAGCCGATGAACCCGCAGGGCCCCATTCGCCTGGGGCCCTTCTACACCGACTGAGGCCCTAGGTCCGCTCCGCCGAGGCCTCAGCCCAGGCCGGCCGCAGTCGGGTCAGTCCGGTCAGGAGCCAAAAGCCCCCGGCATAGGTCAGCAGGTCGCCGACACTGTACGGCCCCCGGGCCGGGAAGGGCTCAGGCAAGACCAGCCGGTCGGCCAGGAAGGGGAGAAAGGTCCGGTCGGTGAGGGCCACCGCGTTGCCCGACCAGCCCCGGGTGACCAGCTCCTGGTACATCGTCGGCTGGCCCAGGTGTCGCAGGGTCTCCGGGTCCACGGGCATGCCCCCATTTAGAATGATCACCAGCAGGTTAAGGCCCAGGCCGGCCGCCAAAAGGGGCATGCCCGGCGCCTTTCGGTTAGCCCAGATAAAGGGGATAATGAGCCCATAGGTGAGGAGGTGGCCGGCAAAGACCAGGTCGTGGCGGTCCATACCGGGCAGCTCGAAAAAGACCCACTGGAAAATAAGGGCCAGGGGGGCAAGCCAGGCGAGCCGCAGGCGAGCCGTATTGTAAACCAGGCGGCTTAGGCGGCCGCCGGTGAAAAGACCTACCAGAATTGCGAGGCCGACGAAGACCAGGGTGCTAAGAAGGGTCTTCACCGATTACCATCAGCCTGGGCCCCTCGTCCTCCCCGTTGTTTGTTTGGCCCTGGGTTTCAGCTTCGGCCAGCTCCTCGGTGACGATCTTAATAAGGGTTCCGACCACCACCGGGTCGAACTGGCGGCCGGCCTCGGCCACCAGCCGCCGCAGGGCCTCCTCCACCGGCAGACCCTTCCGGTAGGGCCGGTCGGAAATCATTGCGTCGAAGGCGTCGGCCACGGCGATGATGCGGCTCCCCAGGGGAATCTCCTCGCCCTTAAGGCCGTCGGGGTAGCCCTTGCCGTCGTAGCGCTCGTGGTGGTGACGGACCAGCTTGGCCCCCTTGCGGAAGAGGGAGAGGTAGTTTAAGATCTCGCTACCGATGACGGGATGCCTGGTCATCTCGGCCCACTCTTCGGTGGTGAGGGGCCCGGCCTTGCGCAGAACCGAGTCCCGGATACCAACCTTACCGATGTCGTGGAGGCGGGCGGCCTGAACGATGACCCGGATTTCGTCGTCGGTGAGGCCGAGGCGGCGGGCGACCTTCTCGGCGTAGCGGGCCTCCCGCTCCGAGTGGTCGGCGGTCTCGCCGTCCCGCTCGTGGAGGACCCGGACCAGGGCGTAGAGGGCCTCTTCGGTCTCGTGCCTTAGCCTGGTGGCGATCTCGAAGCTCTGACGAATGGCGATTAGGGGGACGATGGTTAACACCACACTTAACGGCTGGGTCTGCCAGAGGATGGCGAAGGCCAGGCCAGTGGGCAGGACCGCGGCATAGTTGAGCAAAAGCGGCTGATGATTGCCCCGCCAGACCGTCCAGAAGGACATCTTTTCGGACAGGGCAACCACGGCCGAAACCAGAAAGTTCGGGATCAGAGCAAAGGCCCCCGCTGCGATAAATAGACCAATTGCCTCACGAGTAGATGATAAGATATGGGGGTCAAAATCGGAAAAAATATCCAGAGCTGTACTGGCCGAGACCAGCATGATTGCGTCCATAGATATGTTGAAAAATACCCTATACCAACTACGGCGTCGAATAACTGCATCCGATATAATTAGGCTTGTGAGTATAACTACTAAGCTGCCTGCTGGTCCGAGAAGTAGCAAGGCCGCGAAGTAAACACCACCTGAAACTGTCATTGATGCGCTTCCAATAGGCAACTTGACTACAAAATATTCTACGACAACACCTGACGCAGTAAGAAGCGCAAACAATTTCCAATCATGTATTGAGACGTCGTCCTTCAGAATAAAAAGCGTAGATAAAAGGCCGATAAGATAGACTCCGAGGATAAAAGTCTTGGTGGGGGTTGAAAATCTACGCATTATGAGGAACTAGTAAGCGATGTAAGCTGGCGGTCGGTATCACTAAATTAAATCCGCTCCTGACGGCTTATTTCCGCTTAGCTTATCCGTCCCACTTAGGAGTAGCGGCGATGGCCGCGATCAGGCTGCCGAGGACCAGGATGGACCAGACCACCTGCCAGTAGAGCGCGCGCCACTTCATTGTCTTCTTCCTTTCGATGGGGTATCGGATTGTCTTCTGCACCCCTCGACAGTGGCTCGCGCTTCTCACCGCTGTTCTCAGCTCTGAACCGACCGCCAGCTTACATCAGCCGCCGAGTTCACCGACCGCCAAACAAGGTCGGGCTGCGGGGTTCCCAACCCAACCGCCGCAGCCGTCCAGCCTCAGCCTGGCCAACTCGGCCACGATTTTCTACACCGAATCCAATCACTTTGTCAAGGGACTTTTGGGCTGAGCGTTAATGGGTTTTCAGAAATTTCCACCAAATTCATCCAAAACCCCAATAAATAACGGTCGGTCTGACCGGCCGGATACCTTCCGGCCGGGCCAATTGCTATAATTGATCGGCGGTGATGTTGACCGTGGGGCTATTGCGGCGAATCGACGCCCTTCGGCCGGGCGCAGTCCTGCTCATCCTCTGGGTGTGTGGGCCCTGCGGCCCCCTCCTGGACCGTTACTTCGCCGAGCGCTTCCCCGACCATGGCCACCTCTACCCCCTCGGCTATCACCTCCACAGCTTTCAGCTGGCTTACACCTGGCTTTTGTCGGACGCCCACCGGTTGGCCCTGGGCCCCGACGGGGCGGTTATGGCCGAGCTTAAGGCCGCCGGAGCGCCGACCCTCGGTCTTATCCGGATCCTGACCGCCCCGTCCCTGCTGCTGTCGGAACCGTCCCTGTCCCTTCGGGTCTGGCTAGGCTTCAGCTCGGCACCTGAGGAAGCCGCGGTCTTTCTGCCCGACCCACCCCCACGTCCGGGATTCCCGGGAGCCTGACCGTCCGTAAAGTACCCTCAAACTTTCAAGGAGGTGGTTTTCCGTGACCGGATTTTGGGGGTGGAAGCTTGGTGGGTTCCTTTTGGCCCTTTTGCTGGCCCTGGGGCTCCTGCCCGGCGTCGCCTCGGCCCACGAGCGGCGGGTCGTAGCCGGAAAGTACCAGTTTGTGGTGGGCTTTCTCCAGGAGCCACCCGTTCAGGGTCAGCTCAACGGGGTAGACCTGCGGGTCACCAACATCGAGACCAACCAGCCCGTAATCGGCTTAGAGAAGACCCTAAAGGTCCGGGTCCGGGCCGGGGGCGGACCAGAAAAGGAGTTTGACCTCCAACCCCGGTTTAATATGCCCGGGGCCTACGCCGCCTATTTCATCCCGAGCCGGGCCGGGGGCTATGTCTTCACCTTCGTGGGAACCATTGATGGCCAGCAGGTTAACGAGTCGTTCCAGTCGGGACACGGCCGGTTTGATGACGTGGCCCCGCTGGACGAAGTTACCTTCCCGCCCGTGAGGACCCTCGACCCGACCCAGGTGGACCAGACGGTTTTGGGGCTTCAGCGCCGGGTCTCGGACCTGGAGGCGGCCGGCGGCCGGCTTACGGCCCTGGCCGCGGCCGGGGTCGTCCTGGGCCTGGTGGGAACGGGCCTGGGCCTCGCCGGCCTCATCGGGCGGGGCCGAAGGGCTTGAGGCGGATGCTGGTTAGGGTGATTATGCCCTTGACGGCAGGGGGGCCGGGGATACCGGCCCCCCTCCACGCCGAAGGTTTCTCCTGGGACGAGGCCCTGATTTTCGGCTTCGTGGCCATCATCGTCATCGGGTCTGGGGTCCTGATCTTCGGCCGGGGCGAGGACGGCGATGAGACGGCGGATTAGCCTGGTTTTTGCGGCCGCGGTGCTGGCCCTGGTGCCGGTTGGCCTGGCCTTAGCCCACGCCAACCTCATCCGGTCGGAGCCCCGGGCCGGGGCCCGCCTCGACGAGCCCCCGCCGGAGATTCGCCTCTGGTTCTCCGAACCCATCGAGCCGGCATATACCCAGGTCAGGCTCCTGGACACCTCCGGAAACCCCATACCCACCGGCGAGCTGAGGGTCCTGCCGGGCGACGGCACCGCCGTGGCCGTCCCGGTTAGGCCGGGCCTGGGCCAGGGGATCTACACGGTGGCCTGGCAGACGCTTTCCCGGGTTGACGGCCACATCACCCAGGGGTCCTTCAGCTTCGGGGTCGGCGTCGCCCCACCCCGCACCGGGCCCGAGACCGGCGCCGCCGGCAACCCCCTCGAAGCCGCCTTCAGGGCAGCCTCGTTTATCCTGGCCGCCTGGCTCGTGGGCGGGGCCCTCTTCCGGCTCCTAGTCCATCGGTCGGACTGGCCGGAAACCTGGACCCTGGTGGGGGCCCTCGGCCTGCAGCTGGCGGTCCTCTTCTGGACCCTGGCCTGGAGCCTGGCCGCCGGGCCCGGCCGTCTCTTTGATACCCTCTTCAACACCCAGCTGGGCCGAATTTTTATCGTCCGCAATGTCTTTGCCATGGGCCTGGTCCTTTCCACCCTCTGGGGACCGCCGGTCCGGCTGGGCATCGGGGTGGCCTTCCTGGGCACATTGAGCCTCGGCTCCCACGCCGCCGCCACCGTCGACCCGCTGGCGGTTCTGCTCGACTGGATTCACCTTATGGGAGCGGCGGCCTGGGCCGGCGGCCTGATGCGCCTTGCCGGCCTGGCCTGGCTTAACCGGGGCGCGAAGGTCGATTGGGCCAGGGTAGTGGCCAGGTTTTCCAACCTGGCGATGGTTTCGGTGGCCCTCATCGGCCTGACGGGCCTTTACCGGGCCTGGCAGGAGCTGGGCGAACCTTCGGCCCTGGTCGATACAACCTGGGGCCGGCTGCTCCTGGGCAAGACGGTGGCGGCCGGCCTGGCCCTCCTGCTTGGGAGTTTCCACCTGCTTCGCTGGCGGCTTGGGACCGGGGAGCCGGGAGGACTGATTCGGCGGAGCCTCCTGGCCGAGGCCGTCCTGCTGGTCGGGGCGCTGGCCGTGAGCGGGCCCCTCACCTTTAACCCGCCGGCCCGGAGTGAGCTTTTAAACCGGCCGGTCCAGTTAAGCGGCCAGGCGGGAGAGTGGGGTTTTGACCTGGAAATCCGGCCGGGCCGGGTTGGGGATAACGACATCGTCCTCCGGGTTCGGCCGCCGAAGCCTGACTCCCGGGTCCAGGCAGTCTTTGTTCGATTTCGGATGACCGACCACAATATGGGCGAGGTGGAGGAGGTCCTGGACCCGGCCGGACCCAACGAGTTGGCCGGCCAGACTTCCCAGCTTTCGATGGTGGGGAACTGGGAGGCCAGGGTGGTTATACGCCCAGAGGGGGACTACGACCGGGTCGGCCGGGCGGTCTTCCAGGTCAGGGAGCCGGCCCTACCCATGGCGCCGGGGCCGCCGGTCCCGCCGTGGGTTTTGGCAACCGGGGGCCTCTGGGCGGTGGGTCTTTTGACCATTGTGATTGCCTTGGTGGAGGGCAAAAACGGTACGGAGCGGCGAGCCCTGGCCGGCCTGCTTTTAATTCTGGCGGGCTCGGCGCTGTTTTTCTACTTCGCCAACCGAACCGAGGCCGGCATTCTGGGCCTGGGGGAGCAGGTTCCGACGGTCAACCCGATTCCGGCCGACGAAACCTCCCTGGCCCGGGGCAAGGCCCTCTATCAGGCCCACTGCCTTTCATGCCACGGTCCCGATGGGCGGGGTGACGGCCCGGCCGCTGCCTCTCTGCCGGCGCCCCCGGCCGACCTTACGGTTCACGCCCCGGCCCACACCGACGGGGAGCTCTTCCGGTTCATCGCCAACGGCCTGCGGGGAACGCCCATGCCCGCCTTCAAGGGCACCTTGAGCCGGGAGGACATCTGGCACCTGGTAAATTACATCAAGAGCCTGGCGCAGTTCGAGACTAGCTACAACCTAACCGGCCGCTGAGCTTCGCGCCGCCGGCTCCCCAGGGCGCCCGGCTTCAAGCCCCAGGATCTGCGCTCTCTGCGCCGGTTTGACCCGGGTGGGGGGCTCCGGTATACTGACGTGGGTGATTTTCATCACCAGCGCACCGGCCTAGGGCCGACTCTGCCAGGAGAAGCCGAAAGATGGACCTGCCGCACAAGGAGTCGTTCTTCAACATCGGCCCCGAGCGGTATCTCAATTACGTCTTCGCCCTCATCGCCCTGGCCTTCGTCGCCTACCACATCTACCGCCGCTACCGTATCTGGCGCCTTGGCAAGTCCGAAGCCCGCTTCGACCGCCTGCCCGAAAGAGTCAGCCTGCTTCTCCGCTATGCCCTGGCCCAACTCAAGATGCCCCGGGACCCCTGGGCGGCCGTCGTCCACTACGGCATCTTCTGGGGTTACCTGCTCCTCTTTGTGGCCACCGTCTTGGATGGGACCACTTACTGGCTTAAGGTTTTCACGGGCTACGAAGTCCTGGTCGGGCCGACTTACCTGCTCTACAAGGCCCTCATCGGTAACCTGGGGGGAACCCTCGCCCTCATCGGCCTGCTGGCCGCCTTTTACTGGCGGCTAGTTGTCAAACCGAGCCGGCTGCGCTACCAGACCGAGGACTGGGTGATTTTAGGCCTGCTTCTTTTCAACGTGGTAAACGGGTTTGAGCTTCAGGCGGCACGGCTGGCCCTTACCGACCTGCGGTCCCACCCGGAGTGGGCCTACTGGGCCTACGGCAGCTACCCCCTCGCCTTACTTCTTTACGGCCTGCCCGAGTCGGTTCTCCGGCCCCTGCATTGGGCCTCCTGGTGGGTGCACGTGCTGGCCTCGCAGTTCACCATCGCCTTTATCGCCTACTCAAAGCTCGAGCACATCGTCTTTGGGCCTCTTAATATCTTCTTCCGGTCGCTGGAGCCGAGGGGCACCCTTAAGCCCATCCCGGACATCGAGACGGCCGAGACTTATGGCGCCAACCGGGTCCCGGACTTCACCTGGAAGCAGCTACTCGATGCCGACGCTTGCATCAAGTGCGGCCGGTGCACCGCCAGCTGTCCGGCAAACCTAACCGGCAAGCCCCTCTCGCCCAGGAAAATCATCCTGGACCTTAGGGCCGAAATGGACCGCACCGGACCCCGCTATCTTCAGGGCCGGCAGCCGGACGGTCCTGCCCTGGTGGGGGAGGTCACCACCGACGACGAGTTGTGGGACTGCCTCACCTGCGGGGCCTGCATGGAGGCGTGCCCAATGGAGATCGAGCACGTCCCGACCATCGTCGACGAGCGCCGCTACCTGGTCCTCAACGAGGGCCGGGTTCCCCGGGACGTGGTGAACCTCTTTAACAACCTGGAGCGTTCGGGCAACCCCTGGGGCTATCCGCCCACCACCCGCTCGGACTGGGCCAAGGACCTGGGCATTAAAACCATTGCCGAGGATCCCGACGCTGAGTACCTCTGGTGGGTCGGCTGCGCCGGCTCCTACGATGAGCGCAACATTCGGGTGAGCCGAGCCCTGGCCCGGGTGCTTCAGGCGGCTGGGGTGCGGTTTTCCATCCTGGGCCCGGAGGAGACGTGCAACGGCGACCCGGCCCGGCGGGCCGGACACGAGTATCTTTACCAAATCCTGGCCCAACAGAACGTGGAAATCCTCAACCGCTACGGCGTCCGGAAAATCCTCACTGCCTGCCCCCACTGCTTTAACACCTTGAAGAATGAATACCGGCACTTTGGGGGCTTTTACGAGGTCATCCACCATAGCCAACTCATCGCCCGGCTGGTGGAATCCGGTCGGATCCGCCTGGAGCGGCCGGTGGGCCGCCGCCTCACCTACCATGACCCTTGCTACCTCGGCCGCCATAACGGGGTGTACGACCCGCCCCGGGGCGTCCTGAGCCGGCTGCCCGGGACCGGTCTGGTAGAGATGCGCCTACACCGGCACCGGGCCTTCTGCTGTGGGGGCGGTGGTGCCCGGGTCTTTATGACGGAGACCAGGGGGCACAAGCGGGTCAACCACGAGCGGGTTGACCACGTGCTGGCCGTCGACCCGGAGCTTATCGCCACGGCCTGCCCATTCTGCATGATCATGTTCGAGGACGGCCTTAAAACCCGGAACCTGATCGACCGGCTCCAGGCCCGGGACTTGGCGGAGCTGGTCGCCGAAAGCGCCGGTTTAAACTTTAAATAAATGTCGGGGGAGTGGTGCCATGAATATCGTCGTCTGCATCAAGTACGTACCTGACTGGGAAGCGCCGGCCTCCCAGTTCAGGATTGAGGACACCCGGCTCGTGCCGGCGCCGGGAATCGGCTACCGGATAAGCGATACCGACGACGAGGCCATCGAGGCCGCCCTGCGTCTAAGGGAAAAGCACGGCGGCCGCGTTACGGCCATCAGCCTGGGCCCATCGGTGGCCCGGGACGGCCTCAAGCACGCCCTGGCCATGGGCTGCGACCAGGCCATTCTGCTGGAAGACCCGGCCTTTGAAGACAGCGACGCCGTCGGGACCGCTGTGGCCCTGGCCGCGGCCATCCGCAAGCTCGGCGAATTCGACCTGATCCTGACTGGCCGGCAGGCGGCCGACTGGGACCAGGGCCAAGTCCACGCCGGGATTGCCGAGCTGCTGGGCCTGCCGGTAATCATCCCGGCGAGACATATTGAATGGACCGGGTCCGAGTTCGTCGTCCACCGGATCTACGAGGAAGGCTACGAGGAGGTCGCCGTTAGGCCCCCCTGTGTCGTTGCCTGCAGTAACGAGGTCGCCGAACCCCGCTACCCGACCCTGCGGGGGATCATGGCCGCCAGCCGGGCCCAGATTCCCGTCTGGACGGCCGCTGACCTGGGGCTGGATCCCTCCCAGGTAGGCCGGTCCGGCCGCCGAACCCGGCTGCTCCGGCTCTACACGCCCCAGGTCGAGGCCAAGTGCGAGTTTATCGAGGGCGATACCCCGGAAGAGGTCGCTGCCAAGCTGGTCCAGCGGCTCCGGGAAGAAAAACTGCTTTAAAGGCCAGGAGGAAACCCGACCATGGCAGCCGAGACCAGTGGCATAGTTGCAGTCCTTGAGCCAGCCGCTGGCGCAGCCCTGACCGCCGAGGTGCTGGGAGTGGCCCGTCGCCTCGGCAACGAGCTTTCCGAGTCGGTGACCGCCGTGGTGCTGGGGGCAGCCCCAGCGGAAGCGGAGGGCCTCTGGGCGTTGGGGGCCGATCGGGTCGTCCGGGTGGTTCATCCCATCCTGGAGACTTTTAACCTGGACGCGGCTGTGAACGCCCTGGAGTCCCTGTTCCGGCGGGAGAACCCCAACGTGGTCCTGATGGCCCACACGTTTCAGGGCCGGGCCCTGGGGCCGGCCCTCGCCTTCCGGCTGCAGACCGGGGTTGCCACCGACTGCGTCGACCTTCGCGTCGAGGGCGAGGGCCGCACTGTGGTTTTAACCCGGTCGATTTTAGGGGGTAATTTCCGGGCCGAGGTCGTCATCGAGACCCGGCCCCAGGTGGTCACCCTGCGGCCCAAGGCCTTCCCGCCGGCTGAGCCCGAGGCTGGTCGAACCGGGACCGAGGAGGAGTTCCGGCCGGAGCTTGATCCCGCCCGCATCCGGCAGGAGGTCCGGCGCCAGGTTCAGGAGGCCGCCGCCGAGGGTGTTCGGCTGGAGGACGCCCGTATCGTCGTGGCCGGGGGGCGGGGCCTGGGCGGGCCCGAGAACTGGTACCTGATTGAGGAACTGGCCAAGGCGCTGGGGGCGGCCGTCGGCGCCTCCCGGGCCGTAACCGACGCCGGCTGGGTTCCCACCAGCCTGCAGGTAGGCCTCACCGGCAAGACCATAAGCCCCGACCTCTACATCGCCGTGGGCATCTCCGGGGCCGTCCAACACATGGCGGGGGTCTCCGCGGCCAAAACCATCGTGGCCATCAACAAGGACCCAGACGCTACTATCTTTAAATATGCCCGGTTCGGGGTCGTTGGGGACGCCAAACAGATCTTGCCCGCGCTGACCCGGGAGGTTAAAAAGGCCCTGGGCAAGGAATAAAGGTGGTCGTCATCGGGCTAACCGGAGGGCCCGGGACCGGTAAAAGCACCGTCGCCGCGATGCTGGCCCGCCGGGGGGCGGCTGTTATCGAGGCCGACCGCCTCGGCCACCAGGCCTATGCCCCCGGAACTGCCGGCTGGGAGGCCGTGGTCCGGGCCTTCGGCCCCGAAGTCATCGCCCCCGACGGGACCATCGACCGGCGTCGCCTGGGGGCGCTGGTCTTTTCGGACCCGGAAAAGCTCCGCCGCCTCAACGCCATCATCCACCCGGAGATCCGGCGGCTGATCACGGTACAGCTCGAGAAATTCCGCCGGGAGGGGGTGCGGGTCGTGGTAATCGAGGCGGCCCTGCTCTTTGAGGCCGGCTGGGATGACCTGGTGGACGAGGTCTGGGTTACCACCGCACCCCCCGACGTTGCCGCCGCCCGCTACGCGGCCCGGACGGGCCTACCCGAGGCGGAGGTCCGACAGCGGGTGGCCGCCCAGCTCGACGCGGCAGAGAAGGTCCGTCGGGCTGACCGAATCATCGACACCTCCGGCTCCCTGGCCAACGTTGAAAGGCAGGTCGACCGCCTGTGGAATGAGCTGTTGAGCCGGGCAGCCCGGCAGGATCCTTAGCGGCCGAGGTACGAAGCCGCCGAATTTGACGAGGCCGCAAGGTTCTGCTAAACTTGGGCAGAACCAGCCTAAACAACCGAATACTGGCCCGGGGCAATCCCGGAAGGCCCGGCCTTCCGGGATGCAAAGGGGAAGTGGGTGAAAATCCCACGCTGACGCGCAACTGTGACCGGCCGCTGCCGGCGGTCCGGAAGCCAGACCTCCCGTCCCGGGCAGCCGAACTCCTTCGCGGATTGAGGGTGAGGCAACCGAGAGCCCTTGCTTCCGTCGGAGAAGGGCTTTTTTGTTGCCTCCTAGGCTAAAAGGAGGTGTAACCTTGGATCACCGCGTCCTGCCGTTTAAGGCCTTCGGCCGACGGGTGCGGGGGCTTTGGCTTTTCTTAATCCTGCTCCTAGCCGCCTGTGCGCCGCCCCAGGGCGCGCCGGCCCCCCAGCCCCCATCACCCCCGGCCCTGGCCTTCCCGGTCACCGTCACTGACGATGACGGCCAGACGGTAACCGTCGAACGGGAGCCCCAGCGGCTCATCACCTTGGCCCCCAGCAACACCGAAATCGTCTACGCCCTCGGTATCGGCGACCGGCTGGTGGCCGTAAGTGACTACTCGGATTATCCCCCCGAGGCCGCCGCCAAGCCCAAGGTCGGGTACATCAGGGTCGACATCGAGCGGGTCATCGCCTATAACCCCGACCTGATCCTGGCCACCGGCGCCCACCGCCAGCAGGTGACCCCGCAGCTGCGCCAGCGGGGCCTCAAGGTCATCACCTTAGACCCCAAAAACATCGACCACGTCTTCGATAACATCTTGTTGGTGGGTCGGGCCACCGGCCAGATGGCCGCGGCCGAGAAGCTGGTGGCTGACCTGAAGGCGAGGGTCCAGCAAATCGAGGCGAGGGTTCGGCAGGCCAAAACCCGACCCCGGGTCTTCTTCGAGCTGGACAAGAGCCTTTTTACGGTGGGTCCCGGCAGCTTTATCCACGACATGATTGTCCGGGCCGGGGGCGAGAACATCGCCGGGGACGCCGACCGCCCCTACCCCCAGCTCAGCCTCGAGGTGCTTCTCCAGCGGGACCCCGAGGTGGTCATCATCACCGACATCGGCCCCTACGGGGGCGAAACCCCTGAGTCAGTCCGTGCCCGGCCCGGCTGGCAAGCCCTCTCGGCCGTCAAAAACAACCGGATCGTCCCCATCAACCCCGACCTGGTCAACCGCCCGGGCCCCCGAATTGTCGACGGCTTTGAGGCCATCGCCCGGGCCGTTCACCCGGAGGTCTTCAATTGACGGTGGGCGTCCATGGCCGGCCAATTTTAGCCGTCCGCCGCCGGCGGGTCATCCCGGGCGCCCTTGTTCTCGCCAGCCTGGTCCTGGCCGCCGGGCTCTTGGCCGTAAGCTTCGGCCCGGTGCGAATCCCGATTCCCACCGTCTGGGCGATCATCCTTAACCGGCTAGTGCCGGGGCTGGTTGAGCCCGACTGGCCCCCAACCCTGGCCACCATCGTCCTGGACGTTCGGCTGCCCCGGGTGATCCTGGCCGGGCTGGTGGGTGCGGCCCTGGCCGCCGCCGGGGCTACCTACCAGGGTCTCTTCCGCAACCCCCTGGCCGACCCCTACATCTTGGGGGTGGCCTCGGGGGCAGCCTTGGGGGCAAGCTTGGCCATCGTCGCCCTGCCGGCCGTGCCCGGCCCCGTAAACCCGGTCCCGGTCCTGGCTTTCACCGGGGCTGTCCTGGCCGTGGGCGCCGTTTACCTGCTGGGCCGGGTGGACCACCGGCTGCCGACCACCACCCTCATCCTGGCCGGGGTTGCCGTCGGCAGCTTCCTTTCGGCCCTCAACACTTATGTCATGATCCTGGGGGGGAACCGCATCGTCCAGGTCATTGCCTGGCTCCTCGGCGGGTTCACCGGGGCCACCTGGTTCCAGGTCACCCTGATGCTGCCCTACCTGCTGGTCGGGATGCTGGTGCTTGTCGCCTTTGGCTACCGGCTCAACGTCCTCCAGCTGGAGGACGAGGAGGCCCGCCAGCTGGGGGTCGACGTCGACCGGCTCCGGCTTTTCCTGGCCGTAAGCGGCGCCCTGATCACGGCGGCGGCCGTGGCCGTGAGCGGCATCATCGGGTTTGTGGGCCTGGTAGTGCCCCACCTGGTCCGCCTGGTGTTCGGGCCCAATTACCGGACCCTCCTGCCCCTGACGGCCCTGGCGGGGGGTGGCTTTATGGTCCTGGCCGACCTGGCCGCCCGGACCCTGCTCAGTCCAGTGGAGGTGCCGGTGGGGGTGGTGACAGCATTTGTGGGCGGGCCGTTTTTCCTCTTCCTGCTTCAACGGCGCAAGCGGGAGGTCTTCTGATGCTAGAGGTTCGGGGACTGCGGGTGGCCTACCGGGATCGGGTCGTCCTGGAAGGGGTCGACTTGGCGGTCCGACCGGGGGAGCTGGTGGGCCTCATTGGGCCGAATGCCGCCGGCAAATCCACACTGCTCCGGGCGGTGGCCGGCACTGTCCCCTACTGGGGGCAGGTGCTCATCTGCGGGCAGGACCAGCGGCGGCTCTCCCGGCAGGAGCTGGCCCGGCTGGTGGCCGTTGTGCCCCAGACCCCGACCCTGCCCCCCCTTTTCACCGTGGCCGAGGTGGTGATGCTGGGCCGAACCCCCTACCTTAATTGGCTCGGCTGGGAGCGGCCGGAGGACTGGGCCGCCGTGGACCGGGCCCTGGGGCTCACCGACCTTGCGGAGCTGGCCGACCGACCGGTGGGCCAGCTCTCGGGGGGCGAACGCCAGCGTGTGGTCATCGCCCGGGCCCTGGCCCAGGAACCCCGGGTCCTGCTGCTGGATGAGCCTTTAAACAATTTAGATATCGCCCACCAGGTAAAGATAATCCGGCTGGTGCGGCGGCTTGCCCGGGAGCAGGGTCTGGCGGTGGTGCTCACCGCCCACGACCTGAGCTTGGTGGCCCAGGCCGCCGACCGGATGGTGCTCCTTAACCGGGGCCGGACCGTGGCCGAGGGCTCCCCGGCGGAGGTGGTCCGGCGGGAGCTCATCCACCAGGTCTACGGCACCGACGTGGCCGTCTGGCCGGACCCAGTTACCGGTCGGCCGGTGGCCCTGGTCCGGGTGGGGCCGGGCGAGGAGGCACCACGTGGGGACGGAGGCTAAACGCCGGGGGCTCATCATCGTCAACACGGGCGACGGCAAGGGGAAGACCACCGCCGCCTTGGGGATTCTGATGCGAGCCTGGGGGCGGGGAATGCGGGTGGTGATGGTCCAGTGGATCAAGCACCGTACGGCCAACTGGGGGGAGATCCGGGCGGCCAAAAGGATGGGTGTTGAGGTCATTCCGATGGGGGCGGGGTTCACCTGGATCCCCAAAAAGGACCCGGATACGGACGCCCGCCTCGCCCGGGAGGCTTGGGCCGTGGCCCGGGAAAAGGTCCTCTCCGACCAGTACGACGTCGTAATCCTTGACGAGGTTACCTACGCCCTTAACTACGGCTGGCTCGACCTCGAAGAAGTCCTCGACGTCCTCCGGCGCCGGCCGCCCCGCCTGCACGTGGTCCTCACCGGCCGGAATGCCCCCCAAAAGCTCATCGACTTTGCCGACCTAGTCACCGAGATGCGGCCCATCAAGCACCCCTACCGGGACCAGGGCATTCCGGCCCAGCCGGGCATTGAGTTTTGAGAATGGCTGGGCTGCTCGAGCGACTGCAGATTCCCCCGCCCGACCGGAGCGCCATGCAGCTGGCCCGCCGGCGTCAGCGCCAGCTCACCAAGCCACCTGGAAGTCTGGGCCGGCTGGAGGAGTTGGCTGTCCGCCTAGCTGGCTTGACGGCCAGCCCGCTGCCCGTTCTCGACCGGAAGGTTGTCTTCGTGCTGGCCGCTGACCACGGCGTCGCCCGGCAGGGGGTGAGCGCCTATCCCCAGGCGGTGACGGCCCAGATGGTGGCCAACTTCCTGGCCGGGGGCGCGGCGATAAATGCCTTGGCCCGGGCGGCCGGGGCCCGGGTGGTCGTAGCCGACTTCGGGGTGATAAGCCCGCCGGCCCACCCCGAGCTCCGGACATATTCCCTGGGGCCGGGAACGGCCGACTTCACGGCTGGGCCGGCGATGACCCGGGAGCAGGCCCTGGACGCCGTTCAGGGAGGCATCGACCTGGTCGAGTCGGAGCTGGGGGCCGGTCTTGATTTGGTGGGGACCGGGGAGATGGGCATCGGCAACACCACCGCGGCCGCGGCGGTGGTCTGCGCCCTCTTGGGGGTTCCCCCCGAGCGCACCGTCGGCCGGGGCACCGGCCTGGACCGGGAGGGGGTTCGCCGCAAGGCCAGGGTGGTGGAGGTGGCCCTGGGCCGCAACCGCCCGGACCCCGCCGACCCACTGGACGTCCTTTGCAAAGTTGGGGGCTTCGAAATTGGCGGGCTGGTTGGGGTGATTCTGGGGGCGGCGGCCCGGCGCAAGCCCATCGTGCTCGACGGTTACATCACCGGCGCGGCCGCCCTCTTGGCCGTCCGGCTCTGCCCGGCCGCCCGACCATATCTTCTCGCCTCCCACCGGTCGGCCGAGCCCGGCCACCGGCTGGTGCTGCGGGCCCTGGGGCTCCGGCCCCTCCTGGACCTGGGGATGCGGCTGGGGGAGGGGACGGGGGCGGCCCTGGCCTTCTTGCTGGTCGACGCCGCCCTCCGGGCCCACCGGGAGATGCGAACCTTTGCCGAGGCGGGGGTCTCCGACCGGCAGTGAACGGCCTGCGCATTGCCCTGAGCTTTCTTACCGTGCTGCCTGTCGGCCCCCGGGGGCCGTGGCCTGGCCTCGGCCCGGCCCTCCCCTATTTCCCCTTGGTGGGCCTCATCATCGGCCTGACCCTAATGGGGGCAGACCTGGCTATCGCCGGCCTGCTGGGACCTTACGGCCGGGCGGCCGTCACCGTGGCCCTCTGGGCGGCCCTAACCGGCGGCCTCCACTTGGAGGGGCTGGCCGATGCGGCCGATGGGCTGCTGGCGAGCCGCCCGGCCCAGGAGCGCCTCGAAATTATGCGGGACCCTGCCGTTGGGGCCTTTGGGACCGCGGCCGTGGGCCTGGTGCTCCTGCTCAAGTTTGGTCTCTTGACCGACCTATCCGGCCAGACTTCCCGGCCGGCCTTGGCTGTGGCACCTCTGGCCGCCCGCCATGGGGTGCTGGCCCCCATGGGCCTTTTCCCCTACGCTCGGCCCGAGGGCCTGGGCCAGGGCTTGAAAAGGCGGGCCGTCCGGGCCTTCGCCGCAGCCGCCCTGCCTGTCCTGGCCGTCGGCTACCTGCTGGCCGGTCCGGCCGCCCTGGCGGCCACCGGCCTTGCCCTGGGGGCCGGGCTGGGCCTGGGTCTTTTTGCCAGGCGGCGGCTTGGGGGCCTCACCGGGGACGTCTACGGTGCGATCATTGAACTTGGGGAAGTGTTCGTCCTGGCCGGATTCGCCGCCTGGGAGGGCCTTCGGTGACGGTGCCCAGGGTTGTTATCGGGGGCGTAAGCAGCGGCGTCGGTAAGACGACCCTGACGGCGGGCATTATCGCCGCCCTGCGCCGACGGGGCCTGAAGGTTCAGCCCTTTAAGGCCGGGCCCGACTACATCGACCCCGGCTATCTGACGGCCGCGGCCGGACGGCCCGCCCGAAACCTGGATGGGTGGCTGATTCCGGCCGGGCGGTTGGGCTGGGTCTTTGACCGGGCCTGCCGGTGGGCGGACGTGGCCGTAATCGAGGGGGTGATGGGCTTCTTCGACGGCAAATCCGGCCTAGACGAGGCCGGCAGCACCGCCGAGGTCGCCAAGCTTTTCCGGGCCCCGGCCGTCATCGTCATCGACGTCCGGGCGATGGCCCGGAGCGCCGCGGCCGTGGCCCTGGGGTTCGCCCGCTTGGACCCCAAAGTCCGCGTCGCCGGCTTTATTTTAAACCGGGTGGCAAGCCCCCGACATCTGGAGTGGACCCGGCAGGCGATTGAGGCCGCCACCGGACTGCCGGTCCTGGGCGGCCTGCCCGACGACCCTGGGTTGGCCGTGCCCGAGCGCCACCTTGGGCTGATGACGGCGGCCGAACGGGAGGCGGTGGACGCCCTCATCGCCCGGCTGGCGGAAAGGGTCTCGGCCGCGGTAGACCTGGACCGATTACTGGCCATCGCCCGGCAGGCCGACCCCCTGCCTCCCCCCGATCCCCTCACCCTGCCTCGCCCCCGCCGGCCCGTTAGAATTGGGGTTGCCTGGGACCGGGCGTTCAGCTTTTATTATGAGGACAACCTGGACCTCCTGACGGAGCTGGGGACGGAACTTGTGACTTTCAGCCCGCTGTCCGACCCCGAACTGCCGGACGTGGACGGCCTCTACCTTGGGGGCGGGTTCCCTGAGCTTTATGCCGCCGAACTGGCGGCCAACGCGGGCTTAAAGGCGGCCCTCCGGCGGGCGGTGGCGGCGGGAATGCCGGTCTACGCCGAATGCGGCGGCCTGATGTACTTGGCCGAGGGGATCCGGGACTTCGAGGGCCGCACCCACCCGATGGTGGGGGTGATACCCGGGGTCGCCGTGATGGGCCGGGTCCGGCTGGGATACCTGGAGGCGGAGACCTTGCGGCCGTCGGCGGTGGGTCCGGCCCGACGCCGCCTGCGGGGCCACGAGTTCCACGCCTCGGATTTCCCCCCGCCGCCCCCCAACCGGGCCCTCTACCGAATCTTAAACCAGCCGGGGCGGCTGGAGGGCTGGGTTTTAAACCGGGTGGCCGCCTCGTATCTGCACCTTCACTTCGTTGGCTGTCCCGAGGTGGCAGCCGCCTTGGTGGGGTGCTGCGCCGGTGAAGGTCCTCTTAGCCGGTGACGTCCACGGCCACTTGCCCGGGTCGGACCGTCCGACCTGGGAGTTTCTGGCCGGGCTGGTGGACGCAAGCCCGTGGCCCTGCCTGCAGGTGGGGGATATCGGCCGCTACCCGCCCCTGGGCCGGCCCCTTTACTTCGTCTTCGGCAACAACGACTGGCCCCCGGCCGTTAACTTCAATTATGTTAATCTGCGGCCAGGGGAGGTGGTGGTTCTGGGGGAGGGGCCCGACGCCCTCCGGGTGGCCGGCCTTAACGGGGTTTATGACCCCCTTTATTACCGGCGGCCGGAGCTTATCCCGCCGGCCGAGCGGGACCTCTATTTTACGGCCGGGGACGTCGCCGCCTGCCTTCGCCTGCGGGGCGTCGACCTTTTCTTAGCCCACGGAGTTCCGGCGGGTTTCGGCCTCGGCCGGGAGCCGGACCACGCCGTGCCCGCCCTGGGGGAAATCCTTGAGGCCGTTCGGCCCAGGTTTTTCGTTTGCGGCCACGCCCACCGGCGGGTCTACCTGACCGACCTTAAGACGGGCACCCGAATCCTGATCCTGGCCGAGCTTCGCCGTGAGTTTTATATCCTCGATATCGCCTCGGGGGAGCTGACCTGTGTTCCCACGTCGGCCGGTGTGTCTCCTGCTAGCCTATTTGCTCGACTGGGCGGCCGGTGAGCCCTCGCCCCCGGTCCACCCCGTGGTCTGGCTGGGCCAGTGCCTGGATCTCCTGGAGGGACTCTGGCCGCCCCGGGGCCGGCCGGCCGACCTTCTCAGGGGCAGTTTAAGCCTGGGGGTCGCGGCCACCCTCGGCTGGGCCGCCGGATCCGGTCTGACCCGACTGGTCGCCCGGATGCCAGGTTTGGCCGGCATTATCGCCGAGGCTGTGGCCTTAAAGCCGGCCTTTGCCGGGCGAATGCTTTGGGCGGAGGCCCTGGCGGTGGCCGACCTGCTGGCGAGGGACGACCTGGCCGAGGCCCGGGTTCGGGTGGGGTCCCTGGTCAGCCGGCCGACGGGGGGTCTAGCCCCGGCCCTGGTGGCTTCGGCGGCGGTGGAATCCGTTGCCGAAAACCTCACCGACAGCATTGTGGCGCCGCTGCTGGCCTACCTCGGGTGGGGCCTGCCTGGGGCCTACATTTACCGGGTGCTGAACACCGCCGATGCCCGCTGGGGCTACCGCGGCCGCTTTGAGTTCTTCGGGAAGGCCGCCGCCCGGGCCGACGACCTGGCAAACCTGGTGCCGGCCCGGCTGGCCGCGGCGGCCCTCATTCTGGCCGGTGCCATCCGGGGCGAAAATGCCCCCCGGGGTCTTAAGGTCTGGAGCCGGGAAGGGGCCCGGACCGAAAGCCCTAATGCCGGTCAGACGATGGCGGCCATGGCCGGCCTGCTGGGGGTGCGCCTGGAGAAGCCGGGCCACTACGTCCTGGGCGGGGATTTCCCCTACCCGACGGCGGCCGACATCCGGCGGGCCGTACGCCTTGGGCAGGCGGCTAGCTGGATAGTCGTGGCCGGACTGGTGGGCCTGGGTTTGATTATGGGGCTAAGGGGAAGATATGGCTAGGGCCCCCGTCTTGATGGTTCAAGGGACGGCCTCCCACGTGGGGAAGAGCGTCATCGTGGCCGGGCTCTGCCGCCTCTTTGCCGACCTGGGCTACCGGGTCGCCCCTTTTAAGGCCCAGAATATGGCCCTCAACTCCTACGTTACCCCCGACGGCCTGGAAATCGGCCGGGCCCAGGCCGAGCAGGCGGCTGCGGCCGGGGTTGAGCCCCGGGCCGAGATGAACCCGATCCTCCTCAAGCCCGAGGCCGAGGCCCGGTCCCAGGTGGTGGTCCTCGGCCGGCCCTGGCGGACGGTGCCGGCCCGGGAGTACTACCGCCTGCGGAGCCGCCTTTGGCCGGTGGTTTTCCGTTCGCTGGAGGTCCTTCGGACCCAGTACGACCTGGTAATCATTGAGGGGGCCGGAAGTCCCGCCGAGATAAACTTGCGCCGGACCGAGCTGGTGAACATGCGGGTAGCCCGCTCTGCCGGGGCCCCCGTGCTCCTGGTCGGGGACATCGACCGGGGGGGCGTGTTTGCCAGCCTTTACGGGACGGTGAAACTGCTGACCCCGGCCGAGCGGCGGCTGGTCCGGGGCCTGATCATCAACAAGTTCCGGGGGGACCCTGGCCTGCTGGGGGATGGCATCGCCCGGCTGGAGCGGCTCACCGGCCGGCCGGTGGTCGGCGTAATTCCCTACATTCCCGACCTTAACTGGGCCGAGGAAGATTCGGTTGGCCTGGCCGACAAGGCCGCGGCCGGGGCCGACCTAGAGGTCGTCGTCCTGCGGCCGCCCCGTATCAGCAACTACGATGAGTTCGACCCGCTCAAGGCCGAGCCGGATACGGCCGTGCGGTTCGTCGACCGGCCGCCGACGGTCCGGCCCGACCTGGTGATTATCCCCGGTTCGAAAACCACGGCCGCCGACTTGGAGTTTCTGCGCCGGTCCGGCCTGGCTGACTGGGTCGTTGCCCAGGCTGCGTCAGGGACGCCCCTCGTCGGTATCTGCGGCGGCTTTCAGATGCTCGGTCGGGTCATCTACGACCCGGAGCGGGTGGAGTCCGACCGGACCGAGGTTCCGGGATTGGGGCTTCTGCCGGCGGTGACGGTGTTTGGGCGGGACAAAGTCACCAGCCGGGTCCGGGCGAGGGTTCTGCCCGACCGGGGCCTACTTTGGGGCCTGGCCGGGCTGGAAGTTTCAGGCTACGAGGTCCACATGGGCCGGACTTCCGGCGGGGAGCCGGTTTTTAAGCTCTTCCGGGCGGACGGTTCGTCGGCCGAAGACGGGGTCATAAACGAAAGTGGCCTCATCTTCGGGACGTCGGTCCACGGCCTGTTTGAGAACCCGGGGTTTCGGCGCCGGCTTCTGGACCGGCTGCGGGCCTTTCGGGGGCTTCCGCCGGTGGGGCGGCCAGCTCCCTTCAGCCGCCGGGCCGGGTATGACCGTATTGCCGAGGTCCTTAGAACCCACTTAAACCTGGGGTTTATAATGTCCCTGATTGAGGAGCAGCGTGGGAGCTGAAGGCCGGGTTAGCCTGGTTCTAGGGGGCGTCAGGTCGGGGAAGAGCCGCTTTGCCCAGGGGCTTCTGCCCGCCCACGGCCGGGTAATCTTTGTGGCCACGGCGGTGGTCACTGACGCCGAGATGGCGGCCCGAGTCGAGGCCCACCGGCGCCAACGTCCCCCAGGCTGGCATACGGTCGAGGCTCCCTTGAGTCCGGCCGAAAAGTTAAAGGGCCTGGCGGGCCCATGGGACGGGGCCCTCCTTGACTGCCTTACCCTGCTTACCAGCAACTGGCTTTTAAATCTTAAAGATGCCCAGTCGGCCCGCCACGCGGTTATGCACGAGCTGACCTGCCTCCTCGACTGGGCCCAGGGGAACCGGGTGCCCCTGGTTATCGTTTCCAACGAGGTCGGGATGGGGGTCCACCCGACCACAGAGCTGGGGCTGGTGTTCCAGGACGTGCTGGGCGAAGTGAATCAGTTTGCGGCCGCCCGGTCTGACACCGTTTACCTGATGGTCGCTGGAATTCCCCTCAAGGTCAAGCAGCCGACCTGGGAATGATTCAGGCGTGCTTGCTCGGTTTCCCAGGGTCCGGCCGGACCACCCTCTTGCGGGCCCTGGGCCGGGGGTCGGAGCCGGCCGGGAACGTCCTGGTGGTGGACCTGCCCGACCCGCGACTGGGTCGGCTGGCGGAGATTTTCCGGCCCCGAAAGGTAACCCCGGCTCGGCTGACCTTTGTGGAGCCGCCGGTTGCCCTGGGCAGCATGCGGGGGGCGCTGCCTTCGGAGGTTATAGAGGCGGACCTTCTAGTCCTGGTGATCCGGGCCTTCGCCGACTCGGCCGTTCCCCACCCCCGGGGTTCCGTCGACCCGTGGCGGGACCTGGCCGATGCCCGGGCCGAGCTGGTGCTGTGGGACCTGGCGCTGGTTGAGCGGCGGCTTCAGCGCATCGCTGAGGCCTGGGGGAAGGTGGGCGGGGCGGAACGGGAGGCCCTTGGGCGGGAGCGGGAGGTCCTCGAGCGGGCCCGTCAGGCCCTGGATGGGGGCACCCTACTGGAGAAGGTCGATTTCAGCCGCGAAGAGGAGCGGATTCTGCGCAACTTTCAGCTGCTTACCCGCAAACCGTGGCTTGTTGTGTTTAACATCGACGAGGGTCTCATCCCGGAGGGCGAAGCCATCGAGGAGCGAATCGCCGAGGCGTATGGACCGGACGGCGGAGTTGCGGTGGCAGCCCGCCTGGAACTGGAGCTTTGCCGCTTGCCGCCGGCGGAGCGGGCGGAGTTTCGGGCCGCGTACGGCTTGCCGGAAGGGGCCCTGGACCGGCTGGTCTGGCGGGCCTTTCGGCGGGCCGGCCGGGTCCTGTTTTACACCTATAAAGGGGATGAGCTGAGGGCCTGGCCGATTCGGGCGGGTGCGGATGCGGTAACGGCCGCCGAGACGGTCCACACCGACATGGCCCGGGGGTTTATTCGGGCGGAGGTGGTGCATTTTGAGGACCTGGTGCGGGCGGGGTCCATTGCTGAGGCTCGGCGGCAGGGACTGCTCCGGCTTGAGGGCCGCAACTACACCGTAACCGACGGGGACGTGATAACTTTTTTGTTTCACGTTTAAAAAGGCCCACCCCATTCTTGGGGCGGGCCTTTTGGTGGAGACGGGGGAGAGTCGAACTCCCCGTCCGGAGAAGGACCCAGCCGGGCTTGCTACAGGCTTAGTCGGCTCCGCCTTTTCTCGTCCGGCCCATCTCCGCCGACCGAGCTGGGACCGGACCAGCCGATGTTTCTTAGGCCGCCCGTATCGGCGTCGGGGCGGCTGCACCCCGGCTGCTTTGTCGTCCAAGCCCCGCCCACCGGGGCGAGGCGGAGTCGGACGTCGCGGCCTTAATTAGGCCGCGAGGGCGTAAGCCTTTTCGTCGGCAGTCTTTTTTTGCCGCCTGTTTTACGAGGTGGACGGCACCTCGGCCTGCAGCCCGACCCCTTCCTCCTCCGTCGAAGCCACTACGTCCCCGCGCCGCATTTAAAGTATACCACGTCCGAGCGCGGGCCTGGGTGTGCCCTTTTTATCGACCCTGCTTCAGAGGTGGCGGGCTGAGCTTCTTGCTAAAGCGTTTATGTCCAGTTTGGGGCATCCTGGCCCGAGCCCCTCATTAAGGCCTATGGGGCCCCTGGTCATCGTGACCGGCCGCGGCGAGGCTGGGGAAAGGACCAAGCCTGTATTTTATGTCTAAGGCCGGGTTTGACCCAAGCTTAAAGGTCCAGAGCCCCGTCGGCCGGCTGGGGTTCCCTCAACCGGTGACCGGCAAATGCCGGTTCCTCGAGGGGGCAACCAAGGCTTTAAATTCCTCCCACCACCCCTGGGATAGAGCCAGCAGACATGCCGATTTGCGGATGGGCGGGCGAGTGTGATAAGAATTTAAAGCTAACATCCATGGACCTTCAGGTATTGGCGGACGAAGTCTCCGAGCACCTTGGCTTTCCGGTGACCGCGGCCGACGTCCGCCGGGTCTGCGCGGCCCTTGCCGCCGACGCCCACTTCTGGTCCTTTGCCCCCCGGGCCCGGGTACCCCTCCGGGCGGTGGGGGCGGTGGTGGCCAGCCTGGAGGCCGCTGGCCTGGTGAACCTGGAAGGGGAGGCGGCGCACTTAACGCCGGCGGGCCGAACCGCCTTGGCGGAGGCGGGAATTTCGCCCCTGCCGGCCCCCGAATGTTCCGCCTGTCGGGGGACCGGGGTGGCTGGGGAAGGCTTTCTGCCCGATCGGGCCGCCCGCTTTTACCAGATCGCGGCCGCCCGGCCGGCGCCCGTCGCCGAGTACGACCAGGTTCAGCTCCTTCCGGAGGACGTCTGGCGGCGGGTGGCCTTCATGGCCGGACGGGGGGACCTGGCCGGCCTCGACCTGCTGGTCCTGGGGGACGACGACCTGCTCTCGGTGGCCGCGGCCCTGACGGGCCTGCCCCGTCGAGTTGTGGTCCTGGAGATCGACCAGCGGCTGGTCGATTTTATCAATATTGTGGCACAGGAGGAGGGTCTTTCCCTTTCCGCCCGGGTTGCCGACCTGCGAGAGCCGCTGGACCCGGAACTGGTGGGCGCCTTTGACACGTTTCACACCGACCCCCCGGAGGCCCTTGCCGGCCTTCTGCTTTTTATCGGCCGGGGAATCGCCAGCTTAAGGGGGCCAGGTGCTGCCGGCTATTTTGGTCTCACCCGCCTGGAAGGGTCGGCGGCCAAGTGGTACCGGCTCGAGCGGGCCTTACTGATGGACCACCGAGTAGTTATCACCGACCTTCTGCCCGAGTTTAGCCGGTACCAGACCTGGGATTATCTACTGGCTGACATGCGCCGGCCGCCCTTTGACCGGCTGGCGAACCCGTCTGGAACCTGGTATAATTCAAGTTTTGTGCGAATCGAGAAGATCTCGGACCTGGTTGATTGGGGGGTGGACGGTAGCGATATCTACTTTGATACCGAAGGGTTGGTAGATACCTGACGCCGGGGCAGACCTGATGTGGAATTTGCCGGGGTACTACTGGTTAACGTCTGGGGCGGCCGAAGGGACGACCGCCCTAAACGCTTTTGATAACGCCCTGCTTGCGGCGGGAATTGGCGACCTGAATCTTATCAAAGTGAGCAGCGTCCTGCCGAGGGGGGCCCGGCCCCTGACCGGGCTACCCGAGGTGCCGCCGGGAACGCTGATCCCCACGGTCTACACCGCCGCCGTCTCCGACCGGCCGGGTGAGGTTATCTGCGCCTGCGTCGGGGTCGGTTTTGGGCGCAACGCCCACGGGATGATTTTTGAGCATTCTGGGCCGGGCGACCCGGCCGAGGTCGAGGCGGTGGTGCGGCAGATGCTGGCGGAAGCCTTTGCCCGGCGGGGAATTGAGCTTGAGCGGATAGAGATTTGCATCTCCATCCATCGGGTCGCGCGGCTGGGGTGCGCCCTGGCCGCAGTAATCCTATGGGGAGGTGACAGATGAGGAGCGTCGGCTCGCACCTTATTTTTGAACTCTGGGGCTGCGACGATAGCATCAACTCAACCGAAATCGTCGAGCAGACCCTGCGGGAACTGACCGAGGTGGCCAAGGCGCGGTTGCTGGGCCTTCATCTGCACCCCTTCTCGCCGCAGGGCGTGACCGGGGTTGCCATTATCTCCGAGTCCCACATTCTGATCCACACTTGGCCCGAGCTCGGCTACGCCGCCGTCGACCTGTTTACCTGCGGCGAGCCCGTGGACCCGGATGCGGTCATTCCGGTCCTGAAGCAGCGATTCAATCCGACCCACGTCCAGGTGTTGCAGCTCTTCCGGGGAATTGCCGGTGACTGACTCAGCCGGGTGGTTCGGCGAACCACCTGTCCGGGGCTTTCAGCAGCGCTTTCTCGTCCGCCGGCACCTGTATGCGGCCTCGTCGGCCTACCAGCGGATTGAGGTCGTCGAAACGGAGCTGCTGGGCCGGACCCTTGTCTTGGATGGGGCGGTCCAGACCACCGAGCGGGATGAATTTATCTACCACGAAATGCTTGCCCTCGTGCCCCTGATGGCCCACCCGAATCCGGCCCGCGTCCTCATTATCGGCGGCGGCGACGGCGGCACCCTGCGCCGGGTCCTTGCCGACCCGAGGGTTCGGTCGGCGGCCCTGGTGGAGATCGACCCCCAGGTGGTGGGGGTCTGCCGCCAGTACCTGCCAGAAATCGCCGGCAGGGCTTTCGACGACCCCCGAGCCCAGCTGGTAATCGCCGACGGCGTCCGGTTTGTGGCGGACACGGCCGAAACTTATGACGTTATCCTCGTCGATTCCACCGATCCGGTCGGGCCTGCCGCTGGCCTTTTCACGGTCGAATTCTTCCAAAGGGCCCGTTCCCGGCTGCGCCCCCCGGGTATCTTTGTCACCCAGAGCGGGTCGCCCATCCTGATGACTCCGGAGTTCGTGGGGGCCTATCGTAACCTCGGGCAGGTTTTCCGGCTGGTCAGACCCTACTTTGCGCCCATTCCGGCCTACCCTGGGGTCTGGTGGAGCTTTCTGGCCGCCTCGGATGACCTCGACCCGGCTATGCCCATCGTCAGCCCGGCCGGTAAAACCGGCTACTATACCCCTGAGGTCCACCGGGCAGCCTTTGCCCTGCCCCCCTTCCTTAAGGCCGTATTAAGCGGAGGCCACGTCGATGCCCTTGCCGGTTACGCCGAAGTTTCTGGGTAGTCGTCCCCTGGAGCGGCCCAGGCTGGTTCTGCTCGGGGTTCCCCTCGACCGGACCCAGTATTACCGGATGGGCACCGCCCTCGCCCCGGGCCGGATTCGGCTGGCATCCGACAGCCTCGAGACCTACAGCCCGGAGCTTCACCGGGACCTTTCGGAGGTGGCCTTTACCGACGGGGGGGACGTGGAGGTGGCGGGCCTTAAACCCGAGGCGGCGGTGGAGCGGGTGGCTGAGGCCGCGGCCGAGGTGCTTCAGGCTCGGGCTATCCCCATTTTAGTGGGGGGTGAACATACCCTGAGCCTGGGGGGAGTGCGGGCTGCCCAGCGCCACCACCCAAACGTGGTGGTTATCCAGCTGGACGCCCACCTTGACCTGGCCCCCAACGACCGGGGCCTAGCCCTTACCCACGCCACCGTCTTCCGACGGATTTCCGAGGAGCTGGGGCCAGACCGGCTGGTTCAGCTCGGGATCAGGTCGGGCACCCGGGAGGAGTTCGTGGCCGCGGGCCGATCCCGGTACTGGTCGTCGGAAGTGAAATTGCCCACCAGCCTGCGCCGAGAACTGGTCGATCTGCCCATATATCTTTCAATCGACATTGACGTGCTGGACCCGGCCGTCGCCCCCGGCACCGGTTCCCCCGAGCCGCCTGGGGCCAGCTTCCGGGAGGTCATCGACTTTATTTACAGCCTGCGGGGCTTCCGGCTGGTGGGGGCCGACCTGGTCGAAGTCTCCCCGCCGTATGACCGGGGCGACCTGACTTCCATCGTGGCTGCCAAGATCCTGCGGGAACTTATCCTGCTCTTTGGCTAAAAAGTCGGGCGGCGCAACCGGCGCCGCCCGACTTGGCTTTCGGTTTCTGGTCGGCTTTACGCGGCCTGAAACTTTGCCAGGAACTGCCTCAACTGCTCGCCCTCAATGGTCCGGCCGCACTGAAGGCAGGTGTACATGACCTCGTCCCCGAGGCCATCTTCGCGAATCAGGTCACCGCGGCAGCGGGGGCAGCTCTTGAGCAGAATTCGCTTAAGGCCCGAGACCGACATCGTACCCCGAACCATAGCCATCCTCTCACCTCCCTTCCATTGTCAAGAATGACGGTTACCGGTCGCTGCATGCTGCCGGGCAACCTCCAGCAACCGGTGGGCGATCTCCTCGACGCCCTCCCGGCGGCAGTCGAGGTAAACCGAATAAATCGCTCGGTCCAGCAGCCGCTGCTGCAAGGGCGACATAGGTTCACCCCCCATTCGGCGGCCCAAAAGGTTGGCCAGCCGGTACAGGAAGAAGCGCTGTAGCGGGGTAAGTTCCCGCCCATAGGCCCGGGCAAGCTCTTCCACCAGGTCCTTACCGAGGGCCCGATCGGCCACCATCGGAGACTCCGAGCCGTAAGTTGTCTCGGTTACCATCTGCAATCACCTCGCTTCCACCTTGCCTTCAGTTGGCGGTTTCGGCCCAGTATCCCGGCTCGAACCAGCTACCGCACGGCAGCCGCTCAGCGGCTGCTTCCAGAAGGGCCTGCCGGGCGTCGGCATCCAGCAAGCCGGGCAACTTCGGACCCAGCACCCGAAGCAGCTCGGCCACTGCCACCGTATGCCGCATGTACCAAGTGGCGATGGCCACCAGCAGGTGCTGACGGCTGCAGGTCCCAACAACTCGGCCGTCGGCTTCCACCTGGCCGGCGACCAGCTCTTGGCCGTCGGCGATTACCAGCAGCCAGCGGCAGTCGCCCGCCTCGCCCAGCCGGTACCGGTAGACCCGACCCGAGCAGTGGGGACATGGGGCCTGGCAACCGGACATACAGACCAGGGTCACAGCCACGCCCCGCCCCCGGGCGGCCTCAAGGGTTGGGGCCAGCCGTTCCAGCTCCTGACCCCAGCCGCTTATCAAAACCTGACGCCGGGCCGCCTCGATGAGCCGGCCGGCCTGGGCGACCAGGTTGGCATAGCCAGTAAAGTTGTAAACGTACGAAGGCGACTCGGCCGGGGCAACCCGACTTAGGGCCCGAGCCGCCTCGCTGAGGCGGGCCCGGAAGGCTTTCTCCACCCGGGCCAGAAACTCCCGGTAGTCCAACGCCCGGTAGCGGCGGCCGGATTCGGTTTGAATGACCACCACCGCCCCGCGCTCCTCAAGCCGGCGCAGGACCGAATAGATATTGGCCCGGGGAACCCCCGAAGCCTTCGCCAACTGGTAGCCGGTTAGGGGACCCTGCTCCAGAAGGGTAACGTAGGCCTTGGCTTCGTAGCCGCCAAAGCCCAGTTCCTCCAGCAGAGCTACCGGGTCGGATCCCGCCAAGCTGCCTTCCCAGATAGTAGTTATATCTGCAACTACTATCCGCGGTATAGTATAGGACCGGTTGGTCTGTTTGTCAATGGTAAGCGGGTTGAAATTTCATCAAAAATTGTTATAAAGTAGCTTTGTGGGGGCGGCTGGGGTCGGCTATAATCCCTTAGTTGCTGCCGAATCCAAGCCTCGAGGAGTAAGCTATGGCCGGACAACTCGAAGGCAAGGTTGCCATCGTTACCGGTGCAAGCCGCGGTATTGGCCGGGCCATCGCCGTGCTCTTCGCCCGGGAAGGGGCCCGGGTTGCCGTGGCCGCCCGCACCGAGCAGGAGCGGGACGAGCGCCTCCCCGGCACCATCTACGACGTCGTCCAGGAGATCGAGTCCTTCGGTGGCAAGGCCATCGCCGTTCGCACCGACGTCTCCAAGGAGGCGGACGTGCGCAACTTGGTGGCGCGTACCCGGGAAGCCTTCGGGCCCATCGATATTTTGGTCAACAATGCCGCCGTCAACTGGTACATTCCCGTTAAAGACTATCCCCTCCACCGCTGGTTTACCCTGATAAACGTGAATCTTCACGGTCCCTTCATGCTGATTCAGGCGGTGCTGCCCGATATGCTGGAGCGGCGCAGCGGCAACATCATTAACATAAGCTCCCGGGCCGCCATCGGCCCCGGTCCGGGGCCCTACACTAGTCCCGGTCGGGGCGATACCCCTTACGGGGTAAGCAAGGCCGCCCTCGAACGGCTAACCCAGGGGCTGGCCCAGGAGCTTTTTGAATATAACATCGCCGTTAACGCCCTTTCCCCCTCCCAGGTAGTTCCCACCCCGGGGGTCCTCTTCCACCGGCTCTTGGAGTCGGCCGACGACCCCCGGGCCGAGCCTGTGGAGTACATGGCCCGGGCCGCCCTCATCCTGGCAACCCAGACGGCCCAGACGATGACCGGCCGGATCGCCTACAGCCAGGAGATCCTGCGGGAGTTCGGCCTGCTCTAGCCCAGGTTCCAGAACCAGATTGACCCATCGGCCAGGCCGCAGGCCAGCAAGCGGCCGTCGGGGGAGAAGGCCACGGCCTGAACCCGCTCGGGGTGGTCCTCAAGGACGTGAAGTAGGGTCCGGTCGGCCAGCCGCCAGAGGCAAACCGTCCGGTCCTTGGCGGCCGAGGCCAGTAACCTCGACATCTCAAGTTTGGGGGAGAAGGCCAGGGCCTGGACGCTGTCCCGGTGGCCCTTAAGGACCCCGAGTAGGGCCAGGTCTGGGAGCCCCCAAAGTTTAACCAGTCCGTCGGCCCCCGAAGTGGCCAGAAGTTCGCCGCCAGGGTCGAACTCCACCGCCATCACCCACTGGTGGGCCCGGACGGTCCCCACCCCTTCGCCGTCGGCCGGCCGCCAAAGGCGGAGGGTGCCGTCCAGACCGCCGCTGGCCAGAAGGGTCCCGTCGGGGGAGAATCTCACCGCCAGGACGGCGTCGGTATGGCCCCGCAGGCGGCGCAGCAGATTGCGTTCGGCAACGGTCCAGAGCCGCACCGCCTTATCGAATCCGGCCGAAGCCAAAAGCAGGCCGTCGGGGGAGAACGCCAGGCTGTAGACGCCATCCTCGTGGCCGAGGAGCATCCCGACCCGCTTGCCGCTGGCCAGGGACCAGAGTCGGACCGTCCGGTCCCACGAACCGGAGGCCAGAAGCTCCCCGTCGGGGGAGAATCGCACCACGTTTACGCCGGCCGAATGGCCTTGAAGCACAAGCCGGAGTGTCCCTGCCCCCAGGTCGTAGATGGCGATGGTCTTATCGGTCGAGGCCGACGCCAGCAGGGAGCCGTCCGGGCTGAAGGCCAGGTCGGCCACCGCCCCGATGTGGGGCGAAATTGCCCCCGCAGACTTGAGGTTGAGGGTGTCTGGGTCGGTGGCCGGCCGCAGCCGCCGGGGCCGGATCGGCACGGGCGCCACCCCTTCCGGGCCGCGGCGGGCGTCCAGGAGGGCTAAGAACTCGGCCACGGTCTGGGGTCGCTCGGCGGCGTTGAGAGCCAGGGCCCGCTCGACGGCCAGCCGCAGGTTAGGCGAAACCCAATCCGGCAGGGGCGGAAGGGGCTCGCCCAGGAGCCGGTCGGTGGCCGGTAAGGGTGGGTTACCGGCGAGGGCATGGTAAAGGGTTGCGCCCAGGCCGTAGATATCCGTTGGGGGACCGACCCGAGCCTGGGAGGCGTACTGTTCCGGGGCGGCGTAGCCGGGGGTGACCACCCGGGTGTACCTGGTCGTGGCCCCCTGGACGAAGGCCCGGGCCGACCCGAAGTCGATAAGCACAACCCGGCCGTCGTTGGTAATAAAAATATTCTCCGGCTTTACATCCCGGTGAAGCAGTCCGGCGGCGTGGACCACGGACAGCGCAGCCGCCACTTTCCGGGCCAACTCTTCCACCTCGTCAACGGGCAGTCGGCCCTGACGAAGGATCCGGCGGGCCAGGGTTTCACCGGCCAGGTATTCCATGGTCAGATAGGCGGTGTTATTTTCTTCAAAAACGTCGATAACCCGGACGATACCGGGGTGGTTGAACTGGGCGAGGGTTCGGGCCTCCTCCAAGAACTTCGCCTTGGCTTCGGCCAACCCGTCCCGACCGAGGCCAGCCGGGGGAATGACAAAGCCGTCTTCCTGCCGGGTCGACCCTTCCAAGAACAGCTCTTTGATGGCCACCTGCATCAGTAGCCGGTTGTGGACGGCCCGGTAGGTTATGCCAAAGCCGCCGCGGCCGAGGACCCGCTCGATGGTATAGCAGCCGTCGTGAAGGGAGTGGCCACCGGGGAGGGCCTGAAGGTTGCCCCCAACGTAGGCGCCGCAGGCAGGGCAAATCCTGAAGCCGTCGGGCAGCGGGCTAAAGCAGAACGGACATTCCACGGTCGCCTTTAATTATATCGGCCGGTCGGACCCTTTCCAACGGCCGGTCGGCCCGATTCGGGGCGGCCGCTTTAAAGGTTGCGCAGGCGGGGGTCCAGCAGGTCCCGGATCCCGTCGCCCAGGAGGTTAAGGGCCAGCACTGCCAGGGTCAGGGCCAGGCCGGGGAAGAGCATCATCCAGGGGGCATCCCTCAGGTAGCCCCGGGCCTCGGCCAGCATGTTGCCCCAGCTCGGAATGTAGGGGGGCGTACCGGCCCCCAGGAACGAAAGGGAAGCCTCCCCCAACACTGCCGAGGCGAAGATAAACGTCCCCTGAACGATAATGGGCGAAAGACAGTTAGGCAAAATGTGGGCGGCCACAATCCGCAAGTTCGAAACCCCAAGGGCCACCGCCGCCTCCACAAACTGCATCTCCCGCAGGGTGAGCACCACACTTCGAACGAGACGGGCAAGCCTCGGGGTATCCACCACCGTAAGGGCCAGGACTACGTTGTATTTACTTGGGCCCAGGGCGGCCATAAGGCCGATGGCCAGGACAATGCCCGGGAAGGCCATCATGCTGTCCATAATGCGCATGATGGCCGTGTCCAGCCGCCGGAAGTAGCCGGCCGTAAGGCCGATGACAGTCCCAGCGATAACGGTGCAGAGGGCCACCAGAAAGCCGACCTCCAGGGAGAGGCGGGCCCCCCAGACGGCCCGGCTGAAGACGTCCCGTCCGAAGTTATCGGTGCCAAACGGGTAGGGACCGCTGGGGGGCTGGAGGCGGCCGGAGGGGTTGAGGGCCTGGGGGTCATGGGGGGCGATAATTGGGGCGGCTATGGCGATGATGACCAGGATAAGGAGCAGGCTGCCACCAATGGGCACCCCTTTATACCGGCTGGCGATGCGCCGCAGCCGCTGGGCAAGGGTCGGCCGGGGCCGGACGACCTCAGCCGAGACGACGACGGGCGAAGGGCTAGTCACGGTGGCGGATCCTCGGGTCCAAGTAGGCGTAGATAAGGTCCACAACCAGGTTTATGATAACGTAAACGGCGGCGATGATAAGGACAATGCCCTGAACGAGGGGGTAATCCCGGCGGGTCACGGCCTGGACCAGGAGCCGACCGACCCCAGGAATGTTGAAAACCTGCTCGGTGATGACGGCGCCCCCCAGCAGGATGGCGAAGCTTAAGCCGATCACAGTTATCACTGGGATCATGGCGTTGCGGAGGGCATGCCTAAGCACCACTGCCAGCTCCGCCAGCCCCTTGGCCCGGGCCGTCCGGATGTAATCCTGGGAAAGGACCTCCAACATCATCGAGCGGGTTATCCGGGCCAGAAGGGCCGATTGGGCAAAGCCCAGGGTAAAGGCCGGCATCAGCAGGTAGCGTATGTTCTCCCAGATCCCAGCCGAAAGGGGCTGATAACCGGCCACCGGCAGCCAATTGAGGGTTACCCCAAAGATAAAAATCAAGTTTAGGCCGACCCAGAAGGTGGGCATCGAGACCCCGGCAATGGCGATCAGCATCGCCGCCAGGTCGAACCAGGAGCCCCTGAGCTTGGCCGCAACGATTCCCGCCGGGAGGCCGATGCCGACGGCAAAGGCCATGGCCAGCAGGGTGAGCATTACCGTTGGCTCGATGCGCTCGATAAAGGCCTGGGTGACGGGCTTATTTAAAAAGATCGATGTGCCCAGGTCGCCCCGCAAAAGGCGTAGGTACCAGTTGACCAGCTGGACGTGGGCCGGCTGGTCTAAGCCGAGGCGGGCCCGGAGCTCGGCCTTCTGCTGCTCGGTGGCCTCCGGCCCGAGGATCACCCCGACGGGGTCCCCCGGTGTCAAGTAAAGGAGTAAGAACACGGCGGTCGAGACCACCAGCATAACAGGTACGGTCAGGATGAGCCGTCGGATGGTGTACGCCAGCACCGGCCCTCAGGAGGCGAACCCGCAGTTCCAGAAGAACCAGTCGGTCGGGTTCTGGTAATTTACAATCTCCTTGCGAATGGCACGCAAGGTAAAGGCCTCGCCGCACTTGATCCAGGGCACGTCCTCCCACTGGACCTGCTGGAGCTCCCGGACGAGCTGCTTCTGCTTTTCCAGGTCGGTTTCGGCCATCATCCGGGAGACGATCTCGTCCTTCTTTGGGTTCGTCCACCAGCCCGGCCAGGTCCCGTCCAGGTAGACCTGCCGGATGGGGTGAACGTAGGTGGGATGGCCGGTAATAAAGACATCGTACTCGTTGGGGTCACTGCGGCGCCGGACGAGGGTGGCCCAGTCCATCACCTGCAGGTCCACCTTGAAACCCACCTTTTCCAGCTGGTCCTTGAAAGAGAGGGCCATGTTGTAGTTGTAGAAATATTCCTTGGTAGACAGCCAGCGAATGGGCCGCCCGTCGTAACCGGCCTCCCGCATCAGCTGCTTAGCCCGCTCGGGATCGGGCTTGTTGTAAACCTCCTTGCCCACATCGGTGTAGAAGGCGGTCTCCGGGGCGGCGATCTCCGGCCCGAGCCGGAAGAATTCCTTGCGGCCGAACCCGGCCGTCATAATCTGCTCTAGGTTGACCGATAAGAGGACGGCCCGCCGCATCCGGACGTCGGTAAAAAGCCCCTGCTTTTTGTTAAAGTGGGGCCCATACTGGTAGTAGGGCTTAACGATGAGGGGCACCACGTTCGGGTTGGCCTGCAGGTTCGGATACTGGTCGGGCTGGAGGGACTCGGCAAAATGGTACTCGCCGGTACCCACCCCGTCGGCCCGGACCGAATCCTCGGGCACCGGGATGAACCGGATCTCATCGAAATAGGCCACCCGCTTGCCCCCGTAACCGTTGGGGGGCTCCTCCCGGGCGGCATATTTTTCAAACCGCTGCAGCCGGATATAGCGGTCGACGACGTGCTCCACCAGCTTGTAGGGCCCGGTGCCGATAATAAGTTCGTCGGGCAGCCGGTCCTTGCCAACCCTCTCGGCCACCTCCTTGGGGAGCATCATCGCCTCGACCTCGGCCAGGAACTCCGGCAACAGGCCCGTCGGCTGCTTGAAATTGATGGTAAAAGTGTAACGGTCATTCTCCTGGATGGTTTCGACCCGGGCGAGGACTTGTCGGCCCCGCCCGGCCACCTGGCCCCAGCGCTTCAGGGAAGCCACCGCATCCTCGGCGGTGAACTCTTTCTCGTTATGGAAAAGGACGCCTTTGCGCAAATGGAAAGTAAATTTGGTCCCATCGGAATTTACCTCGTATTTTTCGGCCAGGTGGGGAATGGGGGTAAACTTGCTGTCCCGGGTAAGCAGCGGCTCGAAGACGTGCCACATGGTGTTCTGGGTGATGGTGGCGGTGGTGAATCCGGGGTCGAGGGCCGGGGGCTCACCGATGATGGCTACCTTCAGGACGCCGCCCCGCCGGGGGGTAGCCTGGGTGGGCTGTTGGGCGCCCGGCTGGGGGGCGCTCGGCCCCGGCGCACAGGCGGCAAGGGCGGCCCCGGCCAGGGCCGCGCCCGCAAGACCGAGGAACTCCCGTCGGGAAACGTTTTCTAATCGCCGCGACATTACAAGATTGCCCTCCTTCCGGTGTACTTTCTCCAGACCCAGTTTGCCGGTCTGCCTAATTTTACACGGGAAGGTCGGTTTTGACAATACTGACTACCGGCCACGCAGGCGGGGGTCGAGGACGTCCCGCAGGGCGTCCCCAAGCATGTTGAACCCGAAGACCGTAAGGCTTATGGCCAGGCCCGGCCACAGCACCAGCCAGGGGGCCTGGTGCATGTAGGCCCGGCCGATCCCCCCGAGCATTGCGCCCCAGGCCGGGTGGGGTGGCGGCACCCCGTAGCCCAGAAAGCTTATGGTTGATTCGGCCAGGATGGCGCCCCCGAGCTGCACCGTGGCCAGGACTATAACCACCGGAAATACGTTGGGCAGCACGTAAAGGCGCAGGATTCGGCCGTGGGTGCACCCAACGCACCGGGCGGCCTCGATGTAGAGGTTGTTGCGTACGCTCAGGGCGGCGCCGCGCACCACCCGGGACGCCCCGGCTGCCAGCAGGACCCCGAGGGTTATCACCACGTTCCAGAGGCCGGGACCTAGCATCGAAAGCAGGCTTATCAAAAGCACCAGGGCCGGGAAGGCCATCCAGATGTCCACCAGCCGCTGAATAGTCGTATCCAGCTTACCACCGAAGTAGCCCGAGACCGTCCCGATAAGGGTTGCTAAAGTCATGGCGATAAAGACGGACCCGAAGCCGACGGTCACCGAGACCCGGGCACCCCAGATTATCCGGCTGAGCATGTCCCGGCCGTTGGCGTCAGTTCCCAGCGGGTGCTCCAGGCTCGGGGGCTTAAGCCGGCGGGCCGCATCCCCCTGCTCGTAGGAATAGGGGGCCAATACCGGCGCAAAGGCCGCCGTAAACAGCAGCAAAAACACGATGGCGGCCCCAAAGGCTCCTAGGGGTTTCCGCCGGATAAACCACCAGACCTGCTGCCTGAGGCCGGGCCGCAGGGGCAGGCGTGCAGCCTCTTCGTACGTCCGGGCGCCGCTAATCATACTGAATCCTCGGGTCCAAATAGGCGTAAACGACGTCCACCACCAGGTTACTTAGGAGGATGACCAGGGCAAAGACCAGGTTCAGGGCCTGAACCACCGGGTAGTCCCGATACTGGATGGCCTCCAGCAGATAGCGGCCCATGCCCGGGATGACGAAGATCTGCTCCATCACCACCGACCCGCCGACCAGTACGGAGACCTGCAGGCCCAGGACCGTCACCACCGGGATGAGGGCGTTTTTGAGGGCGTGGCGGAAGATCACCACCCGCCAGGCCAGACCCTTGGCCCAGGCCGTGCGGACGTAGTCCTGGCGCAACACCTCCAGCATGGTGGCCCGGGTGAGGCGCATGAGGGTTCCCGAGAGGCCAATCCCCAAAATCGCGGCCGGGATGATGACGTGGCTTAGGTTTTTAACCGGGTCCACGTGCAAGGGCGTGTACTGGAGGGGCGGCGTCCACCGGAACCAGATGGAGGGGAAGGTGATGACCAAAGTTCCGAGCCAAAAGCCGGGTACCGCCAGGGCCGCAACGGCCACCCCCCTGGCCACGTAGTCGGTGAAGGTGTCCTGTTTTACGGCCGAAAGCACCCCGACCGGGATGGAGATGGCCAGGCCGACAAACATCGCCAGAATGCCCAGCTCGGCGGTGATGGGCAGCCGGCGAACGAGCTCATCGACGACGGGCTGGCGGCTTCGGAGGGACTGGCCCAAGTCGCCCCTGAGCACCTTGCTCAGCCAGTCCCAGTACTGGATATATACCGGTCGGTCGAGGCCGAGCTTGGCCCGCAGGGCGTCCAGGTTCTCGGCGTAGGCGTAGTCCTGAAGGAGCATGGTGATCGCATCCCCGGGGAGGAGCCGGATAAGCCCGAAGACGAAAACCGAAACCCCAAAGAGGGTGACCGCCAGCAGGAGGAGCCGGCGGACCAGATACCGGGTCATGGGCTACTTGTTGAGCCAGACCTTTGTAAGCATCACGCCGGCGTAGCCGTACTCTGTCGTCGAGTACGGGTAGTAGCCGCCGACGTAGGGGTGGACGGCCCAGTAGACATAGGGCACCGACCCGGGCGCATAATACATCTTCTCGGCGATGTACCGCTGGATGTCGAAGATAAGCTTGCGCCGCTCCTCCATGTTCAGGGTTTCGGCCTGCTTTTCAATCATCTGGTCAAGAACCGGGTCGCTGATGTGGGCGTGGTTGCGGTTACCCTTCGAGTGGAACATGCCGAAAAGGAAGTCGTGGGGCTCCTGGAACGGGGTCTGCAGGCCCCAGACCATCCCCTCTTCAAATTTGCCCAGGAAGGTGGTGGAGATATACGCCGAGTATTCCTGCATCCTGAGCTCGACATTGAATCCGGCCCGCTTGAGCTGGGCATGGATGAGCTCCACGTACTGGACCCAGACGGTCCCGTAGCCCGGGGTGCTTATAAGCACAGTCTTAATACCATTAGGATAGCCGGCCGCAGCCAAAAGCTCCCGGGCCGCCCGGGGATCGTACTTGAAGTACTTGCCCGCCGGCCCCATCTCCGGGCCCTTCGGGTCCAGCCACCAGGACCGCAGGGCCCAGGGGACAAAGTTATTCCAGCCACCCTCCCCATTGTAGACCACCTTGAGGATCTCGTCCCGGTCGATGGCCATGGACACGGCCTGCCGAACCCTCGGGTCGTTAAAGGGCGGCTTATCGGCCCGCCAGTACATGAAGGGGATGTACAGATATTCCCACTGGTAAATCTTGGCGTCGGGGACGGTCTGCTTGAAGTTCTCAAGGTCCTGGGGGTTCACGCCGGCCATATCGACTTCCCGGGCCCGGAGGGCAGCCATGGCCGTGGCGGTGTCGGGAATGATGAGGCCGACGACCCTATCCACGTATGGCCGGCCCTCCTCGTAGTAGTCAGGGTTGCGCACGAAGGTAAAGGATACCCCGGACTCAAAGTTTTCGAGCATAAAGGGCCCGCTGCCGACCACGACTTTGCTGGCATCCCCGTACTGCTCGACGACTTCCCGGGGCACAACCCAGAAGAAATACGAGGAGATGTTGGTTAGAAACGGGGCCCAGGGTCGGCTGAGCTTAAACTGGACGGTGTAATCGTCAACGGGCTTAACGTCGGTTACCTGAGCAAAGACATTCCGCTCGGCCGACTCCTTCATAAAGCGGTTGAAGGCCCAAACCACGTCATGGGCGGTGACAGGCCGGCCGTTTACCGGCGGCTTATTGTGCCAGCGGGCGTTTTTGCGCAGATAAAACGTCCAGGTTGTTCCATCTTGGGATATCTCGTACCGTTCGGCCAGGTCCGGCTCGCCGGGGATGAAGGCATTAGCCCCGACGTCAGGGCCGTATTTAAACTTAAGGAGTCGGCTGTAGACGAACCCGGAGAAGATCTTGGTCCGGTAAGAGACGTTCAGATAGGGGTCCAAGGTCGGGGGATTCTCGGGCATGAGGTTGAGCCGCAGGGTACCGCCGCGCCTGGGGCCCTCCTGCTGGGCCTGGGGGGCCGACGGGGCAGCCTGAGGTGCACAGCCCCATAAGCTTAGCCCTAAACCGGAAACTGCCCCCGCCTTGAGCAAAGTCCGCCGCGAAAGCCTGCGCCCCAAGAGGTCGGCCCACTTCCGGTCGCTACTGGTCATTGCCAGAAGCCCTCCTCCCACAAAGTGGTGGGATATTTGCGCCCGATTATACCCTATCACCCTTAGCCTTGTCAACCGGCAAGTTATTTGACCAGGACTTTCCAGTTTGTCATTAGCCTTTTTGTAAAAACTCACAATAATATGCGTCTACTGCCCACCCGATTACCGCTTAGCGGTTCTTCCAATTCGGGCCGTCTACAAGGCTGGAAAACCCTGGCATTTTACTGGGACGTTCTAGCTTTCTGGACCACTTGACTGGGGCCAACCGTTAGATGGTAACTAACCGGTCTGTAGAGGCATGGCCGTACGCTACTACCAAAGCATTGGCCGTTTACTAAAAAGGCCCCCACCTGGGTTGGTGCTTTTGCTTTCAGCGGGGTAAAACCACAGGAGTGCAGAAGCTGCCCCACCTCAGGCAGCAGCCGTCGCCTTCTTCGGGCCTTGGGTTTGTTTCATGGTATAACCGTTACAGGAACATGCCATGGTCAGGCGAAGGCGCTCGCGGCAGGGGGCAGACAGGCGGCTTTTAACTTTGATTGCCGCAGTCGGCATTATCGCCATTGCCGTGCCTATCCTCCCCTACACTGGCGTGCTCCCGGCCGGGGGTGGGGCCGGGGTGAGTCCGGCCACCAGCACTCTGCCCGGCCGGGCCGTGCCTGACCAGGGCCGGGACCACGTCCTGCCCGGCCAGTCTCACCCGCCCTACAACACCACGCCACCAACCTCCGGCTGGCACTGGCCTTCCACCGCCCCCTGGGGCATCCACACCGAGCCCATTCCCGACGAGCTCCAGGTTCACAACCTCGAACACGGGGGCGTCCTTATCCAGTACAATTGCGACTGCCCCGACCTGGTGGAAAAGCTGGCCGCCATTGTCAAGCGCTACCCTTCCCACGTGATTCTGGCCCCGTACCCGAACATGCCCTACCGGGTCGCCCTTACGGCCTGGACCCGGATCGATACCCTCGAGGACTTCGACGAGGCCAGAATCGTCCGGTTCATCGAGGCTTACCGGATGCGAGGCCCCGAAAACGCCCCGTAAGGCCTAACGGGCCTCCGGGGGCCAGAGGAGAATACCCCCCCTCGGTCATCCGGTCGATGATCCGGGCGCGTTGCCTGGCCTCCGCCTGGGAGTACACGTGGGGTTCGAGTCGGGGCAGGCCCAGGGTCTTCGTTCAAGGGCCCCTTCCATCGGTTCCTCCGGCACGGGAACCCGCTTTCCGAACTCAGCCGGCAGGTCGGTTACCGAATGACCCCGGACGTCGGCCCCAAGTTTTTGAAAGACGGCCTTAGCCGCTTTATCGGCAGCCTGCTAGGCAGAGAAGCAGGCCCAATCATAATAGCCTCGGTCCAGGTCGCTCCGGGTGTGGTTAAGGCCCCATTCGGCCTGGGCGATCCAGTCGCGGCTTCTTTCCAAGGCCGGCGGTCAGGCTGCCACGGCGGGTCGAATCTCCCGGACGAACCGCTCGATGGTCCTGAAGGTGTCGGCCAGGGTTTCCCGGTCCAGCTCGGGCACGCTGTAAAAGGTATCCAGCACGAAATGCTGAACGCCTAGCTCCTTAAACTGCTTGAGGTCCTCAATGATGTCGTCGGGCGTCCCGATGAGGGGGATCCGTCTGTAGCCTTCATCCCGGCGGTCGAGAATCTTAAGGGGCTCCCGGACCGAGATGACGAGCGACTTGGGGTCCCGGCCGTACCGCTGGCAGTACTGGGTGAGCAGGGCCAGGGCCTGCTTAAGGTCCGGGATTTGGGGGCGGGTGGGGTGCCAGCCGTCCCCAAATCGAACCGCCCGGCGGATGCCCTTCTCCGAGTTGCCCCCGACCCAGAGGGGCGGGTGGGGCTTCTGGACGGGCTTGGGTGCAAACCGCACGTTGCGAATCTTAAAATAGCGGCCCTCAAACTCCGGCACATCCTGGGTCCAGAGGGCCTTAAAAACCCGGATATATTCGTCGCTCAGCCGGCCGCGCTCGCGGAAGGGCACCCCCAGGGCGTTGAACTCGTCCTCGGCCCAGCCAGCCGCCACCGCAAAGATGGTCCGCCCCTTCGAAAGCACGTCGATGGTCGCCAACATCTTGGCAGTCACCACCGGGTTCCGGTAGGGCAGGATGAGGGCCGAGGTCCCCAGGGTTATCCGGCGGGTTACCGGAATTACGTAACCTAGCACAATTAAAGGCTCGTAAAAGACCTCTCCGAAGCGACTTACGGCCGCCTCCGGTACAACCACGTGGTCGGTGGCCCACAGGGAATCGTAGCCGAGCTCCTCGGCCCGCTGGGCAAACTCGACAATGGCCTCGGGGGAAGCCACCTGCCTAAAGTGGGGCAGGGTCAGGCCGAACTTCACGGGCAAGCCCTCCTTTTCTCGTCGGTCTCGGGGATCACGAAGACAAACCGGGCCACATCCCGGCCGAAGGAGACCGGCCGGTCGCCCACCAGCACCACCAGGCTGTCGCCCCGGGGTCCGTAGTCCAAAACCTTCACGGCTACCCCCGGCTTAAGCCCCCGCTCCTGAACGTACTGGAGGACGGCCAGGGCATTCTCAACCGGCTCGGCCACCCGGGCCACCCGGCCACACGCCCCCACCGGCAGGACGTCAAGGGGCTGCTCCAGGTGAAGGTCCGCGGGTGGGGGGTTGCCCGGAATCGGGTTGCCGTGGGGACAGCGGGATGGGTAGCCGAGGAACCGGTTGAGGGCCGCTTCCACCTCGGCCGAGATGCAGTGCTCCAAGTTGTGGGCCTCAGCATCAGACTTGGCCCAGTCAAAGCCGAGGACGTCCGTGAGAAAGCGCTCGATAAGCCGGTGGCGCCGCATCGACGCCTCGGCCAGGGCCTGACCCTTCGGGGTAAGGGCTACCTGCTTGCGGCTGTCCAAGGTGATTAGGGCGTCCCGGGCCATGCGCTGGAGCATCATCGTGACCGTGGCCCGGGAGACCCCCAAAAGCTCCGCCAACCTGGCCCCAATGACCGGCTGGCGCTCCTCGGCCAGCATGTAAATCGTCTCTAAATACTCTTCGACACGCGGGCTCATGTTGGCCGAACGCCCACCCGCCGTCGCCCGAACCAAGGGACCACCCCCCTTGACAAAAATAAACTATTTGGTTATAAAAATACAGAGTGTTAGGTTAGTCTAACAACCCTTTCGGGTCCAGTACATTATAGCACGGGGTTACTTTTGCCGGGCCGGCCCTGCGGGGATAGCTTACCCTGTGTAGAGGCTAGGCATGCGCAAAACAGTTTTAATTGGCACCGTCCTGACCATTTTCCTTGCCGGTCTTGGTTTAGCCCTGGGGTTAAGCCCGGTCCTTAAGGGCCCGCAGGGTTCGCCTCAGCCAGACCCGGCAGTAAGGCAACTTGGGAATGCCACCGTCGGCCTCCACCGGGCCATGGACGCGGCCGCGGCCGGCGACTTGGAAACCGCCAAGGCCATTATGGCCGACTTTGAATCCATCTGGGAAGACGTTCAAGACAGGGTAGCCGAAACTTCCCCGGAGTATTACCAGGCCATCGGGCAAAAGATCGCCAACGTCCGGCAGAAGCTGGCTGGGCCAGCTTCCACCGCTGACCTGGCCGCTTCGATTGAGTCCCTGGATGAGGGCATCGACCTTTACCTGACCCAGGTGGTTGCCCGGCCGGGCGGCGGGGTCCGCACGCCTGCTGCCCGCCTGGAATCCCTGCTAGACATAATTGCGGCGGCGGAACGGGACCTAAGCCAAGGTAATCCGACCGCAGCCCTGGCCAAAGTTCGGGAGTCACAGGCAGTCTGGCCGTTTGTCGAGGCCCAGGTGAAGGCCAGGTCCCCCGACGCCTATCGGTTGGTTGAGGGTGAGCTTATCGCCGCGATTGCGGCTCTGACCCAGCCGGTCCCGGATGCCCATCGGGCCATCGAAGTCCTTGGAAAGATTGAGAACGGCTTGCGGCCCCTTACGGAGCGGGAGGTCGAATACGGGGTCTTCGATGCGGCCGTAATCTTACTGCGGGAAGGACTGGAAGCGGTCTTAGTTATCACGGCCCTTCAGAAATACTTAGGACGGAGGTAGGTTTGTAATGGCTAGCCGACTCATTGCCCTTTTCGGGTTGCTCCTTGCCCTTGGGCTGGCGGCCTGTACGCCCCAGGCGCCGGGCAAGAACCGCCTGGTGGTGGCCATTCAGCCCACCCTTTCGGCCGCCGAAATGTTGGAAAAGGCCAAGCCCCTTGAAGAGTACCTGGAGCAGCGGCTGGTGGATGTGGACGTGGAAATCTACGTGCCCCTAACCCAGGCCGGGGTTATCGAGGCCCTCAGGTTCGGGCAGGCCCACGTGGCCTTTATGGGGCCCTTCCCTGCCCAGTTGGCCGTGGAGCGGGCCGGTGCCGAGCTGGTCCTGGCCGAGGTGCGGGAGGTGATCCATGGCCAGCAGAAAGTGGAAGCGCCATATTATTTTTCTTACTGGGTTGTGCGGACCGACAGCCCATACCGGCAGCTTGAGGAGCTGCGGGGCCGTCGGGCCTGCTTCCCAAGCCCGGTTTCCGGCTCCGGCTACATCGCCCCGATGGCTAGGCTTGTGGAGCTTGGGCTGCTGCCCCGGCCCACTCAGGGCGAGGTGGACCCAAAGGCCTTCTTTGGGGAAGTCCTCTTTGGCGGGGGCTACGGCCAGTGCTGGGAAACCCTTAAGGCCGGGCAGGTAGATGTGACCATCATTGCCGGGGACGTCCCCGAGAGCCTCTACCGGGAGGTTCTGGCCAACACCCGGGTCCTGGAACAGCAAGGGCCGCTGCCTTCCCACGCGGTCGTCGTCAGTAAAGACCTTAAGGATCCGTTGCGGTCTCGGGTTGTCGAAGCCCTGCTCGGGCTTGGGGCCCCCGAGTACCGCCCCTTGATGCGGCAGTTCATTTCGGGCCTCTTCGTTGGCTTCCAGCGGTCCGACGCAGCCACCCATTTGGGGTCCTTCCAGCAGTTTGTCAAGGTAACCCGGATTGCCTTCACGGAGCGGATAAACCCGTGACGGCCGGGGATTACACCCCCCAAGACCAATTTTCCCAAGGTCCGGCGGTAGAAGTCCGGGACCTGTGGCTGGCCTACCGGCCGGGGCAATGGGTGCTTAAAGGGGTCAACCTGACGGTCCCAAGGGGCGAGCTCTGGGTGGTTATGGGGCCTTCGGGGGCGGGGAAGACCACCCTGATGAAGGTGCTGGCAGGCCTTCTACCCTTTCAGCGGGGGACGGTTGAGGTCATGGGCTTTCGCCTCCGGGGTGAGCCCCCCCGGTTATTCCGTCGGGCGGTGGGCTACATTCCCCAGCAGCTCGGCCTGGTTCGGGGACTCACCGCCCTGGAAAACGTGCTTTTGGGAACCCTGGCCCAACACGGCGGGTGGGGCCCCACCTTCGGCTTCTTCCCCCGGGAGGAGGTGGCCAGGGCCCGGGACTACCTGGGGATGCTGGGTCTGGGGGATAAGGCCGGGGTGAGGGTCTTTAACCTCAGCGGGGGTGAACGGCAGCGGGTGGCCATTGCCAGAACGCTAATGCAAGATCCCCAGTTGATTCTGGCTGACGAGTTCGTATCGGACCTGGACCTGCCCCGGGCTGCCCGGATCCTTGAGACCATTCGGGGCCTGGTCCGGGAGCGTGGCCTTACCCTCCTGATGAACCTGCACGAGATTCAGCTGGTTCAAGAGTTGGCTGACCGGGTCGTGGTTATAAAAGGGGGTCAGGTGGTCTATCGGGGCCCGGCCCAGGCCCTGGATTGGTCCGAGTTTCGGGCCCTGGTGGAGGCGGAGGATGATGGGGCCAGGGTCGCTGGCGGGTAAGGACCGGGGGCGGGACGCCGCCCTTCGCCGCTGGCGGGACCTGAGCGGTACCCTGGCGCTCCTGCTGGTACTGGGCTGGATTCTGGGCCGGATGGGGTTCTTCGACCCGGGGCGGCTCACCGGGGGCCTGGCGAATTTCGGCCGGTTTGCCGCCGAGCTTTTCCCGCCCGACATTTCGGTCCTGCCGGTGGTCTTAAGCGCCCTGGTCGAAACCGTCGAGATGGCCTTTGCGGGCACCCTCCTCGGGTTTATCGTTTCCTTCCCGCTGGGCGTCCTGGGAACCCGCACCCTCTTTCCTAGGCCGGTGGTGCTGGCCGTGCGGTTGCTGGTGGCGATAGTCCGCACGGTGCCAAGTCTGCTCTGGGCGCTGATAATGGTCATCGTCGTGGGCCTCGGTCCCCTGGCCGGAACCCTGGCCCTGGCGCTTTACACCGTCGGCTACCTGGCCAAGCTCTACGCCGAGATTCTAGAAGGGATCGACCCGGAGATTTTAGAGGCCGTTCGGGGCTTAGGAGCCCGGCGCCACCACATTGTCCGGTTCGTCTTCTGGCCGGAGGCGGCCAACACCATCCTGAGCCAGCTGCTGTTTATGCTGGAGTACAACATCCGGTCGTCCACGGTGCTGGGTTTGGTTGGGGCCGGAGGGATCGGCTTCTACATGCAAGTATATATCAGCACCCTGGCCTACGGCCGGCTGGCCACCGTCCTGCTGGCGGTGCTTGCGGTGGTCCTTATTATGGACGCCCTGAGCGCCTGGGTGAGACGCCGCTACCTTCTTCAAACCTAAGCCGAGGGGTAAGCGAGCTGTCGGCCGACGCAGGCTTGTAGCGGCGGCCGGCCTGAGTTAATATCTAGTTGGAGTTGGGTATAAAGGGGTAAAATCGCGACCAAAGCTGTAATGATTCGTCCGGTCCGACCGACAGACCTGGTCGGGCTCGCTGTCCTCCAGCGGCGGGGCTACCCAAATGAAGCCTACGGCCGGCGTGCCCTGGGGCGGGGGCGGGATGACTGGGCGGACCTTTTGGGGGTTCTGAATCCGCTGGTTTCGCTGGAGATTCGCCGGCATACCCTCCTCTTTGACGACGGCGACCGCCTGGCGGGCCTGGTTTCCACCGTCCCCTTCGGCCGCTACTGGGAAGTGGACCGCCTTATCTGGGCGCCTGACGGTCGGCCCCAGGACTGCGCCGAGCTGTTGAGCCGCCTGGGCCTCGATGCCGCCCAGCAAGGAATCGAGCGCATTTACCTGCGGCTGAATATCGAAAGCCCCTTGCTGGGGGCAGCCCGGGCCGCCGGATTCGTTCCGTACAAGGTGGAGACCCTCTTCCGGGGCGGTCCCATCAAGTTTTCGGTCGGCGACCTCCGACCCGGCCGGCCCCGCCGGCGGGGGGACGATTTGGCCCTTTTCCGGCTCTACTGCCGGGTTGTGCCCGTCAGCGTTCGCCAGGCCGAGGCCATGACCCTGGCGGAGTGGCGGCAGTGGTTTCGGGGCGGCCGGCAGCTTGTCGTCGAGGAAGGGGGCGAGCCGGTCCTTTGGGCCCGGCTGACGGCGGCTGACGACCAGCTTCAGCTCA
>PSKS01000084.1:0-7470 GCA_040289115.1 Chloroflexota bacterium
AGACTTTACCGCCGAAAGGCTGTGGCAGAACACCCTCGCGGGCAAGGAACTCCATCCTCGTTATCGCTTCTTGCCCTTGGACACGAAATACTTCAAGGACCTGGAACTTAAGATGATCGGACTTTTTGACGACCTGGACGCCGCTCTGGACGGCTGGCTGATAAAAAGCGAAAACTATCAATCACTCAATACCATCTTACCCAAATTCAAAGAAAAGGTGCAAACCATTTATATTGACCCGCCGTTTAACAAAGAACAGGAAGCTGATTATTTTTACTCCGTGAAGTACAAGGATTCTACTTGGATAACAATGCTTGAAAATAGACTGAGACTAGCAAGGGATATTTTGAAGGATACAGGAAGCATTTTTGTGAGGTGCGATTATAACGGGAATATGTATGTGAGGATGCTAATGAATGAAGTTTTTGGGAGGGAGAATTTTAGGAATGAGATAATAATAAGCCGCTCCGGGATACAGAAGGAAGCCGAAAACAAATTTTTGACAGCCACAGAGTCCTTGTTTTTGTATGCTAGGGATGAGAAGTGGAAACCTAAAGAAATATTTGAGCGTAGGGAAACTGGTTGGATGCCATTCGTGCACTACCCTGGTGAAAGAAAAGAAAACAAGAACCGAGTTGTTTTTGGACGTGTGCTGATACCTCCACCAGGACGACATTGGGGCATAAGCCAGGACCTCATTGATAGATGGACAACGTTTCGTTTGATTAGGTTTCGTTGTCGTTTTTGCGATTATGAGCACTATGAGGGAAGGTGGCAAGGCTGCCGTAGATGTGGAAGGGATGACTTTATACCAGAGATCAAAGATCCTCCCAAAAAGGTTGATTCCAATTGGACCAATATTCAGAGCTACTCTCAGGATCCAAACTTTCCAACTCGAAATGCCGAAGAACTCCTAAAGCGCGTCATAGAATCCACATCCAACGAAGGCGACTTGGTCATGGATTTCTTCCTTGGCTCAGGCACAACAACCGCAGTGGCTCACAAACTCAAAAGAAAATGGATTGGCGTTGAGATGGGGGAGCATTTTTACACGGTGGTTTTGCCAAGGATGAAGAAGGTTTTGTTTTATGATAAATCTGGAATTTCAGAGGAAAAAGATGTGAAAGAAAAATACAATGAAAACAACGCGGGTGGCTTCTTCAAGTATTACGAACTGGAGCAGTACGAGGATGTCTTGCGTCGGGCAAGCTATGCCGACGATGCGGACCTCTTCAGCGACCCCAACGAGCCGGTGCGCTATCTCTTCCTGCGGGACACCAAGATGTTGGACAATGCCGAGACAGGCGAGAAAGTAATGGAAGTGGACCTGGAGAAGGGCACAGTGAAGGTGGACCTGAGCAAACTCTATCGGGAAGGGATCGGGACATCATTGACCTTGCCGAGACCCTTTCCAATCTCACAGGCAAGTGGATTAAGCGCATCCACCCCGACCCTGAAGAGCCCACCAAGCCCGGCAAGGTGGAGTTTCAGGATGGCACCGAGATTGATTTAAAGAACCCTGATTGGCGGTTGATAAAACCGCTAATCTGGTGGTGAGCTGGTGGAGATGGCTAACATGCGGATTTACCTTCAGCAAATGGTGGAAGCGATCCGAGACGACGACCTGCCGGCGAACTGGCAGGGTATGGACTTGGAAACCTTTTCTCGGGAAAAACGCCTCTGGGACTACCAGCAAAAAGCCCTTAAAAACGCCTTAAAACTCCTCTGGAAGTACTACGGGGATTTCGGGGACTTTCGTCCTGGCGAAGATTTAAGCATCAACGCCGAGCGTAAGCGAAAACTCTGGCAGTGGTATCGGGATAACGGCCTTCCGGCTTCCTTGGACATAGAGATAAAGCCGGGCCATCGCATTGGAGGGCTTCTCCGAGAATACTACCCCGTAACGGACGGCAAAATCGCCTACGAGCATTTCATCAACCGTGCCTGTTTCTGGATGGCGACGGGCAGCGGGAAGACCCTGGTTATCGTGAAACTCATTGAACTCCTGTGGCACCTGATGCGGTGGGGGGAGATCCCCGAGAACTACATCCTGGTGCTGACCCATCGGGACGACCTGCTGGAGCAACTCAAGCGGCATGTGGAGGAGTTCAACCGGGACCGAGGGGATTTTCGCATCATCCTTAGAGAATTGCGGGATTATGCCTCTGCCCTGCGGGAAGCCTCCCTCTTTCCGGAACAGGAAGTCACCGTCTTCTACTACCGGTCCGACAACCTGAGCGATGAGCAGAAGGAAAAGATCGTGGACTTCCGCAACTACGATAACGATGGCCGGTGGTATGTGCTGCTTGACGAAGCCCACAAGGGAGATAAGGAAGAATCCAAGCGCCAGCACATCTATGCCATCTTATCACGCAACGGCTTTCTCTTCAACTTCTCCGCCACCTTCACCGACCCTCGGGACATCGTCACCACCCTTTTCAACTTCAACCTTTCCGAATACATCCGGGCGGGTTACGGGAAACACATCTGTATTCTCAAGCAGGAGATGCGGGCTTTTCGGGATGAGGAAGACTATAACGGCGACGAGAAGCAGAAGGTGGTGCTCAAGGCACTTTTGATGCTGGCCTATGCCCGAAAGGTCTATGAAAACAGGCAGGACAAAAGCGCCTATCACAAGCCGCTGATGCTCGTTCTGGTGAATTCCGTCAACACGGAAGATGCCGATTTGCTTCTGTTCTTTAGAGAACTGGAGCGCATCGGGAAGGGGGAGATTTCCGAATTGGCTCGGGCGAAAGTTGAGCTCCTGAAGGAGGAGCGTCCCCCCTTCGTGTTCGAAGAGGAGGGCGCCGAGATTGATGAAAGCCTGCTTAATAACCTGACGCCGGAAGACCTGCTTCGCCTTGTCTTCAATGCTGAAAGCCCTGGTGAGATAGAAGTCTTGGTGCGCCCTTCCGACCACAAAGAAATGGCGTTCAAACTCAAGAGCACTGACCGTCCCTTCGCCCTTATCAAGATCGGCGACATCTCGGGCTGGCTCAAAGAAAAACTCGCCGGCTACGAAATCAACGAGCGCTTTGATGACGAAGGATATTTCACTCGCCTAAATGAGGAGGATTCAGAGATCACCATCCTCATGGGCTCCCGCACCTTCTATGAAGGCTGGGATTCCAACCGCCCCAATGTGATTTGTTACATCAACATCGGGGTCGGTGAGGATGCCCAGAAGTTCATTCTCCAGTCTATCGGCAGGGGTGTGCGCATGGAGCCGATAAAGGGGCAAAGGAAGCGCCTTCAGTTTCTTTACAACGCCGGCCTCGTGGATCAGGACAGGTTCAGGGGGTTAGAGCCGGCTGCCAAGGCGCTGGAGACCCTCTTCGTCTTCGGGACGAAGCGCGAGGCTTTGAAGACGGTTGTGGAAGGCTTGAAACAGGAACACATGCGGACCGGAGAGCGTCAACTCACCCTTTTTGAAGTGAATCCCACAGCAAGGGACAAATTGTTACTGGTGCCTGTTTATCAGCTGTCGGAAACGCCCCTTGCCGCAAGAAGGGAGCTGTCCAAGTTCCCCATTGAGAGTGGGGAGCTGGATCTGCTTCGCCGTTTTGTGGAGAGCACCGACGACCGTGTGCTCCTGATGCTGGGAAATGGAAATCTTGAGCCCCACAGCCTTCGGCTTCTCAAAAGCAGTTTCTCCGAGCCCGAGCGTTTCTACCGGACCGACGGACAGCGGTATGGCGATGTTGTCCGTTTAATGCAGAGGGTGGCAGCGTATCTCGCCATCCGGCCTGAAGAGATAAAGAAGCTGAAGCCCTTGGAGGACGAAATCCGTCACTTCCGTCACATCATCGTGACGCTGGAGGATCTGAAAAAACTGGAAAAACTGGAAGAGAAGATACAAAGGGTCAAGTCTTTCAAGGTTCGGAAGGCAACGTACAGTTATGGCAAGTCAAGCATTATCATCAAGCACATCGCTCAGCATTACTACCTGCCTGTAGTTGTTGCGGAAAGCGACCGGGTGGACTACATCCGCCACATTATCAAAACTCAGAGTGAACGCCAGTTCATTGAGAAATTGGAAGAATATCTTTCCCAGCCGGACAACAGCTTTCAATTGTTTGACTGGTGGATGTTCAGCAAGATTGACGAAAACCTCGATGAAGTCTACATCCCCTACTATGACCCCAATGCCAATCGCATCGCCCGATTCAAACCCGACTTCATTTTCTGGCTACAAAAAGGCTCGGACTATTTCATTGTTTTCGTGGACCCTAAGGGGACGGAGTATCGGGATGCCGACCGCAAACTGGAAGGGTATCAGATGGTATTTGAGGAAGAGGGTCGTCCCAAGAAATTCAATTACAATGGAATCAAGGTGCGCGTGCTCTGCTTTTTGTGGACAACAGATCGGGCACGGATTTCCGGCAACTTTAAACAGTACTGGATAGACGATGTGTCCAATTTAGTTAACCAAATCGTGAACCATCTGGGAGGCCGTTCCGGAAAGACTTAGGGCCCTGAAGGAAATCCCGGGGCCACCGAGGCGGAACTTCAGCGCCTGGAGCGGGCGATATTAGACAAGGCGTTTCGGGGGGAGCTGTGATGGAGGTGAAGGGTATGGAGAAAAACGAAGTCAACGAGGCCTTTGAGATCCTCCTGGAGGAGATCGAGGCGGTCGCCAATGCGATGAACGAGGAAGGCGCGCAGGCTCTCCGGGCTGGCGATTATGACAAAGCCAAATCCGCCATTGAGGAGGCAACCCGGCTGGCTGAGTTTCGTGAAAAGGTCAAAGGGCTCCAGAAGGAATGGGTCGGGCTTTTCGCGTCGAAGCCGCGCGCCCGAAAAGGAAAAGGCCGGCGCAAATCCCGAGCCCGCCTGCCCCGCGGCTTGCGTACCCCGGAGGACGCCTTCCGGCGCCCCATACTGGAAACGCTGGTGGAACTGGGCGGCAGCGCGCCCATCGGCGAAGTCCTGAACCGGGTCGAGCAGAAGATGAAAGGCGTGCTGGACCAATACGACTATGAACCCCTGCCCTCCGATCCGCGGTCTCCCCGCTGGCGCAACACCGCCCAGTGGTGCCGCAATACCCTTGTTCGCGAGGGCCTCATGAAGAGCGATTCTCCCTACGGTGTTTGGGAGATCTCTGACGAGGGGCGCAGATGGCTCATGAGCCAGGACAACTAGATGGTGTTGCTCAACGGGGCCTGGGATTACTTCTTCCGCGAGCGCGCCGTTCGCTGGATCCTGCCCTTAAACGGAAGAGGTCGGTGAGATCCATTCCCCAACGGGGTCGGGCTCTCCCCCGGGCTTGCCGGCGCTGCCGGATGCCGCTCCCCGACTAAAATGGTGCGGGAAAGGCGATGCGGGCTGGGGGCGGGCGTGGCGCTGCCGGGGCATCCGGATTTCTGGGGGAAGCTGGAGCGGGCACGCCGGGAGCGGGGAACCCTCCTGGGGCTCTCCCTGGCCGTCCGCTCGGACCGCATGCCGGCGCCGATGCTCCGGGTGGACGATCCGATCTTCCCCTTCGGGAAGGCCATGCGGCGGGCGGTGGGCGATGGCCTCTGCGCCTGTGCCTTCCCCTTGATGGCTTTCCTGGCCGAGGGCGCGGCCGGCATGGTGGCCATGGAACGCCTGATGCGGTTCGCCCCGGATCCCCTCCCGCTGCTGCTGGACGCCCGGTGGCGCGACCCCTGTTTCTCCGGGCCCGGGGCGGCTCCCCCGATGCCCGAACCGGCTCCTTGATCTGGACCGGCGATGGCCCTCCCCGAAGATCCGGAAGCGATCCGGTCGCAGAAGCGGGCGCTGCGGGCCCGGCTCCTGGCCGAGCGGGCGGCCCTCACCCCGGCGGAGGTGGCGGCGGCGAGCGCCGCCGTGCGCCGCCATCTGGAGGCGTGGCCGGTCTTCCGGGAGGCCCGCGTGGTGCTGACCTATATGGCCTTCCGCAACGAGATCGACCTGACGCCCCTTCTGGACCGCTATCCGGAGAAGCGCTGGGTGTTGCCGCGGATCCTCCCCGGCTCCCGGGAACTGGCTCTCCATCGCTACTGCCCCGGTGCCCTGCGTCGGCACCCCTATGGGATGCTGGAGCCGGCGCCGGAATGCCCCTGGGTCGCGCCGGAGGAGATCGAACTGGCCCTTATCCCCGGCGTGGCCTTCGACCGCCAGGGGTTCCGCTTGGGCTACGGCGCCGGCTACTTCGATCGGTTGCTCCCCCGCCTCGCCGCCGAGACCGTGGGGGTCACCTACGCCCGTTTCGTGTGCGATCGGCTCCCCCACGCCCCGCACGACGGCCGGGTCCGCCGGATCCTCACGGAGGCGGGCTGGATCCTCCCAGCGGAACCGTTCTGTGGCTCATAGTCATACATTTCACCATGCGAGGCGAAACGAATGACCGGCCACTTCCTGCTTCGTCGACCCGTAGCTCGTAGACCGGCCCAGGGCCGTTCCGCCGCCAGAGGGGTCTCCACAGGCGTCCCTTCCCGGGGAACTCCCGGTAGGGCCGCTTCGGACGGCCAGCCCATACGCGCGCAGGTTCAATGCCGCATTCCGGTCACGGTCCAGCTCCAACCCGCGCACGCCCAAGTCCTCCACCACGATGACCGGCTTGGCTTTCGCCAGCCACGTGGTAGCTGATTCCCTGCTTGCGCGCCCAGTCGGAGAGCTTCATGGTTGAAATGGACGATAACAAAAACGGCAGCTGCTGTCAACCCCCTGGGCGCTGACTATCATCTCCATGGAGACCTCCTCCGGGGGGGGAAGGGGATGGCGTTGGCGCTGGGGGTGGGCCTCGGCCTGGGGCTCAGCCTGGCGAGCGCGGCGGTGCCGGGGCTGCATCCCTACAATCTGGTGACCTTCCTGGTGCTCTTCTTGCAGGGCCGGGGCCAGGGGCTCGGGGAGGATCTGGCGTTGGGGCTGGGGACGGGCGTCGCCGCCGGCTACGCCGTTTTCCACCTTGCCCCCGCCGTTTTCTATCAGACGGCGGATGAGGGGGCCGCCGGGCTGCTGCTGCCGGCCCAGAAGGCGCTGCGGGAGGGGCGGGGGCTGGACGCGGTCCGCTGGTCGGGATGGGGGGCGTGGGGCGCGCTGATGGTGCTGACCCTGGGGGCCTGGGCGTGGCCCCGCCTCTGGGCCACCGTGCATGACCTCCTGGACCCCCATCTGGGATGGATCCTTCTGGCCCTGGTCGCTTTTCTGCTGCTCTCCGAATGGCCCTGGGGGGCGGAGCGGCTGCCTACGCCCGGCCGGCGCCTGGGGGCGATCGGGATCCGCCTGGGGGTGAGCCTTCTGGTCTTCCTTCTCTCCGGAATCTTGGGCGGGATGGTGCTCGCCCGCAATCCATTGCAGGGCCCGCTGGCGGGGGCGCCCCTGGTGCCCGCCTTCCTGGGGCTTTTCGCCGTCCCGGGCCTGCTGCAGGGGGGATGGGGCCCGGCGCCCCCGGCCCAGGACCTCGACACCCGGGAGCGGCTGTCGGTGGGGATCTGGGCCCGGGGGGTGGGGACAGGGCTGCTGGGC
>PSKS01000016.1:0-47962 GCA_040289115.1 Chloroflexota bacterium
GCCCCTCCTCGTAGGCCCAGTAGCGGGTGGGCTCCTCGAAAGGCGAGTTGAGGATGGGGTTGTCAACGAGCATCGGGGTCCCTTTTCTCCGCCTTGAGCTCCTCAAGGAAGTTGTTTGCAGCCTTGGCCAGCAGGCTAGCACGGGAGAGCAGAAAGTCGATGTAGCGGGAGGTATCCCACCGCCTTCTTAACTCCTCGTCCTTATTCGGGTCCACAAGCCACTCTTCGGGGATGCAATGAGGGCGCAGCCGATCCGGTGCGATCCTGTGATCCCTTATATAGCTCCAGGGCGCTTTGCCGGAAAGCTTCTTGACATTGGTGCGCTCGTTCAAAACGGTGATGTTCGCCAGGGCGTTTATCTCGTCGTCCGATACTCCTTCTTTCAGCACGTTGCGCGGATAAATATGGTGCCACTGGGGCTCAAATCCCGCCACAAGGGATGCTCCGGTCTTCTCATAGCCGATGCGCGTGCCATCCACCCAGTCCCGCGCCTCATGGCGGAAGAGGACAAGATAGAGCATCAGCTTCAGGAAGCGATTTCCCGCACGATCATAGCGATTCAAAAACTCGTCTTCGTCTATCTCCGAGGATACCTTGAGGGGCTCGTATAGCTTCTTAAGGGCCTGTTCAAAACCCGCGGCATCCGTAATGGCGCGGACATCTTCGTTCAGGCTGGTGATCGCCGAGCCGCTGTATCGCCCATCCCGATTGGCCATGAGGAACCAGTGCAGGGCCCGGTGAAAGCTATAGTCTTTGGCGTCTTTCCACCTATAATGCATCACAAACAGAGGGATAAGGCTGTTCGTGGAAGGAAGCAGATCGGCGGAGGTGATACCAAATTCGGCCAATCGCTTCCGGACTTCTTCGATGGTTTGCTCGGTCTTTCGCCAGACAGGGAGGAGTTGCTCTTGCCTCCAGAAATCTTTGGTCACTTCAACGAGCCGGGCTCGGCCACAGCCAATTCCAGTGATTGTGCGCACGAAAATCCCGGCGTCCAGGTTCCAGCCCTTGTCTTCTAAATCGTTACGGAAGGGGAGGTACTCCTCCCGCACCCAGCCGGGGTTTCGCACGGCGGCTAAGGCGAGGACCACATCGGCTTCTTTTACGCGCGTGCCCTCCCGGTTCAAGCGGGCGAAGATTTCCGCGACGTCTTCGACCTCATGCTGAATTTTGATTACCGGGATATCCCGCTCCCGTATTTGCCACAGCCGCTGGAGGCTGGCGTGCACCGTTGAGAAGACCGCCATCGTGTTGGCGGGATCGTTCTGTTGTGCTATCTCTTGGGCAAGCTGGGTCAACTCTTCAACCTTTTCGACAGCAAGTACCCTGCGGAGGCTCACCCAACGAGGGTCGCGACGCCGAATCGGGTTCGGTAGAGCAAACTCCAGGTACGCGTCATCGCCAGGAAGCACATTGACCATCACATCATAGCGCTCCAGCGCCTCGTTCCACTTCTCGGCATCCGCCCACCAGTAAGGTTTCTGCCCTAAGAGTAGGCAAAGAGCAGTCGTGCGCTGTTGCCCGTCAACAATCCAGAGAGAAGCCTGTGTGCCCTGTGCCGTCTTCGCCTCCTGGTACTCCGAGGAGTCCCACAACAGAAAGGAGCCGACGGGATAATCCCGGTAAAGCGATTCGGCCAGGAGTTTGACCTGCTCCGGGTCCCAGACGAATTCCCGCTGAAACTCCGGGATGTCTACGCTTTTGCTCACCGCCTGCTTGACGATTTCCCGCACCTTGAGTTGCTCAATGGCCATGAGCTACCCCTCCACTTTCCCGCTTAACGTAGCGTTATCACCCGCACCACCTCGTTGCCCCGGAAGTCGATCACCTTCACGGCAATGCGCCGGTGTTCGCCGAGCTGGAATGGGAACGACTTGGTGCCGCCCATCTTCTCGAAGGCCTCGGGGTCGATCTGCGCCTTGAGCGCCCGCTGGAGCTTCTCCCAGGCGTCGGGGTCGCCGGGGAAGAAGGCCTGGGAGATCTTAAAGGTCTTGCCGTCGTAGTCGGTGTCCAAGAACCAAGCGGCCACGTCCTCACCGTGGGTCGAGTGGACCTCGCCAGTGAGCGGGTCGTAGATGTCCACGCCCCGGAGTTCCACCACATAAGTGCCGTCCTTCTGTCTCTCCACCCGCACATCTGGCTGGCCGAAGACGGTGAAGACCTGGCTGGCGCGGGTAGTCTTCAGGAGATCGCCCACCAGCACATCAGGCGCGATGTTGGCAAAGTGCACCTGAATCCCAGCCACCGGAGTCTTCTGAATGAGGGCCTGGGCTTCCGGGTCGAAGCTGAAGCCGGCGAAGATCAAGACCGGGTAGCCGTTCATCTTGGCGGTGGGAATCGACTCCTGGACCTGGAAGGCGGTCACCGGCCCGTGCTGGGGTCCGAAGGAGATGGCCACCCGCAGGATCTTGCCGTTCTGCTTGGCTTCCCCTTCGGCGTGCAGGTAGCCCAGGTTGAGCGGACGAAGGTTTTGCAGCTCCAGTTTCTTGCCGCCCGGGAAGAGCACACCGCCCTGCTGCTTGAGCAGGTTCAGCATGTGGGTGAGATAGTCGCCGCCCCGGTCCGAGATGCGCTCCCGGGCCTCCTGCTCTTCGAACTGCGGGATGGGTGCCTGGGTCGGGTCCTCGACAGCTGGCACCGGGATGGCCTCCACCGTGAAGGGGCCGGAGACCCGCACGATACCTCGCCTCACCTTGGGTCGGTCGTAGAGCTCCTCCTGCGGCGCGTTGCGCTGGATGCTTTCGTCCACCTCGCGGCGCTTTTTGCGTTTCAGGTCCCAGAAGCGGCGAAGCACCTCTTTCGCCTCCTCGGGCCAATCCGGCGCCGGGACGGGGTCGGATAAATCCTTCAACGTCCAGCGGTGGCCGGTGAGGCGGTAGATGTTCTCCAGTAGCTCCTCCGCCCGGGATCGGGCAGCCGGATCAAGGAAATCCTTAAGCCGCCGCAGTTCCCAATAGGCTTCCTGCGCCTCTTTGGGCCAGAGGGGATGGGGCACTTCGCGCGGAACCTCCCACTCCTTCCAGTCCTTGCCCAAGGCGCGGTTCAAAGCCGCCAACGCCTGGTCAATCTGGGCCTGGTACTTCTCGGCGATGGCGTCTATCTCCGTGTTCTTGGCGATGCTCTCCAGGGTGATGTGGGGCACGGTTTGGTAGATAAAGCCGCCAGCCGGGCCGCGCTCGGGCTCGCGCAACTCGTAGTAGTCGAACTTGGCGGTCATGAGCCGTTGGCGGGCGATGGCCAGGGCCACGCGGGAGGTGTCGCAGGTAATCCAGCGACGGCCCCACTTCTCGGCGCAGTAGGCGGTGGTGCCGGAGCCGCAATTGTGTACAGCGCAGACCTCCGTCAGAAAAGAGTGCGCGCCTTCTACCTCAAGGTCGTACACTTCCTCTTCACTGAAGGCGGTTTGCACTTTCTCCAGCGGAACCGCTTCCAGCTCCGTGCCCATGAACACAATGTCACCCGGTAGGAGGTTACCTGCCTGTACCCACATAGCACCCGCGACGCTCTCCACCTGCAGGCGGCACTGGTTCTCGATGGCAAGGAGCACGCCGGGCAGGTTCTTGTAGATATCCTGGGTGGTGAATCGCAGGATACTTAACCCCATACAACGCATGTATTCGTCTCGTTCTCGATCATAGGCGCGAGCCTCTTCGGTGAAATGGGACTCTCCGTCCACTTCCACCACAAGGTGTGCTTCACGACAGTAGAAGTCAGCAATGTAAGGACCGATAGGGTGTTGACGGCGGAATTTAAAGCCGACGCCATTATTGCGCAATTTCGCCCACAGAATCTGCTCTGCCCGTGTCAGCTCACGGCGAAGCCGCCGCCGATACTCGCGGTGATCTAGTGGGATTCCGCTCCAGTCCCGTTGACCTCCAAGTGAACGCGGGCGGAGTTTGGCGAGCACCCGATGGTCTGCTGTCAGCCACAGCATCCGTTCAGAGCGGGCATGTCGCAGTCCCACCATCATTCCACGATAGAGGCGACGGATGACTCGGCGCACGCGCCGCACCGTGCCGTCGTGTGCGTAGACATATTGACCGGGTGTTATCTGCTCAATGGGAATGATGACTGCCCCCCTCCTGGCCTCCCCCGTGGACGTGGGAGGAGTCGCCCCCCTCCTGGCCTCCCCCGTGGACGGGGGAGGAATTGCCCCCTCCCCGCCCGCGGGGAGGGATGGGGTGGGGGCCAAAACTCCCGTCCCCTTGCGCACACACGTTGGGTCAAACACCAGGTCGCCCGGGTCGGTGGTCATCAGGATGCACCGCTCCACCACTTTGGTGTTGGTCTGAACGGCGTAGACCTTAGGGTCGCCATAGCCGGCGATCCCGGTGTCCGTCCAAAGGTTGGTGAGCGGACGGGTCGGAATCTCATCAAGGTAGCGCACATAACTCAAGGTGTTGCCCACCGCAAACAGTCGCTCGGCCTCCCGAAGCCGCTCCATCCCCTCGCGGTTGGTCTTCCAGTGGCTGTTCTTCCCAGGATGAAACCGACGCCCCTCAAACTCGTAATCAAAGGTAGTAGTGCCTGCCTCCTGCGACGTCATGTCGCCCGCCTTGAACACCCGGGTCCCAGCGGGCAAGGGCGTGGTCCCCTCCACTTCTGGGGCGAAGAGCCGGCGGCGGGTGCCATCGGCGAGCTCCAGATGTTGATAACCCTTGGTCCCCTCCTCGCCCAGCGCCTTCTCCAGATAGAGTTGACGGTACTTCACCTGCTTTCGGTCTTTGGCATACCAGAGGAGAAAGTCGTTGACGACATCCAGCAGCGCCCCGCCTTTGCCGCTGGTCTTGACGAAGCCGATAACCGCCACGAAGTTCTCCCGCCCGAACACCTCATCCAGCAGGCACCGCACCAGGTGCAGGTTCTCGTCGTTGATCTGCACGAAGATCGAGCCGCTCTCGGTGAGAAGTTCCCGCGCCAGGAGCAGGCGGTCGCGCAGGTACGTGAGGTAGGAGTGAATGCCCAGTTTCCAGGTGTCCCGGTAGGCCTTGATCTGCTCCGGCTCGTGGGTGAGGTCCTCGTCGGAGTCCTTCACGTCGCGGCGGTCGATGCGGGGCTGGAAGTTGGAGGCGTATTTGATGCCGTAGGGCGGGTCCACATAGGTCATCTGGACCTTGCCGGCCATCCCCTCTTTGACCAAAAGCGAGTTCATCACCAGGAGGGAATCGCCCAGGATCAGGCGGTTGGCCCAGCCCACCTCGTGCCGGTAGAACTCGACCTCCTGGTCGGCCGGTAGGGGCGTCCAGCCGAAGAGGTCAGGCTGGATCGGCTCGGGTCGGCGGACGGCGTCCAGGATGGCCTTGGTGGAGATGCGCTCGTGGATGTGGAGGGAAACAACGTCCACCTCAAAGGAGGTGTGTTCCGCCTTGCCCGCCCACTGGAGTTGCGGGTCGAGATGCGGGTCGTAGGCGTAGCGGGTGGTCTGGTGCTCCCTGACTTCGTACGTAGGAGCGATGCCGGCGGGCGGGTTGTTCTTCCGCCGGGCTCCCCCATGACGGAAGTCGTCAACACCCTCCCTGTTGCCGTCGGCTACGCCCCTCCCCCGTGGCACCTTTACTCCCTCCTCCTTTTAGGACTCTACCCCACGGGCTTAAAGGTCTATCTAATTGGCAGCCCCAGCCCGCGTTTTAAAATTTTTATAAACCCGCAAAGTTTATGTCAAAGGCGTTAAGCTTGTCAACAATGTGCGGGTTTAACACATATCGGACAGGGGTACCTTTCCGGGTGCTCGGCCCACCGTAAAGGCTAAGCAGGCCGTCGGCCGCCACGTAGGCGCAGCCAGGCTCCGCCGGCTCCACCACCCGGCTTACGGCTTCCAGGGTCCCCAGCAGGGCCGGTGGTTGGCCGGGAGCACCGTAAGGCCCGGGCCGATGGCCTGGGCTTCCCGCAGGCCTATCCCCACCCGCACCCCGCCAGCCCGAGACTCGGGCGAAATGTCGACCACAACCCGCCGCCCCACCGGGTTGCCGACAACGGCTACCGGCCGACCGTTAAGGCCGGGGTTCCGGCGGGCCTCACAGACCCGGCGAAAATTCGGGACCAGCACGGCCCACCGCCTAAGTTCGGGGCGCCAAACCGGCCCTTACCCCGGAGTAGAGGCCACTGGCGGCCAGCCCGGCAATTATGCCCATAAGGACTCCCTCCGGGCCCGGTCGGCCCAGGCTTAAGGCGACCCCCACGTTGAGGCCGATACCAAAACCCAGGGCCAGAAGCGGATACCAGCGGCTGTCCTTAACCCAGAGTTTGGCGACCTCCACCAGGCCGACGATGACCGGAACCCCGGCCAGGCCGATGAATTCCCGAACGTCCAAGGCTTACACCCCCTTTCCGTGTTTCACGTGAAACACCTTCAGGGCCAGACGGCCACCACAACTTCCTGCTCCCCGCCCAACGGTCCCGGACCCGCCACCAGTACCCGCCGGCCGGGGACCATCTCGGCGGCCGGAATCCCCCGGCTGGCGGCGACCACCACCGCCCCGGTCGGGCTCCCCACCGGGCGGACGGTGGCCCGGTATGTGGTACCGTCAAAGCCGGTTAAGATTCCCCACCAGACATCGAGGCTCACCCCACACCCCCCAGGCGAAGCTCCTGCTCGTAGCGGCCGGAACCGTACTTTACCCGCAGGCTGAGGACCCTTCCCCGCCGCCCCGACACCCTGGCCGCCGGGTCGTTTATCTCCACCACGTCCCCGACCTCCAGACCGGGGTGGGGCCGGACCACCACCCGGTCCTGCCGGGCCGACCTTGCCCCCCGGCCGGCTAGGGCTTCGGCCAGGTCGGCCAGGGCTGCAGGGGAGCGGCCGGGGTCGTAGGCCGACGCTGGCCGGAAGAAGACCCCGCCGGCCGGCCCCACCCCGGCCAGACGCTGGGCCGCCGCCGTTTCTGAGACGGCCCAGGCCCAGTCCGGGTCGGCCGAAAGGTCGGCGTACTCGCCGGCCAGCAGGGGCCAATCCCCCGGCCCGATCCCCAGAACGACCGGGTCCGCGGCCTCCCAGGCCACGGCCAGAACTCCGGGGCCGTCGGGCCGAAGGGCTTCCCGCAGCCCCCCAGCCAGGGCCCGCCAGGCCGGGTAGAGAGATTGGCCGGGCAGGACCCGCAGGCCGGGATACCACCGGGTCGACGAATCGGAGCCGGCGGCCGAGCCGATTTCAAACCCGGCCAGACCGCCCATGGCGTCCAGGATCTGCCGGGCCGAAGCGCTCCCGGCCGGATACTGTAGGGAGAAGGTCAGCTGGGTGGCTTTAAGCAGGACGGCGTAACCCTCGGCCACCAGGGTCAAGGTTCCGGGTCCCGGCCGGACGGCCGTAAGCCAGTAGGTGGGGGGCGCGGCGGTGACCTTTTCGGCCCCCGCTGCCGTCACATAGCCCAGATAAACCTGGAGCTGACCGCCCGGCTGCAGGCCCGAGTAGGCCCCGTGGCCGTTCCGAAGGGTGGCTGTCAGCCGGCCCCCTTCGGGGTCCTGGGTATAGTCAAAACTTAAGATGTCGGCGAAGGGCACCGTCAGGAAGGCCGCCTGCGGGGCCGACCAGACCCCACCGGCCGCGCAGGCCCAGACCCGCCCCCCGGATAGGCCGGCGATGGCGGCCCCGTAGCTGCCCGGGGCGGTCCCGGCCTGGCCCTGGGGAAGTAGAAGGGCTGGGGCCCGCCAGCGGCCGGCCGTAAAGCCTACGGGCGGGTAGACGTTGCGCTGAAGGAGGGTCAAAACCCCGCCGAAGCTGAGCACATAGGTGAGCCTGACAGTATCGGCCAGGGTCAGCCTGGGGTATTTAAACTCCAGGGTCGAGCCCGGGTCGGCCTGCTCTAGGGGGTAAAGGCCGCCCCAGATTCCGCCCCCGTTAAGGTCAAAGGTGGTCCAGCCCAAAATCGGCCGGTTGGCGGGGTCTTTCCCGGCCACGACCACCAGGTAGCGGTCGAAGGCCCAAATCGCCGTCAGGTGGGCGATTTGCCCGAATGCCGTCGGGTGGCTTACGGCGGGTTGCCAGCCCAAGGCCCGGGCCCACTTCCGGGCCCGAAGGGTATTGCCCCCAGCGGCCCGGTAAAAAACGGTGAAGTTATCAGGGTCCTTGTAGGCGGCAGCCAGGGGCGGGGCACCGTCGTGGGCCGGGACGGCCGCCCCGGTCGGCCAGCTAAGGCCGTAGTCGGGGCTCTCCCGGTGGGTGAGGGTTCCAGCCCCGTCGTCGGAGAGCAGGAGCACGTAGGGGCCGGGGGAGGCGGCCAGGGTCTCAGCGGCCCCGGCCGATCCCAGGCCCTGCCAGCCGCCGAAGGCGGCCGCCGGGGTCGGATTGGGAACCCGGGCGTACTGCCGGGCCGAACCGGGTTCCCCGTAGCGCAGCCGGAGCAGACTCCCATCGGCCGCCACGGTCGCCTGAATGTTCTGGTCGACCGGGTCGGCGTAGTGGCGCTCGTAGCGGTGGTTGTCGACGTTGCCCCAGCGGTCGGCGTAGGCCAGCTCCACGTAGGGGATGGCGGTCGGGGCCTTTGCGGCAGCCAGGATGGTTGGACTTACCGACCGCATCTTCAGCCGCCGTAAAGGATGAGCCGCAGGTACCTGCGGGTCTCTTCGGGCAGAATGAGCCACCAGCGGTCGCCGTAGCGGCGGATGCCCCGGTCCACCCGACCCCGTCCGCTGTTGTAGGCGGCCAGGGCCTTGGCGTAATCGCCCCCGAAATGGTCCAAATACTCCCGCATCAACCGGGCGGCGTACCGCAGGGAGGCCTCCGGATCGTACGGGTCCACATCCGGGTGAAATTCCGGCACGATCTGGGCGATGCCCACCGCCCCGGCCGGGGAGATGGCGTTCGGGTCGAAGCCCGATTCCAGGTCGATCTGCCGGACGAAGATGGCAGGGTCGACCCCCTCATTCTGGGCCGCCGCCCAGGCATAGTCGTGGTAATAAGAGTAATCCTTCGGCCGCTCAGGCATAGCCTTTGCCTCCGTTAAAGGTTGGGGTGTAAAGGCGGGAAGGCCTTAGCCGGCCGGTGCGTCCCCGCCTGGCTAGCTCGGACCGAAACCTGGCCAGGGTCGCCTCGGCCCACTTTAAAAAGTCGGCCTGGGCGCTGCGGGTAAGGTTCACCCGGTTAATGGCATGATTGGCCAGGGCCCGGACGGCATACCCGGCCGCCCCGAGGAGCAAAAGCTCCTCCTGATCGGGGCTTAAGGTCGAGCCGGTATCGGTCAGGGTGTGCCGGCCGAGCCAATAAACTCGGACCTGCTCCCCGGCCGCCGGGGGCGAATCCACTAGCAGGGTAAGGGTGCTGGCCCGGCGGACCCAGCCGACGTAAGCCGGCGGAAACATCCCCGCCGGGTACTCCACCGCCTCAATGACCAGAAGCCCGGCCAGGCCCGAAAGGTCGACCTCCCGGGTGCCGCCCGGCATGGTGAGGTCGGTCTGCTGCTCCCGGGGCATCCCCACGCTCAGGTCGGAGAGGGCCCGGTCCAGGTGGGGATCAAGCTCGGCATCGGACCAGCGCTGGGCGGCCGGGTCCTCGTCCTTAAGCTCTCGCCGCAGCCGGGCCCGCAGTTCGGTTCGGGTACTCATCGCCGGCTCCGAAGGCTATTCCGGTCCGGGCAGGGGGAGGCCCAGGTCGACGAGCCGGTGCCGCCGGTCGACTTGCTGAAACTCCCGCAAGAGGCTTTCGGCCGGGCCGGCCTCGCACCAGGCCCGGTAGCGGATAGCCCCGGCCTCGGGGCAGGTCTTTAAAACCTCAATGAGCCGGCGGTAAACCCGCTCAAGGACTTCCGGCCGGTGGGCATGAACGATGACCACGCCTTTAAACATTTCATCCCCCTACGGCCGGACGCCGTACAGCCTGGCCACTTTCAGGTTGGAAAAGAGGGCCAGGCCGCAGTACCACTTGACCCGATTCCGGGTGGCATCCCGGGCCTCCAGGGAGCCGACCCGCTCCACCTGAATCCAGCCGTTGGTCAGGCCCACTAGGCCGTCTTCGCCGAAGGCGACGGCGTAAATCGACGAGCAGTCGGTCGAGGTGCCCACCGTCTCGTTGTCGGGCACGAAATCGGAGACGGCAATGGGGATGCCGTTGTAAAGCTCGACCCAGCGACCGAACTCGTTAACGACCCCCTCGATCTGGGAGCTGGCCGCCCGGCGTAGTTCGTTGAGCTTTCGGCGCGACCGTCGGGACATGATGATAAGCTCGGGCTTCCCGGGCCGGATAAGGTCCAGCATCTCGTCGAGCTTGGCCAGGGTGAGGGGTGCGCCGTTGGTGCCCATGGTGACGGCCTGAGACCCGGTACCGATAATAGCGCGCAGGCCGTCAAAGGCGTTTGGGTCGACGGTTGAATCGCCGGTGATGGCTGTCTCCTCAAACTTGTGGGCGACGGCCTTGGCCTTAAGCTCCAGGACGACCGCCTCGATATCCTGGATGTTGGCGCGGGTCTGCCGCAGGTAGTTGTCCACGTCGGCGTCGCCGCCCAGAATCTTAAGGGAGGTGGTCACCTGGGTGAAGGTCGGGGTATCCTCGGCCCAGGTGGCGCCGACGGCGTAGAAGGCGGCCGTTCCGGGGCTGGCCTCACGGTTGTAGGTTAAGGCGTTGCCCGAAATCTCGATAAAGGGCATCCGTTCGAGCAGGGGTGAGGCCTTCACCACCGTCTCAAAGACACCCTTAACCAGCAGGTCGTTGGAGAGCTTGGCAGCTTCGGCAAGGGTAAGGGCCATCTATCTCCTCCTTAAAGTCAGCGGCCTTGGAGGCCGAGCCGGATCTTTTCAACGGCCGGCAGCGAGTCGAAGTCGGGCTGGACCCGGCCCGGCGGGACTGGCGGAACCTGCCGGACGGCCTCCCGGCGGGCCGCTTCGGCCGCCTGATTTCGGACTCGCTCGACCAGGGTTCGGGCCTGCTCGAAGGCCCGGTCCAGGTCCTCGACCGAGTCGCCGCTTATAAGCTCGGCGGCTTCCGGAAGCAGACCCTGCAAGCGGACCCGGTAGGCCGCAACGGCCGCTCGGTACTGCCGGTCCAGGGCCTCAAGCCGGGCGTCCAGTTCAGCGTCCGACCCGGCGGCCTCGGTTATCGGCTTATCGTCTTCGGTCACCGGTAAAGCACCTCCTTTGGCAGTCTCACCCGATAGTATTCGCCTATACCCCTAAAAACTGCACAAATGTTCTACTGTCGATGCCTGGCTGGTGGTGCTGTGTTTCATTACTATTTGGGGGCTTTTTGTTCCTTGACAAATAACCTGGGTGGGGCTATAATTTGCCGGTTTCCAATTGGCTTCCAGATGGCTTTCTGCAGGTTAAGGAGGAGGTAATATGGCGGTTGCAATTTCAAGGCGCAGCTTTCTCAAGCTGGGCGTGGCCGGGGCGGCGGCGACGGCCTTTGGCTTTGACCTGAAGCCGGTTGTTGCCCGTACGCGCGGCCTTAAGATCGACCGGACCACGGAGACCCGCAGCATCTGCCCGTACTGTTCTGTAAGCTGCGGCGTCATTATCCACACCCTGGGGGACAAGGCAGCCAACGTAACCGGCACCACCGTGGTCCACGTCGAGGGCGACCCCGACAGCCCCATCAACCGGGGGACCCTCTGCCCAAAGGGCGCAACCTTAAAGCACAACATCGTCAACGAGCTGCGGCTTACCAAGGTCCTTTACCGGGCCCCGGGCAGCGACCGCTGGGAGGAGAAGTCCTGGGACTGGGCCATCGACCGCATCGCCCGGCTCATCAAGGAGACCCGAGACGCCAAGCTTATTGAGCGGGACCACCGGGGCCGGGTCGTCAATGCCCTTACGGCCATTGCCGTTATCGGCGGTTGCACCGACTCCAACGAGAACAACTACCTTATCCAGAAGGCCTTCCGGGCAGGCTTAAGCATCATCCCCGTCGAACAACAATCCCGGATATGACACGGCCCCACGGTGGCCAGTTTGGCCGCCACGTTCGGTCGGGGCGCCATGACCAACGGCTGGACCGACATCGCCAACGCCGATGTAATCCTGGCGATGGGTGGGAACCCGGCTGAGAATCACCCCTGCGGTTTCAAATTCGTAATGGAGGCCAAGCGCAAGCGGAACGCCAAGCTGGTGGCGGTGGACATCCGTTTCCAGCGAACGGCGGCCGTTGCCGACCACTTCGTTCAGATCCGGGCCGGGACGGACATCGCCTTCCTGGGGGGCCTTATCAACTATGCCCTGACCAACAACCGCTATCACGAGGTGTACATTCTGCTCCACACCAATGCCCCCTTTATCGTCCGCGAGGACTTCAAGTTCGACGAGGAAAACGGCGTCTTTTCGGGCTGGGATGAGGCCAGGCAGCAGTACGACCCCACCAGCTGGGACTACGAGTACGACGAGAACGGCTACGCCAAGTTCGACCCAACGATGCAGCATCCGCGGTCAGTCTTCCAGCTCCTTAAAAAGTTCTACTCCCGCTACACCCCGGAGCGGGTGGCCCAGATCTGCGGCTGCAGCGTCGACGACTTCCTCAAGGCGGCCGACATCATAACCTCGACCTATGCCCCTGATAAGGCCGGAACCATCATGTACGCCCTGGGTTGGACCCACCACAGCTTCTCGGTCCAGCTCATTAAGGCGGCGGCCACCCTCCAGCTCATTTTGGGCAACGTGGGTCGGCCGGGCGGGGGTGTAAACGCCCTCCGGGGCCACGCCAATATCCAGGGCGGGACTGACATGGGCGTGGCCTACCATAACACTCCGGGCTATATCCCCATCCCGAAGGCGCCCCACCAAAGCCTCCAGCAGTTCCTGGAGGCCGTTACTCCTAAGGCCCTGCGGCCCAACTCCGTCAACTACTGGCAGAACATGCCCAAGTTCGTTGTAAGCCAGCTTAAGGCCTTCTACGGCGACGCCGCCACCAAGGAGAACGACTTCGCTTACCACCTGCACCCCAAGCTGCCCGAGGACCCGGCCACCGGCCGCCTGGAGAACTGGAGCTGGGCCTTCATTTTTGACCACATGGCCCAGGGCCGGGTGGACGGCCTCATCAGCTTCGGAATGAATCCGGTCAACAACGGCCCCCACACCCGCAAAGTTGTCTACGCCCTCTCCCAGCTCAAGTGGCTGGTGGTGGCCGAGAACTTCATGACCGAGACGGCTTACTTCTGGCGGCCCGATATCTTGGCCACCATTGGCAAGAAGCCCGAGGATGTGAAAACCGAGGTCTTCCTCCTGCCGGCCGCCAACTTTGCCGAAAAGTCCGGCTCCTTTACTAACTCGGCCCGCTGGGCCCAGTGGAAGTGGAAGGCCATCGACCCACCGGGGGAGGCCAAGGCCGACCAGGAGATTGTGGGCCGGATCTTTATGAAGGTTCGGGAGCTTTACCGGAAGGAAGGAGGCCGCTTCCCCGACCCGGTCCTCAAGCTGGACTGGCCCTACACCAACCCCTACGCGCCCGCCGAAGAGGAGGTCGCCCGGGAGATCAATGGCCGAGACCTGACCACCGGTAAGCAGTTGCCGTTGTTTACGGCCCTTAAGGATGACGGTACCACCTCCTGCGGCAACTGGCTCTACTGCGGCTCCTGGACCGAAGAGGGCAACCTGATGGCCCGGCGCAGCCTAGACGACCCCACCGGCCTGGGCTTCTTCCACAACTGGGCCTTCAACTGGCCGGCCAACCGCCGCATCCTCTACAACCGGGCCTCGGCCGACGCCAAGGGCCGACCCTGGGACCCGTCCCGGCCGGGAATCTTCTGGGATGGCAAGCGCTGGGTCGGGGATGTGCCCGACTATCCCGCCACGGCCCCGCCGGAGCAGGGTTGGGGTGCCTTTATCATGATTCCCGAGGGCGTTGCCCGCCTCTTTGCCCCGAAGGGCGCCCTCGTCGACGGCCCCTTCGCCGAGTTCTATGAGCCCCTCGAGTCGCCGGTGCCCAACCTTCTGCACCCAAAGCGTAGCCAGAACCCGGTGGCGGTGGTCTTTAAGACTACCGAGTGGGACCGGCTCGGGCGGGCCGAAGAGTTCCCCGTGGTCGCCACAACCTACCGTCTGACCGAGATGTTCCACTACTGGACCAAGAACAACCCCTACCTGGTCCAGCTCCAGCCGGAGTTCTTCATCGAGATGCCCCCGGAGCTGGCGGCCGAAAAGGGCATCAAAAACGGCGACATGGTGCGGGTCATCTCGGCCCGGGGCGAGGTTAGGGGCCGGGCCCTCATCACCAACCGGATCCGGCCAATGCGGGTGGGTGAGCGGACGGTTTACCCCATCGGCATGCCCATCCACTGGGGCTTCATCGGCCTCGGACGGCAAGAGGGCGGGGCCGCCAACATCCTGACGCCGACGGTGCTAGACCCCAACTCCTTCTGCCCCGAATACAAGGGCTTCCTGGTCAGGGTCGAAAAGGCGTAAGGAGGCTGCCATGGCGTTCGAACCTACGGCGATAAAGGCGGTTTCGGCGTCGGTTACCCCGGCGCCGGGCGTTAAAAAACTCCCGGAGGTGGTCAAGCTTATCGACGTCTCGTCCTGCATCGGGTGCAAGGCCTGCGAGGTGGCCTGCCAGGAGTGGAACGACCTGCCGGCCAACGTTAACCGCCCCTTCTTCGGCTCCTACCAGACCCTACCAGACCTCGACTGGAACTTCTGGCAGCTCATCAAGTTCAACGAGGTCCAGCGGGACGGCCGGTTCATCTGGACCCTAACCAAGTACCAGTGCATGCACTGCGGCGACCCGGGGTGCCTGCGGGCCTGCCCGGCCCCCGGGGCCATCGTGCAGTATGCCAACGGCATCGTCGACTTCGTCCAAGAGAATTGCATCGGCTGCGGCTTTTGCATAACCGGCTGCCCCTTCGACGTGCCCCGGCTTAGCCCGTCCACCGGCAAGGTCTACAAGTGTACCCTCTGTTCCGACCGGGTAGGTGCCGGGCTTGAGCCGGCCTGCGTCAAAGCCTGCCCGACTAAGTGCCTAAGCTTCGGCGCTAAGGACCAGATGCTGGCCCAGGCCAACTACCGGGTGGAGCAGCTTCGGGCCATCGGCTACGACAAGGCCGCGGTTTATAACCCGTCGGGGGTGGGCGGGACCCACGCCGTCTACGTCCTGCCCTACGGGGATTCGCCCGAAATTTACGGCCTGCCCAAGAATCCGACCGTCTCCTTCGTGGACGTCTGGAAGGGTGGTCTCAGGTGGCTCGGCAACCTGGTGATCTTCGGGGGCATCCTCGGGGCCATCCTCCATTATCTGCGCTTCGGACCCCGCCGGGTGCCCAGTGAAGAGCCGGTCTCGGCTACCCCGCGGCTGACCGAGCCGGTTTCGGGCGACAACGGCTAAAACCTTCGTGCGGGAGGTCAGACGATGGCTGTCCAGGAGCGCCGGCGGGTGCTGGTGAGGCGTTACAGCCTCTTTGAGCGGATTATCCACTGGGTCGTGGCGGTCACCTTCGTTTACCTGATGCTCAGCGGCCTTGCCCTCTTCTGGCCGCCCTTCTTCTGGCTGGCCCAGGTCCTCGGCGGCCCGACTTTAGTCCGGATGATGCATCCCATCGTCGGCATCGCATTTATCGTGGCCCTGCTGGTGATGCTGGCCATGTGGGCAAAGGATATGGTCCTGGACCGGCTCGACATCGCGTGGCTAAAGGCCGCCCCGAAATACGCCACCGGCCAAGAGGAAGGGGTCCCCGAGTCGGGTCGCTTTAACGCCGGCCAGAAGCTCCTCTTTTACCTGCAGATTATCGCCGGCGTTTTGCTTCTGCTTTCGGGCGTCGTCCTCTGGTTTCCGATGCAGTTTTCAGCCGGCCTTCGGCAGGCAAGTTTTATCGTCCACGACTTGTTTGCCATCATCGCCATTGGGGCTCTTATCCTCCACGTTTACATGGGCCTTTTCTACATCCGGGGCAGCCTCCAGGGCATGGTTGAGGGGGTGGTTTCCCGGGCCTGGGCCCGAGCCCACCACGGCCGCTGGTACCGGCAGGTGGAGGGCACTTCGGCGATAATTACCGAAGAGGCCCATGATTAACCGGACCGTCCGGACGGCGGCCTTCACCTTCGAACGCCGGGTCGAGCGGGCAACGGAGCTGGCCGCGAAGCTGGACTATGCCCGGGAGGTGCTCAGTTTTTACCGGGAGGTGGCCGGGTTCCAGCTCCGCCTCTACGAAGGCCTCAAATCCAAGCTGGAGCCTGCCGCTATTCCCTGGGGTGAGAACCGGCCCATTCACCCTGGGCTGCTGGGCCGGCACCTACCGGTTCTCCTCCCCGAGTTTCCCGGGCTATTGGTTTTAGTCCGGCGGGTTGGGTCCGAGCTTTTGGCCCGGGCGGCCGATGAGCTCCTAACGGAGTTCAGCCCCGACGACTGGATGGCCCTCCTTGAGGACTACTGGCAGGCGGCCACCGACTCGGGCCGGGACGAGGAGGCCGGGCCGGACGTGACGGGCTTTTTCCCCAAGGCCTTCTTACAGCCCTACGCCGAATTTCTGGTGGCCCACTGTCCCCGGCTGCCCCCGGACGACGAGGCCGACTGGCGGGTGGCGGCCGGGCGGGCCAGCTGTCCGGTGTGCGGGGCCCGGCCGCAGGTCTCGGTGCTCCGGCCTGAATCCCACGGGGCCCGCCGGTTCCTGCTCTGCTCCCTTTGCGGTTTCGAATGGCGGTACAAGCGGGTCTGCTGTCCCGCCTGCGGCGAGGAGGAGTTTAAAAAGCTTGCCTACCATAAGCCGCCGGACTTCGAGCTGCCCCACGTCCGGGTGGAGGTGTGCGAAACCTGTAGGGGATATATTAAAGGTGTGGACCTGACCGAATACGGCCTCGCCGTGCCCATAGTCGATGAGCTGGCAGCTTTGCCCCTGGATGTCTGGGCAGTGGAGCAGGGCTACCGTAAGGTCGAGTTAAACCTGGCCGGAATTTGAGGAGGTTTTGGGGATGCCGACGGATGGGCGGCCCGGCCGCACCGTCTCGACTCGAATCATCTGCGCCCGCAACGGTTCGGCCTACAGTCGGGTCGACGAGCTGGCTACCGAAGAGCCCCTGGAAGTTCGGGTCGCCTACTTCCAGGGCGGGGTAGAGGTCCGCCGGGGCATCGCCGTCACCATGCGAACCCCTGGCAACGACTTCGAGCTGGCGGCCGGCTTTCTCTACAGCGAAGGGGTAATTACCGGGCCCGAATCGATAGACCACATCGCCTACTGTACCGACCTCGAAGGTCCCCAGATGTACAATGTCGTGACCGTCCATCTGCGGCCGGGGGTTCCCTTCGACCCCGAGCGGTTCAGCCGCAACGTTTACACCACCTCAAGCTGCGGCGTCTGCGGCAAGGCCTCCCTAGAGCTGGTCCGAACCGTCTGCCCCGGCCGGCCGGTAGGCAACCTTAAACTTCGGCCGGATCTGATCCTCAGCCTGCCGAAGGCCCTGGTCAGGGCCCAGTTGGTCTTTGCCCGGACGGGCGGACTTCACGCCTCGGCCCTCTTCGACGCCGCTGGGAACCTCCTGCTAATCCGGGAGGATGTGGGCCGCCACAACGCCATGGACAAGCTTATCGGGGCCCTATTGCTGGCCGGGAAGCTTCCAGCCTCAAACACCATTGTCCTGGTGAGCGGCCGGGCCAGTTTCGAGCTGGTCCAGAAGGCCGTCATGGGCGGGATTCCGGTGCTGGCGGCGGTTGGGGCGCCCAGCAGCCTTGCCGTCGAGCTGGCCCGGGAGTTCGGCCTGACCCTACTGGGCTTTCTGCGGGGGGACCAGTTTAACGTCTACGCCGGGGCCGAGCGGGTGGAGGGGCTGGGGGCGGTTGCCGGGACCCGGTAAAATAATCATTGGAGGGGTGGCCGAGCTGGTTTAAGGCGGCCGTCTTGAAAACGGCTATGGGGTGCTGAGCCCCATCGTGGGTTCGAATCCCACCCCCTCCGCCCCTTGCCAGAACCTGCATCCCACCCGGACCGGGCAGATGCTGCACCAGGGTTCCTTACGGCAGGCGGCCTTACCGTGGGCGACGATCAGGGCGTGGAATTCCCCTAGGGCCGCCGGGTCCGGGCCGAGGGCGCCCTCTACCAGCCGCCGAATCCCTTCATACGGCCAAGACCCCGTCAAAATCCCGTATCGTAAAAACAGCCGCCGGGTGTACGCATCCACCGGGAAATAGGGGCGGCCGGCGGCATAAAGCAGGATGCTGTCGGCCGTCTCTGGCCCGATCCCCGGCACCGAAAGGAGCCAGGCCCGCAGGCGTTCCGGGTCAGCCCTGAGAAACCCCTTAAGGGAGCCGAAATCCACCTTAAGGGCCGTAACGAAGGCTTTCAGCCGGCCGGCTTTCACCCTGGGATATCCGGCCGGGCGGACGAGGTCGGCCAACCGGGCCGGGTCCACCTCGGCCAGCCTCTCGGGGTCTAAAAGCCCGGCCCATTTAAGCCGGGCGATGGCCTTCTCAACGTTTACCCAGGCCGTCCCCTGGGTTAGGATCGCCCCGACGATGACCTCGAAGGGGGTTTCGGCCGGCCACCAGTGCTGGGGGCCGTAATGGGCCAGTAGGTCGGCAAAGAGCCGGCGGACCTCCGGCCCTACCGCTTCCGAATCGACTGGCTCAGCACCGACGCGCGGTTTACCAGCCAGCGTCCGTCCACTTTCTTGGCCTGAAGAACCCCCTTGTGAATAAGATACCTGACCTGGACCCGGGTCAGGCCGAGAAGTCGGGCTGCCGTCGCGGTGGTTATCCATTCCTGCTCCTGGTCCATCGCCCCGTGAGCCTCCGCCGACGTCTTTAAGCCGCGGGCCTGCCGGCTGAGATAGCCAGAAGTTTAATTTGCGGGCGTCTGCCGACCGGTTGGGCTCTCGCCCCTGGCCTGGGGCAACTTCAGACCGATGAGGGCCGCCAACGCCACCATACCGGCGAAGACGGCGGCGATAACGCCAGCGGTGGCGACCAAAAGCAGGATCAGCGCCAGCGGCCAGTCCAGGACAACGGGCTGGGTTGCCACCATCGGCTAATAGGCCCTGGCAAAGAGCACCCGCCGCTCCGAGGGCTTGCCGCACCAGATGCACTGCCCGGGTGCCGCCGGCACGACCGCCGGCTGGTCGAAGGGTATAACCCGGATGGTCGCGCCGGTCCGGTCCTTAATGGCCGCCTCGCAAGCGGCCGAGCCACACCAGTGGGCGTAGACAAACCCCCGCTGCCCGGCGAAAACCGCCTCGAAATCTTCCAGCCGGTCGATATTATAACTGTTTGCCCGCTGGAAGTCCAGGGCCCTTCGGAAGAGGGCCTGCTGGATCTCGTCGAGCAGGCCCTTGACGTTTTCGACCAGGTTCTCGAAGGGCACCGTTCGCCGCTCCCGGGTGTCCCGCCGGACCAGGACGGCCTGCCGGTTCTCCACATCCCGGGGCCCGATTTCGACCCGGACGGGCACCCCCCGCAGGTCCCATTCGCTGAACTTCCAGCCGGGGGTGTACTCATCCCGGAGGTCGGATACTACCCGAACGTCGTGGCTTCTTAGGCTGGCCTCAGCCTCCCGGACGACGGCCGTTACCCGTTCCTGTTCGGCCTCCGAGCGCCAGATGGGCACGATAACGGCCTGGTAGGGGGCCACTTTAGGGGGCAGAATGAGGCCGTCGGCGTCCCCGTGGACCATGATGATAGCTCCTACAAGCCTGGTTGAGGATCCCCAGCTCGTTTGCCAAACATATTTCCGCTGGCCGTCCCGGTCCAGGAAGGTGATGTCGAAGGCCCTGGCGAAGTGCTGGCCCAAGTTGTGGGAGGTGGCCGCCTGGAGGGCCCGCCGGTCGGCCATCATCGCCTCGATGGCGTAGGTTCGGAGGGCACCGGCAAACTTCTCCGATTCCGTCTTCCGTCCGGCCACTACCGGTATCGCCAAGTCATTCTCGACGAAGTCCTTATAGATGCCCAGGATCCTCAAAGCCTCCGCTTCGGCCTCCTCTTCAGTGGCGTGGGCGGTGTGGCCCTCCTGCCAGAGGAACTCGGTGGTTCGCAAAAAGAGGGTGGTGCGCTTCTCCCACCGAACCACGTTGCACCACTGGTTGATAAGCACCGGCAGGTCCCGGTAAGACTGAATCCATTTGGCGTACATGGCGCCAATGATAGCCTCGGAGGTGGGCCTTACCGCAAGCCGCTCGCCCAGGGGCTCATCCCCCCCTTGGGTAACCCAGGCTACCTGGGGGGCAAAGCCTTCGACATGTTCGGCCTCCTTTTTAAGAAAGCCCTCCGGGATGAAGAGGGGGAAGTAGGCGTTAACGTGGCCGGCCTCTTTAAAGCGACGATCCAGACGGGCCTGCATATTTTCCCAAAGGGCATAGCCGTAGGGCCGGATGACCATACAGCCCCGGACGGGGGCGTAGTCGGCCAGCTCCGCCCGCAGGATCACCTCGGTGTACCAGCCCGAAAAATCCGTCTCCCGGTCGGGCAACGTGGTTACGAAACGCTTCACGGCCTCGGTCATTGCCTTTCCCCTTCGCCTTAACTCCGGTTCTAAGTCTAACACACCGCTTCCGCCGTTGCGTCCAGATGGATGCGGTATTTATAATAGGTCAAGATTTATTCCAGAGGGGAGGCAAGCTGTGCAGAAGGTTACCCGGAGGGAATTTCTCAAGCTGGCCGGAACCGCGGCGGGCATCATCGGGCTTGAGTCGGCCGCGGTCGGGTGCCAGGTTGCCGGTCAGGTTGGGGGGGCGGGGCCTCAGCCGGCCCCGGAGATCCCCATGCTGGGCATCTGGCCATTTACCGGGGCCTTCGCCGACGTGGGCCCGGTTCTGGACCGGGGAATGAGCCTGGCCCTGGAGGAGTGGAGCTATAAGGTTATTGGCCGCCCCATCAAATATGTCAAGCGGGACGACGAAACCAAGGCGGATACTGCAACCCGCCGGGTCGAAGAGGCGATTGAGACCGAGGGCGTTAAGTACGTGATCGGGCCCTGGTCAAGCGGCGTTGCCCTCGCCGTCTCGGAAGTGGCCAAGCGTCGGAAGGTGCTCCACTTCTTCAGCGGCGGAACCGAGGATATCAGCGGCAAGCGTTGCCACCGGTATTCCTTCCAGTGGGCTGCCCACGCCTACACGGCTGCCGACACGGTCGTGAAGACCTTCCTTCGGGAAAACCCGGGGGCTAAGCGCTGGTATCTGCTCATTGCCGACTACGCCTTCGGCTGGTCCCTGGAAAAATATTTAAAGCTCGTGGGCGAAAAATACGGCGTCCAGGTTATCGGTTCGGACCGCCACCCGCTGGGCGAGCGGGAATTCAGCGGCTACGTCTCTAAGGCCGTCGGCGCCCGGCCCGACGTAGTGGCCATGGTCAACTTCGGCCAGGACGCCATCCAGGCAGTCCGGACTTTTTACAACTTCGGCTGGCAGCCTAAGCAGCCTCTGATCATGAGCTGGAGCGCCGGGGTCGAAGAGCTGGTTCAGCTTGAGCCGGAGATGCGGGAGAACGTCTGGGTCGGCACTAACTTCTACTACACCATCGACACCCCTGTCGCCCGGGAGTTTGTTAAACGCTACCGGCAAAAATACAACGAGCCCCCGGGCTACGCCCCGGCCGCGGCTTACGGGATGACCCGCCTGGTCCTGCGGGCCATCGAGAAGGCCCGGAGCGCCGAGGTGCCCGACGTGATTCAAGCCCTGGAGGGTTGGGAGGGCGAGGACCTGCTCGGCAAGATGAGCATCGACCCCAGGACCCATCAGACCCTGCGGCCCTACTTCTTTTTGCGCTGCAAAAAGAAAGCCGATATGAAGGACCAGTGGGACTTTGCAGACCTGATCGGTATTGGTGATACGCCCCAGCCGCGCGAGCTCAACGAGTGCCAGGATATCGGGCCATTATAAGGCTAGGGGCCTAAACCTACATACCGACCGTCACCTGAGGTTACGTCGTGGAGAATCTCATTCCAACTCTTACGGTTCAGGTTTTTAACGGCCTCGTTGTGGGCATGCTCTACGCCCTCATCGGCATTGGACTCACGTTGATCTTGGGTCTCCTAGACATCCCAAATTTTGCCCATGGGGCCCTTTACGCCCTCGGCGCGTATTTATTAGTTCAGATTCTCGGCATGACAGGTAGTTTCTGGTTGGGCCTGCTCATTGCCCCCATTGTAGTTTTCCTTTTGAGCATGATTTTAGAGCGGCTCATGATTCGGCCTCTATATCCAGTAGGGACCAATTACGTCCTCCTCTTTACCTTTGCCGTTTCGGTCATTGTACAGGAACTGATTATCATCCTGTGGGGGCCTGTCGGATTCAGCGTTTTGCCGCCCACGATGTTGGCCGGTAGCGTCGAGCTGGGCCTCTTCTCTTACCCCAGGTATCACCTCTTTGTGATGTTCGTTTCGGTGGCCGTTATTTTCGCCCTCTGGCTCTTGCTGGAGCGCACCCGCTACGGGGCGATTATGCGGGCCGGGATTGAAAACAAAACGATGGTCAGCGCCCTGGGCATCGACGTTTACCGGCTTTTCACAGTCGGTTTCGGGTTGGGAGCCTACCTGGCGGCCCTGGCCGGTGTCCTTATCGCCCCGATCCGGGGCCTTACGCCCTACATGGGGGTCGACATTTTGCCCTTCGCCTTCGTCATAGTTGCCCTGGGTGGGCTCGGCAACATCATCGGGGCCATTGCCGCCGGCCTTATCATCGGCGTCACCCAGACCCTGACTACCCAGTTCTGGCCCCAGGGTTCCACCATCACCATCTTTGCAGTGATGGCCCTGATTCTGCTCACCCGGCCTCAGGGCCTCTTTGGGGCACGCTAAGGTGGCCAAGCTCCGCCCGCAACTTGGTCCCATTATCCCGTGGGTGTTGCTCGGCGTCGTCGTGTTGATACTCCCCGACCTGATGCGCACCACGGTGGCCACGGAGGTCTGGATTTTCGCCATCCTCGCCCTGGCTTTCAACCTGCTGCTGGGCTATACGGGTCTGCTTTCCTTCGGCCAGGCGACATTTTTCGGCGCCGGTGCCTACACCGCCGGCCTTTTGCTGATTCACCAGCGGGTTCACCCCTTGGTGGCGCTGGCCGCGGCCGCCCTGGCCGGCGGCCTTGTGGCCGCCCTAGTGGGCTACCTGTGCATCCGGCGGGTCGGCCTCTACTTTATCATGTTGACCTTCGCGTTCAACCTGATGGCCTATTTCATCGTCTACCAAGCTTCGTCGATAACCGGCGGCGTCGACGGCCTGCCGGGCGTCCCCAGGCCCCCGGTAAACCTCCAGGTCATATCCTGGGACATTCGACCCGGGGTCTCTTACTACCTGTTCGTAAGCCTTATCTTTCTGGCATGCGCCCTGGCCCTCAAAAGGGTGGTGGATTCGCCCTTCGGGCTGGTGCTTCAGGCCATCCGGGAAAATGAGGCTCGGGCCGCCGCCTTAGGTTACAACACCTCGGCCTTCAAGCGGTTGGCCTTTGTCATTTCCGGGGCCTTCTCCGGGCTGGCCGGGGCCCTCTACGGGATGCTCTTCGGCATCGTGCCCATCGACACCATCTACTGGGTCACTTCGGGTAACGTCGTCTTTATGACCTTGATAGGCGGGACCAGCAGCTTTTTTGGCCCCGTTATTGGGGCGATTTTCTTCATCTGGTTAGCCGAAACGATAAGCGTTCGCTGGGAGCGGTGGCCTCTCCTTTTTGGCTTGGTATTCGTCTTGGTAATCTTCTTCTTCCGGGGCGGTTTCGTAGAAGTCTGGCGGCGGCTTCAGGCCCTTCTGCCCCGCCCCGGCCGGAAGTTGGAGCCCGACCGTGGCCCTACTAAGGACTGAGAACCTAACCGTCCGATTTGGGGCCCTGACCGCCGTGGACCGGGTAAGCTTAGAGGTTCAGCCCGGAACGGTCCATTCCATCATCGGCCCCAACGGCGCCGGCAAAACCACCTTCTTTAACGCAATAACCGGGGAAATAAGGCCCACCTCGGGCCGGGTCCTCTTCCTGGACCGGGATATCACCAACCTGACCGTCTACCAGCGGGCCCAGTTAGGTATTGGCCGCTCCTTCCAGCGGACCAATATCTTTCCCAACCTGACGGTCTTCGAAAATGTCTGGCTTGCCAGTTTCGCCCGAATTCACCCTTCCAGCCTGCCCCATCTGATGCCCCGCCACCAGCTGGCCGAAGTCAAGGACCGCGTCTGCGAGGTCCTCGCCGAAGTCGGCTTGGCCGACCGGGCCAACCACCGGGCAGCCGAACTCTCCCACGGGGACCAGCGGTTACTCGAGGTCGCGATCGCCCTTGGGCTGTCGCCAAAGTTGCTTATGCTGGATGAGCCCACAGCCGGCCTTTCGCCTGAAGAGACCCGCCGCATGATCTGGCTAATAAAGGAGTTAGCCAAGCGATACACCATCCTGCTTATCGAGCACAAGATTCACCTCGTGATGGAGGTGTCGAACCTCATCTCGGTGATGCACTTTGGCCAGCTCATTGCCCAGGGGCCGCCGGAAGAGATACAGCGAAACCCAGCCGTACAGGAGGCTTACCTCGGCCGGAGATGATTCTCCAAGTTCAGGATATCCATGTCTACTATGGCCTAGCCCACGTCCTGCAGGGGGTGTCCCTTCAGGTCGGACGGGGGGAGGTTGTGGCCCTGCTGGGCCGAAATGGGGCCGGCAAGAGCACGACCATTAAGGCCATCCTGGGGGTCGTGCCGCCTAGGTCCGGGAAGGTAATCTTTAATGGCATAGATATTACCGGCTGGCCGCCCCACCGCATCGCCCGGCTGGGGGTCGGATACGTGCCCGAGACCCGGGATGTTTTCTCCCACCTGACCGCCCAGGAAAACCTCCTGATCGCCTATAACCGGCGCTCCCGTTGGACCCCCGAAAGCATCGTGGAACTCTTTCCGAAGCTGGCTGAGCTCAAGAACAGGCGGGGTCGGCACCTCAGCGGCGGTGAACAGCAGATGCTGGCCATCGCTCGCGCCCTGCTGACCGGCCCCGAGCTTCTCCTCCTTGATGAACCCTCCCAGGGCCTGGCCCCGATCGTGGTCGAATCCATTCTGGATGCCCTCAGGCGCCTCAAGGGGCAGGGGTTGAGCATGCTGCTGGTCGAGCAAAACGTCGACCTGGCCTTACAGCTTGCCGACCGGGTCTACTTGATCGACCACGGGCAGATCGTGTTCGAGGGGGCCGTGGCCGACCTCCTGGCCAGGCCGGAGCTCACCACCCGCTACCTGGGCGTAACCGTTTAAAACATCCTGGGGTTTGACAAGGCTTAGCGGGCGTCCATATATTGCCGATTGGGATGGGTACGACGGAGCGGGAAGAGCTTCTGGCCGAAATTGAGCGGCTCCGGGCCGAAAACGAGCGGCTTAAGGCCCAGATCGAGGACGAACTTATCCGCCGCATCGCCCAGCTCAACGCCCTCCACCGGGTCAATGCCGCCGCCAACAGCTCCCTAAACCTCGACGAGATGCTCCGCCTCACCGTTCACACCGTCAGCGAGGTGATGCGCACCGACGCCTGCTCTGTCTACCTGTTTGAACCTGGTGACCGCCTCGTCCTGCGGGCCACCGTCGGCCTGAATCCGGAGGCCGTGGGCAAATACTCCATCCGCCTCGGCGCCGGCATCACCGGCCTAGCCGCCGCCCAGGGCCGCCCTATCGCCGTAAAGGACGCCTGGGGCGACCCCCGCTTCATGGTGGCACCCGGCCTCGGTGAAGAACCTTACAACTCCATGCTCTCCGTCCCCATTATCCTCTTCGCTGGCAGCGGCACAAAACTCGTTGGCGTCCTCAACCTGATGACCCGCCAGCCCCGGGAATTCACCCCGGACGAGCTTAACTTCTTAGAGACTGTGGCCGGCCAGCTAGCCATTGCCATCGAAAACGCTCGTCTTTACAGCTACACCGACCAGAAACTCCAGGAGAAAATCGCCCAGCTCTCAACCCTCCAGCAGGTCTTCCACCTGATGACCTCCACCCTGGATATCGGCCAAGTGCTTAAGGTCATCGTCGACCAGGCCGTAGCCCTAACCCGCTGCGACGCCGCCGCCATCTTCCAGCTCGACCCTGATTCGGAGTTTCTAACCATCGTCGCCGCCCACGGCCTGCCGGAAAACTTAACCCGGACCTGGCGGGCCCGGCCCGGCGAGACGGCCCCCGGACTGGTCGTTCGCACCGGCCTGCCCCTGGTCATCCCGGACACGGCCGAGCTGGTGGGCCGCAGGGTGGTCCCACTGGGAGATGTTACCGATTTCCGGGCCATTTTCTGCGTGCCCCTGGCCACCCACGGCCAAACCTTCGGCGCCCTGGGCATCTACTGCCGCGACCGCCACGATTTTGACCCCGATGAGGTGATGTTTCTCTCAACCTTTGCCGACCAGGCGGCCGTCGCCCTGACCAACGCCCGGCTCTACTCCGAGGCCCAGCGCAACCTGGCGGCCAAATCGGCGATGCTGGCCGAAATGCACCATCGGGTGAAGAACAACCTCCAGAACGTGGCCGCCCTGCTTTCCCTCCAGTACCGGCGCAGCCGGACCGAGGAGGCCCGCCGGGTCCTCAAAGAGAGTCTAAGCCGGATCGAGGCCATCGCCGCCGTCCATGACCTGCTCTCCGAGGGCCAGGCCGAATGCACTACCCTGCAGCGAGTCGCCCACCAGATCGCCGACGTGGTTTTGAGCCACCTGGTACCGCCCCGGCTCCAGGTTGAGTTCGGGGTCAACGGCGACGAGATCCGCCTGCCGGCCCGGGTGGCCACCGTCTTTGCGCTGGTGCTCAACGAGCTTTTAAACAACGCCGTCGACCACGGGCGACCGAGCGAAGGTCCCCTGCGGGTCAAGGTTACCGGCCAGTACTCCGACGATGAGGTCCGGGTCATCGTAGCCGATAACGGCCCCGGCTTTCCGCCTGATTTCAGCGTCGACCGGCACGGGGGCCTGGGCCTCCGGATCGTACGAACCCTGGTGGAGCAGGACCTGGGTGGTCGGCTGCGCTTTGGAACCAATGGGGGGGCGGTAATAACCATCACCTTCCCGCCCCAATGACTGTCCGGGGCCTCAAACCCGAGACGGTCGCCTGGGTCGTCCTCTGGACAGCCTTTGGGGTTTTCCTCCTGCTCTGCACCGGCACCATCCTGGCAGTCCGGTGGTTTATCCAGTCGGCCACGGTCACCGAGGAGGCCCAGTTAACTGTTACCGGCGGTACCGTCGCCATCCGGCCGCTAAGCCAGGGCAGCCCCGATTGGGTCGTCGCCCCGCCCCAGGCAACCCTCGAGGAGTCCGATCAGGTCCGGACCGACGAAGGTTCTACCGCTTTCATCCGGCTGCCCGATGGCTCCACAGTCTCGGTTCTACCGGGCACCGAGCTTGCCATAAGCCGACTTCGGCGGTTCAGGTTCGGCGAACCGGGCCACCTGCTGGATATCACCATCAAGTCGGGGCGGCTAATTCTAGGGGTAGCCCACCCGATTGGACGGCCCACCGCGTTCCGGATTTTGAGCGGGGGCGCCGAGGTGCAGCTGGCTGAGGGCAACTACGCCGTCCGCAAGGAGGCCGACCGGCTCGAGGTGCGGGTCCGCCAGCTGGGCAGCGCCTTGGTCCGGAGCGGCCCCTTCGAGGTCAACCTGGGCTCCCTCCAGCGGGCCGTAGCCTACCCCGGTCGGCTGGAGGGGCCCCTACCCCCGGAGGACGACCTGATCAGGGCCGGCGATTTCACCCAGGGACTCGACGACCGGGCCTGGCAGCCGGTGGTCGAAGAGGCCTGCTGGGCCGCGCCCCAGGTTCAGAATCGCCTCGAGCCGACCCGGGTTGATGGGGAGCAGGCGGTCCGGTTCTTCCGGCAGGGCAGTGAGGGCACCCCTTGTCAGATGTTCTTACACCAGGAGGTAAACCGGGACATCTCGGACCTGATATCCCTTCGGCTCAAGATTGAGTTTCGGATCGACCGCCAGACCCTTTCGGGGGGCGGCTACCTGGGAAGCGAATACCCGGTCCAGGTCAGGATGCTTTACCGGGGTGCCGACGGGGGCGAACGGGTCTGGGTCCGGGGCTTTTATATCCAGAACGTAGAGGGCCGACGGACCGACCACGGCGTAAAAGTTGAGGGCGACCGCTGGGTCGAATACTGGGTCCCCGACGCCGAGGATCCGAATCTGCTAACCTTGGCCGGGGGCGTCCGCTACATTCGGTGGATTGAGGTCATGGCCTCAGGCCACGACTTCGAATCCTATGTCCGCCGGGTAAGCCTCCTTGGGCAGTGAAAAGACCAGCACAGGGCGGCACGTGGTAGTATCGGATGGTTAAGGAGGCGATGGAGATGGATGCGGGAAAACGGCTCCGTAAAAGCAACACCAACCGGCTGCTCTTCGGGGTCTGCGGCGGCCTCGGCGAGTATTTCAAGGTCGACCCTTTGGTCTTCCGGGTCGCTTTTATTGCCCTGGCCTTGGTGCAGGGCCTGGGGATCCTCCTTTACCTGTTACTGGTGCTCCTCATGCCGAGGCCGACAGCGCCGACCGCGAACCTACCCAACACCCTTAAGGACAACCTGAAGTCGGCGCCCGCCGAAGCCACCGAGGCCGGGCGCCGGGCAATCCGGATCCTCCGGGGCCAGCCAGTCGTATCACCCGAAGGCGGGGAACATCCGGAAGGGCCCTAAATCTGGGCCAGCCCGACCGGGCCGCCAACGTCTAGTAGCGATTCGCGAGGTCGCGGTAGACCTGGGCAGTATTCTCTTCGAAATAGAGAAAAGCGGCATCGACCTGTTCCTCGGAAAGTTCAGGGAAGTGCCGGGCAATGGCCGCAAATGAGCCGCCGCTGTTGTTGTAGACAAAGATAATATCAGCCACGGCGATGTCGGTTCCTCGGATATAGGCGGTTCCGTCCGGGCCGACCTCAATAAACTCCTCGAAAGCTTGCCCCATCGAAGCGACGACTCCTTGTTTTTAACGAAATTTTAGCCGCCGCCCCATGCCCCCGTCAAAAAAGCCGACCAGACTAGCAGGTCACGGCATTCCGTATAACGGTCAGCAACCCGCTTGACAATGGCTTAATCACAAATTATAATCCTACAGACCGCAGTGGTATTGCGTTAATTGAAATAGTGATCCAGAAAGGAGAAGGTCAGATGGCTCGGGGACAGAGGCGATTAACCTGGCATGCTGGAATTTATGGCTTTGCAGGTGGTGGGCCTGGCCCTGGTTTTCCTTTTCCCCGACCTCGCCCTGTGGCTTCCGCGGCTACTTTACGGCGGCCAGTAGAGACGGGGCCTATTACTGGATGAGCACCTCGTACATTTCACCGATAGAGAGGCCCAGGTGAATCCGGCGGATCGCCTCGGCGAAAAGGGGCGCAACCGAAAGGACGGTTATCTTCCCGATCCGCTTCTCCGGCGGCAAGGGCAGCGTGTCGGTTACGATGACTTCCTCAAAGGGGCCCTTGGCCAGCCGCTCAATGGCCGGGCCGGAAAACACCCCGTGGGTGGCAACGGCATAAATTGACCGCACCCCGGCGGCCAGCAGTGCCTCGGCCGCCCGGGTCATGGTTCCGGCCGTGTCGATCTCGTCGTCAAAGACCACCGCATCCCGGCCCGCCACGTCTCCAATGACCGTAAGCACCTCCACTCGGGTGCCTGTGGGTGGCCGCCGCTTTTCAATGATGGCCGTCGGCACATTTAAATACTCGGCAAAGTTTCGGGCCCGCTTGGCAACCCCAATGTCGGCCGCAACCACCACCGGATTAAGCAGCCGCCGGGTGCGCACGTAGTCGGCCAGGGTAAAGAAGGCCGTCAGCTCGTCCACGGGTATCGTGAAAAAGCCCTGAATCTGCCCGGCATGCAGGTCCATCGTTACCACCCGGTTGGCCCCGGCCACCTGCAGAAAGTCGGCGATGAGCCGGGCAGTAATAGGGACCCGGGGCTGGTCTTTTTTGTCCGTCCGGCCGTAAGCGTAATAGGGGATTACGGCCGTGATCCGCTCGGCCGAGGCCCGCCGGGCCGCATCCAGCATGATGAAAAGCTCCATCAAGTTGCGGTTCACCGGCGAAGCGATAGGCTGGATAATAAAGACATCGTGGGCCCGGATCGAAGAGTGATACCGGACAAATATGTTTTCGTTCGAGAACTCGAAAACATCCACCCCGCCCAACTCCACCCCAAGGACCTCACAGACTCGCCGGGCAAATTCCGGGTGGGCGTTACCGGAGAATACACTCAGCCGCTGGTACAAGGTCACCGTTGCCCCCTCGGCCTCGATTTTCGATGCCTCCGTGGCAGATTTTAATACACCCCGGGCCCCCGCGCCAGGGATGGGCCACACTGCCCTCGACAGGCCCGCGACCGGGTCTACCCACCCGCGAGGCTGTACCGGCACCGCCGCCCTTTACACCAGCCCGATTCCCCGCACCCCAGAAACTGAGGTAAAGTCTAACCGGAGCGGTTGTAATGCCTGCACCTCGCCCGCGCTGGCTTCTGCTGGGATTTTGGCTTCTACTTGCCGGTGGGTCCTTGGCCCTTATCCGTTTGGGCCAGCCCGCAAGCGGCCCGCTGCCGGCCCCGGTGGGCACCCCCGGACCTGCCGGCCAGGTTCTCCGTTACCGGCTGGACGCAGAAAGGTTTATCTTGCTGGAGGTTGAACCCCTCAAGCCGGGACCCAACGATTTCCGGGTAACCCTCCTCGACCGCAATCTCCAGCCGATACCGGCCGAGGGGCTTTACCTACGACTACGGCGGCTCGACCAGGATAGCCCCCTGATAAACCTCCCCCTTAACCGGGCCGATAACCGGCCCAGCTTTTCGGCCCGCCAAGACCTTGAGGTGGGCTGGTGGGGGGCCGAGGTGGGCCTCGCCGGCGGGCCGGCCCAGACCTTTTACTTCCTAATCGGGTCGCCCGGCCCCGGTGGGGTAGCCTCTGACCCTGGGGCGGCCGAGCTGTTGAACCGGGCTGTTGACGAGTTCGGCCGACTTGCAGGCGTGCGCTGGGAAGAGCAGCTCACCAGCGGCCTACCCTACCCCACCAGGGCAGGGGCCTGGGTCCTAACCGAGGCCGAGGCTCAGGCCCCCGACCGGGTCCACCTTAAGGTGACCCTGGACGGGTTGGTCCGGGAAACGTATCAGGTCGGGGGCCAGCGCTGCGACCGGGAGGGCGGCGGACCCTGGCAATGCGCCGACGCAACCCCACTAAATCCCTTCGACCGAACCCTCTTTCGCTCGGCCGTCCAAATCAGCCTGGGCCGCCAAGAAATTGTCGACGGGGAGTCGACCCGGGTGGTCTTTTTCTACTACCCGGCGGCCGAAGCCTGGTACGCCTGGTGGGTTGGGGAGCGGACCGGCCGGCTGCTGCGGGAAGTTATGCTGGCCCTTGGGCACGTGATGGTTACCCGCTATTTCGACCACAACGTCCCCTTAAACATCGGGCTCCCGGCGGGCGGTTAAGCCTGCCCCGCCTCCCGCAGGGCCAGCTCCACCAGGGTGCGGACGCCGACGCCGGTGCCGCCCTTGGGAATATAAGGCTGTTCCTTCTCGGCCCGGGCCGTACCGGCAATGTCCAGGTGGACCCAGGGCGTGTCCTCGGCAAACACCCGAATGAAGTAGGCCGCGGTAATGGCCCCGGCCTCCCGGCCGCCCACGTTCTTAAGGTCGGCGCAGTCGCTTTTAAGCTGCTGCCGGTACTCCTCGAACATGGGCAGCTCCCAGATTTTCTCCCCGGCTGCGTCGGCCGCGGTCTTCACCTTGCCCAGGAGCTCGGGGTTGTTCGTAAAGGCCCCGCTGGTCACGGTGCCCAGGGCAATGACGCAGGCCCCGGTGAGGGTCGCCAGGTCCACGATGGCCCGGGCCCCCAGCTTTCGGGCGTAGCAGACGCAGTCGGCCAGCACCAGCCGGCCCTCAGCGTCGGTGTTGATGACCTCCACGGTGGTGCCGTTCATCGCCCGGACAATATCTCCGGGCCGGGTCGCCGTGCCCGAGGGCATATTCTCGGTGCAGCCGGCCAGGCCGATAACGTTCAGCTTCGGCTTGAGCCGGGCGATCGCCTGCATCGCCCCGAGCACGGCCGCCGCCCCGGACATGTCCGTCTTCATCTCCTCCATTCCCTGGGCCGGCTTCATCGAGATGCCGCCGGTATCGAAGGTTATGCCCTTCCCGATGAAGGCGATGGGCGCTTGGGAGCGGTCGGTGCCCCAGTATTTGAGGACGATAAGCTTGGGCGGCTGGGCGCTGCCGGCGGCCACGGCCAGGAAAGCCCCCATCCCCAGGGACTCCATCTGCTCCCGGTCCAGAATCTCGTATTCCAGTCCGTAACGGTCGGCAAGCTCCCGGGCCCGATTGGCCATCTCGGTGGGGGTAAGCACGTTGGCCGGCTCGTTAACCAGGTCCCGGGCAAAATTCACCGCCTCGGCGATGATACGGCCCCGCTCGACCCCCTCGGTCAAGGCTGGAACCTTGGTGGCATCGAACTCGACCACCTGAACTTCCTCGAGGCGGCCGCCGTTTTCCTCCCGGTTCGTCAGGTATTTATCAAAACGATAGAGGCCCAACAGGGTACCTTCCGTCAGGGCCTGGGCGGCCGCCGCGGGGTCTAGGCCGCCGATGCCGGCCCCGTGGACGATGGTGGCGATTTTCTGACAACCAGCCTTCCGCAAAGTCTTGGCGGCCGTAGCCGACACCTGCCGGACCCGGTCCAGGTCAAATTCCGAAGATTTCCCCAAGCCAACCACCAGCACGTTATCGGCCGGAATCCGGCCAAAGGTTGGGATTACAAAAGTTTCGTTAAGTTTGCCCTTAATGTAGCCTTTGGCGATGAGCCGGCTGACCTCACCCCCAAGGGCGCGATCCACCGCCCCCGTTGCCCCACCCGGGCGGGTTACGCCCTCGAAAAGGTTCACCACCAGCCCGTCCACCTGGGCCTCGGCAATATTACCGGCTACAACCCGTACCGTGGTCACCGTGGGGTCCTCCTTTCCGGGGTAAAAAGTATCTAACCAGACAGAGTTTAGACTTACCCCGATACCGTGATCAACGGGTAGCATCTGCTAGACTTTAGTTGGGATGGTCTATATCGGGACCTCGGGCTTCAGCTACGACGACTGGGTGGGGCCTTACTACCCGGCCGAATTGCCCCGTCGGGGCTGGTTGGAGTATTACGCCCAGGAGTTTAACACCGTCGAGATTAACTCCACCTACTACGCAATCCCCAGCGTCCGGACCACCGCCGCCCTGGCCCGGCGGGTTCCGGCTGGCTTTCTCTTCGCCGTGAAACTCCCCCGGGAGCTCACCCACGAGCGAACGGCCGACGGGGCCGAGGTCTTTCGCCAGTTCCGGGTCGCCCTCGACCCCATCATCGCCGCCGGAAAGCTGGGGGCCCTGCTCGCCCAGTTTCCCAACAGCTTCCGGCCCGACCCTAAAGCCTGGGATCACATCGCCCGGCTCCGGGAACTGGCCGCCGACTTGCCCCTGGTGGTCGAGTTCCGCCACGCGGGGTGGGTGTGCCCGGAAACCTTCGGGCGGCTCCGCCGGCTGGGCGTGGGCTTCTGCTGCGTCGACGAACCCCAGCTCCCCGGCCTTCTCCCCCCGGTGGCCGAGGCGACCGGGCCGGTAGGTTACGTCCGCTTCCACGGCCGGAACAAGGCCAAGTGGTGGAAACACGAGCACGCCTACGAGCGCTACGATTACACCTACTCCGTCGAGGAGCTGGCGGAGTGGGTCCCGAAAATCCGCCACATCGCCGGCCTCACGGAGCGAACCTTCGTCTTTGCCAACAACCACTTCCAGGCCCAGGCGATCCAGACTGCCCGCCAGCTCCGAATGCTCCTCGAAGAACCGGCATTCCCCTGCTAGCCGATGCGCAGCCCGGCCCGCAAATCCCTAGACGTCCTTTTGGTCGGCGGGGGTATCCTCATCGCTGACCAGGTAACCAAGGCCCTGGTTCGGACCCACCTGCCGCCGGGGGATTCTTTCCCGGCCGAATGGCCGGTCCGGCTTACCCACGTAACCAATACCGGGGCGGCCTTTGGGCTCTTCACCAACCAGAGTGTGATCCTTACGTTCGTGGCGTTCTTTGCCATCGGGCTGATCATCTATTACTACCGGAAATTGTCCGAGGGGGCCTGGGTCCTGCGGGCCGCCCTGGGCCTTCAACTGGGCGGGGCCGTCGGCAACCTGATTGACCGCATCTGGCAGGGCTACGTAACCGACTTTATCGACCTGCGTTTCTGGCCGGTCTTTAACGTTGCCGATTCGGCCATAACTGTTGGGGCGGTCCTGCTGGCCGTAAGCCTCCTCTGGCCGGACCTTATTAAGGGCCGTGGGCCGGTCGAACATGCTCCCACGACCGCCGGTGACCGCCGGGGCGAGGCCTGAAGTCCGCCGGTTCACGGCCCAGGGCCCCGGCGAACGTCTCGACCGCTTCCTGGCCGCCCAATGTCCCGACCTTTCCCGGAGCCGGATCCAGGAGCTGATTCGGGACGGGCGGGTTAAGGTGGGCGGGACTGCGGTTACCAAGCCGGCCCACCGGCTGCGGGGCGGCGAGCTTATCGAGGTCGAGGTTACCCCCAAACCACCCCCCGAGGTCGTGCCGACTCCCCTGCCCCTCAAGGTAGTTTACGAAGACGAAGACCTGCTAGTTATCGATAAGCCGGCCGGGCTCGTGGTCCACCCGGGCGCCGGCCACCACGCCGACACCCTGGCCAACGCCCTGGTGGCCTACCTGGGTTGGGCCCCTACTCCCGGCGAGCGGCCCGGCATCGTTCACCGGCTGGACAAGGACACCTCGGGTCTAATGGTTGCGGCCAAGAATGAGGCCGCCCACCGCCGCCTCCAGACCGACCTGAAGGCCCGCCGCTTTAAGAAGGGCTACCTAGCCCTGGTCGAAGGCCGACTTACCCCGCCCGAGGGAGTCATCGACGCCCCGGTGGGTCGGGATCCCCGCCGCCGGACCCGAATGGCGGTGGGGACCGGCCGGTCGGCCGTAACCCGCTACCGGGTCTTACAATATTTGACGGGTGCAACCCTGGTGGAGGTCTGGCCCGAGACCGGCCGGACCCACCAGATCCGGGTCCACTTCTCCAGCCTCGGTCACCCTTTGGCAGGGGATGCCCTATACGGCCGCCCGTGCCCGACCCTAAATCGGCATTTTTTGCACGCGTTTTACCTGGGATTTCCCCACCCCCGGACCGGGCGTTGGCTGGAGTTTACTTCCCCCCTTCCTCCCGAGCTCGAGGCCGAACTTGCCCGCCGGCGGGCTGCTTTATCCCCTTGAGAGGCCGGGCAGATTTTCCGGCCCGGACCCCCACTGGCCCGTCAGGCCTTATAATCCTTCTGAGGTAATGTTATGTCCAGGCAGGCCCTCATCACCGGGGGCGCGGGTTTTATCGGGGTCAACCTGGCGGCCGTCCTGGCCGCCGACGGCTGGAAGGTCCACGTTTTCGACCTACTGACCCGGCCGGGAACAGAGTGGAACCTGAGCTGGCTTAAACGCCGGTACCCCGAACGGGTCACCTTTACCCGGGCAGATATCCGGGATTTCTCGGCCGTCCGCGAAGCCGTCCGGTGGGCAGACGTCGTTTTCCACCTGGCTGCCCAGGTAGCGGTTACCACTTCCTTGGCAGACCCCCGAGCTGATTTCGAGGTCAACGCCCTGGGCACCCTGAATGTGCTGGAAGCGATCCGGCAGTCTGGCCCCCACCGTCCCCTCCTTTACACGTCGACCAACAAAGTCTACGGCGCGCTGGCCGGGGTTCCGGTAGTCGAGGAGGCTACCCGCTACAGCTATGCCGACCGGCCCTGGGGAATCGACGAAACTCAGCCCCTCGATTTTCATTCCCCTTACGGCTGTTCCAAGGGGGCGGCCGACCAGTATGTTCGGGACTACGCCCGGGTTTACGGGCTGCCTACGGTGGTCTTCCGAATGTCCTGCATTTACGGTCCCCATCAGTTCGGGACCGAGGACCAGGGGTGGGTGGCCCATTTTGTAATTTCAGCTGTTACCGGCCGAGCCATCACCATCTACGGCGACGGAAAACAGGTGCGAGATGTCCTGTTCGTAACCGACCTGGTGGCGGCCATGCGGGCGGCGATAGACCGCATCGACGTCACGGCCGGCCGGGTATACAACATCGGGGGCGGGCCGGAAAATACCCTCTCGGTCTGGCACGAGTTCGGGCCCCTTCTGGCGGATGTCCTGGGCGCTTCCTTGTCCCCGCCGACCTTTGCATCCTGGCGGTCTGGGGACCAGAAGGTGTACGTAAGCGATATTCGGCGGGCAATGCAAGACTTGGGCTGGCGGCCCAAGGTCGGTGTGCGGGAGGGCCTGCGAATCCTGGCCGATTGGGTTCGGTCCCACCGCGACCAGCTTGCGGCAGACCGAACGGCCCGGTGAAGATCCTCATTGCCCTCACCTACTACCGGCCTCATATCAGCGGCCTCACCATCTACGTAGAACGGGTGGCCGGGGCCCTGGCCGCCCGGGGCCACGAGGTGCAGATTCTTACTTCCCAGTACGACCCCGCCCTGCCCCTGGTTGAGGTGCGGGAAGGCGTTAAGGTCAGACGGGTACCGGTCCTCATGCGCATAAGCAAGGGCGTGGTCATGCCCACCATCGGCCTCTGGGCCACGAAACTCGTCCGCTGGGCCGAGGTCGTTTGGTTGCACCTGCCACAATTCGACGCCGCCGGCATCGGTCTGCGGGGCCGGCTCTTCGGTAAGCCGGTGGTGCTCACCTATCACTGCGATATCCGCCTGCCCCCGGGCCTTCTAAACCGGGCTGCCAACCTGGTGGTGCACCTGATGAACCATGTGGCGGCCTGGACGGCTGATGCCATCGTGACCTACACCGACGACTATGCCCGCCACTCCCCATATCTTTCAAGATACATGCGCAAGGTTCGGATCATCCCACCACCGGTTCAGCTTCCCGTACCCGAACCCGACCGTGTGGCGGCCTTCCGCCAGAAATGGGGCCTCGACGGGCAGGTCGTCGTTGGGATGATGGCCCGGCTGGCCGCGGAGAAGGGTGTGGAGTACCTTCTGGAGGCGCTCCCCTACATTCTGGCCGTTTACCCCAATACTCGGGTCCTCTTCGCCGGACCCTATCAGAACGTGGTTGGTGAGGCCGCCTACGCCCGGCGGCTTCGGCCCCGCTTCGAACGCTACCGGCACCACTGGACCTTCGTCGGGGTCCTAGACCCCGCCGAGACCGCCGCCTTCTTCGCCAACTGCCACGTAACCGTCCTGCCCAGCATCAATGCCACCGAATCTTTCGGCCTGGTCCAGGTCGAGTCAATGCTCTGCGGCACCCCGGTAGTGGTCAGCGACCTGCCCGGCGTTCGGGTCCCGACGGCCACCACCGGCATGGGCCGGACCGTTCCGCCCCGCAACGGCCGGGCCCTGGCCGACGCCATCCTTGAAGTGCTAGCCCACCGGGAAGCCTACATCCGGCCCCGGGAGGAAGTCGAGCGCCATTACAGTACCGGGCGCACCGTAGCCGCCTATGAGGAGCTTTTTAAAACGTTACTCGAACGGCGTGCTTCCCCGTAGGGCCCCGGTGCCATCGAACGAGGACCTCCTCTGGGCCCACCTGCGGGAAGTCCCGGCTTTCCGGGCACTGCTTAGGTCCGTGGAGGCACGATTCTACCGGGGCCTGTGCCTGTCGGGTCCTGTCCTAGACCTTGGGTGCGGGGACGGGCATTTCGCCAGCCTTGCCCTGTCGGCCCTGACCCCGGTTGGTATGGACCTGTCCGCCGGGGCCCTGCGGGAGGCCGTCCGCCGGCGGGTCTACCGCGCCGTGGTCCGGGCCGACGCCGCCTACCTACCCTTTCGCTCGGAAGTTTTCGGCACCGTGGTGAGCAACTCCGTTCTCGAGCACATTCCCGGGGTTGAGGCCGTCCTGGCCGAGGTGAGCCGCGTGCTGAAGCCCGGTGGCCGACTGGTCTTCTCCGTCCCCAGCGAGCACTTTGCCGAATATTTATCCGTCGGCCGAATCCTTGAGCGACTGGGACTTGGCCGTCTGGCCGCAGCCTACCGGCGGTTTTTTAACCGCATCTCCCGCCACTTTACCTGTGAAAGCCCGGCCTGGTGGGCCACCCGATTGAGGGCAGTGGGCCTCGAACCCCTGGAGTATCGCTATTACTTCTCGCCGGGGGCCGTGGCCCTGCTGGAATGGGGCCATCTTTACGGCGTCCCTGCCCTTGGATTTAAAAAGCTCCTCGGTCGCTGGGTATTAGCGCCCTGGACCTGGAACCTCTGGCCGGTGGAGCGAGTTCTCCGTCGGTTCTACCTCGAGGCTCCGGCCTCCACCGGGGCATATTTCTTTATGATTGCGGCCAAAACCTTTAACTGATGGCGGCCCTCTTGAGTTCGCTTCTGGTTGTCGGGGGCCAGCATCTCCTGGATCCAGTACCCACCGACACCGCCTGCCCGTACCTGGACTGCTCCTTTGTGTCCCGGCCAGTTTGGTCGGTTCCCGGGTCTTTTGACGGGGTCGGGGAGGCCCCGAACCAACCGAGACATTGCCCGCGGCCGACTCCGAGGTTTCCATGGCTGATTGTCAGCCTTGGGGAAACGGCCCTCGCATTTGCCAGCGCCGGCGGGAACCAGTTTCGTCTACCTGGCATGGTCGCTTGGGCCGTAGCGGTTGTTGCCCGGTTTGCGGCCCGATGGTTCGAGTCGGTAAGGCTGAGCCTTAACTCGGTCCGCCAGCCCTTCCCAGTCGGCTGGCGGCACCTCTTGGCCATTAGCGTGCTGGGGGGCTCGGGCTCGCCTTTCGCTACTGGGACCTTAACGCTCCCGGCCCTCTGCCTGCCGGGTAAGAGCCGTTGTGGGGATGGCCTGGGGGTACCGCGGCCTGCTGGACACCTTAAGGCTGACGTAGCCCGCTGCTAGAGGGTAAGCTTTGCCTCCAGCTCGTCGGGGGGACGATTGAGGCCGACCAGGCTCAGGCGCAGCCGCTCCGTTCGGAAAAGGTCCCGGGCGACCCGGAGGACGTCATCGGCGGTCACCGCCTCGATCCGCTCCAGCCGCTCCTGAGGCGTCATGATCTGTCCGAGGACAGCCTCCTGAAGGCCGTAGTAGGCCGAAAGGTTCTCCGACCGCTCCAGCTGGAACATCAGGGTCACCTTCTGCCGCTCCTTGGCCCGGGCCAGCTCGTCGGCTGGCACCGGCTCCTGCCGGAGGCGGTCAAGCTCGGTGAGGATCGTGGTAAGGGCCAGGTCGAACCGCCCGGGGTCGAGGCCGGCGTAAACGACCAGCTGGCCCGTATATTTGTGCCCGGCAACGTACGAATAGACCGAGTAGGCCAGCCCCAACCGCTCCCGAACGTTTAAAAAGAGCCGGGAGCTCATCCCTTCGCCCAAAACCGAGTTCATAACCATGGCCGCAAATCGGTCCGGGTGCCAGAGGGAATAAGCCTGGACCCCTAGGTTTATATGAACCTGGTTCGTTGGCTTATCCCCCACCACAACCCGGGGGCCGGCAGTCGGCTTAAACGCCGGTTCGGGCCGCTCCGGTCCTGGTGGCCACTCCCCCAGGTACGACCTGGCCAGCTCCGCCAGCTCCTCGGCGTCCAGCCGGCCCGCCCCCACCAGAACCGCCCGCTGGGGCCGGTAATGGAACTCCAAAAAAGCCGTCAGATCCTCCCGCCGAACCCCAGCCACCGTCTCCCGGAACCCGATAATGGGCCGGCCGAGGGGATCGTCGGGGAAAAGGAGCCGCTGAAAGAGCAGCGAGACATAAGTTTCTGGCTGGTCCTCGTAGCGGCTTATCTCCTGCTGGATGACCCCTTTCTCCCGCTCCAACTCCGCCGGGTCCAGCAGCGGGTTCAAAACCAGGTCGGAGACGACGTCGACCGCCGTCTCCAAGTGCTCCGGGGTCACCTTGGCGTAGAAGTTGGTGTATTCAAAACCGGTGGCGGCATTAAGCTGCCCCCCGATGCCCTCAATCGCCTCGCTAACCTGCCGGGCCGTCGGCCGCTTCTTCGTACCCTTAAAGACCATGTGCTCCAGCAGGTGTGAGATGCCGGCCAGATTATCCGGCTCGTAGCGACTTCCGACGGCCACAAAAAGCCGAACGGCCACCGATAGGGCTCCGGGTTGTTCGGCCGCTATTACCCGTAACCCGTTTTCCAGTTGAATTCGGGTGAACTTCCAGTCCAGCATGCTTTAGTTATTTTAATCGAACCCCAGCCGTTTGTGCCGCATCACGATGCTCTCCAGCAGTCCCAGGGACAGCAGGGTTGTAAGAAGGGAGCTTCCGCCGTAGCTTATAAGGGGCAGGGGGATGCCCGTAACGGGTAGAAGGCGGCTGTTGGCCCCGATGTTGATAAAGGCCTGAACGAAGATCTGGACCACGATGCCGGTGGCCACCAGCCGGCCGAAGTCGTCCCTAGCCAGCATCCCGACCCGGATGCCCCGGAAGAGCAGCAAGATGAAGAGGCCGAAAAGGACCATCGCCCCCACAAACCCCAGCTCCTCCCCGATGACGCTGAAGATAAAATCCGTATACTGGACCCGTAAAAAGTTAAGCTGTGTCTGGGAGCCCTGGCCCAAGCCCCGGCCGAAAAGTCCCCCGGACCCCACGCTTATCTCCGACTGGCGCACGTTGTACCCGGCCCCCAGCGGGTCCAGCATCGGGTTGAAAAAGACCATAAGCCGCTCTTTCATGTAGTCCCGGAGCAGATAACGAAAGGCCAGCGGCGCCGACGCAATCCCCACCACCGCCAGCCCCAGCAGGTACCTCAGGCGGACGCCCGCCATAACGGCCATCCCAAACCAGATGGCCCCAAGGACCAGGTCGGTGCCCAGGTCGGGCTGGGCGTAGACCAAAACCAAAAAGGGCACCGTTGCCCCAAGGCTTAACCCAAAGACCCGCAAGCTCTTTACCTGCTCTTGATAGACGGTGAAAATCTTGGCGAGGGTAAGGATAAGGGTAAGCTTGGCCAACTCCGAAGGCTGAACGGGCACCGGCCCGAAGTTTATCCAGCGGCGGGCCCCGTAGGTTGGGTCCCCCACCAGGAGCACCAGTACCAGCAGGGCGATAGTAACGGCGTAAAAGGTTTCAGCCAGGTGGCCGAAGAGCCGATAGTCCACGAAACACACCAGGAAAAATAGGACGAGGCCGGCCAGCCCGAAGAGTAACTGGCGGGCAACGGGGGATTCGAGGGGGTCATCCGGGGTGTTACCGCTGGCGGCCGCACTCCAGATCATCACCAGTCCGTAGGCTAAAAGTCCGGCAGCCGCGGCCAGGAGCCACGGGTCGAAGCGGCGCATAAGCCTTAGGTCCATTTAACCCCGTTTGCGGCTAAAATAGAATTCGAAGATCTGGCGGGCGGCGGGGGCGGCCGTAAAGGACCCACCCTGGCTCAGCTCGTGGAAGACCGTCACGACGATTTCAGGGTCATCATAGGGGGCAAACCCGGTAAACCAGCCGTGGTAGCGCCGGGCATTAATGGGCCCCCACTCGGCCGTCCCAGTCTTTCCGGCCACCGCCACCCCCGGAATATTTACCACCGTCACGATGCCGCTGGTTACCCCGTCGCGCATCCCGGCCCGGATCAGCTCTAAATACTCGGGCCGGACACCCACCTCCCGGCGCACCACCGGTTCGAACCGCCAGACGGTGCGGCCTTCGGCGTCTTTAATTTCCCGCACTAGCTGCGGTTTAAGAAGCTTGCCACCGTTGGCGACGGCAGCGGTGGCCATGGCCAGCTGCATGGGGGTAACCGTAACCTCCCCCTGGCCGATGCCGGCGTTATAAACATCCCCCAGGTAGGCCGGCTCGCCCCGGACCTTCCGATACCAGTCGTTGCTGGGAATGGTCCCCTCTGCCTCACCGGGCAGGTCGATACCCGTCTTTTCCCCGAAGCCGAACCGGTGGGCATATTCGGCCAGCCGGTCGATCCCCAGGCCCCGAATCCGCTGGTCCGGGCAGCCTCCGGCGACGCAGCCGAAGTACACGTTCGAGGACATGGCCAGTGCCCGCCTCAAGTTGAGGGCACCCAGGGCCGCCCAATCCCGGAAGATAAAGGGCACCGCCGGGTTCACCTCATTTGTGATCCGGATGTAGCCCGGGCTGTAAATCACGGTGTTAGCGGTTACGATCCCCTCCTGCAGGCCGGCGGCGCCGGTGACCAGCTTGAAGGTACTGCCGGGGGCCCAGGCTCCCCCGATGGCGGCATTAACCAGAGGGCGGCGGGGGTCTTCTAGGAGCGCCTCCCACTCCCGGGTCCCGATCCCCGTCGAGAAGAGGTTGTTATCGTAGTCGGGGATGGCCACCATCGCCAGAATTTCCCCGGTCTTAGCGTTCACCACCACCGCCGCGGCGTGGTCCGAACGGCCCATAGTCGCCTTAAGAGCCTGATAAACAACCCGCTGAAGCTCCAGGTCGATGCTCAGAACCAGGTTGTTGCCGGGCACCGGGTCTTCCCGCTGCAGCACCTCCACCTTGCGGCCGCTGGCATCCACCACCACCTCCTCCCGCCCCGGCTTGCCCCGAAGCTCCCGCTCGTAGCTGGCCTCGATGCCCTGCTTGCCCAGCTGGTCGTTAAGGTAGTAGCCTTCCTGACGCAGTTGTGCATACTCTTCGGCGTCGATCCGGCCGGTAAACCCGAGGATGTGGGCCATTAGGGGGCCCTCCAGATACTGCCGGATCGCCTGAACCTGCACCTGAACCCCGGGCAGGCTCTCTTGATTCTCCTCGATGACAAAGGCCGTCTTCTGGTCCACGTTATCCTTTATGGCCACCGGGCTGAAGGGGTCCTGGCGCCGGCGCTCGTCGATTTTCTGAGAAATCTCGGCGGCCGAGACGTTAAGAATCCGGGCCAGCCGGCCGGCCACTTCTGACTGACGGTCCCGGGGTAAGTCGGCCGGCATAACCGTTACCGAAAAGCTGGGGATATTGCGGACCAGCAGGTTCCCCCGCGCATCGTAGATGACCCCCCGAGGGGCGGGGACTGGAATCAGCCGGAGCCGGTTGTTGTCGGCCAGCGTCCGATAATAGTCGCCCATAACGACTTGCAGTTTCCAGAGCTGGACGGCCAGAACCAAAAAACCGAGGATGATAACCCCCTGGAACGCCCGAAACTTAAGCCGGGTCCGCAGGGCCGGGTTAACCGGAGCCGGCCGCTTCTTCGGCTTCCAGCGTCGGTCGCGCCGGAGGATTCCCCACATCAGCGGTAGGCCGGAGTTGGGGCCGCCAGCCGCCGAACCAACCAGACAGCCGGAATGATAAGGAGGCCGTTGAAGATGCCGTCCAGCAGAAGCCGGGCACCCAATGGCGGCTCAACATCGAGCCGCCAGCCGGCGGCGCTCAACCCCACGAAAAAGACCAGGTCGAACAGAAGCGCCGTCCCCAGTGCCAGGAAGACCACCACGACCGGGTTCTGGCGGTTAAGGGCCCCCTCCGGGATGGCGGCCGCCAGACCGGCCGGAAGGTAAGCCAAGAACCAGAGGGGCCCGGGGGCAGCACTTACGGCAGCCATCAGGGTGGCCGCAAAGGTGCTTAACATCAGGGCCCCAACGGGACCCCGAACCAAAGCGGCCGCCAGGATGCCCACCAGAACCAGATTAGGCCGGGCCCCCAGCAGCCCGAACCCGCCCAGGGCGGTAACCTGCACCCAGGCGGCCAGCAAGATTCCTGGGAAAAGCCAGATAATCCCCATCAGTCCAGGCGGGGCGGTCGGAAGTTGGTGATTATAAGGACATTTTCTAGCCGGCCCAGGGCAACCGCTGGCTCAATAACGGCCTCCTGGAAGGGCTCCACATCCAGGCGGCGGACCTGCACCACCCGCCCGATGGCCAGCCCCTTCGGGAAAGTCTCACCCAGGCCCGAAGTCACCACCTGGTCCCCAACCTGAAGGGGCTCCCCCTGGGCGATGTAACGCATCAGCAGCCGCCCCTGGCCTTGGCCGACCACCAGGCCCGTTATTTCCCGGGCATCGCTCCGCTGAATCCGAGCGGCCACGGCGCTGCTGGGGTCGGTCAAAAGCAACACCCGGGCCGTGCCGGCCGAAACCTTAACGACCTTCCCCAAGAGGCCCGCAGCCCCCACCACCACCATCCCAGGCTCGATCCCGTCCTGAGACCCCTTGTTGACAATTACGGCCTCAACAAAGGGTGCTGGTTCACGGCCGATGACGTCGGCCAGGGCGAACTGAAAGTTAGGGTTGCGCCGCTTGGCTCCGAGAAGCTCACGCAGGCGCTGGTTTTCTTCCTCCACCTCCCGCAGGCGGGTAAGCTCCCCCCGGAGGCGGTCGACTTCGGCCCGGAGCTGGCGGGCTTCTTCCTCCAGCTCCTGAATTCGCCCCAGGCCCGTCAGAATGCCGGCGGCTGGCTCGACGAAATCCGTGATGGCGCTGGTTCCCGGCAAAACGATATCCCACAGCCGTCCCCAGGCGACGCCGTTGGCCTGGCTACCCCAGAAGGGCTGGGTCAGCCCGACGGCCAGCGAGAAAAGGGCGGCGAGCAGGATAACCCGGCCAGCGGGAGGACGCATCTTTCAGGCGAACCGAAATGGACGGGTGGTCTGGACCTCGACGAGCACCTTCCGCAGCCGGTCGAGGTCCTCCAGGACCACCCCAGTACCCCGAACGACGCAGGTGAGGGGATCGTCTGCCACGTAAACCTTGGCCTTCGTTTCGTAGGCGATCCGGCGGTCGATCCCCCGCAGGAGGGACCCACCCCCGGCCAGGACGATCCCCCGGTCCATCAGGTCAGCCACCAGTTCTGGGGGCGTGATTTCAAGGGTGGTTTTGACGGCGTCAACGATGGCCTGGACCGGGCCCGAGATCGCCTCCCGAATCTCGACACTGCTGACCGTAACCTCCTTGGGCAGGCCGGTCACAACGTCCCGGCCCCGCAGGACAACCTCAATCTCCTCATCGAGGGGGAAGGCCGAGCCGGCCGCGATCTTGACCTCCTCGGCCATCCGTTCCCCGATGAGCAGGCTGTAGTGCTGGCGGCAGTAGTTGATTATCTCCTCGTCCATCTCGTCCCCGGCCACCCGGGTCGACTTGCTGGCAACAATCCCCCCTAGGGCGATGACCGCAACCTCGGTGGTGCCGCCCCCGATGTCGACAATCATGCTGGCCGTAGCCTCCATAACAGGAAGGCCCGCCCCAATGGCCGCGGCCATGGGCTCCTCGATAAGGTAGCACTCCCGGGCCCCGGCATTCAGGGCGGCATCTCGAACGGCCCGCTTTTCGACCTCGGTACAGCCGCTGGGAATGCCGATAACTACCCGAGGCCTGGGGACCATGAAGCTGAACTTCTCATGAACTTTAGTGATAAAGTAATTAAGCATTCGCTCGGTGGTCTCAAAGTCGGAGATCACCCCGTCTTTGAGGGGCCGCACGGCGATGATGCTGGCCGGGGTGCGACCCACCATCCGTTTTGCCTCGGCACCTACGGCCTGCACCTTGCCGGTCCGCTTGTCGATGGCCACCACAGAGGGCTCGTTGATGATAATGCCCTTGCCCTTGACCATAACCAGGGTGTTGGCGGTGCCGAGGTCGATGCCGATATCGTAAGAAAAGAAGCCGAGGATGGAATTTATGGGGCTGAACACCGCGCCTCCCGATTAGCCACTTATTATCCACAAATTATACCCGCCTGGCTCCCACCTCGGCAAAACGGCCCCGAAGGGGGAAGATGCATCAAAAATTCCGGCTGCCACCCCCAAGGCCACAATAGTTTCGGCCAACGCCCCCTGAGCCCTTCGGTCGCCTGCTCGACTGAGGCCAACCTGGGGCCCAGCAAAGGCGGCCGGGACAAATGGCCAAGAACCGCCGCAAGGACGGCCGGTTTGCCCAGACTCTGGGTTAGCTGGCCCACTCAGACCCACAGGCTAACCTTCAGATGGTGGCCGGACGTGCCCTAATAAATATTCACCTTTGTTCGGAAGGCGCGGGAACCTTGGCCCAAAAGGGCGGGGTCGGCGGCAGGTTAACCTGCCGCCGACCCCCAAACGGGCTTTAAGCTGGCTTAGGCCACCTGGGTGGCTACCTGCTTTACGGCCTGAAGTTCGATTTCGATGTTTACTTGGTCGCCTACTAGCCAGCCGCCGGCCTCCAGGGGCACGTTCCAGGTTAGGCCGAAGTCCTTGCGGTTTATGGCGGTGCGGGCGCTGAATCCCCACCGCAGGTTGCCCCAGGGGTCCTTGTTGCGGCCCTCGTCGGTAACCTCCAGTTCCACCGGCCGGGTAGTTCCCCTGATGGTCAGGTCACCCTTAACCCGGTAGACGTTGGGGCCGATGCGCTCCACGGAGGTGCTGCGGAACGTCATGGTGGGGAAGTTGGCCACGTCGAAGAAGTCGGCCGACCGCAGGTGGTCGTCCCGGGCGGGGACGCCGGTATCGATGCTGTCGACGTAGACAGCAAACTCCACCGACGACCGCTCGGGGCGTTCCTCGTCGAGGTCGAGGGTTCCCTCGAACTTACCGAAACGGCCCCGGACCCGGGAGACCATCATGTGGCGGACGGAGAAGCCGACGACGGAGTGGGCAGGGTCAATGCTCCAGCTCAAGACTTAGCCTCCTTATTAAAAGTTACTAACTAATAATTAGCAAACTTTTTAATAGCCGTCAAGGCACCGCGGGCCAAGTTTGGGCTAAAATCTTTCAGTCCCCTTTTAGGAGGCCAGCTCATGTTCGGTTGGGACCGGGCCAAGCTTTCGGAACTGATGGCCAGGGCCGGCATCGACCTGCTCCTGGTAAACAGCCGCCACAACCTCCGCTACCTTACCGGCTACTACTTCCACTTCTACGAGCGCACAACCCGTTTCGCCGATTCCCAGTACCTCCCCCTGCTCGGCCTGCCCCGGGGGGACTTCAACCGGGCCTTCTACGTCGGCCGTCACGGGGAGGAAGGCCAGCAGCAGGCTGAGGGCCTCTGGGTGGTCGACCGTTACGCTACCCCAGCCGGAACCGTTGCCGCCGCCGAGAAGGCCGCCGAGGTAGCCGCCAAGCGGGGCTACCGCAACGCCACAATCGGCGTGGAGTTCGGTTTCCTGCCGGCCGACGCCTTCGCCGCCCTTCGTCGGGGACTCCCCGGCGCCACCTTTGTTGACGCCTCCCCGGTCCTAACGGAGCTGCGGGCAGTCAAAACCCGGGCCGAAATCGACCACCTGCGCTCCGTCCACGACCGGACGGCCCAGGCCATCGTGGCGGCCTTCCGAGTCGGGAGGCCCGGGATTACCACCCGGGAGGTAGCCCGGCAGGTGGAGCTGGAAATGACGGCCAGGGATCTAGTCTTTCTCTGGGCCTTTACGGCCGCCGGCCCCGGGATGCTCCGGGCCCCCGCGGCGGTCCGTTGGGAAGAGGGTCAGGTGCTCCACATCGACGCCGGGGGCGAAGATAAAGACTACCTGGCTGACATCTGTCGGATGGGTTCTTTAGGCGAGCCCCCGCCCCTGGCCCAGGAGCTCCATTCGGCCTGCCTCGAAGTTCAGGACCGGGTCCGGCGGGCCATCCGGCCTGGCCTGCCGGCCAACGAACTGCTTCGCCTCGGCCAGGAGGCCGTGGCCGCCCTGCCTTTCCGGGCCTACGGCCGGTTCGTGGCCCACGGTATTGGGATGGTCTCCCACGAGGAGCCCCGCATTAACCCCGATAATCCCCGGCCCCTCGAGGCGGGAATGGTCCTCTCGGTCGAGACGGAGTTCCGCCACCCCGAGGTGGGCCACGTCAAAATCGAGGATGCGGTGGTGCTAACTCCAGCCGGGTGCGAGGGCCTCGGAGACCTGGGCCGGGAATGGCAAATCGTCGGAGGGGCCAATGGCCAGTAAAACCTACCAACGGCCCGGCCTCTGGGAGCCAGCCTTTACCCCGGCCATGGCTGCCGAGGTGCGGAACCTGGCCGAGCCCAAGGTTTCCCCTGACGGCCGCTGGGTCGCCTATTTGGAATCTTACGACGGCCGGGGCGCCCTTATGGTGGTTCCCCGGCCGGGTGGACCGGCCCGGGCGCTTACCACCGACCCGCCCGCCGCCCCGGCCGCCGCTTATGGGGGCGGGACCTTCGACTGGTCGCCCGACGGCCGTTGGGTGGTTTACTCGGCCGCCGACGGCAAGCTCTGGGCAGTGTCCGTGGCCGGAGGCCGGGCCTGGCGGCTGGCCGAGGGTGACGGGCGCCAGCGGGCCCCGGCCTTTTCCCCCGACGGTCGGCTGGTGGCCTTCCTGGCGGAGCGGGAAGACGCCGCCGACGTGGCCGTGG